>NZ_CP162553.1:7170054-7826318 GCF_040939785.1 Bradyrhizobium lupini
CGAATGCAGGCCGGCCTTTTCGGGCTTGTCGGTGTGGTCGAACTGATAGGTCGGACCATGCTTGCCGAGCGCGGCGGTGCTGTAGCCCTTGTCGCGGGCCAATTTCAGGATCGTGTCCTCGTTGAGGTAGTCGCCCTTGAAATGCTCGTCGATGTCGCCAAGCACGGCGTCGTTCTCGATGAAGGGGACCACGGTGTCGCCGGCGGGTACCGAGGTGTAGTTGGTCCAGATCGTATTGGAGAACACGCCGGTATCGCCGAGATAATGGCCGGTCGACATCGCCGAGCCGTTGGCCATGGTGAAGGTCGGGAACAGCGAATGCGAATTCTTGAAGTTGACGCCCTTGTCGCGGATTTCGGCCATTGCGGGGGCGGTCTCAGGCGTGACCTTCAGCGCCCGCAGACCGTCCGGAATGAACAGGATCAGGTTACGGGGCGTGTTGTTCTCTGCGGAGGCAGGTCCGGTCGAAAATCCTG
The DNA here is from genome assembly GCF_040939785.1 of Bradyrhizobium lupini. Taxonomy (NCBI): domain Bacteria; kingdom Pseudomonadati; phylum Pseudomonadota; class Alphaproteobacteria; order Hyphomicrobiales; family Nitrobacteraceae; genus Bradyrhizobium; species Bradyrhizobium lupini. Next base: position 7,170,531 of record NZ_CP162553.1, read on the forward strand.
CGGACAACACTGTCAGTCCGGCTGACAGCAAAACCAGCGAACGGCGCATCAAAATCTCTCCCTGCGAGGCGGCTTGGCCGCCAACCGCGGCCCCCGGCTTCGTTTAGTTTCGCTGCATGACGGTTTTGTTACAAGAGCGGAGCGCCATGTAAAGAAGGACAGGGGCCCCGCTCTGCGCGGCGTCCGGCGGCACGAGATCGCGGTGTCGGCACGCGCTGCTTCAGCATCGTTATTGCGAGCGCAGCGAAGCAATCCAGAATCTTTCCCCGGCGGCAGACTGGATTGCTTCGCTGCGCTCGCAATGACGGAGTGAGTGGCTGGCAGCGTCGCGCTTCGATTCGCATTCCGAGCGGCAGACACACCTTCGCCCTCTCGCGGCGCATTTCGCCCGAGCTTTGCTTGGTCGCCTCACCCTCAAAATGAAAGAGGGCGCAGGGAAGACCGGGTGCCGGCTGGCACCCGCGGTCCACTGTGCGAGATTGTCGTAAGAACAATGCACAGCGGCATACAGGTGAAGCCCAACATCCGGCCTTCCCTGCGCAGTGGCTTTACGGCTTATGTCGTGCTCTCCCCGGGGAGCGATGCACTATTGCCCCCGTCGCCTTGCGGATGGCTGATGCGTGTGCCCGGTTGGGCAACCCACATCACCGCAACGCTTGACGCACAGACCCCGGGCGTCAGGACCACACGATTTTGCCGTACGCCGATCGCACCGGTCGTGTGCGCGACGCCTTCGCTCACGGTTAGCCGCCCTGCGAAGCCATTCGCGCCGATGTGACTAACGTCCACCGCCGTCCGGCCCGCGTTCGTGACGATCGCGATACGCCCCTCTTCCTTGGGCCGGGTTGAGAAATTCCTAACAAAAATCCGAATTCTAATAAAGAGAAATATTTTGTCGCCGTTGCGTTGACCCCGGACTTGGGTGTTTCGCCAGAAATGACGCAAGGGATTGTGGCCGAGCGGTCAATCCGGTGCCGTCGGCACCGGCGTATTCTGAGCGACCGCCTTGGCCGGCGCGGCCGTCGTGGAATTGCGGCCGCCATTGGCCAGGTTGCGGCGAAGCGATGGCGGCGCCGCCTGCAGGGCAAAGATGATCGCGATCTGGGTCCGGTTCTGAAGGCGGTATTTGCGCATGATGTTGCCGATATGCGCCCGCACCGTGTTCTCCGAGATCTTGAGCTCGTACGCGATGTTCTTGTTCTGCATTCCGCGGGCGATCAGCGTCATCAGGTCCCGCTCGCGTGGCGTTGGTGTGATCGAATATTTCGGATCCGGACTCATAACTGCTCCTCCGTGGCCATTGGTCGATGCGAACACTCCAGCATATTCTCACTCCGTCTTGAGTGCCTCGATCGGGCTGAGCTTGGATGCCTTGTGGGCGGGATAAAAGCCGAAGATCAGGCCGGTCGCGATCGAGAAAGCGAGGGCAAGGCCGATCGCCTGACCGTCGATCGAGGTGATCCATCCTGCCATGCGAGCGACCGTCATCGAGAGCGTGACGCCGGCACCGACGCCGATCGCGCCGCCGAGCAGGCAGAGCACGAGGGCCTCGCAGAGAAACTGAAGACGGATGTCCCGCATCCGCCCGCCAAGCGCGCGGCGGATTCCGATCTCGCGCGTGCGCTCGGTGACCGAAACGATCATGACGTTCATGATGCTGATGCCGCCAACGAGCAGCGAGACCGAGGCGATGGCGACGAGCAGGAGCGCGACGGTGCGGATCGCTCCCTGCTGCGCTTCCATGGCGGCGGCCGGATCCTGGACCTTGAAGTCGTCCTCCTGGCCAGCGGGAATGCGGTGGCGCTGCCGCAGCAGGTTTTCGATCTCCGTTCGCGCCCCCGCCATCTGTCCGTCCGCGGCCACCTTGGCGATGATATAGGCGACCGAGATCCCGGTTGATGTTGCTTGCGCTGCCGAGGAAGCGCAGCTTGGCCGTGGTGAGCGGCACGAAGGCGACGTCGTCCTGCGCCGGTCCCTTGCGATCGAGAACGCCGACCACTTCGAGCGGCACCTTCATGATCCTGATCTGTGCGCCGATCGGGTCTTCGCCGGGCGCGAACAGCTCATGCGCCACCGTGCTGCCGAGGATCACGACCTTGCCGGCGCCTGCCTCCTCGCTGCCGGAAAAATAGCGCCCGGTCGCAAGCTGCCAGTCGCGCACCATGAAGTGCCCGGTCGTCGTCCCGTTGATCGTCGTGTTCCAGTTCTTGCTCTCGTGAATGACCTGGGCCGTTCCTGCAATCGAGCCGGCCGCTGCCTGGATCTCGGGGATCTGCTCGAGGATCGCCTGCACGTCGCTCTCGGTCATGGTCAGCTTGCTGCCATCCTTGAGGCGCACGCCGCCCTGGTAGACCGCACCGGGGTTGATCATCAGCACGTTGGCGCCGATCGAGCGGATCTGCTCCTGCAGGCGAAGCTGCGCGCCGGACCCGATCGCAAACACCGTCACGATCGAGGCGACGCCGATCACGATGCCGAGCATGGTGAGGATGCTGCGCAACGGATTGAGGCGCAACGCGTGCAAAGCGATTTGAAAGCCCTGGAGCATGGTCATGGCGCAGCGTTCCGTTTCGGCAGGATCGGGACCAGCGTTTCGTCAGCGACGAGCTCGCCGTCGTGCAGGCGGATCGTGCGCCGGCACTGGGTCGCGATGCCGGGGTCATGCGTGATCATCACGATGGTCTGGCCGGACCGGTTCAGCGCGGCGAACAGGGCCAGTATCTCGGCGCCGGTACGGCTGTCGAGCGCGCCGGTCGGCTCGTCGGCGAGCACGATCAGCGGGGAGGCGATCAGGGCGCGCGCGATCGCGACGCGCTGCTGCTCACCGCCCGAGAGCTGTCGCGGGAAGTGGTGGGCCCGGTGCACCATGCCGACGGCCTCCAGGCTCTGCTCGGCGCGGGCCAGGCGTTCCTTGCGGCTGATGCCGCAATAGACCAGCGGCAGCGCGACGTTCTCAATCGCATTGTGGCGAGCGAGCAGATTGTAGGACTGGAATACGAAGCCGATGCTGCGGGCGCGCAGGGACGACCGGTGGTCTTCCGAGAGATCGGCGACGTCGGCTCCCTCGAGATAGAGCGCGCCCTCGCTCGGCAGGTCGAGCAGCCCGATCATGTTCATCAGCGTCGATTTTCCGGAGCCCGAGGGTCCCATCACCGCGACGATCTCGCCTCGTTCGATGTCGAAGCTGACATTGCGCACCGCAGTCACCGCTACTCCGTCGGCGCGATAGGTCCTGGAGACCGACTGCAGGCTGATGAGGGGCGGGAGGGCCGTCATGATCCGAACCTTATGCCGAGAAATTCCATGCCGGCCGGCCGGATGGCCTGACCCACGGCGACCTGGCTGCCCTCGACGAGGTCTCCGCTCCTGAGTGCGACCTGTTCGGTGCCGGCCGCGCCGACGGTCACCGGAATACGCCGGAGTGAGCCGCTGGCGGTGCGCGCCCACACGGCGCTGCGCGCCGCGGCGTCCGGCCGCGTGCCCGAGGGCTGGAAGCGCAATGCAGCAAGCGGCACTTTCAGCACGTCGTCCTGCCGCTCGATCACGATCTTTACCAGGGCGGTCATGCCGGGCAGCAACGCGCCGTCGAGATTGGAGGTGGCCAGGACGACGGTGTAGGTCACGACGTGCTGCTGGTTCTGCGGTGCCTTGCGCACCTGCCGCACCACCGCCTCGAAGCGACGGTCCGGGTAGGCATCCACCGTGAAATGCGCGCGCTGGTCGGGGGCGATGCGTCCGATATCGGCTTCGTCGACCTGCGCGTGGATTTCCATGTCCTCCAGTCGATGCGCGACCACGAACGTGGTGCGCGATTCCAGTCCGACCGCGAGCGTCTGGCCCTCGTTGACGAACCTGCCGACGACGACGCCATCGATCGGCGAGCGGATCACGGTGCGGTCGAGATCGGCCTGGGCCGCAGCGAGAACGGCCGCCTTTTCCGGCACGGCCATGCGTGCCTGCTGCAATTCCGCCTCGATCCGGCGGACGTCGGCCTGCGCCCCATCCACTGCATAGGAGTTGAGGGACATCAGAACCTCGGCCTCGCGTTCCTGGGCCAGACGCGCGGTGAACTCCGTCTGCGCGTCGTCGACCGTCGTCGTGGCCACCACGTTTTGCGACTGGAGTGCCTGCTTCCGCTGCAAGGTCTTTTGCGCCGAGCTCTTGACTGCCTGGGCACTCTCGAGCTTGGCGGCGAGCACGTCCCGGCTACCCCTTGCGTTTTGCAGATCGATCCTGGTGCGATCGAGCTTGGCCCGTGCGACGTCGACCAGAGAATTGGCAACGGCCAGAGAGGCCCGGGCTTCGTCGACCTTGGCCGCAAAGCTGCGCGGATCGATCAGGGCGAGCGGCTGATCCTTGCTGACCGTGTCGTTGAAATCGACATAGACCCGGGCGAGCTGCCCGGACAGCTGGGAACCCACCTCGATCGTCTTGACCGGCTGCAGGGCTCCGGTGACGGTGATGGTCTGCTCGATGCTGCCGCGCTGGATTGAGGCAAAGCGGAATACGGGGGCGTCCGATCCGAAGCTCCGTGCTTCCAGCCCCACGGGTCTGAGCAGCCGTTGGCTCGATGCGTAGGCAAGGGCCGCCTTCTGCGCCGCGGCCCCGGCCGCGTCGGTGATGACGGCCGGCCCCGCGGCGTAGACCGCGGCGAGGCCACATGCAGTTCCGAGCAAGGCAATAACTGGCACAAATCGCATATCAAAAACCCGCCTCTTGAAATGGCATCGTTGGCGGCAAAGGCAGAGATCGCGCTATGGTTGTAAACCCGCTATGGTTGTAAATCTTGAAAAACGCGGGCGATCGTCAGTGTGTCGCCGCTGCCGGGGCGACGGTCGGGTGCGCTTGATGATCCAGAAGTAAAGTCCGCGGGTGCTATTTTTCACGACTTGCCCGAAATGCATACGGAGCGTATCGATATGACGCGCGCGGTATCGAACTCGACAAGCTGACTGAACGTCTCGTCTGCTCTGGCCGAAGCGGCCAGCGCCCGGCGTTCAAGTCGGCACGTGGGTGGCGACGCCATGACGCACTCGGCGATACCGAAGTTCCCACGCCAGATCGTCGCGTTTCCGGTCGTCGCATTCCCAATCGCAGCATTGCCGATATCGCGCCTCGCCATGATGCCGCAGGTCGCGAGGGCGCATCCCCGCAATCACGAAACCCGATGTGTGAACACCTTCACTCGTCTTGAACGGGTGTTGGGCCTAAGACGTCGAAGCGGCGGATCGGAGCGACTCGCTCGATCCCCGCGAATTCATCCGAGCACCTTGATCTCGCTTGCAAGAAGAATGGATGGCTCGTTGCTTGTTCATCGAGCCCCAATCCGGGGAGCCCGTTTCCATGAGTTCAGGTCAAGCCACAGTTTATGTCATTGACGACGAGATCCAGATTCGAACCGCGATAGGAAGTCTCTGCGAGGAGACCGGGCATCAGGTGAAATTGTTTGCGTCGACCGACGAGTTTCTCGGGGAGACTATTTCCGGCGGGCCTTCATGCCTTGTGCTCGACGTCCGCTTTCCCGGCACGGCGCCGACCGGCCTCGAGCTTCAGCGCCGGCTCGCCGAGACGGGCGTGCTTATCCCGATCGTCTTCATCAGCGGCCATTCCGACGTCCGCGTCTCGGTCGAGGCCATGAAGCGCGGCGCAGTCGAGTTTCTTCCAAAACCCTTTCGCGAACAGGAGATCCTCGACGCGATCAGGCACGGCATCGAGCGCGACCGCAGGCGGCTCGAACGCGAAGATAGCGTGCGCGAAGCGCGCCAGCGCGTCGAGACGCTGACGGCGAGGGAGCGGGAGATCATGCTGTTGATGGCCGAAGGTCTCGTCGCCAAGCAGATCGCGGCGAGGCTCGGGGTGAGCGAAGTGACGGCCAAGGTCCATCGCACCAGGATGATGCGAAAACTGGAGCTTCGCTCGCCGATCGAGGTGGTGCGGTTGGTCGACAGCATGGGACGCGAAGAAGAGACGACACGAACCGGCACGGGACAACCGTACAGCTAGTGCCGCAGGCACCAAGGCGCCGCGCAACGTCTAGTCCGTACCGATTAGCATGAACTGCAGTCTGTCGCACGCAGCACGATCGGTTCAAAGTCGGTCCTGCGATGTCGGCCTCCTCCAAGACGGCATCCGAACCCAGTCAGAGATCTTAGCCAGAAAGGATATTCCATGCGCAAATTGTTTTTTGCTTCCGTTGCCGTGCTCGCCCTCTCCTCCGCCGCGCAGGCCGCCAACACTGCGACCACGGTGCAAGTGGGCGTCGTGAACGGTTCCAGCGTCTCGCAGCAGGGCCTCACCAACGACAGCTCGTCGACCAGCCAGCTCGGCATCATCAACAGCGCGACCACGATGCAGGGCACCAGCGCGGCCTCGCTCAACAACGGCAGCACGGTCAACCAGGTTGGCGTGCAGAACTCGGCGACGACCGGCCAAGTGGCGTTCGGCAACAACGGCAGCGCGATTACCCAGAACTCGTTCGGGCCTGCCGCGCTTCAGAACAACGCCGCCGCCGTCGGACAGCTCAGCGTGTTCGGCGTCAACAGCAGCACCGTCTCGCAGACGGCGCACTAAGCCAGCCCCGTTTGGCCGGACGCGTCATCTGCGGCGCGTCCGCGCCATCCTTGAAAGCACCGCCTCGGGCGGGACGACTCGGTGAGAGCTTGTCCGCCGACTTTCGCGGAGGAAATGTCATGCATCAAAAATATCTCGTTGCCACGATCGTCGCGTTCGGCTTGCTGACCGCTGTCGATGCCCAGGCCGGCAACTCGGCCAGCGTGCTGCAATTCGGCACCACCAACAACTCCTTCATCTCGCAGAGTGGCGGCACCAACAACAGCGCCACCACGATGCAATTCGGCGCCACCAATACTGCGACCACCCTGCAGACGGGCTCGCTCCTGACCGTCAACACCTCAGTGATCGGGCAGGGCGGCACCACCGCGACGGCGTCCAACACCGCGTTACTCGGCCAGGCCGGTGGCTCCAATTCGAGCCTGATCGGCCAGATCGGCGCGAACAACGCGGCGGCCGTCGGACAGCTCGGAATCCTGAACGGCTCGACGATTTTGCAGCAGACTCCTTGATCGCAAATCCATTTTCAGTCGCGAGGCATGTCATGAGACATTTTTCCGGCGCCGCCTGCGGCGCGTTTCTCACCTTGTGTTGCATAGGCGCCGGATCGGCCGGTGCCCAGACCGCCGACATCAAGACCATCGTGTCGCTCGGCGGCCCGCCGGTCGTGCTGAACCAGAACAGTCAACTCAACATGGCCGGCGTGTTCATGATAGGCAGCAGCACCAGCGCGACCGTCACTCAAAACGGCACGAACAACGCGACCGGAATCCTGCAATTCGGCGGGACGACGTCGGCATCGGTCGGGCAGGCGGGCGTGAACAATGTCGCGTTTGTCGGCCAGGCCGGCCAGTCGACCAGCAGTTTCCTGTCCCAGTTCGGTGCGTTCAACTCGGCGACTGTTGTCCAGAATAGCCATTGAGTTGGGCGCGACCTCAGCGTCGTCAGAAATGCAATGGGGGCAAGGCAATGATACGCGGTAGACTGCTCCTGGCATTGGCGGCATTGCTCGCCGCCGTCAGCGTCGCGTCCGAGGCATCCGCCGGATCTGTCCAGCGCGGCGTGACGAACCGGAACGTGAGCATCGAAACGATCGTGCAATTCGGCAACGACGTCCAGCCGGTCACGATCGAGGAGAACAGCAGCATCAATATTGCGCGTGTCATCCAGATCGGTGGCACGGGAACGGTCGATGCGACGATCATCCAGAACGGCACGCGAAATTATGTCGATGTGATCCAGGTGGGTGGCACCACCAATTTGGCGATCGGTCAGTCGGGTGTGAGCAACATCGCCGATATCACTCAGGTCGGCAATTCCACCAATGCCCTCCTGCTCCAGATCGGCGATATGAACACGGGAACGGTGCGACAATTCGGGCGCTTCAACTGGCTGTCGATATTTCAGTTCAGCCGGTGATCAGAAGGTGAGGTGCAATATGAGGTTCATCGTACTTGCAGCAGGAATGAGCATCATGATGGCAATGGCAGCGAGGCCGGCCGGAGCCGGCGAGTCAGGTGACGGCCACACCACGATGGTTCAGGACGAGAACGGCACGTCCGTCATCACCCAGAGCGGCGATCCGGCGCAGGCTGAGGTCAAGATCGAGAAGGAGCCTGGGCGCACGACGGTCTATCGTCGCAGCGGCGGCAACACCGCCATTGTGACGCAGGGCACCGGAAATCCACAGGACATGCTGGACTGGCTACGCAAGCAGCAGGGCCGCTGACGCACGAAGGCCCATCGTCCGTGATGGACGATGGGCCTCATCGTGAGCGGGCGTTACCAGCTGCGATAGACGCCGGTCAGGGTGCCGTTGTTGTTGCCCTCCGGGCCGACATCGCCCTGCGTCGAGCTCGGCGCGGGATGGTTGGTGCCGTTGAGCGCACTGTAAGGTCCGGCCACATCAGGATAGTACGCGCGTGGCTGAACCGGTTGGTAAGCGGGGGCGGTGCGATCCCAACCCGCGCGGGATCCGTTCCAATCATAGCCCTGGGCCGAGGCGGCCGTCGTGCCCGCGACGAGGGAAGCCGTGATCAGGCAGAGGAGTTTCGATTTGTTCTGCATTGGAGATGCTCCTTGCTGGTGTCGGGAGCCAACGACCGCAGTGCGGGAGCGTTCCGGGTGTTGTCGGCCGAAGCGATCAACTCCGATCAACTGGTTATGAAGTCCGTTTCCCGGGAACACGAGCGACATCAGCCGGAATCCCGGGCGTCTTGCCGCAGCTTGTTCCCTGTTCATCCCGTGCCTTAACCAATAATTAATTATACGTTTGCGGGTGGGCGACAGCCCGGCCTAGCGTGCGGTGGGGAGCCGCTATTCGCGAAGCCAAACGAGTTGGTGCGTATCATGATGTCGAGATCATTTGGGGCGTTGCTCGCCTCGCTCAGCGCAGCCGCGCTGCTCCTTGCCCCCAGCGTCGGTTTTGCCAGGCCCGGTGGCACCGTCGCGCATGCCGCCACGCCTTCCGGTCCGGCGGCGCGTCCGCCGATTGCGCCGGGCGCCAGGTTCCGTGGCCGCAACACGCCCTGGGTCTACTGGCCGGGCGGCGGCGGGTTCTACTATGACAATGCTGGCTACGGCCAGCCTTTCGCCGAGACCGCCCAACCCGTCTCCAGCGACGTGCGCTACACCTATACGTACGACGTTCCCTGGGACTGGACGCATCGCTTCCCGCCCAACGTGGTGCCGTCAGACCGGCCCTACGTGCCGAGCTGTCCGACGGAGCAGGTCACTGTGCCCGGCCGCGGCGGCGGCGAGCACACCGTCAACATCATGCGCTGCTACTGAGCAGCGAGTTCGGCTCAGCTAGCCCAGCTCAAAACTGGTCACGCCGAAGACGCGGTCGGTCCGCAGCGGCGCGATCGGCCCCGTGTACATCCGCGCCGTCTCGAACACCGGCTTCAGCCCGAGTGATTCCACAAGCGCAATCGCCTCGCGATTGACGGCGGGGACGTCGAGGAAGATCTCGCCGCCGTTTGCGCTTTCCAGCAAGGCCTGCACGATCGCTTCCGCCGCCGCGCGGTCGTCGGCGACGAGCGGGCCGATCTTGCGGCCGATCCGGCACGGCCGGATCACGCCCCATGCAGCGAGCTTGCCGTCGCGCAGCAGCGCGCGCCCGACATGTCCTGATGTGCCGATCCAGGCACGCAGGAAGGCACTGCGCGGAGCCGGAAAAACCGTTGCATCGTCGCCTTCAACGAGCGCGAGCGGGATCGTGTCGAGCGCAACGACATCGGCGGGCGGCCTCGATGGCGCGGCGACGAAGCCGCCATAGCGGACATTGGCGTGAGCAAGCTGGAAGCCGGACTTTCTGTAATTGTCCTGCTGTGCCACGACGCCGTCGAGGCCGATCACGCGAGCGCCCGCATGCGCGATCGCCGCGTTCCACATGCGCAGGCCGTGGCCTCTGTCGCGAAAACCCGATCGCACGATGTAGAAGCCGAGAAACGCGAAGCGATCGTCGTAGTTGACGCAGGAGACGGTCGCGACCGGCTCGCCGTGGATCTCGCCGACGAAGAAGCCCTTCGCGTCCGGGATCGCGAAACAGGCGGCGTCGGAGAGGCCCGGATTCCAGCCCTCGGCCGCGGCCCAGTCGACGGCGATGGCGATCTCCTCGGGGCGCAAATTGCGGATCTCCAAATCGCTCATCTTTCAAGTCGCCTTCGACGGTGGACCTTCCGGCCGGTCCGGCGGTAGAAGGCCTCATGATAGGCCGGGCCCACGGCTCGCCTCCACGATATCACAAAGGATGATCGCTCATGGCAGCAGAGATGGCAGCAGAGAAGGTCGCACTCGTGACCGCCGGCGGCAGCGGCATGGGGGCAGGGGCTGCGCGCCGGCTCGCAGCCGACGGCTTTCGCATCGCCATCCTGTCTTCTTCCGGCAAGGGCGAGGCGCTGGCAGCCGAGCTCGGTGGGTTAGGGATCACCGGTTCCAACAAGTCGAACGACGATCTGAAGCGGCTTGTGGACGGGGCGCTTGCCCGATGGGGACGCATCGACGTGCTCGTCAACAGCGCGGGCCATGGGCCCCGGGCGGCGATCACCGAGATCACCGACGAGCAGTGGCACACCGGCCTCGACACCTATCTGCTCAACGTGATCCGTCCGACCCGGCTGGTGATGCCGATCATGCAGACGCAGAAGGGCGGAGCCATCATCAACATCTCGACCGCCTGGGCGTTCGAGCCGAGCGCGATGTTTCCGACCTCTGCGGTGTTCCGCGCCGGCCTCGCCGCCTTCACGAAGATCTTCACCGACACCCATGCCGCCGACAACATCCGGATGAACAATGTGCTGCCGGGCTGGATCGACAGCCTGCCGCAGCTGGATGCACGCCGCGACAGCGTGCCGATGCGGCGCTACGGCAAGGTCGAGGAGATCGCCGCGACGATCTCGTTCCTGGCGTCCGACGGCGCGGCCTATATCACGGGACAGAACATCCGCGTCGACGGCGGACTGACGCGTTCGGTCTGAGACGCGGAGCGTCGGATCGCGCGCGGGTTGTCGCGATGCGACAGTGGTGTGCGTCGCGCGTCACGGAGGAGGGATGACGCGTGGCCCTCCAGTCACACCCGTCACGCGTTCGCGTGCCGCACGGCTCACACTACGTCACAGTCCCTATGAACTTCGCCGCAGCCCAAGACGGCCAGGGACCGGCAGCCTATGCCCAATCTGCGCCGGACAACTTCCGCCCGCGCATTCGAAACGCGAGATCAATCGCGCGGGGCAAGGAGACTGGAATGAAGAAGTTTTTGCTGGCGGTTGCCGCGGTTGTTTTGGGCTCCGCATCCGTGCAGGCGGCCGACCTCGCGGCGCACTACACCAAGGCGCCAATGATGGCGACGGCCTACAACTGGACCGGCTTTTACGTCGGCGGCAATGTCGGCGGGCAATGGGGCAGCGCCGATCCGGCCACCTCGACCGCGTTCGATCCCGCCGGCTATTTCGCGGACACCAGTGTTACCGCGATTGCTGCAGTCGGCGCCCAGCGTGTCAACAGCTCCAGCGTCACCGGCGGTCTTACCGCCGGCTATAACTGGCAACTTAACAACGCCGTGCTCGGCCTGGAAGGCGATATCAACTATTTCGGCTTCAAGGGCAGTGCGACGGGTTCGGCGCTCTATCCGTGCTGCGCACCGACCGGCTTCACCGTGTCGTCGTCGGTCTCGGCCGACTGGCTCGCCACCATCCGCGGCCGCATCGGTTTCCTCGCTGCTCCGACCTGGCTGCTCTACGCCACCGGCGGTGCGGCGATCGCCGAGGTGAAGGGCATTTTCAACTTCGTGGACACGTTCGCTGCGGCGACTGAGTCGGCCGCGTTCCGCGACACGCTTGGGCTGGACCGCAGGTGTCGGCACCGAATATGCCTTCGGCGGTGGCTGGTCGCTCAAGGCGGAATATCTCTACGTCGACCTCGGACGCAGCACCGTGACCAGCACCAATCTGCTTGGCGGCGCGTTTCCGACCAACGTCTTCACCCACTCGGTCGATCTCAAATCGAACATCGTGCGCGTCGGCGTGAACTATAAGTTCGGCGGACCCGTCGTTGCCAGGTACTGAGCATTCCCGTTCCGACCTGGGCGTGGAAAGCCCGGCTTAGCCGGGGCTTTCTGTTTTTCGCTAGGCGGATTCAGTGCGATGCCACCAGATGCGCCAATGCTGGCAGGATCCTGTAGCGCGCGATCTCGTGCGGATATTCGCCCCGATTGGCGAGCAGGACGATCCCGATCCGCTGCGCCGGCACCAGGCCGATATAGCCAGAGGCGTTGTTGAGCCCACCCGGCTTGTCGACGACGGTGACGCCCGGCAGACGCACCGTCTCCCAGGCCATTCCCTGCCCAAACTTGTCGTCGACGCGGAAAATCTCGTGCTGCGTCATCCGCAGGGCCTCGCGCAAGTGAGGCTCGGTCGACCGCCCATCGACGCAGGCCGCAACGAATGCGGCGAGATCTCGCGGCGAAGAAAACATCTGGCCGGTGCCGGGGAAATCAAAATAACTCTGCTGGTTGCCGATGGGGCCGATTGCCATGCCCTGATCCGAGTAGCCCTGGACCGCGAGCTGCATCCAGGCGTCGTCCATGACGGCACGGCTGTCCTCGCCGCGTTCGGGCACGGAGGTCGCATTCATGCCGATCGGCTTGAGGATGTGTTGTTCAAACAGGGTTGCGATCGGAGCGCCGTAACAGCGCTCGAGCACGAGTTGAAGCAGCACGTAGCCGGCGTGGCTGTAGACGCGCTGCTTGCCGGGCGCTTCGCCGGCTTGCGGTCTCCAGCTGTTGAACATGTCGATGAGCTGCGCGCGGGAAAACGTGTCGCTCGGCCACGGCGGATGATCGGTCGGCAGCAGCATGCCTGAGGTGTGCGTGACGAGTTCGCCGACAGTGATGCGGCGAACATAGTCGCCGGTGAGCTCCGGCTGATATTTCGCCAGACGATCGTCGAGCCGCAGTTCGCCGCGGAGGGTGCCGAGCGCAACCAGCGTCGCCTCAAACGGCTTGCGTAGGGAACCGAGGTTGAACAGCGTGTCCGGCGTGACCGGCCTTCGCGTGGCGCTGTCGGCAAAGCCGTAATTGAAGTACTCGACATGGCTGCCGGCATAAAGTGCAGCGGCGAGACCGCCCGGCTGGTCCGGCGTCGCGGTCGGCGTCAGTTCGTTCGCAACGATGTCGCGCATCTGCGCGATCATGTCGGAATCCGCGGCGGCCCCGCGCGGCCATGCAAGCGCAAGGGGAACGAGCGCGGCCCGGGCGAGCGCCCGTCGGGTGAGATACGATGAGGTGACAACAGACGACACGGCTCTGGCGCAAGATTCGATGCGCCCCCAGTCCCTTGTAGCGGGAAGGGCCGATCGTCCCTATTCACGATTGCGCGTGGTGGGTTCCGCGCGAATGGTCCGTTAGCCCGGATGGAGCGAAGCGCAATCCGGAAAGTGCCGCAGCCGAGCTAGCGGCCCCGATTCGCTTCCCTTCATCCAGGCTACCAGTCGGCGAATTTAACTTAGCTAATTGGCTAACAATTGTTGACGCGAGATCATGGCAGCCCTATAGTTAGCCCCATGGCTAACCAACTATCCCGGCTCGATCAGGTTTTCGCGGCCCTTGCCGATCCCACCCGGCGGGCGATCGTGATGCGGCTCTGCGCCGGCGAGGCGTCGGTCGGCGAACTCGCCGATCCCTTCGCGATGGCGCTGCCGAGCTTCATGAAGCACATCCATGTGCTGGAGACGAGCGGTCTCGTCCTGTCGGAGAAATCCGGTCGCGTGCGCACCTGCCGCCTCAGTCCTGACGCGCTCCTCACTGCGGAGGACTGGTTCCAGCACCAGCGTGCGATCTGGGAGGCGCGGCTCGATCGCTTCGAAACCTATGTGATGAAGCTGAAGAAAGAGCGGGCGGCTGCCAAACGGCCGACCAAGACAAGTAACAAGACGATCGACAAGACAACCAGACGGAAAGGTTCCTGACGATGACGAATTCTGCCAATCCCGCTCTGTCGCAATGGTCGCTCGACCGTGAGATCGTGATGTCGCGCGTGATCGACGCGCCGCGCGATCTGGTGTTCGAAGCGTGGTCCGACCCGAAGCATCTGCCGCAATGGTTCGGCCCGAAGGGCTTCAAGCTCGAGACCTTCGAGATCGACGTGCGGGTCGGCGGCGTCTGGCGCTTCAACATGATCGGCCCGGACGGCACGGTCTACCCGAACCGCATGCGCTTTCGCCGCATCGAACGGCCGTCGCTGATGGAGATGGATCACGGTACCGACCAGGACGAGGATCCCGGAATGTTCCGTTTCACCGTCACCTTCGCCGAGCAGAGCAACGGCAAGACGGTTCTGATGATGCGGCAGCTGGCGTCGAGCGCGGCGCAGCGCGACGGCATGATCAACTTCGGTGCCGTCGAATACGGCTACCAGACACTCGACAAGCTCGCGGCCTATGTGAGTGGGATGAAGAGGTAGGGCGAGCAGCCACTTCCCTCTCATGCGGAGGAGGCCGCGGAGCGGCCGCCTCGAAGCACGAGGACCATTGGTGAAGCCTTCATTCTTCAAGGCGCGCGCCCCTCGGGATGAGGGGCGCTTCATTCCTTCGCGTCGTCCGTGACGATGTCGCCGAGTTTCTGCCAGCGCTGGCCGTCGAACTGCACCATCTGGAACTGCTTGTTGACGCGGTAGTCCGTCGGCGTCGTCGTCACCGAGATGCCCGGCAGCGTCAGGTCGAGTGCGATGTTGTTCAGGCTGGCGGCCTGGCGCATCACGTTCTCGCGCGTGAGATCGTCGCCGCATTGCTTCAGCACCTGCACCAGCAGCTGCGCGGTGATATAGCCGTAGACGTTCAGGTTCGAATCCTTGTCGCCCTCCGGGTAGTACTTGGCCATGAAGGCGAGATATCGCTTCATGCCGGGATCGTCCTTCCATTCGGGATCGGCTGAATCCTTGACATAACCGACGCTGACGACGCCCTTGGCGTTGTCGAGTCCGGCAGGTTTCAGCACCGCGCTGACCGAGGAGGCGTTGATGTCGATGATGTGCAGCGGCTTCCAGCCGATCTCGGCCACCTTCTTGATCGCCTGCGCGGCCTGTTTCGGCGTGGTGGCGCTGAACAGCACGTCGGCACCGGCATCCTTCAACCGCAGGATCTGCGAGTCGATGGTCGGCTCGGTGATCTCGTAGGACGTCTCGGCGACGATCATCTTCGCTTTGTCACCGAGACCTGCCTTGAAGCCGGCGAGGTAATCGTTGCCGAGATCGTCGTTCTGATAGAGCACGCCGATCCTGGCGTTCGGATGGTTCTTCAGAAGATATTGCGCGTAGATCCGGCCCTCGACGAGGTAGGACGGATTGAAGCCCATGGTCCAGGGGAAGTTCTTCGGATCGGTGAAACGCGCCGCGCCCGTTGCCGCGAAGAGCTGCGGGACCTTCTTGGCGTTGAGATATTTTTGCACGGCGACATTGGGCGCCGTGCCAATGATCTGGAAGGTCAGCAGCACCTCGTCGCTTTCGACAAGCTTGCGGGTCTGCTCAACCGTCTTCGGAGGCGAATAGGCATCGTCATACTGGATCAGATTGACCTTGCGGCCGTTGACGCCGCCCTGGTCGTTGATCATCTTCATGTAGGCGGCCTGGGTCTTGCCGATGACGGCATAGGCCGAGGCCGGCCCGCTGAGCGGGACGGTCTGGCCGACCTTGATCTCGGTGTCGGATGCGCCGGGATCGTATTTCTTCTGGGCCTGTGCCGCCGGGATCGATAGCGCGAGAAGGATCGCGACTGCCGCGACACGTTTGAGAAGTACGTTTTTCATTTCCATTCCCTGTTCGTGACTGTCACTCGCCCTTGAGGCCGGCCTCGCGGATCAGCCCGGTCCACTTTCTTATTTCGTTGTCGATGAACTGGCCGAATTCGGCCGCGGTGCCCGCGCGCACTTCGAGGCCCTGGGCCGTCAGCTTGTCCTTGATCGCCGGCTCGGCCAGCGCGCGCAAGACTTCGGCCTGCAGCTTGTCGACGATCGCCCGCGGCGTCGTCGAAGGCGCCATGAAGCCGTACCAGCCGGCCGCGGCCACGTTGGGAAAACCCTGCTCGCGCAGGGTCGGCGCCTGCGGGTAAAGCGCGCTGCGTTCGGCCGAGGCGACGCCGAGCACGATGAACTTGCCGCTCTGGATGTAGGGCAGTGCGGTCGGCAGCGCCGTCAGCGTGGCATCGACGCGGCCGGCGAGCAGCTCGGTGTAGGACGCCGCATCGCCACGGAAGGGAATGTTGAGCCCCTTGACACCGGCATCCCTGAACAGGAGTTCGCCGGCAAGATGCGGCTGCGATCCGGCGCCGGGTGAGGCGAAGGTCAGGCCATCCGGCTTCGATTTGCCGTAGGCGATCAATTCGGGGAGCGTCTTGAACGGCGCGTCCGCGCTGATGATCAGGAACAGTGGCGCGATCACAGCCATCGCGACGGGCTGCAGATCCTTGCGCTCATAGGTCAGCTTGCCGAACAGCGCTTCGGCGGTCGCATAGGGGGCCGCGACATAGAGGAGGGTATAGCCGTCGCCCGGCGCATGCGCGACCGTGTCGTTGGCGATGCGCGTGCCGGCGCCCGGCTTGTTCTCGACGATGAATTGCTGGTGCAGGTTGCGGCCGAACTCTTCGGCCAGCAGCCGCAGCGAGATGTCGTTGGAGCCGCCGGGCCCGTAAGGCGAGATCAGCCGCACCATACGCGACGGCCAGGCGTCCTCAGCGCGTGCGGCGAATGGAAGTCCGGATATCGAAAGAGCGAGGGTGCCAAAAAATGTTCGCCGTGTGATGGTCATGGTGGCCTCCCGATGGCGGAGCGCCGATTCTCTTGCTCATCGCCTGGCGCTCTTCTTGTTCTGCTTTTGTGTTTCGGTCGCCGGTGCCGCCCCAATCATGGTGCGAATGCTGTCGGCAAGAGCGGCAATGCGCGGGCCGATCTCGCCCTCCAGCTGGCCGGGCTGGAGCCGGAATGCGGGGATGCCGCAATTGATCGAAAAGGCCTGCTTCGCCTCACGCGCATGAAACAGCGGCGCGGCGACGGCATGGATCGAGGCGATGTACTCGCCGAAGCAGGTGCAGAAGCCGCGGCTGGCGCATTGTGCAAGGCCGGCGCGGTAGGTCTCGCGGAAGGCCGACCACAGCTCGGTGTCCTCGCTTGCAATGCGCTCTTCGAGCAGCGCGGCATCGGCCTGCGGCAAGGTCGCCGCCGCGGCACGGCCCATCGCCGTCATCACCACGGAAATGGGCATGCCGATGTCGGGGACGTGCGGGCCGACGTCGCCGGAGCGCGCGGTCTCGACATAGATCATGGAGGTCGCATCGAGCAGGCCGATCGAGACCGTGCCGCGCACGCTTTGCGCGAGCTCCTGCATCATGGGCCGCGCGACCTGGCGGAACTGCATGTCGGCGAGCAGCGGATGCGCCATGCGAAGGGCGCGCGCGCCGACGCGATATTTGGCGCGTTCGGAATCGTAGCGGAGGTAGCCGAGCTCGGCGAGCGTATGCGTCAGCCGCGCCACCGTTGGACGCGGAATCCCGGTCAGCGTCGACAGCTCCATGTTGCCGAGCTGCGTCGCTCCCGCCTTGAACGCTTCGAGCACCACGAGACCCTTTGCCAGCGTCGTCGCGAACGCGGCGTCGTCGATGCTGTCCGCCAGCACGGCGGCAGCGGACGAGGAGGCGCGGATCGGTTTGGACGCGGTTTTGGCCATCCAGGATTAATGAACCCGGTCGGGGCGGTTGTCCAATAGATTCATAAAATTGTATTTTGTGTCCACTATCCGGACACGCGGCGGCGTTGCCCGTGCGGATAAAATGTGCGCGACGAGCTCCGCCGCACACAGATTCTCGTCGTGATTCCGTGGGTTGTTGTGACAGGATTACTACGGCTGAATGTCATATCGATTACAGCGGAGCGATTCATGTTGCAGTGGCAGGCGCGGACAAATCCCCTCGCGTGGTGGTGGGGGTCCCTGACGCTGGTCAGTGCTGCCAACATTCTCGCCTGGTTCATGCTGTACCGCGCGTTCTATCCCACGTCCGCCGGCAGCATCAGTGGCGGCTCCGACATCGGACTGATGTTCCTGCTCTGCGCCGGCTATGTCTTCGGCTGCGCCTTCCGCTCGTTCCTGCCGCGCGCCGACGTGCAGCGCATCTGTCTGTTCGACACCTGGCTCTCCAGCGTCTTCGTCGGCCGCACGGTCGCGACCGTGGCCGAACTGTGCTTCGCGGCGCAATGGGCGGTCATCCTGCATCAACTCGGGACCATGACGGGCGCCGAGACGGTTGTGAACATCGCGTGGGTGATCGTGCCCATCATCATCATCGCGGAGTGCTTCTCCTGGTATGCGGTGGTGACGACAAACTTCCTTTTCAACGCGATCGAGAACTCGCTGTGGGCGGTGACATTCTTCCTCGCGGGCATCGCGCTGTGCCGGCTGATGCCGGAATTCCAGGGGCCGGTGCGCTGGGCGCTGATTGCCGGCATCGTCGGCATCGCCTGCTTCCTGGCCTTCCTCGTCACCGTCGACGTGCCGATGTATCTCAGCCGCTGGCGGGCAGGGTATGAAGAGGGCAACCGGTTGCTCGGCTTCCTCGAAGGCCTGCATGACGTCTCGACGCGCTGGGTCGTGACCCACGACATCGCGCACTGGAAGGGCGAGCTGACCTGGATGTTCCTGTATTTCACCGCCGCCGTGTGGTCGAGCCTTGCGCTTTGTGCGCTCTACGCGATGGAAGGCTATCTCACGCGCTATCTGGCTTGAGCAATCAGGCCTCGCCGAGATCGACCTCCGTCAAGATGCCCTGGCGCAGCGCCAGCCGGACCAGCTCGATGTCGGATCCGACGCCGAGCTTGTCCTTGATCAGGGAATGCAGGTTCGCCACCGTCTTCGGGCTGACATGGAGCGTCTCGGCGATCTCCTCTGTCGTATTCTCGGCGAGCAGCAGCCGCAGCACTTCGAATTCGCGCGGCGTGAGGACGTCGGCGGCAGAGCTTTCCCCGGCCAGCCGGCTCAGCGCGAGCTCATGGTCGATGTCGGGGCTGATTGCGATCCTGCCGGCGAGCACGTCCATCACGGCGCGCACCAGCGTCTCCGGCGGACTGGTCTTGGTGACGTAGCCCCTGGCGCCGGCGCGGATCGCCTGCACGGCAAAGCCGGCATTCTCGTGCATGGTGAAGACGAGGATCCTCGCGCCCTTGTCCCACTGCCTGATGCGCCTGACCGCCTCGATGCCGCCGATGCCGGGCATGCTCAGATCCATGATGACGAGGTCGGGCGCCTCCGATTTGTAGAGACGATAGGCCTCGGCGCCGTCGGCGGCTTCGGCGATGACGCGAAGTCCCGGCTGCTTCTGGAGCACGGAGCGATAGCCCTCGCGGACGACGGAATGGTCGTCGACCAGCAGAATGGTCGCGCCGGCCGCGCTCATGCGGCGTGCTCCAGCGGCGGCCGATCGGCGGCTGCGAGCGGAATGACGACGCGCAGTGCGGAGCCGCCGTTCGGCTTGGCCTCGAAGCTCAATTGGCCGCGCAAGGCCGCGACGCGCTCGCGCATGCCGAGCAGGCCCATTCCGGATTTCGCGACGGGATCGGTCGCGCGTCCGTCATCGTCGATCGCAAGCGCGATCTCGCTCGCCCCCATCGTCAATTCCAGGCTGACCCGCGTGGCGACGGCATGCTTGGCGGCATTGGTGAGCGCCTCCTGCACGATCCGGTAGAGGCTGGCGCTGATCGTGGCCGGCAGGGTCTCGAATGCGCCGTCGAACCGGATCGAGAAGCGCGTCTCGCCGCGGCTGCGCCCGTTCCAGCCCGCGACCAGGCCTTCGAGGCTGGCGACGAGCCCGAGCTCCTCGACATCCGGCGGCCGCAGCCGGAACAGTGTGCCGCGCAACGTCTCCATCATGCCGGTTGCGGTCCGCGCGATGCCGTCGCATTCGCCAAGCAAGGAAGGGCAGTCCTGCGCGGCGGTCTGGCGGGCGGAGGAGGCGAGCGCCCGGATGGCGGCGAGCGACTGGCCGAACTCGTCATGCAGCTCGCGCGCGAGATGGCGGCGCTCCTCGTCCTGGAGCGCGATCAGCTTCCGCGTCAGCTCGCTGCGTTCGGCAAGTGCGGTCTCGAGGCTTTCGGCGAGATGGTTGAAGCCGTCGCGGATCGCGGAGAGCTCGGCAAGGTCGAACGGCGGCAGCCGCGTGGTGAGGTCGTTGGCGGCAATCCGCTCCAGGCCGGTGCGGATCATGCGGGTGGGGCGCAGCGCGCGTGCCAGCGCGGCGTAGACCAGGGCGCAGAGCAGCGGCAGCGCGATCGCCAGCGCCAGCATCAGGCGGCCGGCCTCGTGCCAGGCCTCCGCCGTCTGCACGGCCGGCTCGACCGAGACCACGGCGTCGCCAAGCTTCGCTCCGCGCACGATCACAGGCCGTGCCGCTTCGCGGCCGGGGTCGAACAGGCTGCGATAGAAGGCCGTGAAGGCTTGCGGCGGTGGGTTTGCCGGGGCGGGCGCGCCGCTGCAGAAGCGCTGGAGGATGTCGCCGCTCGTGCCGCGGAATGCCAGGCACAGGCCGGGCGTCATCACATAGGCCGAAACGGGGTCGAGGTTGGGAAAGTCCGAGCGCGGGCTGGCGACCCACTGGATCTTGCCCTGCTGTAGCTCCAGCGTCTTGGCGACGATGGCGGCGATGTCGTCGAGGCGCGCATGCGCCGCGCGGTCGGCCGTAATCAGGAAATAGGCGGAGATAACGGCGAAGCAGGCGGCCGATATCGCGGCCACGCGCAACGTCAGACGGACTTTGAGATCGAACCTCGGGCGGTTCCACATCGGCGGGCACCTGGTGCGAACGGGTTGTCGCGCCCGCATTAAACGGCAGAACGCACCTAGCGCAAAGCCGTCAGGCGTGAGTGCGGTGCACCGTCGTGAAATTTTCCCGGTCATCGCCGGGACCGGCGCTGCTGCGAGCCCTGATTACGCCGTCCAGATTGTGCGCCGCTCCGTCATACGAGGCACATTTATGCACCTGCGCCGGTTGATCCTCTCAGTCTGTCTCCTTGTCGTCCTTCCGGCTTATGCGCTCGGTGCCGAGACTGCCGTCGGCGTCGCCATGGACGATTTCAGTTATACCGATACGTCAGCGGAGCCTGCCAACCAGACCGCCGCCCACGAGCGACGGCTGGCGGCCTTCATGGCTGCGCTCCGGCAAGATATCGGCGGAGACCGGCGCTACCGGCTGGTGCCCTCGGCCCAGGACGGCGCGGCGTTCAAGGTGATCGGCGGCATCCAGAAGACGAGCACACTGGTGCAATGGGCCAAGGTCGCCGTGATCGACGTTGGCGCCAGGAAGGTCGTGATGGACAAGCTCTACACCTTCCGCGGCGACAATGATGAATCATGGGAGCGTGCCGAGATCTTCGTGTCCCGCGAGATCATGGCCGCGCTCGGCGCACCCGCGCCGATCGCGCTGGCGGTGTTCGAATTC
Organism: Bradyrhizobium lupini; assembly: GCF_040939785.1. Lineage (NCBI taxonomy): Bacteria > Pseudomonadati > Pseudomonadota > Alphaproteobacteria > Hyphomicrobiales > Nitrobacteraceae > Bradyrhizobium > Bradyrhizobium lupini. The sequence continues at coordinate 7,192,068 of NZ_CP162553.1, forward strand.
GAGCTCGAGGACAACACCGCGGCGCCGGCCGCCGGTCTCGCGGCCGCAGATGCATTCTATCTGGCCGAAGTGACCGGCAGTGTGCGCGATGCCCTTGGCCAATCCGGCCGCTACCGCCTCGTCGATGTCGGCAGCGCGAACGAGGAGGCGGTAAAGGCACGCGCTTTACGCGACTGCGGCGGCTGCGAAGCGGCGATGGCGCAAGGGCTCGGTGCGGATCAGTCTCTGATCGGGGTGGTGCGGCGGGTCAGCCGCACCGAATACACGCTCGGCTTCCAGGTGCGCGATGCCAGGACCGGCGCGGTGCTGGCACGCGGCGACAGCGGCCTGCGCCTGGGCGCGGACTATTCCTGGAAACGGGGCGCCGTGCGGCTGGTCAGCGACCGGCTGATCGAGAACCAATAGCAGCGCTCATCGATCAGAACGTCAATTGCACCTTCATCGACTGCGAGCGGTCGCTGGCGAGCTCGAACGCTGCGACCGCGTTCTCGAACGGCATGGTCGCCGTGATCAGCGGCTTGACGTCGATTAGGCCTTCGCACATCAGCCGCACCGCCAGCTCGAATTCGGGATCGAAGCGGAAGGTGCCGCGGAGCTGCAATTCCTTGGCGACGATGGAGTTGATCGGCAGCGTCATTTCGCCGCCCAGGCCGAGCTGCACCAACGTGGCCCTGGGCCTGAGCACGTCGAGCGCGGTGCGGAGTGCGGCCTGGTTGCCCGAGGCTTCGAACAGCGTGTCGAACACACCCTTGCCGGTGCGCCACGGATCGAGCGCCGTCGCGCCGGCCGCGACATTGATGGCGTAAGTGGCGCCGAGCTTTTTGGCGACCGCAAGCGGCGCCTCCGCGACATCGGTGACCACGATCTCGGCCGCGCCGCCGAAGCGCGAGACCAAAATCATCAGCGCGCCGATCGGGCCGCAGCCGGTGATCAGCACGCGCTTGCCGAGCAGGGGCCCGGCCTGCTTGCCGGCATGCAGGCACACCGCGAGCGGCTCGGCGACCGCGGCTTCCGCCAGCGATAGCTTGTCGGCGATCGGAACGGCCTGCGCCGCATCGACCGTGATGAATTCGCGAAAGCCGCCCTGCACATGGGGAAAGCGCATCGCGCTGCCGAGGAAGCGCATGTCGAGGCACTGGTTGCGCATGCCTTCCTGGCAATGCAGGCACCGGCCGCACGGCTTGCTCGGATTGACCGCGACCCGAGTGCCCGGCTTCACGTTCGTGACGCCGTCACCGATGGCTGCGACCACGCCGGCGATCTCGTGCCCCAGCGCCATCGGTTGCTGGATGCGCACGACACCGAAGCCGCCGTGATGATAGTAGTGCAGATCGGAGCCGCAGATGCCGCCGTTCGCGATCTTGACGCGGACTTCGCCCGGACCGGGCGCTGCATCGGGGTAGCTATCGATCCGCAGATCTTTCGGTGCGTGAATGACGACGGCGCGCATGGTTAGCTCCCTCAGCGTTTCGCGGCTCACATCGCAGCGATCATGCCGCCATCGACATAGATGATCTGGCCGTTGACATAGGTCGAGGCATCCGAGGCCAGGAAGATCGCAGCGCCCACCAGCTCGTCCGGTCGGCCCCAGCGCTTGGAGGGAACGCGGCCCATCAGCCAGTTGTTGAAGTCGGTGTTGTTGACCAGCGCCTCGTTCATGTCGGTCAGCATGTAGCCGGGGCCGATCGCGTTGGCCTGGATGCCGTGCTGGGCCCATTCCACCGCCATCGAGCGAGTCAGGTTCTTGATGCCGCCCTTGGCAGCGGTGTAGGGCGCAATCGTGGGACGCGCGAGCTCGCTGCCGAGCGAGCCGATATTGATGATTTTGCCGTACTTGCGCGGGATCATGCGCTTGGCCGCCTCGCGGCCGATCACGAAGGCGCTGGTGAGGTTGGTCTCGATCACCTTGCGCCACTCGTCGGTGGTGAACTCCACCAGCGGCTTGCGGTGCTGGATGCCGGCATTGTTGACGAGGATGTCGACCGCGATGCCCCTCTTGTCGAAGTCGTTGAAGGCGGCGACGATCGCAGGCTCGTCGGTGACGTTGAAAGCGGCGCCTTCGGCCTGGTGGCCGGCGGCGCGAAACTCGGCGACGGCCTGCTCGACACGCTTGGGATCGACGCCGTTGACGATGATCCTGGCGCCGGCCTTGGCCATGCCCTCGGCAATGGCGCGGCCGAGACCGCGGGAGGAGCCGGTCGCGAGCGCGGTGCGGCCGGAAAGGTCGAAGAGGGCGGTGCTCATCTCAAGAATCCTCAGACGTTGGAACGGCGCACGGTCAGATCGGAGCGGTCGAAGACGGCAGGCAGAAGGTCGACGCCGAGGCCGGGGCCTTCCATTGGATAGACAAAACCATCCTTGATCGTGGGCATGGTGGTAACGAGCTCATTGTACCAGCCCTTGTAGAAGGCGCGCACCGATTCCTGGATCAGCGTATTGGGCTGGCTGAACGACATGTGGATGGCGGCGATGAAGCCGATCGGGCCGATGCAGTCGTGCGGTGCGAAGGGCCGGTGATAGGTCTCGGCCATCGCCGCGATCTTGCGGCCCTCGGTGAGGCCGCCGGTCCAGCACAGATCCGCCATCACCACATGCATAGCGTCGCGGTCGAGCATGTCCTTGTAGGGGAAGCGCGACCCCAGCGTCTCGCTGGCGCAGACCCAGACGTCGGTGCAGCGGGCATATTCGGCCAGCGCCTGCGGCGAGTTCATACGGATCGGGTCTTCGTACCAGGTCGGCTTGTAGGGCTCGAGCGCGCGCGCGATCTGTTTTGCGGTTGGCAGGTTCCACAGCGAGTGAAGCTCGACCATGATCTCCATCTTGTCGCCGACCGCCCTTCGGATCTTCTCGAACGGCTCGATCGCCTGCTTCATCTGCGCGGCGGAGATGTAGAGACCCTTGTTCTCCTGCGCCGCCGGATCGAACGGCCAGATCTTCATCGCGGAGATGCCGCTCTCCAGCAGGTTTTTCGGCAAGCGCGTCGGCGCGGTGCATGAAGCCGTCGAGGTCTTCGTAGGGACTCTTGGCAGCGCCAAGATTCCAGTTCGCGACCGGGCTGATATTGGTGGAGCGGACATATTGGGTGCCGGCGCAGGTGTTGTAGATGCGCTGCTTGTCGCGGCAGAGGCCGCCGAGCATCTGGTGGACCGGCTGATTGCAGACCTTGCCGAACAGGTCCCACAGCGCGATGTCGATTGCCGAGGCCGCGCGATATTCGACGCCGGTGGACGACTGCGCCATCGGCAGGTTCAGCATGTCGCGATGGATCGCCTCGATGTGCAGCGGATTGCGGCCGAGCAGGCGGCCGGCAAAGGTGTCGTGGATCTGCGCCTCGACTGCGCCGGCGCCGTAAAAGGTTTCGCCGAGACCGATCATGCCCGTGTCGGTGTGGACGCGCACCCAGATGACGTTGGAGAATTCTTCGGTGCGCAGCGTCTCTATCGACGTGATTTTCACGGCAACTCCTCCCGTCGCAGGCGCGCGCAGCGCCGTCTTGTTGTCATTGCGCACCGCAACATGGTGCGGGCAGGCGTCAAGTCTTACGCCCGCTTGTAATATATCACAACATGTTTTAGGGATATCACCAACAAGGCGCCATCCAGCAACGACGGCGCGGGCTGAGGGAGAGACGGCATGGCAACGCGCAAGCGCGCGCTCGAGGTGGTGAGGAACGACGACGGCGAGGGCAAGCCCTTCCGACGCAACCGTCTCAACTTCTTCGAGCTCGCCTACCAGAGGATCGAAGAGCTGCTCGTCCATTGCGAGCTCAAGCCAGGCCAGTTCATGACAATGCTGGAATTGCAGCACATCACCGGCTTCGGCCGTACGCCGGTTCATCACGCCGTCAATCGTCTCTCCGCCGATACGTTGATCATCATCCGACCGCGCCACGGTCTGCGCATTGCGCCGATCGATCTGGCACGCGAGCGCATGCTGCTGGCCTTGCGCCGCGACATGGAGCGCTTCGTGATCCGGCTTGCGGCCGATCGCGCCAGCCTCTCGCACCGCAATCAGGCGCTGCATATTGAGCGCCTTTTGCGCGAGCGCCGCGCCACTCTGACCCTCGACGAGTTCAACAGTATTGACCGCCGCATCGACGCGCTGGTGCTGGAGGCGGCAGGCGAGCCGTTTCTGGTGCACACGCTACGGCCGTTACACACGCTGTACCGGCGCATCGGCTACATCCACCACCGGTTCATGCCGGGACAGGCCGAACTGTCAGGCACGATCGATCGTCACCTCGCCATTCTCGCCGCGGTCGCCGGCCGCCGCGTCGAGGACGCGGTGAAGGCGAGCGATGCACTGATCGACTACATGGGCGAGATGTTCACCGGCATGGAGGTCGGGATCGACCCGCGCCTGCTCGATTGCAGCATCGAGCCGCTGCTTGGCACGTAAGAAAGTTTTGAAGAGAGGACCAAAGATGTCGACGATGGCGATGCCACAACCGACCGCGAGCGAAGCCGCGGTCCGCTACCTCATCACGAACTACAGTCCCAAGGGCAACAAGGTCGGCTGGCTGATGATGGCCTCGATCCTGGTCGAAGCCTGGGATCTCTATTCGATCGCCTTCGTGCTGATCTTCATCAAGGAGCAGTTCAATCCCGATCCGCTGATGCTGGGCCTGGCCGCGGCCGGTACGCAAGGCGGCGCCCTGATCGGTGCGCTGCTCGGCGGCTGGCTCTCCGACAAGATCGGCCGCCGCGTCATGTTCCTGGTGACGATGGTGCTGTTCATCGTGCTGGCGCTGGCGCAGGCCTTCGTGCCCAATGTGTTCTGGCTCGTCGTGATCCGCTTCTTGCTCGGCGTTCCGCTCGGTTCGGACATCTCGACCGGCTACACCTACATCATGGAATCCATGGCCAAGGGTGAGCGCGAAGTCATGGGCAACCGCTGGCAATTCATGTTCGCGGTCGGTGAGGTCCTGACGATCGGCGTCATCGTGATCTTCCTGCTGCTCGACATCAACCACGAAACGCTATGGCGGGTGACGCTCGGCCTCGGCGCGCTGCCGGCGCTGATCATCCTGATCATGCGCCACGACGTGCCGGAGACGGCGGTCTGGCTGGTGCAGAAGGGACGCTACCGCGAGGCCAAGCAGGTCGCGCGCGAGATGTTCAACGACGACCTCGCCATGCTGCCGGACCATGACGTGGAGGTGCCCAAGGTGTCCACCCGCGACTTCCTCGCCGACCTCAAGAAGGATCCGATCCGCTGGCGCGCCACGATCTACGGCTGGATCGCCTGCTTCGCGCAGGCCAGCGAGTTCTCGACCTTCGCGTTCTACCTGCCGGTGCTCTTCGTGATGGTCGGCGTGTCGAGCGTGCTCGGCATCAATCTGGTGACGATGGCGCTGTTCTCCTTCGCTGCCGTGTCGGGCTGGGTCGGTCCGCTGCTGACCCCGAAAATCGGCCACCGCGGCATCTCGATCGCGGGCTTCTCGATCGTGCTGGTCTCGCTGCTGGTCGCGGCCTTCGCGCTCTACACCGACAACAAGATCCTGCTGCCGTTCGCGGCTGCCGCGATGCTGTGGGGCCATTATTGGGATGCCTCCAACTGCATGACGATCCCGACCATGGTCGCCAAGCCGAAATATCGCGGCACCGCCAGCGGCTTCGCCTACATGTTCGTGAAGCTGCCGTCGTTCCTCGCGATCTTCCTGTTCCCGTCGTTGTTCGCGGCGATTGGGCAGGCGAATGCCACGCTGTTCGTCGCGATCTTCCCGCTGATCGGATTACTTGCCGCAATCTTCATCCTGCCGGAAGTCTACGGCTACGAGAACGACTGATCTCGCAAGTTACCAGATCGCGGCCGCCAAGGCCGCGATCAGGGCCGGCGGCGTCACGAGCAGTCCGAGCTTGAGGAACGGCCAGGCGCCGACTTCGATCTTCTCCCGCCGCAGCGCCACCAGCCACAGGATGGTGGCGAGCGAACCGGTCACCGACAGATTGGGACCGAGATCGACGCCGATCAGGATGGCGCTCACGACCGGCGCGGGCAAGTGATCGCTGGCGGCGACCGAGCCGGCAACGAGACCGACGGGAAGATTATTGGCGATGTTGTCGGCGACCGCGGTGGCGATGCCGACGCTCCAGGCCGCCTTCGTCACGGATTGTCCGACAGCTTCATGCAGCAGCGCGCTGAGCTGCCCGATCACGCCGGTCTTGATCAGCGCTTCCACCATCACGAACAATCCGCCGACCAGCGGCAGCACGCTCCAGGAGACGCCGCGCAGCACGGGGAGCGGCGATTGCCGGTTGAGCAGCAGCACGATTGCGGCTGTCACCACGCCGCAAACGAAGGTCGGCAGGCCCAATTGCTTGTCCAACGCGGAGGCCGTGACCAGCACGACGCCGATCGCCACGATGCCGATGGCCGTCAGCTTGCCGCCGCGGCCGAGCTTGGGATGCGGCACTCTGCGCGCGATCGTCTCTTCCTTCAGGGCGCGGTGCTGGGTCAGGCGCAGCACGACATAAGTCAGCAGGATCGAGGCCGCCGAGGGCAGGGCGAACAGCCGCAGCCATTCGGTAAGCGCAGGCATGTGGGCGCCGAACACGACGAGATTGGCGGGGTTGGAGATCGGCAGCACGAAGCTCGCGGCATTGGCGATGAAGGCGCAGACGAAGAGATAAGGCAGCGGCTTGGCGCCGGCCGCACGCGTCGCGGCATAGACGGCGGGGGTCAGCACGATCGCGGTGGCGTCGTTCGAGAGCAGGACGGTGACGAGCGTGCCGACAATGTAGATCAGCAGGAACAGCCGCTGCGGCGAGCCGCCGGCATGTTCCACGGCGAGCGCTGCGAGATAGTCGAACAGGCCTTCGAGCCGCGCCAGCTCGGCGATCAGCATCATGCCGATCAGGAAAAGATAGACATCCACGCCTTTCTCGATGCCGGTGAGCGCATCCCGCCAGGGCAGCAGACCGAACAGCACGAGCGCACTGGCGCCGATGATGGCCCAGATCGCCTCCGGCAGGCGAAAGGGCCGGATGATGACGCCTGCGGTCGCGACGACGATGATGCTCCAGGCCCAGATGGCGTTAGACGGCACGTTCGATCCTTGAGATGTGTCGGTTCATTCGGCAGCGATAGCGGAAGCCGATGTCGATGTCTTCCCCCCGCGAGCGCGGACGGCTATCTGCGATTGCCGCGTCTCGGCCCGAGTTTCAGTCCACAATGTTGTTCAAAAGCCCGTTGGGTTGGAGCGGCACGATAGCGCCGTCATTGCGAGGAGCGCAGCGACGAAGCAATCCAGACTGTTTCCGCGGAAAGATTTTGGATTGTTTCGCTGCGCTCGCAACTACGGAGTTTGTGGCAGCTTCGTGCGACCATAACACTCATCGCGCCATCGACGGCTTTGCCGTGATTGCCTTCCGCAAGATGCGCGACAGCGCTTCGACCGAATACGGCTTCTGGATCAGCTCGAAACCGCGATCGGCGTTCTCGGCGAGAACGTTGCTGTAACCAGAGGTGAGCACGACGGGCAGGCCCGGATAGCGTTCGCGGATGATGCCGGCGAGCTCGACGCCGTTCATGCCGGGCATGATGACGTCGGAGAAAACGAGATCGACGGCGAACTCGTTCTCGCCGAGAATGGCGAGCGCCGCATTGGCGTTGGCGGCGCGGCGGACGACATAGCCGAGGTCTTCCAGCAGCTCGGTGGAGAACCGGCCGACCTCGTCGTCGTCTTCCACCACGAGCACGCGATAGCCGCGCCCGGTGGCCGCGGCCTCATAGGTCAGCGCCGCGGCTTTCCTGATCTGTCGCGGGGCTGTGCGCCCGCGGCAGATAGATGGTGAAGGTCGCGCCTTCACCATGCGTGCTCGTCACGGCAATGTCGCCCTCGGACTGCTTTGCGAAGCCGAAGGCCTGGCTCAGGCCGAGGCCGGTGCCCTTGCCGACCTCCTTGGTGGTGAAGAACGGCTCGAAGATGGCTTCGATGTTTTCGGGCGCGATGCCGCTGCCGGTGTCGGCAACGGAGATCGCGACATAGTCGCCGCCGCGCGCCGGTTGCGTGCGGAGGTCGGGGATTCCCTGAACTTTCCGGACCGCTATGGTGAGACGGCCTTCGCCGTCCATGGCGTCGCGGGCGTTGATGGCGAGGTTGATTAGCGCGGTCTCGAATTGCGCGATATCGGCGACCGTGAAGCAGTCGCCATCGTGAACCTCCACCGCGATTTCGATGCGGCCGCCGACCAGCGGCCGGACCAGTTGCGCCACGCCTTCAACCTGGCTGCCGACGTTGAAGATCTGCGGTTTCAGCGGCTGCCGGCGCGCAAACGCCAGCAGCTGGGCGGTCAGCTTGGAGGCACGCTCGACGGTGTCCGAGATAGCATCGACATAGCGGCGACGGCGCTCCTCCGGCAGCTCGCGGCGGCGCAGGAAATCGGTGGCCGAGCGGATGATGGTGAGCAGATTGTTGAAGTCGTGCGCGACGCCGCCAGTGAGCTGGCCGATCGCCTCCATCTTCTGCGATTGCCGCAACGCTTCCTCGCCGCGGCGACGCTCGGTGATGTCCACAGCCTCAGGCACCGCGCCGGTGATGTTGCCGTGGCGGTCGAGCACCGGGCGCATGCCGAACTCGAAATCGCGCTCCCCGATGGGAAGGCGCAGGCGCATCTCCATCCGCACGGCTTCGCCCTTGAGCACGGTGTCGAAGGCCTCGCGCACTCGTGCGCCCATGCCCTCCGTCGTGCTGAACCAGGGCGTCTGCCACAACGGCTTTCCGATCACATCCGCAGGGCTCGCCTTGATGGCGTCGAGCACGGTCGTGTTGGCGTAAAGCAGCTCGCCACTGAGATTGACGAGGCCCTGATACTGGTTGCTGGTCTCCAGGATGGCGCGCAGCCGCGCCTCGTTGGATTCGAGTTCGGCGGTGCGCTGGACGATGCGTTCTTCCAGCGTCTCGTTGAGCTGCCGGAGCTCGATCTCGGCCTGTTTGGCCACCGTGATGTCATGGGCAACGCCGATGAAGCCGATATGCCTGCCGGTCGGGTCCCAGCGCGGCTGCGATTCCGAACGCAGCCAGCGCCATTCGCCGGCGGCGTTCTTGTAGCGGGCTTCCAGCACGAACGGTTTGAGTGATGCTTCGCCCTGAACGGATTGCTGTAGCACGTGGGGCAGGTCGTCCGGATGCAGCACCTTGCGCCAGTCGAAGGCAATGGCCTGGTCGTAGGGCAGGCCGACGAAATCGACATAGGCCTGGTTGGCGAAGGACCGTGTGCGGTCGAGTTTGGTGACCCAGATCGGCACCGGGGCGCTGTCGGCGATCAGCCGGAAGCGCTCTTCGCTCTCGCGCAGGGTCTCACGCACCAGCATCTGGTCGGTGACGTCGATATGGGCGCCGACGAGGCGAAGGGCGCGGCCGCCACCGTCCCGCTCGATCTTGGCGACGACGCGGATCCAGCGGGTCTCGCCGTCGCTGGGGCGGATGATGCGGTATTCTGCGGTATAGTCCTCACTGGTGCCGGACAGCGCTTCGATGAAGTGCTTCACCGTAGCGTCCCGGTCGCCGGGATGAATGCGATTGATCCAGTCCTCGTGCGACTCGTCGGCAGCTTCCGGCGGCAGGCCGTGAAGCATCAGATATTCCGGCGAACGGCGGTTCTTGAAGCCTTCGCGGAAATCGACTTCGAGACCGCCGACCTTGCCGATGCGCTGGATGCGCGCAAGTTCGGCTTCGCGCTCCTGGAGCGCGCGATAGGCGTTGTCGCGCTCGCGCGCAACATCTTCCAGGTGCTGGCGCAGCTTTTCGGCGGCGATGGTCTCGGGCAAAGGATCGTTCAAGGCGTTGGCCGTTGTGATGCGAGAGCGCACGTGGCGGACCGATATTCACACAGACGTAGCGCGATGGCCATTGCTCAGAGGGAATATGGAAAGAAAGGCGTCGCCGGATGCAGTATGGTGGGCATGAGCGAACGCCAAGGTCTGGCTATTTGTTCCGAACATTGGAACGATGAGCCCGCCGCGCGCGTATCCGCGAGGCGCCACAACTGTCATTCCCAAAAGCTCCCTTTCCGAAGAGGCTAAATCTTGAAGCTTTTTGTCTGCCAGGCCTGCGGCAACGTCCTCTATTTCGAGAACCGCACCTGTGAACGCTGCGGCCATCGGGTCGCGTTCCTGCCGGAGAAGGAGACGATGTCGGCGATCGAGCCCGACGGAGAGGTCTGGGCCACGCTCGCCGACAAGGGCAGCGGACGCATGCCGTGCCGTAATGCCGAATATGATTCCTGCAACTGGCTGACGGATGCAGGTGATACCACCGGCTATTGCCGCGCCTGCCGGCATAACGGCGTCGTGCCGGATCTGTCGGATCAGGCGCAACTCGCCGGCTGGCGCGAGCTGGAGATGGCGAAGCACCGGCTGTTCTATTCCCTGATCCGCTGGAAGCTGCCGCTCCAGACCCGGCAGGACAATCCCGAACATGGCCTGATCTTCAATTTCCTCGCCGACGATCCGCAGAGCGGGCAGAAGGTCCTGACCGGCCACGACAACGGCCTGATCACGATCGCGCTGACCGAGGCCGACGACATCGAGCGCGAGCGGCGCAGGCTGGAGATGGGCGAGCCCTACCGGACGCTGCTCGGGCATTTCCGCCACGAGGTCGGGCACTATTTCTGGGACGTGCTGGTGCGCGACGGCGGCATGCTGGACGAATGCCGCGCTGTGTTCGGCGACGATTCCGCCGATTACGGTCAGGCCTTGCAGCGCCACTATGCCGAAGGCGCCCCGCCGGACTGGCAGCAGAACTACGTTTCTGCCTACGCGACCACGCATCCCTGGGAAGATTTCGCCGAGACCTGGGCGCACTATCTTCACATCGTCGACACTCTGGAGATGGCTAGCGAGTTCGGCATGGAGGTGCGGCCCAAGGTGGACCGCGACGGGGAGTTGACGGCGCGCATCCGCTTCAACCCGTACGAAGCGAGGGACGTCGAGGCCATCGTCAACGCATGGCTGCCCTTCACCTTCGCCATGAACAGCGTCAACCGCGCCATGGGCATGCGCGATCTCTATCCGTTCATCCTCTCGCCGGTCGTTGTCGACAAGCTCGGCTTCATTCACGGCTTGGTCCGGAACGTGGGCAAGGCCGGGAAGCCGTAGGCCGTCCGGGGCCTGTCAGGCCCGTTTCGGTCTTGCTTCGGTCTTGCGCTGGTACGCCAGAGGGGCCGGATTTTGACCGTTGCCTCCAGCCTATTTTGATGTACCACGGGAGCCACACGGCCCCTCCCATAGGCTCCAACGGCCAGGGAAGGGTCCCGCCCAAGGTCGAGACTCAAGAAAAGCATGTTCAAACGCATTCTGATCGCCAATCGCGGCGAAATCGCCTGCCGGGTCATCAAGACCGCTCGCCGCATGGGAGTTCAGACGGTCGCGGTCTATTCCGAGGCCGACCGCGACGCTCTCCATGTCGAGATGGCCGACGAGGCCGTGCTGATCGGCCCGCCGGCTGCGGCCGAGAGTTATCTGGTGATCGAGAAGATCGTGGAGGCCTGCCGCAAGACCGGCGCCGAGGCCGTGCATCCCGGTTACGGCTTCCTGTCCGAGCGCGAGGCGTTTCCGCGCGCGCTGGAGGCGGCGGGCATCGTCTTCATCGGCCCCAACCCGGGCGCGATCGCGGCGATGGGCGACAAGATCGAATCCAAAAGGGCTGCCGCGAAGGCAAAAGTCTCGACCGTGCCCGGCTATCTCGGCGTCATCGAGGACGCCACGCACGCGGTCAAGATCGCCGACGAGATCGGCTATCCCGTGATGATCAAGGCCTCCGCTGGCGGCGGCGGCAAGGGCATGCGCATCGCGCATTCGACCTCCGAGGTCGCCGAGGGGTTCAACCTCGCCAAGGCGGAGGCCAAGGCCTCGTTCGGCGACGACCGGGTCTTCATCGAGAAGTTCATCGTCGATCCCCGCCATATCGAGATCCAGCTGCTCGGCGACAAGCACGGCAACGTAATCTATCTCGGCGAGCGCGAATGCTCGATCCAGCGCCGCAACCAGAAGGTCATCGAGGAAGCGCCGTCGCCGCTGCTCGACGAAGCCACCCGCCGCAAGATGGGCGAGCAGGCGGTCGCACTCGCCAAGGCGGTGAATTACGACTCCGCCGGCACCGTCGAATTCGTCGCGGGGCAGGACAAGAGCTTCTACTTCCTGGAGATGAACACGCGCCTCCAGGTCGAGCATCCTGTCACCGAGCTGGTCACCGGCGTCGACCTCGTCGAGCAGATGCTCCGCGTCGCCGCCGGCGAGAAGCTCGCCATTGCGCAGAAGGACGTCACGCTGACCGGCTGGGCAGTGGAGTCGCGCCTCTACGCGGAGGACCCGTTCCGCAACTTCCTGCCCTCGATCGGGCGCCTGGTGAAATACCGTCCGCCGGCGGAAGCGAGCCAGGACGGCATCACCGTGCGCAACGACACCGGCGTGCAGGAGGGCGGCGAGATCTCGATCCATTACGATCCGATGATCGCCAAGCTCGTCACCCACGCGCCGTCGCGCGCCGCCGCGATCGAGGCGCAGGCCACTGCGCTGGACTCGTTCTATGTGGACGGTATCCGCCACAACATCCCGTTCCTGTCGGCGCTGATGCATCATCCGCGCTGGCGCGAAGGCCGGCTCTCCACCGGCTTCATCGCCGAGGAATTCCCCAAGGGCTTTGCCGTGCGCGTGCCTGAAGGCGAGGTCGCACGGCGGCTCGCTGCGGTCGGCGCCGCCATCGATCACGTGCTCGGCGAGCGCAAGCGGCAGATCTCGGGGCAGATGGGCGGCCGCATCGTGCAGCGCGAGCGTCGCCGTGCGGTCTGGCTCGACCGCCAGGAGATCCTGCTGGAGATCGCGCGCGAGGGCGAGGCGGTCGCGGTACGTTTCGTCGATGCTGACGGCAAGACCGGCAATGCGCATCTGTTGCAGTCGCCGTGGAAGCCGGGCGATCCTGTCTGGCAGGGCACCATCGACGGGCATGTCGTCGCGGTGCAGGTGCGCCCGATCGCGAACGGTATCCGCCTCGCGCATCAGGGCGTCGAGGTGCCGGTCTATGTCTGGACCGAAGCGGAAGCTGCCTCGGCGCGGCTGATGCCGGTGACCACGGCTGCCGACACCGGCAAGAAGCTGCTTTGTCCGATGCCCGGTCTCGTGGTCTCGATCGCGGTGACCGAAGGGCAGGAGGTCAAGGCCGGCGAGACGCTCGCGGTGGTCGAAGCCATGAAGATGCAGAACGTTCTGCGCGCCGAGCAGGACGGCACGGTGAAGAAGATCCACGCCAGCGCCGGCGCGACGCTCGCGGTGGATGCGCTGATTTTGGAGTTTGCGTAACGTCATTGCGAGGAGCCACCGGGTCCGCGCGAAGCGCGGCCCGATGACAGGCTCCGCGACGAAGCAATCCAGTTTGTCTCTGCGGATGCATTTCTGGATTGCTTCGCTTCGCTCGCAATGACGGAGTATGCTGCGGCCTCCGTGACCTAACCGAGACATCACCATGGCCTTTCGTTCCCGCCGCGAAAAACTGCGATCGATCCTGTCGGGCGGGACGTGCGTCCATCCCGGCTCGGTCTACGACGCTATCTCGATCCGCATCGCCGAGGATCTCGGTTTCCCGCTCGGCATGTTCGGCGGCTCGGTGGCTTCGCTCGCGGTGCTCGGCGACCCCGACATCACGCTGATCACGCTCACGGAACTTGCCGAGCAGATGCGGCGGATGTCGCGTGCTGCAGCGCTTCCGGTGTTGGTCGATGCCGATCACGGCTATGGCAACGCGCTCAACGTGCGTCGCACGGTGCAGGAGCTGGAAACGGCGGGCGCCGCCGGCCTCACCATCGAGGACACGCTGCTGCCGGCTGGCTTCGGCGAAGCGGAGACGCAGCTGATCTCGCTCGAGGAGGGCGTCGGCAAGATGAAGGCGGCACTCGACGGCCGCGGCGACCCCTCGCTCGTCATCATGGGCCGCACCGGTGCGGCCTCGATCACCTCGATCGAGGATGCGATCCGCCGCGCCAGAGCTTATGAGGCTACCGGCGTCGACGCGCTGTTCTTCACCGGCATCAAGTCGCGCGCCGAGCTCGAGGCCATCGTGTCTGCGACGCGCCTGCCGATCGTGCTCGGCGGCGCGCCGGAGGAGTTGAACGTGCTCGAATACCTCGCTGGCGAGCGCGTGCGCATCGCGCTTCAGGGCCACGCGCCGATCGCGGCCGCAACGCAGGCCGTCTACGAGACGCAGAAGGCGCTGCGCGACGGCACTGCGCCGAAGAATCTCAAAGGTCTCCCATCGTCGGACTTGACCAGCCGCGTCACGCGGGAGGCCGACGTCAAGGCGCGCAGCGCCGATGTCCTCGGACTGAAACAATGAGCCGGGCGATCCTCCAGGTCATGATCCGCGGCCGCGTGCAGGGCGTTGGCTACCGGGCCTGGCTCGAGTATCAGGCGACGACGTGCGGTCTCGAAGGCTGGGTCCGCAACCGCCGTGACGGCAGCGTCGAAGCGCTGTTCGCGGGGCCGCCGAAGCACGTCGCGGACATGGTTGCGCTGTGCCGCCACGGCCCGCCGTCCTCGCGCGTCGACAGCGTCACCAGCGAGACGGCCGACGTCGATGAACTGAACTTGCGCCGAGCAGGCGAGGCGTTTTCGGTGTTGCCGACGGTGTAGCTAAAGAATCACCGCGGCAGCTTGGCGATCGCTTCGCTCAATTCGTGGATCTCGTAGGGCTTGCGCAGGATCGGGAAATCGCCGCGCAAGCCTGCGGCGACTTCGCTGTAGCCGGTGGCGAGCAGAATCGGCAGGCCGGGGCGGATCTGGCGGAGGTGATGGGCGAGGCTGAGCCCGTCCATCTTGCCGGGCATGACGATATCCGAGAACACGAAGTCGACGCCGTTCTTCTCGATCTCGCTCAAGGCGGCTTCGGCGTCCGCGACCCGGCGCACCTGATAGCCGAGCTGCTCCAGAAGGCCGATGCTGACGGCGGCGACGTCCGGATTGTCCTCGACCAGCAGCACCGTGCCGCTGCCTTGGAACGCCGGTTCTCCCGCCGCCTCACGCGATGGCTCGTCTTCTCCGCGCGGCAGCAGGATGGTGAAGGTCGTGCCCTTGCCGAGCGCGCTCGCGACCCGGACCGTGCCGCCGGCCTGATGGGCGAAGCCGTGCACCTGGGAGAGACCGAGGCCAGTGCCTTTTCCGATCGCCTTGGTCGTGAAGAACGGCTCGAAGATCTTGTCGAGAACGTCGGAGGGAATGCCGAGGCCGGTATCGGTGACGTCGATCGCGATGAATTCGCCCACGAGGGGGTCCTCGTCGAGCACGAGATTGCGCGCTGCGATCGTCACCGTGCCTCCGTCGGGCATCGCGTCGCGGGCATTGATGACAAGGTTGAGCAGCGCGGTCTCGAGCTCGGAAACGTCGGTCCTGATCGGCCAGACGTCGTCGCTGACGTCGAAAGCCAGGCGCACGGAGCTGCCGACGCCGGCATCGAGTACCTCGCGGATCGCCGCGATGCGGTCGGCGAAGTCGATCGCCTGCGGATTGACGCTCTGCCGCCGCGCGAAGGTGAGGAGCTGGTTGGTTAGCGCGGCGCCGCGCCTGGTAGCGGTCTCGATGGCCGAGATCGCGCGCTGAAGCTTGGCTTCGTCGTCGGCCCCTCGTTTCAGCATGTGGAGGCTGCCGCTGATGATCATCAGGAGGTTGTTGAAATCGTGGGCGACCCCGCCGGTGAGCTGGCCGAGCGCGTCGAATTTCTGGGATTCGGCGAGCTGCTTCTGCATCGCCTCGAGCTTGAGCTGGGTATTGCGCCGCTCGGTGATGTCGCGCGTGATCTTGGCGAAGCCGACCAGCTCGCCGGCCTCGTAGATCGGATCGATCACGACGCTGGCCCAGAAGAAGGTGCCGTCCTTGCGGACGCGCCAGCCTTCCTCCTCGTAGCGGCCCTTTTCCCGCGCGATGCCGAGCGCACGTGCGGGCTTGCCGTTGGCGCGGTCGGTCTCGGTGTAGAACCGGGAAAAGTGCTGGCCGAGGATCTCCCCGGGTGAATAGCCCTTGATGCGCTCGCCGCCAATGTTCCAGCTGGTGATTCTCCCGGTGGGATCCAGCATGTAGAGTGCGTAGTCCGCAACTCCTTCAACTAACAGGCGGAAACTGCGTTCGCTTTCGAACAAATCCCTCTGCTGACTAGACTTCTCGACCATTCCCGGACCCTGCCTCAACGGGGGCAAACGCAGTAGGTGGCGGATTGTTCCCGGAGGTTGGAACATTTTTAGGCAACATTGCGCGTCCGTATGCAGGACGCAAGCCAGCAGACGCTCGCCCGCATTCAAGCCGGAAAGCCGTGCGCGTCAGACCGCCGCCACGCTCCGGAACGTCGCCGCCACCGCACGCAGCGCCCCAAGCTTTGCGGGATCGCTGACCTTCGAATGGAGCATCACCTTTGAGCTGCCGAGTTTCGGCAGCTTGTGGGCGGGGCCGACGTCGACCAGGCCTGCCGGCGCGATCCGTCGCGCCAGCGGCGCGATTGCAAGTCCGGCGAGCGCGGCTGCAACCACGGCGGTGACGCCGCCGCCGACGAAGCGCTCACGCCATTTCAGGCCGGCCTTGTCGAGCGCGCGCACGGCGATGGCGCGGACGCCGCAGGGCGGGGCGAGCGTCGCGAGCGGCAAAGGCTGCCCCTTTGGCACGGTGAAGCGTCGTGACGCGAACCAGCCGAATTCGTCCTCGGCCAGCGTCTCTCCGCCGCGCCGGCTGCCTTCCTGGCGCACGATCACCGCATCCAGTCGGCCCGCATCATAGGCCTCCTGCATCTCGCGCGAGAAGCCGATGATGACGGCAAGCGTGAGGTTCGACGACATCGCATGCAGGCGTTCGAGCAGGGGTACCAGCTCCGGCCCCGCAGCATGGTCGGAGATGCCGAGCGAGAGCGACTGCGCGACCGAGGCCTCGCCCGATAGCGCGCGGTCATGCGCCGCGATCAGCGCGCGGGCGCGCTCCAGGAACGTCGCGCCGTCTGCCGTGAGCCGGACCGCGCGCGGCGAGCGCTCGACGAGACGTTTTCCCAGCAGCGTCTCCAGCCGTTGCAGCTTGAGGCTGACAGCCGCCTGGGTCGTGCCGAGCGCTTCGGCGGTCCGCGTGAAACTCTGGAGGTCGGCGACCAGCAGGAAGGCCTGGACGGTGGCGATGTCGAGCGTTGCTATCATTACGATTTCTTATCACTGGTATCAACAGAGATAAGATACCAAGATGTCGAGGGCGGGTCTAGCTTCTCACCAACGCCGCGCACATCTGCGCGACATCCGAGGAGAACGACCATGCCGCTGATCACCGTGTCCTACACCACCCCGCGCCAGTCGCCGCCGCTGAAGGCCGACATCGCGAGCGCCGTATCCGAGCTCACCGCAAAAATCCTGCACAAGGACCCTGAGGTCACGGCCATTATCGTGAAGTCGGTGGAGGCGAGCGACTGGTTCGCTGGCGGCAAGTCGCTCGCAGAGCAAAAGCTCGCGAGCTACTGGATCGACATTCACGTCAGCGAAGGCACCAACACCAAGGACGAGAAGGCCGCCTATCTCGCCGCGATGTTCCAGCGCATGGCCGGGATCCTGGGCCCGCTGCATCACGAGACCTATCTGCATGTCGACGAGGTCAAGGGCGACGCCTATGGCTTTGGCGGCCTGACCCAGGAGCGGCGCTACATCGCCGGCAAGCTCGAGGTTTCGCCGGAGAAGGCGTGAGGAGGGAGGCCGCGGGTGAATAACCGCACCCGCGGCCTGAACCGTTGCCAGGGATCGTCAGCTCGCTATGCGAAACTGAACTTCGTCCTTGTTCAGGAAACAGGTCTTGTCGAACAGCTTCAGGTCGAGCGGGTTCGGCAGCCTGACATCGTCCAGGTCAGGGCAGGGTTTGAGCGAGGAATCATAGGAACGGTCGATCTGCGAGATGAAGACGACGATCAATCCCTTGTCGTGCGCGAATGATTTCAACGCGCGCACCTGAACGGTGAGGTCGGGATTTTCCCGCCGCTGGTCCAGCAGCTGCAGATAGTCGATCACCACGACCGTGCCGCGCGGTGCTGCGGCCATCTGCTTGACGACGTAGTCGGCACTGATGGCGTCGGAGCAATCGATCTCGAAGAGTTTTTCGAACCCCGCCAGATCCACGCCGATCGCCCGAAAGCGATCCAGAACGTCTTTCTCGGTGTATTCGAGCGAGAAGAACGCGGCGCGGTGGCCCGACCGCATCGCCTCTACGGCAAGCCCGAGGCTCATCAGGGTCTTGCCCTGGCCGGGACGCGCGCCCACCAGCACCAGGTCACCCGGTTGGAATTGCGGGAAAAGCCGGTTGGCCGGCGTCGCTGTGGCCGCTTTCGCCGCGAGCAGGCTACATGCGGAAAAGCCTTGCGTCGCAGCGACGCGGTCGAGCGCATCGTGCAGCGGGATGCCTACCTCGCGGGACAAGCGCTTCGCTTTTCGTTTCAGATGATAAATGGGTGCAGACAGTCTCATCGCAAAAACCTCCCATTGCGAGCTGAAGCGCAACCCCCTCCTTATGCCTTGGCGCTCGAACAGTCGGTCCGATGATCAATTCGCCCGGCATGACATCTGCTTTCCCGGCGGAGGGGGAGGCGTGGGCGACACCGGAATCGAGGGTAGCTGATTCCGGGTTTGCCGAGAATGAGGGAGACCGAAGTTAGGCCGCTGCTTCCGGCATCAGCGCCTGGGTCGGCCCGAACAGCTCCTCGAAGGCTTGCCGAAGCGCCACGTCGACATCGCTCATCGTCAGGAGCTGGCCGAGATCGACCAGCGAGGTGACGCCGTAGCGGGGATCGGCGACGCCGCAGGGCACGATGCCGGCGAAATGTGACAGCTCCGGCTCGACATTGATGGCAATGCCGTGAAACGAGACCCAGCGCTTCAGCCGGACGCCGATCGCGGCGATCTTGTCCTCGTGCTCGGGTCCCTTGTCGGGCCGCTTGACCCAGACGCCGACCCGGTCCTCGCGCCGCTCGCCACGGATGTTGAAGGCGGCGAGCGTCTGCACAATCAGCTCCTCCAGGCTCGCGACATAGGCCCGGACATCCGGCCGGCGGCGCTTCAGGTCAAGCATGACATAGGCCACGCGCTGGCCGGGCCCGTGATAGGTGAGCTGGCCGCCGCGCCCGGTGGCAAAGGTCGGGAATCGGGCATCGAGCAGGTCGGTGGTCTTGCCCGAGGTGCCGGACGTGTAGAGCGGGGGTGCTCCAGCAGCCAGACCAGCTCCGGGGCTGCACCGGCCGCGATCGCCGCGACGCGCGCCTCCATTTCGGCGACCGCCTCCGGATAGGGCACCGGCGCGTCCGAAATCCGCCATTCCACCGGCTCGCCGGTGGAAGCGGAAAACGGCGTCAAATCGAGCTCTTGGCGGGGGTGTTGGGGCGAATTAACCATTGGCTAACCATAACCGGGTGATGATCCCAGGAGCAAATACCAGTCCCTAGTCCTAGTCCCAAGTTGCGGTGGTGCTGAAGTGCCTACTCTCGACAAAGTCACCGTGGACCTCATGGTCGTCCTCGGGACGACGACCATGCCGATCCATCAGGTATTGCGTCTTTCCCGCGGCGCCATCATCGAGCTGGACGCAACCGAGGCCGACGAGGTCAAGGTTCTGGCCAATAATTTGCCGGTCGCCTCCGGGGTCGTGCTGGTCGACCGCAACCGCATCGCGGTCGAGGTCAAGCAGATGCTGCCACGTGTCCCGGGCACACGGTAGCGGCCCGGCAGGCGTCGCGGCCCGGGCACGCGTCGCGGCCTGGGCACGCAGTAGCGGCCGGGCAGGCGGAAAAGGCCGATCCCGGCGCAAGGAGCCGGAACTTTCCTGCCAAGCTTGTGGAATTCAGGGCCTTTGGAGGCTTGTACCCCTCTGACGGATTTGTTAGATCGGCGCCGTTGATCCGGTTGGCCTTCAAGCCTCAAGCCGGCATCCCCAAAGCGCTCGTGGCGGAATTGGTAGACGCGCTGCCTTGAGGTGGCAGTGAGTAAAATCGTGGGGGTTCGAGTCCCTCCGAGCGCACCAAGCAAACAGACACGCGAAAGATTGTTTCGCGATATCGGTGCCCGCCCTGTTCGCGCTGCGGACCCTGGAACGGGGCCTCCCCAAGTCTTCGATGTTCGATCTCGCGGCCGAGGGTTCGCTCCCTCGGCGCGATCGGGCATGAAGTTGCCTGGCGAAGTTCGCTATGCCCTCACGCCCGGGTTCCCTTAGTTTGCCTGCGGTCGAGACTCCGGCTCGATCTGCGTGGCGGCGGGCTTAAACACCCTCGCCGGATGGCTGAAGATCTCGAATTCGTCGCCCCGCGCTATGCCGACAAGCGTGATCCCGCTGGCTTCGGCCGTTCGGACTGCGAGCGCGGTCGGTGCAGACATGGCAACGACGACGCCGGCGCCGATCGCGGCGGTTTTTTGCACCATCTCGACCGAAATCCGGCTGGTGAGAATGACGGCGCCAGCGCGGCCGGATGCTCCTTCCGTCGCGAGAGCGCCAGCAAGCTTGTCGAGGGCGTTGTGGCGCCCCACGTCCTCGCGCACCGTCATGGTCTTGCCGACTGGCTCGAAAAAACCCGCGGCGTGAGCGGCGCGTGTCTTGTGGTTGAGGATCTGTGACTCGCTGAGGGTTGCGACGGCCGTGCTGATCTGCTCCGCCGTGAGGTTCGCTGGCTGCTCGACGCACTGAACGATCCGCCCGGCTTCCCGCAAGCTGTCGATGCCGCACAGGCCGCAACCCGTCGGCCCGACCAGATGTCGCCGGCGCTCCTTCAGGCGGCGCCCGGCGTTCGTTCGCAGCCATAGCCGCAGTTCGATGCCGTCGCGACCGGAAACGACCGTGAGCTCCTCGATCTCGCCGATGTCCCCGATGATCCCTTCGGTCAGGCTGAATCCCACAGCAAGATCGGTCAGATCGGCGGGAGTTGCCATCACAACGGCGACGGTCGTTCCGTCGTAGACGAGTGCCACGGGACATTCCTCCGCCAGCATCCGCTCATCCCGCGTTCCGCTCGACGTCAGCCGGGGCATTCTCACGGATGCCGTGGGCATGGATGCGCGATCGTGTGCGCCGGATCGAGAGCCGTGCATGGGTGTACGTCCTACGTCGATTCATCGACGCACGAACCGGAGCAAGGTTCCGAACGCTTGGAACTTGCCATCCCATCTCGGGTTTTGCGTGCAGGGCTTGCGATTGAAGGAAACGCCATGCGGCAAAAGGCAAAGGTCGAGAACTATGATGCGCCGGCAGGCGGCTGGGGCTCGCTCAAAGCCGTTGCCAGTATCCTGACACAGGAAGAGGTCGCCATTCTCGGCAGCGAGATCCTGCTCAAGCAGAACAAGCCGGACGGATTCATGTGCGTGAGCTGCTCCTGGGCCAAGCCGGCCAAGCCGCGTCCGTTCGAGTTCTGCGAAAACGGCGCCAAGGCGACCGCCTGGGAGATTACGCGCAAGACCGTGACACCGGAGTTCTTTGCGCAACATACGCTGGCTGAACTACGAACTTGGTCCGATCATCAGTTGGAGGAGCAGGGGCGCCTGACGACGCCGATGCGTTACGACAGGGCAAGCGACAAATATCTGCCGGTCGACTGGGAGGAGGCCTTTGCAGCTATCGGCGCCGAGCTGAACCGGCTCGATCCCCGTTCGGTCGTGATGTACACGTCTGGACGTGCCTCGCTCGAAACCAGCTACATGTACCAATTATTCGGCCGCATGTACGGCACCAACAATTTCCCCGACAGCTCGAACATGTGCCACGAAACCACGTCGGTGGCGCTGCCGGAGGTGATCGGAGTTCCGGTCGGGACCGTTCTGCTGGAGGATTTCGAGACTACCGGTTGCATCTTCTTCTTCGGCCACAACACGACCACCAATGCGCCGCGCATGCTGCATCCGCTCCAGGAGGCGGCGCAGCGCGGCGTGCCGATCATATCTTTCAATCCGCTGCGCGAGCGCGGCCTGGAGCGTTTCGTCAATCCGCAAAATCCGGTCCAGATGATCGCCGGCGGCACGCGCATCAGCTCGCAATATTATCAGGTGCGGGTCGGCGGTGATGCTGCGGCGATCGTCGGGATTTGCAAATGGGTGATCGAGGCGGACGACCTCGCGCGCAAGAATGAAGCTGCGCGCGTGGTGGATGTCGAATTCATCCAGCAGCACACGGCCGGCTTCGAGGAGTTCGCCGCATTCTGCCGTACACAGGATTGGGACGAGATCGAACGGGCCTCGGGGCTTTCGCGCGGTGCGCTGCGCGAAGCCGCGAACACCTATATGGAAGCCAAGGCTGTGATCGCCAATTACGGCATGGGCATCACCCAGCACAAGCACGGCGTCGAGACGAACAAGATGATCGTCAACCTGCTGCTGCTTCGCGGCAATATCGGCAAGCCGGGCGCGGGCATTTTGCCGATCCGGGGCCACTCCAACGTGCAGGGCCAGCGCACCGTCGGCATCTCCGAGAAGACCAAGCTGGTGCCGCTCGACAAGCTTGCGGAGCTTTACGGTTTCGAGCCGCCGCGGTGGGAGGGACTGTCCACCGTCGACGCCTGCCAGGGTATTCTGAAAGGCGACGTTCGCGGCTTCGTCGGCCTCGGCGGCAATTTCCTGCGCGCCGTTCCGGAGCGGTCCCTGATGGAGCCCGCCTGGTCCGGCCTGCGCCTGTCGGTGCAGATCGCGACCAAGCTCAACCGGACCCACCTCGTGCCGGGCGAGGTCACTTATCTGCTGCCGTGCCTCGGCCGGATCGAGATCGACCGGCAGGCCAGCGGCGCACAAGCGGTGTCGATGGAGGATTCCACCACCTGCATTCACGGATCGCGCGGCCAGCGCAAGCCGGTGGCCGACCATCTCCTGTCGGAGCCGGCGATCGTCGCCGCCCTGGCAAAGGCAACGTTGAAGCCCAACCCCAAGATCGATTGGGACGCCTGGGTCGCCGACTATTCGCGGGTTCGGGACGCCATCGAGCGCACCTATCCCGACCAGTTCAAGGACTTCAATGCGCGCATGTTCGAACCCGGCGGTTTTGCGCGGCCGCTCGCGGCGCGCGAGCGGAAGTGGAAGACCCCGAACGGCAAGGCCAACTTCACCGTTCCGAAGTCGGCCTTCGCGCCGCCGCGCGAGACCGACCGCGTCTATGAGCTGATGACACTGCGCGCGGACGGGCAGTTCAATACGACGATCTACGCCGAAGGCGATCGCTTTCGCGGCATCGAGGGCGGCCGCTACGTCGTGTTCATGAATCCCGCCGACATGGAGGGAGACGGGTTGAAAGCAGGAGATACCGTCACGCTGGTGACGGAGGCGGGCGACGGTGTCGAACGCAGCCTGAGCGAACTCCAAATCGTCCCCTATGGCATCCCGCGCAGGAGCATTGCGGCTTATTATCCGGAGTGCAACGTGCTCATTCCGCTCTGGCATTACGCGGAGGGCAGCAAGGTCCCTGCGGCAAAATCCATTCCGGTGCGTCTGTTCAAGGACATCCTTCCAGAGATCGTCGAGGCCGGAGAGGCTCCGATCTCGGCGTCGTGAACGCCGTCGATCACGCCCACAGGAGTGAAGGACGATGAGAGACAGCGCGTCGGACGTGACCGACATCAGCGACGCCGTTCACTTGTGCATCGACATGCAGAACATCTTCGCTCCGGGTGGCCTTTGGGAGACGCCATGGATGGCGCGAGTGTTGCCGACGATCGCCTCGATCGTTTCGCGCCATCAGGCCAGAACGATCTTCACGCGATTCATCACGCCGGAAGATCCGGAAGATCGTCCCGGACAGTGGCAGCGCTATTTTCGTCGCTGGCGCGAAGCGACCCGCAAACATCTGCCGCCATCCGGCCTCGAACTCGTGCCGGCTCTGAGCCGCTTCGTTCCGCCGGCTGCCGTCATCGACAAGCCGGCCTATTCCGCGTTCAGCAATCCTGGCCTCGCGAGCCTGCTGATCGACAAGAACGTCGGCACGGTCGTCATCACCGGGGCGGAGACGGACGTCTGCGTGCTCTCGACGGTCCTGAGCGCCGTCGATCTCGGCTTCAGGGTCGTCATCGTCGAGGATGCGCTGTGCAGCTCGTCCGACGTCGGCCATGATGCGCTGATGACGATGTATCGCACCCGCTTTCACGGCCAGGTCGATCTGATGACCGCCGAGGAATTGGCGGAGTTCTGGCGCGAGTAGGGCACGACCCGCTCAATTGACATTGTCGCCGAGCATGTTGCGGAAGGCGGCGGCGGCGGCGGCAATGCCGCTGGCGCCGTGCATCAGCGCGATCTCGCCCTGTTGCTCATGGCGGATGGCGTGGGCCATCACACGCAGGCGCAGATCGCCGCGGCTATGCCACATCTGGTCGGCCATCCTGACCGCGCCTGCGTGATGCTTGCTCATCGTCTCGACGAACACCGTGTCGAATTGGTCCGCCGGCGCGGCCTTGACCTGTCGCATCTCGGCCTGTGTCAGGAAGCCCGGCATGGCGGCACGTTCGTCCGAGCTGCAATCGGGCATCTCGGTGTCGAACCAGCTCAGCCACCACGTCTCGAAAATCCGGTTCTCGCCGGTCTGGCTTGCGACCATCAGCATCGCCAGCTTTCGCAGATGCGGGTCCTGCGCGCGCTCGGTGGCGATCCGGGCCAGCGCGATGCCCTGGGCGTGATGCGCAGTCATGTGACGGATGTAAGTCTGGTCCGCGTCCCTGTCGCGGCCCGCCCACTGCGGCTCGTAACCATGGCTGCCGAACAAGGCAGCCGCGCCGAGCAGTGCGATCAAAGCCAGCGCGCCGGTGATCCAGGCATTGGTGAAGCGAACATCGCGCGCGGGTGCTGCTCCCCCGGTCCAGCGCAGCCGGGCAAACAGGGGGTACATCACGGCCGAGGAGCCGTGGACGAGCAGGCCGATCCAGTAGGGCTGCTGCAGCGTGAACAGCGGTTGCCAAAACGGAAACAGGGGCACCAGCACGAACCATTCCATGCTTGACGAGAACACGGCCCAGGGCAGCGCGAGCAGCAGGATCGTCAGCGGCCGCAGGTCGGCGGTCCAGCGCCCGAGCACACCGAAGAACACCAGCGCCCAGGAGAAGTCCGCCCATTGGTGGAAGGCGATCCCGGCAAGGATCGCGCTCCACGACGGCTCTGCGCTGATCGCCCAATCGCGCGCGGGAATGGCGGCGACCGTCATCCAGTCGACCGCGGCATCGCGTCCGATGCGCGCGGCGAAGAGCTGGCTGACGATGGTCGAGAAGGTGCTGCTGATCAGGCCGAGTTCGGCAGCGGCGACCCAGCGCGAGCGTCGCCGTGAGGCGCCTTCATCACCGGTGCGAATTGACTTGGAAATGGCTGACGGCGCGGCAGCGTTCACGTCAGCTGATTGAGTTTCTTCAACGGATTGAGCTCGCTTGGCTTGCTCTGTTCGTCCCGGCCGCGCTCCGCTTGCTCCTTGCCTTCCTCATGGAGATTCTGATCGCCGACGATCTCGCCGACGGCCTGTTTCGCCTTGCCGGCGATCCGCTGACCGAGGCCCTTGGTCTTGCTCATGATCCGCCTCCTGGCTCACGCCGCCACCCCGGCGCTTGAAGGGGGTGAGCGCCGGGGCTGCGGTTTCGTCTATTCAGCCTCCGGCAGGGGGGACGTCGGAGGCGTTGATGAGACTCTCGACGCGCGGATGGTTCCTCGGCCGTCACCGTGGCTCGAGTTCGATGATCACGCCTTCATTGCCGCGGAGCAGGATGGAGGCGTCCGGCAGCGGCTCGGACGGCAGGTCGAGATGCGTCGACATCAGCAGGCGGCCGCGACCTTGCCAATGCAATTTCCGCGGCTCGGCGGCAATGTTGAGCGCGACCAGAATTTCCTTGCCGCCATCCGTCCGCCTGTAGGCAAGAACGTCGTTCTGCGCGCGTAGGGGCTCGTAGCCGCCGTGGCGCAGGCACGCGCGCTCGCGCCGCAGTCGCATCAGCGCGCGAAACAGCGCCAGGATCGAACGTGGGTCGCGCTGCTGCGCGGCCACGTTGGCCGCGCCGTCGCGCGGCTCGAGCGGCAGCCATGGATCGCCGGTTGTAAAGCCGCCGTTGCTGCTGTCATCCCAGCGCATCGGCGCGCGTTCGGGATCGCGGCAAAGGCCATACCCCGGCACGAGCTTCTCGAAGGGATCGTGGACGCGGTCGGGCGGAATGGGAACGCGCTTGCGGCCGATCTCGTCGCCCATGAAGAAGAAGGGCGTTCCCCGCAGCGTCATCAGCAGCATCGCCAGCACGCGCATTTGCGGCTCGCCGATTTGGCTCGCGATCCGTTGCTTGTCGTGACCACCGATCACCCAGACCGGCCATGCATGATCCGGGATGGCGTTGAAATACGCGTCGATCGTTGCTTGCAGGGACAGCGCGTCCCATTGCGAGTCCAGCAGTGCGAAATTGAGGGGCAGATGCAGGCGCGGTCCGTCGTTGCCGTAGAAGTGGCCGATGCGGTCGGTCTTGCCTTGGACTTCACCGCACAACATCCGCCCTGGATAGCCGTCGATCACCTCGCGAATGAATTCGATGCAATCCATCGTCTCCGGCCGGTCGTCGGTAAAGACGGGCGTTTGGCGCTGCGGCGGCGGCTTGCCTTTCGCTTGCGGGTTATGCGGATTGTCGCGCAGCAGCGCGTCCTTGATCAGGACCGCGCTGGCATCGACGCGAAAGCCGTCGACGCCGCGATCGAGCCAGAAGCGCATGACGTCGGCGATCGCGGCGCGCAGTTGCGGGTTGCGCCAGTTCAGATCGGGCTGCTCGACCAGGAAGGAGTGATAGTAATATTGCCGCCGCGCCTCGCACCATTCCCAGCCGCTGCCGCCGAAGCGGCTCAGCCAGTTGTTGGGCGGGCCGCCGTTCTCGGCTGCGTCGGCCCAGATGTACCAATCGGCCTTCGCGCTGTTCCGTGAGCTGCTGCTCTCGATGAACCATGCGTGATCGTTCGCGGTATGATTGGGCACGAGATCGAGGATCACGCGGATATCCGCCGCGTGCAGGGCCTTGAGCAGGCGGTCGAACGCCTCGAGGCTGCCGAACGCAGGATCGATCGAGCAGTAGTCGGAGATGTCGTAGCCGAGGTCGCGAAACGGGCTCTTGTAGACCGGCGTCAGCCACACCGCGTCGACGCCGAGCCATTTCAGATAGTCGATGCGGGATGTCAGGCCGGCGAGATCACCCTTGCCGTCGCCGTCCGAGTCCTGGAACGAGATCAGTGCGATTTCGTAGATGACGGCGGATTCCACCACGCACCTTCGTTACGGGACGCTTCGCTCATTGTCTTGCATCACCTCGTCGCGCGTTCTCAGGTCCGTTCCGTCGCGGCGTGCGCTGCGATCTGCTTGGCCGCGGTTCGGGCGCTCTCGATGCCCTTGGGAAAGCCGCTGCGGTTCGGATACAGCTTGCGCCGTGCGTCGCGCTGCGGCCGCTGCGGCTTGGTGTCCTGCGCGGCGCGGTAATCGAGCATCGCGATGCCGCCGACCATCAGCAGCGCCAGCGCGATATTGCCCTTTTTGGGATTGTCCGCGGTCAGCCCCGAGAGCAGCGCGGCGGCATCGAGGCCGTCGCCGCCGACGCGGGCCCACAGGCCGGCGTTCTTCTCGACCGAGAGCGTCATGACCCCGGCCAGGATCTCGCGCAGGCCGAAGGTGCGGACCAGCGTCTCATGGCCCTCCATGCCCAGCGTTTCCGTGACGCGCCGCGGCGCGAAGAATTCCACGACGCCGAGACCGATGCTGAACCAGCCGAGCGCACGGGCGAGCTGGTCTTCGGGCCGCTTCAGGCTCGGGCCGCCCTCGACGATTTTCGGGTCGCCCTTGGTGCGAACGATGTTGGAGAAATGAAACATGGGTCTTGCTCCTCAGGGCTTCAGCACGACCTTGACGCAGGAGTCGCGCTTGTCGCGAAACACCTGGTACATCTCGGGGCCTTGGCTAAGCGGGACGGTGTGGGTGATGACGAAGGACGGATCGATCTGACCTTCCTCGATGCGATGGAGCAGGTCGTCGGTCCAGCGGTTGACGTGGGTCTGGCCGGTGCGCATCGTCAGGCCCTTGTTCATGAAGGCGCCCATCGGCAGCATGTCGGAGAATCCGCTGTACACGCCTGCCACCGAAATGATGCCGCCGGGCCGGCAGACATAGATCATCTCGCGCAGCACATGGGGCCGGTCGCTCTCCACCATGACCATCTGCTTGGCGCGGTCGAGCAGCGTGTCGGGCAGGGAAGCCATCACATGCGACTCCATCCCGACGCAATCGATACATTTTTCGGGGCCTCTGCCGTCGGTGAGCTCCTCGAGCCGCTCCAGGACGCTTTCTTTTTCGAAGTTGATGGTGGTGGCGCCGCCGGCTTCGGCCATGCTGAGCCGTTCGGGCAGGCAATCGATCGCGATCACCTGGTTGGCGCCGAGCAGGATGGCGCTGCGGATCGCCATCTGCCCCACGGGACCGCAGCCCCAGATCGCGACCGTGTCGGTCGGCTCGATGTCGCATTGCACGGCGGCCTGCCAGCCGGTCGGGAAGATGTCGCTGAGAAACAGCAACTGCTCGTCGGGAATGCCCGCGGGCACCTTGATGTGCGTGGCGTCAGCGAACGGCACGCGCAAATATTCGGCCTGGCCGCCGGGATAGCCGCCGGTCAGGTGCGTATAGCCGAACAGGCCGGCGCCCGAATGACCAAACGCTTTTTCAGCGAGATGACTCTTGCGATTGGTGGTTTCGCAAACCGAGAAATTGCCACGCTTGCACTGGTCGCATTCGCCGCAAATGATTGTGAAGGGCACGACGATGCGGTCGCCCTTCTTCAGCTTGCCGTCGACGCCCGAACCGACCTCGACCACTTCGCCCATGGTCTCGTGGCCCATGATGTCCCCGGGCAGCATGCCCGGAATGTAATTGTGAAAGAGGTGCAGGTCCGAGCCGCAGATGGCGCAGCTCGTGACTTTGATGATGGCATCCCGCGCGTCCTGAATTTCCGGATCGGTAACGGTGTCGCAGCGTATGTCTTCCTTGCCGTGCCAAACCAGCGCCTTCATCTCTTTTCTCCCGAGCTACGAGGCAACCAAGTCGAACAACGAACGATGGTTGCTATTCCACAGTGCAAAATCTTTGCGCCGCACCAGCGTGCGTCCCCGATAGGAACGAGCGCGCATTGCGGTGATTGGAGCGTCATCAATCCCCCTCGAGGATTAGCGAAGGATACGCTCATGCCCGCCAATCAACTCGCCGTCGTCACCGGCGCCTCCACCGGCATCGGGCTGGAACTCGCCAGATGCTGTGCCCAAGCAGGTTTCAACCTTGTCATTGCGGCGGACGAGCCCGAGATCGAGAGGGTGGCCGTCGATCTGCGCAGGCTCGGCAGCAGCGTCGAACCGGTGCAGGCCGATCTCGCCACCACCGAAGGCGTCGACAAGCTCTGCGCCGCGGTCGGCGACCGGCCGATCGACGCGCTGCTGGCCAATGCCGGCGTTGGTCTTGGCAAGGCCTTTCTCGACCAGGATTTTGCCAGGATCAAGCACCTCGTCGACACCAACATCACCGGCACGCTGTATCTCATCCATCGCGCCGGCAACGCGATGCTTCGCCGCAATTCGGGGCGCATCCTGATCACGGGCTCGATCGCGGGATTCACGCCGGGCAGTTTTCAGGCGGTCTACAACGCCAGCAAGGCGTTTCTTGATTCATTCTCATTTGCGCTCCGCGAGGAGTTGCGCGACAGCGGCGTCACCGTCACCTGCCTGATGCCTGGCGCCACGGAAACGGAGTTCTTCCGCCGCGCCGACATGATGGATACCAAGGTCGGCACCGAGCCGAAGGACAGTGCCTACGACGTGGCGAAGGCCGGCTTCGACGCCATGTTGCGCGGGGAGTCCGACATCGTGACCGGAATGAAGAACAAGATCCAGACCACGATCGCCAACGTCACGCCGAACGAGATGCTGGCCAAGCAGCATCGCAAGATGGCGGAGCCGGGCACGGCGAAGTCGTAGAACGATACCGTCGCAATCTAAGCTAACCAGTGCGGCGCGGACCGATAAGGAGGACGCCGATTCACATAGCCTAATGCGCAAAGCTCCCCGCGCCGTCAGACTGGTTCGGCTGGAAAAAGGGGGCTGTGATGCCGATGGATCGCGTCGAACAGGCCTTTGTCGCAACGGCAATCACGGGTTTTCTCGTCATGATGGCGGCGATCGTCTGGATGATGATGGGTTGATGACCGGGAGGGCTGCTGATTTGCGGATCGCGTTGCCCTATGCTGCGGTGCTTCTGTGTCTGGCGGTGACCGCCTGGCTCGCTTTCGCGCATCTGTTCTGATCGCCGTCAGGCTCGGCCGTGCGGATCGGCGATCAGCGCCGCCAGCCTCTGTGCCATCGCAGGCATATCGATCGGTTTCTCCAGGATCGGCACGTCGTGGAATTCCGGACTGATCGTGACCTTGTCGTATCCGGTCGTGAAGAGGAAGGGGACGTTCCGTGCCTTCAGTTCGCGCGCGACCGGAAAGATCATCTCGCTGCGGATGTTCACGTCGAGCACGGCGGCATCCAGAACACTGCCGTCGTGCAGGATACGGAGTGCGTCGTTGAGATCGCCCACCGGGCCCGCGATGTCTGCGCCGAGCGCGCGACATGCTCTGCCAATGTCGTCGGCGAGAAAATATTCGTCCTCGACAATGAAGATGCGTCGCCCGCTGAGCGCCGACTCTGGACCTGACGATCGAGGCGACATCGCCATGGTGCCTTCCACCCCTTCGTTGCCGGTTCATAGGAACATAGGGCGGTGACCCGCCTTGGTACAAACGAATACAACCGATAGTGGGTTCCATGAGCAACCGCGACATCATCGTCATAGGTGGCTCGGCCGGCGCGACCGCGCCGCTGAAGCAGATCCTGGGCCGGCTGCCGCCGGATCTGCCCGCGGCGGTGTTCATCGTCCTGCACATCCCGGCGCAGGGCATCGGCATTCTCTCGACGGTGGCCAGCAGCGCCGGTCCGCTCCCGGTCCGGCAGGCCGAAAACGGCATGAAGATCGAGCCAGGCCGGGTTTATCTGGCCGCACCGGACCACCATCTGCTGCTGTCCGAGGATCGCGTATTCCTCGGGCGCGGCCCGCGCGAGAACATGGTCCGGCCGGCCATCGATGCCTTGTTTCGCTCGGCCGCCATCAATTACGGCCCACGTGTGATCGGTGTGCTGCTCAGCGGCCTGTTGTCGGACGGTTCGGCCGGTCTCAACGCCATCAAGCGTTGCGGCGGGATTTCGGTGGTTCAGGACCCCTCGGATGCCATCGCCGATGAATTGCCAAGGAGCGCCCTCGAGGCGACCATCATCGATCTTTGCGTTCCCGGCGCCGGAATGGGCGACGTGCTGTCTGATCTCGCCAGGGAGGCTGCCGGCGCCGCACTGCCGATCCCGCCGGAGATCCGGCTCGAGGTCGAGATCGCGGCCGGCGAACGGATCGGCAGTGACCGTCTCGTCTCGATGGCCGATCCGGTTGCGCTGACCTGTCCGGCCTGCGGGGGCGTCCTGTCCGAGATGAAGGAATCGCACCCGATGCGCTTCCGTTGCCAGGTCGGTCACGCCTTCGCCGCCGACGTCCTCGCAAAAGAGCAGGAGGGGCAAGTGGATGAAGCCCTGCGGGTCGCACTGCGCATCATCGAGGAGCGGGCCGAGCTGGTGCAGCGCATGGCCGCCGACGGACGGCGCAACGGCCGGCCGGCGGTGGCCGAGATGTACCAGGCGCGCGCTGCCGAATATCGCGAATATGCCGACATGATCCGGCGCGTTGTGCTAAAGTCGCTCGATCCTCCCATTCGCAAGCGGGAGGCTTGAGGGTCGCGATGGCCATTTCCCTCGCCGAATGGACCGAGCAACTCGATACCGAGCGCCGCCATCTGATCAAGGCCGATCGGGATATCGAGGAGGGTTCGCGGCGCATCCTCGATCAGGAGGCGCGCATCCGCGAGCTCAGTGCCGGCGGCCACGACGCGGGCCAGGCGGAACGGTTGGTCGAGGCGCTGAAGCAGACCCTCACGGAATGGCTGCGCCATCGCGTCCTGATCGAGCAGCGGATCGCCTATCTTCGGCAGCAAGTCGGTCCGGAGTGATCTGGGGGCGTTGGCAGGCCACCCAAGCTCAATGCCTAATGCCCAATGCTCGCTGTACGGAACGCAGCGTGACGTTTCCGCCTTGCACCTGTTGGGATAATATCAATTCTGCTATTTGCGGCGAGCGGGCGTCCTCTGGTTCCCGTCAATGAATGAGAGCTACCGAGACCATGCATGAAATCGGCGACCAGTCGGTCGAAAGAGAGCGCCAGACCAGGTCTCCGCTGATCATCGGGGTGGGCGCCGCGCCGACAGCTCTGGATAGCGTCGAGCGGTTCTTTTCCAGGCTGACCGTAAGCGCCGACCAGGCCGTCGTGCTCGCATTCCAGCATCATGAGGCCCTCGACGAGCCGCGGCTGCGCCAGATCGTGCGAAATTCCCACGGTGGCAAGATTTCCGACGTCGGCAACGGCCAGACCATCGAGGGTGGCACGATTTATCTGTGCCCGCCGGCGATGATCACGACGATCCAGGACGGTCGCTTCGGCGTCCGCCCGGCCGAGCAGGCGCCCGGCGAGCGGGCGACGATCGACAGCTTCCTGGTGTCGCTGGCGGAAGAACGCGCCGAGCAATCGATCGGCGTGATCCTGTCCGGCATCGGCGGCGATGGCACGTTGGGTACCGCGACACTGAAGGACCACGGCGGCCTTGCCATCGCCGAAAAAGGCGCGAGCGACGACGCGGATCATCTGAAGGACGCCGATACGCCGGCGGCGATCGCCGACTACGTGCTGACCGCCGAAGACATCGCCGAGCACATCCAGGTCTATGCCCGTCATCTGCGGCGGCTGGAGGAGAAGCAGGGGTTCGATGAGGTGCTGGCCGCTGCAGCGACCTCGCTGTCGCGCATCGCCGACATCCTGCGCAGCAAGACCGGCAATGATTTCCACGGCTACAAGCAGAACACCTTCCTGCGTCGCGTGCAGCGGCGGATGCAGGTGGTCCAGATCGGCGACATTTCCGCTTACGTCGATTTCCTGCGCAACGACCAGGACGAGGCGCAGCACCTCTTCAACGACCTCTTGATCGGCGTCACCGAATTCTTCCGCGACAAGCGTGAATTCGAGGTGCTGGAGAACCAGATCGTCCCGAAGCTCTTCGAAGGCAAGGACGCGAGCCAGCAGGTTCGCGTCTGGGTGCTCGGCTGCGCAACCGGCGAGGAGGCCTATTCGATCGCTATCCTCCTGCGCGAGTACATGGCCAAAATGGACTCGCCACCGCAGGTTCAGATCTTCGCGACCGACATCGACGGACGGGCGCTGGCGGCTGCGCGCGTCGGCCGCTATCGCACCAAGATCGAAGCGGAGATGACCGGCGAGCGCCTGGCGCGCTGGTTCGTGCGCGAAGGTGACACCTATTGCGTGGTCAAGGAGCTGCGCGAGATGTGCATCTTCTCGCAGCACAACGTGATCAAGGACGCACCGTTCTCCAAGCTCGATCTCGTCTCCTGCCGCAACCTGCTGATCTACCTCAATGCCGAATTGCAGAACCGGGTGATCCCGTTATTTCACTTCGCCCTTCTGCCGGATCGGTTCCTGTTCCTCGGCAATTCCGAGAACGTCACGCGGCATCCAAAACTGTTCGTACCGGTCGACCGCCGCGCCCGCATCTTCAAGAAGCTCGAGACCGGAACCCGGCTGCCGCCGGAATTTCCGATCACGACCGCCGCGGGGAGGGCAAACCTCGAGATAGCGCCGGCGCGCTCCTTCCGCCCTGATATCGGGCTGGAGCGTCGCGCGCAGCGGATCGCGGAGCGCTATGCGCCCGCCTATGTCATCGCCGACAGCAACTTTCAGGTCCTGCACTTTTCCGGGCGCACCGGACGCTACATCGAGCCGACGGCAGGCGCCGCCACGCTCGATCTGCTCCAACTCGTCCACCGCGATCTCCGCCTGGACCTGCGGGCGGTGCTCAGCCGCGCGGCGGAGACCAACGAGCCCGCCCATGCCGAACAGGTGCAGCTCGGCGCCAACGGCCAGCACATTCCCGTCGACATCACGGTGGAGCCGATCCAGGAGAGCGGCAGCGGCGATCGCAATTTTGTCGTCCTGTTCAAGGACGGCCCGGTGCGCGCCATCGATGCCGGCGCAGGCAAGCCCAATGCGTTGGTGCAGACCGAGCATGTCGAGCGTATCGAAGGCGAGCTGCGGGCGACGCGGGAGCGCCTTCAGGCGACCATCGAAGAGCTCGAAAGCACCAATGAGGAGCTGAAGTCCTCGAACGAGGAATACCAGTCCCTCAACGAGGAGCTCCAGTCCGCGAACGAAGAACTCGAAACCTCGCGCGAGGAATTGCAGTCGGTCAACGAGGAGCTGACCACCGTCAACGGCGAGCTTGCTCACCGCGTCCAGGAATTGACGCGCGCCACCAGTGACCTCCGGAATTTCCTGGAGAGCACGCAGATCGCGACCGTATTCCTCGACAACGAGTTGCGCGTGATGAACTTCACGCCGGCGATCACGCAAATTCTGCATCTCGTAGAAACCGACATTAGCCGGCCCATCGCGCACATCAAGGCGCGCGTCCCGATCGAGGACCTCTATGACGACGTTCGCAGCGTGCTGCGGACGCTTGCCAGCGCCGAGCGCGAGCTGAGGGCGCCGGACAGCGGCACGCGCTACATCGTGCGAATCCTGCCCTATCGCAGCATCGAAAACTTCATCGCCGGGGTCGTGATCACCTTCGTTGACATCACCGCCATGACCCGCGCCGAGGAGCGGCAGCGCCTGCTGCTGGCCGAGCTCCAGCATCGGGTCCGCAACACGCTCGGCGTGGTGCGCTCGATCGCCCGTCGCACGGCCGATACGAGCTCGACGGTCGAGGAGTTTGCCTCTCATCTCGACGGCCGGCTCAACGCTTTCGCCCGTACCCAGGCGCTGGTGACCCGCGATCCCGAGGGCGGCGTCGATCTCGAATACCTCGCCGTCGAGGAGATGCTGGCCTATAATGCCAGGGAGGGCGAGCAGGTACGTGTCAGCGGTCCCCCGGTGCGTTTTCAGTCGAAGGCAGCGGAAACCTTTGCCCTTGCCATTCACGAGCTCGCGACCAACGCACTCAAATACGGCGCCCTGAGCCGGCCGACCGGTCGCATCGAGATTTCCTGGCGCCTCGAGCAGGGCACCGACCCGGCGGAGCTGGTGTTCGAGTGGCGGGAGCGCGGTGGGCCGCCGGTTGCGCCGCCGCCGCACAAAGGATTTGGGACCGAGCTTCTGGAGCGCACACTCGCGTTCGAGTTCAAGGGGCAGACCAGGTTGGCATTCAGTCCCAAGGGATTGGAATGCACGATCACCATTCCCCTCAGCAAGCGGGCGTTTCATACACCGGCGGTGGCCAGCTGATGCCCTTGTCGACGCTAGATCGCAGCCAGGTGGACCCGGTCATTCGCCGGCTGAACGTGCTGAGGCCGCTGTCGACGGAGGCCCGCACCTCGCTCGAATATGCAATGCTCGAGGGAATCCAGCGCGCAGGAGCGGGCGAGGATCTGATCTCGGAGGGCGATCCGGTCGACAGCGTGCGCCTCGTGCTGTCGGGCTGGCTCTGCCGCTACAAGACGCTCGAGGACGGGCGGCGCCAGATCGTCAATTTTCTCTTTCCCGGCGAAAGTTGCGACGCGCACGCGTTCCTGTTGTCGGTGATGGATCATTCCATCGCGGCGATGACGCCGGTCGTCTACACCGAAATCAAGCGCGCGCGGTTCGAGAGTCTGGTGGCGAGCGACGGCGCGCTGGCGGAAGCGTTCTGGTGCGAGACGCTTGTCAACAACGCGATCCAGCGCGAATGGGCCATCAATCTCGGCCGCCGGGTGGCCTTCGAACGCGTGGCCCATCTGTTCTGCGAAATCATCGAGCGGCTGCGTCCTGTCGGCATGGTCGAGGGCAATTCCTGCGTGATGCCGGTGACGCAAATGGATCTTGCGGACGCCACCGGCCTGTCGGTGGTCCATCTCAACCGCACGGTTCAGGAGTTGCGTGCTTCCGGTCTGATCGTGCTGCGCGATCGCACGCTGACCATCACCGATCTCGATGCGCTCAAGGACGCGGCGCTGTTCTCGCCGAGCTATCTGCAACTCTATCGACGGAGCTAAGCGTTTGCTCGGTTGGGGAACGGTCGTACTTGATCCAGGTTAGCGTTCGCGAATGTCTTTTGAGCGGATGGCTGGTTTTGAGTAATTGACGTAACTTACGTAAAGGCAGTTTCGTCCCGAATCCTGTATTGTCGTTCCATGAACGACGTCCTGCTTGCCCGCGCTGAGCGCGCGATCGAAGCAAGCCGCGCCCTCCGGGCGCAGCGCAGAGCGGTCGCGGACCAGCTTGATCACGCCACGCGCCAGGTGCGCCGGGTGGTGATGGAAAGCGCGATGTTGCGCTCGGAGCTCAAGGCCCTCCGCGACGACCGGGAAGGACAGGATCTCCGGCACCGCGCGCCGTCGGAATAGGAGCCGACGACACTAAACGTCTAGCTGCGCCGGGATGGGTGCCTCGCTCAGCGCCGCTTCGCTGCTTTGGATCGCCTGTTGTAAGGCGAGCGGTTGACGGGCTTGAGCGAAATGCCTTCGCGCTGCGCCTTGCTGCGAATGGCCGCGACCGGACGCTGCAGCTTGATGCTCATGACGCCCGTGGGCGTGTTTCCTTTGCGAGCTGCTTCAGCTTGCTCACGTCCGCAGGTGTCCATCGTTCGCGCGCCCGCCGCTTGTACGCGGGGTTTGCCTTGCGCGGGCCCTTGCGGCCGATCGGTGAACCCGGTTGTTTCCATGCTGCTTTCACCATGATGATCCTCCTTCAAGTCCCTCATCAATAAGCGAATCAGCATTTCGGTTCCGGCGCACTCGAGGCAGTGCCGGCGCGCGAAGGGAATGCGCGCATCCGTCGCTGCTCGGCCGTTTCGTTTCGCACCAGCAAAATCACGCACCGTTAACTTATTGAAATGCCGGAACCTGCGGTTGCGGCCGAAGCTGCCAACACTGCCGGGCTGGGCCGCCCCAACCGGCACGAAACTCTGGCCCCGGCGCCGACCTCCCGCCGGGGCCAATTCCTCCCATCCCAATCCTTCCATCTGAAGGGCTTTGTGAAAGTACAATGACCGCGAAACGCAACCGCAGGAAACAGACCCAATCGCTCCAGGAGCGGTTGGCGGCATTCGCCCAAACCGCTCGCGAGCGTGCGCGCAGCCTGCCGCCCGGCAAGGAGCGCGACATGCTGCTTCAGCGCGCCAAGCAGAACGAGGTGACCTCGAACCTGACGGACTGGCTGAGCGAACCTGTCTACCCGAGACGGGGAGGGTGACGATGCGGAGCATCAAGCACTACCGCGCGTTCCAGATCGATCCGGACGGGCATGTGTTTGGATGCATCAACCTGGTCTGCGACGATGATGAGCAGGCCAAGCGCGAGGCCGCATCGCTCGTGCTGGTGCACCGCATCGAACTGTGGCGGCTGGACCAGCGCATCGCGCAGTTCGATGTGCCGCCGGAAGTTGTCCGCCAGTAGGGCGACGAGAGGAGAGCGAGAAGGAACCGCGCGCTGCGCCCCGGGTTGGTCGAACTGTACCGACCTCGCGAGGAGCCAGCATGACGGAAGCCGACATTCGCAAGGGGATGCCGCCCGTCAAGCTCTCGCGCGAGGCCTTCGAGCGCCGCTACAGGAGCCGGTTCGTCGATCCCGCCTTTGCACCGCTCCAGCGCGAGCTCGACGCCATCGTCGGCGCGGCCTGGGACGCCTACAGCGATTCACGCAAGGCCCCGCTGACGCGAAAGGCGGGCGCGGGATTCTCCGATCCCGATTACGACATCGCCATCGACTGGCTCGATGCGCGCGCGAAGATCCTGGCGGCGCAGCGACGCCATGACGATGCGGACGAGACGCCGCGCATCCTCATCATCAACGGCTCGGCCCGCAGCGAGCACACCTGTCCCGGCGAGATGTCCAAGACCTGGCGTCTGGTCGAACTCGCCGAGCCGGTCTTTGCCGAGCTTGGGTTTGCCGTCGACATCCTGGACCTGTCGCGCCTGGCCTCGGAGTTCGGCAAGACGATCCATCCCTGCAAATCCTGCGTCGGAACCGCGATGCCGCTCTGCCACTGGCCGTGCAGCTGCTATCCAAACTATTCGCTGGGGCAGACCGACGACTGGATGAACGATATCTATCCGCTGTGGGTCGCGGCCCACGGCATCCTGATCGTGACGCCGGTGAACTGGTATCACGTACCCGCCGGACTGAAGGCGATGATGGACCGCATGGTCTGCGCCGACGGCGGCAATCCCGATCCGACCTCGACCCACGGCAAGAAGGCGGCCGAGGCGAAGGCGCTGGAGCTGAAGGGCTGGCCTTATCCGCGCCATCTCGCCGGCCGTCATTTCGGCCTCGTCGTTCACGGCGATGCGG
This sequence comes from Bradyrhizobium lupini, assembly GCF_040939785.1. Lineage (NCBI taxonomy): Bacteria > Pseudomonadati > Pseudomonadota > Alphaproteobacteria > Hyphomicrobiales > Nitrobacteraceae > Bradyrhizobium > Bradyrhizobium lupini. The sequence goes on from NZ_CP162553.1 coordinate 7,230,515, forward strand.
TCGGTGCCGAGGGCGTGCGCCGGGCCTTGTCGGATTGGTTGACCGATATGCAGTTGATCTCGGCGGGCCGCTTCGCCGAGCTCGATGGCTATGTCGGCTACATGGAGCCATACGCCACCTCGCACCGCGACCTCGATGACGACAGGGCATTCCAGACGGAGGTGCAGAACGTCGCGCGCGCACTCGGCAACGCGGTCCGCCTGGCGCGGAGCGGACAGCTTCGCGAGCCCGGTGCGGGCCTGTCGGATCCAAACCCCAAATGATGGCGAATGATCAGCCGTATGATTGCCTGATCGTCGGCGGCGGCCCGGCCGGGCTGATGGCTGCGATCTACCTCGCGCGATTTCGGCGCCGCGTCTGTGTCGTGGACGCAGGCGCGAGCCGGGCGGCGCTGATCCCGCGCAGTCACAATGTGCCGGGCTTCGTCCACGGCCTCTCCGGCACTGACCTGCTCGCGCGCATGTCCGCGCAACTGGGCGAGCTCGCGGTCACGCGCGTTGATGCCGAGGTCACCAGCTTGCGACGACACGATCACGGTTTTCAGGCGATCTGGAACGGCGGCGCGCATACGGCCGCCACCGTCATCCTTGCCTGCGGCATCGTCGACGCCCATCCGCCGTTCGACGAATGGCGCGCGGCCGTCGCGGACGGGCTGTTGCGCTACTGTCCCGTTTGCGACGCCTTCGAGGCGATCGACCGTCGCATCGGCATCGTCGGTCCGCTTCACCGCGCCGCCGGCAAGGCGCTCTTCATGCGCGGCTACTCGCGCGACGTGACGCTGCTGGCAACGGGCGAGGATGACGGGAAGCCCGCGGCAGCGGAGCTCAATGAAGCCGGTGTCGAGATCGTCGTCGCGCCCGGCCTGCGCCTGAGGCGGCGAGACGACGGCGTTGAAGCCGTCTTCGCCGATGGCCGGACGGCGCAATTCGAGATGGTCTACCCGGTGATGGGTGCGGAAGTGCGCTCGCATCTCGCGATGACGCTTGGGGCCGAACACACCGCAGACGGCCATCTGAAAGTCGACGACCATCAGCGCAGCTCGGTCGACGGGCTCTACGGCATCGGCGACGTCGTCACCGACCTGCACCAGATATCGGTCGCGTTCGGCCACGCCGCGCTCGCCGCCTGCACGATCCACAACAGCCTGCCGCGGCGGCTGGCATGAGGAACGGGGTATCGGACATTGGCAACAGAATCATCCTCGAAGACCGCGGTCTATGCGGCGCTCTTCGGCAATGTCCTGGTCGCGGTCACGAAGATCGGCGCCGCCGCGTGGACGGGAAGTTCGGCCATGACGAGCGAAGCGGTGCATTCGCTCGTCGATACGACCAATGAGATCCTGCTGCTCTACGGCTACCGGCGCGCGAGCCGCTCGCCCGACGAATCCCATCCGCTCGGCTATGGGCGCGAGCTGTATTTCTGGAGCTTCATCGTTGCGCTGCTGATCTTCGCCCTGGGCGCCGGTGTCTCGCTGTATCAGGGCATTCTGCATGTCGCCGCACCCGAGCCGATCGAAAGTCCGATCGTCAGCTTCGTGGTGCTCGGGCTGTCGTTCCTGTTTGAAGGCGGTTCCTGGCTGGTTGCCCTGCGGCGCTTCAGCTCCGACGGCCAGCGGTTCGGGTATTACCAGGCTTTCGTTCGCAGCAAGGATCCTCCGGCATTCATGGTGCTGCTCGAGGACAGCGCGGCGCTGGTCGGCATCGCCATTGCCGCGGCGGCCACTGCCGCGGCCGTATTGCTGCGCCAGCCGGTCTGGGACGGGATCGGTTCGATCATGATCGGGATATTGCTGGCGATCGTGTCGATCGGTCTCGCGCGCGAGAGCAAGAGCCTGCTGATCGGCGAGCCCGCCGATCCGGAACTTGCGCGATCGGTCCTCGACATCGCAAGGCGGTCGCCCGGCGTGCTCAGGGCCAACGGCCTGCTGACGGTGCAGCTGTCGCCGGCCGAAATCGTTGCGGCCCTCAGCATCGAATTTGCGGACGACAAGCGCGCCGACGATATCGAGCGATGCGTCGTTTCGATCGAGACCGAGATACGCAAACGCCATCCAAGCGTGGCCGCCTTGTTCATCAAGCCGCAGACCGATGCTCGCTACCGGGCGGTGCGCGCCAGGCGTTACGGCTAGCTTTGCGAGGTTCCCTGGACGTCACAATCGGCACGACGGCAGGAACGATCACAACATCCCCCTGGTTGACCGGTGCAGGGGGCGAGCAATGGAGACACCGGATGGCTCAATCCGAAGACATGACGCGCTGCATCGCGCTCTGCATGAGCTGCTATCAGACCTGCCTCGGCACCGCGATGAACCATTGCCTCGAGACCGGCGGCAAGCACGTCGAGCCCAAGCATTTCCGCCTGATGATGGCGTGCGCCGAAATGTGCCGGACGGCGGCGCATTTCATGCTGATCAATACGCCGCATCACCGGCACACATGCGGCGAATGCGCCGAAATTTGCAGCGAATGCGCCGAGGATTGCGAGCGGGTCGGCGGCATGGACGAGTGCGTCGCCATGTGCCGCTCCTGCGCGCAATCCTGCCGTGCGATGGCGGCCTGAGGACAAGCCCATGCTGGAAGAGAAACTCACGGAAGCCATCGTCGAGGAGCTGAAGCGGCAGGCGGCGAACCGGCCGCAATCGCTGAAGGTCGAACGGGCGCACGACGCGAAAGCCTCGGAGGAGCTGATCGTCAACGGCAAGATCGACTTGGCCGCGCTGGTCATGGTGATCGCCGGATCGGTCGCCGGCGGGCCTTAGGTCCGGCCGTCAACGGCGCCCTCAGCCATATTCCTCGCCGATGCCGTATTCCCGGTAGATCTCCAGCGGATCGAGGTCGGGAAAAAGCCGGCATTTGGCCTGGGCGAGATGCAGGGTCACCGCCGCCGGCTCCTTGCCGTTCGCGAGCATCTTGCGGATGTCGTCCATATGCGCGCTCGGCTGGTGCTTGGTGTCGAGCTGCTCCAGCGCGACCAGCGCAGTCGCCAGCGCCTCGGTCAGAACCCAGTCGTCGTGGCCGGTGATTCCCTTCTTCGGCATCGGCAGACCCCACATGTGGCGACCCCAGTCTATCGGGACTTCCGCCAAATCTCCAAGGAGCCGTTGCAGCCAACAGGCGCGCGGACGGCTCGACGGCCGGGGCTCCGGCTTGCATTATGGCCGGGCGTGGCTAAAAGGCGGCATTGCCGGGGCAATAGTATCTTTGTTGAAACAAAGTTGGCGTAGACGGGGCTGCATGGCATTCAGGCCGGCTGTTCCGGTCTGGGCTCCTGATCCCCGCATTTGCAACACGGTCGGTTGCGCCACCCTTCAAGGCTTAAGCCCGCATGGTCTTTTTAAGCTTCGTCTATCGCTTCGTGACCAACTTCGCATTCATGGCGATGGTCTATTTCAGCCTGAATTTCATGGAGAAGTACCAGAACCGGGCGATTATCGCGATCCTGGTGCTGGTCTATACCGGCATGCGCGCAGCTTCGACGCTGCGGGCGTTCTACTTTTACCAGAAGATCGAGAAGCTGGAAGCCGAGACCAAGCGCCTTCAGGCTCCGCTCAATGAGGGCACTGGCGGAACGAGTGTGCGCAAGCAGGTCGTGGTTGACGTCGCCCGGCTGCGGCGCGACGGCGAGGTCAAGTCCTATATGGACCTGTTCTTCCTGGCGCTGATCGTATTGCTCTGCGTCGCCAACATCATGCGACAGTAAGCTCTACTGCGCGCGCTTCTTCAGGCTTGCCACACGGGTCGGGCGCGGCGCTGTGCTCTTGGGCGCGGCGCTCTTGGGGGCAGTGCTCTTGGCTGCAGTGCCCTCGGTCTCTGCGGCGTGGTTCGGTGTGCCATGAGCAGCGCGCGCGGTGCGGTGAGCGTGCCACTTGCCGGCTTTGACCTTGGCCGTCGGAGGCTTCTCGGCCGCCATTGCCAGGCGCGTCGCGGCGCGCCGCGACAAGGTCGTCGACAGCAGCACCTCGACCGAGCCTTCCGGGATCGCAAAGAGATCGCGGCCAGGCACGGGCAGGGTGGCCGCGACATTGGCGAGCGCCATGGTCTTGCGCGGCAGCAGCGGTTGGTGCGCGGCCTGTGCGTTGAGGTCGGCCAGCGAGGGTGCCGGAAGCGTCTTGGTCTGCGCGAACACGAAATTCGGCACGGCCGGCCAGCGCGCGATCGGTGTGGTCTCGGTCGGCGGATGCAGCAGCCATTCCACCGGCGTTGTCGGCGTCGCCGGCTGCTCGGCGGTCGCGGGCACCACGTGCACGATGCGATAGCCGCGCGCCTTGAGGTCGCGGATAATCTTCGGCAGCGCCGCCACCGTGCGGGCCTGGATGTCGTGCAGCAGCAGGATGCCCTTGCCCTTGGCCTCAAGCCGCTGGATTGCGAGCTGATAGACGCGATCGGGCGACACATGGCGCCAGTCGTCCGCCGGGAAATCGGCGCTCCAGACCTGGATCCCGCGCGAGATCAGAACGTTCTCGACGCCGTCGGCGCGCATCAGGCCGGGAATGCGGAAGAACGGCGCGAGCTTGGACGGATCGGTCATTGCGGCCGATGTCCACTCGATGCCGCCATTGATCTGCGCCTCGGCCTTGTCGAGCGGCATCCGGTCCATTGTGAGCGGATGCGTCATGCTGTGGGTGCCGACGGTATGGCCCGCTGCGACCAGCTTGCGCACGCCTTCCGGGTTCGCCTTGGCCTGTTCGCCAATGATGAAGAAGGTCGCCTTGATGCACTCGTCGGCGAGGATCTGCAGCACCTGGTTGGAATATTTCGGCAACGGACCGTCGTCGAAGGTCAGGACGACTTCATGGTCCTTCAGCGGCAGCGTCTCGCGGTACTGCATGGTGCCGATGCGGGGATGCTCGTGCGGATCGACCACGAGCGTGCGGGAGGTCCCGAGCGCGTCCGGATGGCCGGGGCAGTCGGCCGCAATGGCCGGCGAGCCGATGGTCAGGACACCAAGGAATCCGCCAAGAAAGCTGCCAAGGCAAAGGACGATCCACGATCGCGTCCGAGCAACAACGCTACTTCCGATCATGAACCCGGTCTGCCCTCTTACGCGATTGCCGCCATAGTAGGTCGGAGACATCAGCAAACGGTTCAGGCGCAAGAACCGTTACCCAGAACCCTGCCGCGACAAGTCCCCTTGATACTTGCATGGCGTAGCATGAACAGACTGTTAATAGGGCCCAAATCACCCCATTTTGCACCGGCGTGACATTCCGGCATCAATGCGCGTCGGCACTCTTCTGTGATGCGCCCGCCGGCACGACGTGAACCACCCGATAGCGGTTCTCCCTCAGATACCGCAGGAAGGCCGGCATGATCGCAGCCGTACGCGCCTTGGGATCGTGGAACAGGATGATACCCTTGCCGGCGGCGGCGAGCCGCTCCGTGACGAGCTTCAATTCCTGCTCCGGCGTCATCTCGTTCCAGTCGCTGGCCCACAGGTCGGCCCCGAACACCACGATGCCGCGGGACTGGAGCAGGTCGAGCTCGGCTGGCGTCGCCTCGAAATAGGGGAAGCGGAAGAACGGGGTCGCGGGCGTCGTTGTCGAGGTGCCGTGCAGAGCCAGCTCGACGGCCGCGATGCCGCGGTCGATTTCGCTCTTCGCTTTGTCGAACGGAATGCGCGCCATGAACGGGTGCGAGAAGGTGTGGTGACCGATGCTGTGGCCCTCGCGCGCGATGCGCTTGACCATGTCAGGGCGTTCGGAGGCGTGCAGGCCGATCAGGAAGAAGGTCGCGCGCACGCATTCCTGCGCCAGTGCCACCAATACCTTCGACGTCGTCGGCGGATGCGGGCCGTCGTCGAAGGTCAGCACGACCTCGTGATCGGCAAGCTCCAGCGTCTGCGGAAAGCTCTTCAGGCCCACGCGCGGCGCGGTCTTGGCGTCGACGCTCAGAATGCGGGAGGTGCCGAGCGCGTCCTTGCGCGGGCACTCGGCGGCTTCACTCGAGGCGATGCCGGTGAGGGCGGCGAGGGCTGCGCCTGCCGACATCGAGGTCCACCTCAGTCGAAGCATCTTTGTCATTGCGCTCAGAGTTGCCTTGTGGGTATTGCCTGAACCGTCAGCTCAGACCACTCGTTCCAACCTGTCGAACGGCGAGGCGCGCCATGGATGAACATCTGGACGGTGCCGCATCTGCCGCGGAATCGGTACTCGACCACGTGCCGATGCGCAATGAAGACGGCGAAATTCGTCACGAATTCGTCGCGGAAATTACCCATGCGATCGAGGCCGGCGACAGCGCCGCGCTGCGCGCTTGCGTTGCCGAGCTGCACGAGGCCGATCTCGGCGATCTCATTGGGGCTCTCGAGCCCGACGATCGGGTCCGCCTGGTTGAGCTGACGGGGCGCGATTTCGACTTCTCCGCGCTGAACGAGCTCGACGAGGGCGTGCGCGAGGAGATCCTCGAGGAACTGCCGCCGCAGACGGTCGCGGAAGGTGTGCGCGAGCTCGAATCCGACGACGCGGTCGAGCTGCTGGAAACGCTCGATCAGGCCGATCAGGAGGAGATCCTCGAGAAGCTGCCGCTCAAGGAGCGCGTCGTGCTCGAGCGCAGCCTGCTTTATCCGGAGAACTCCGCCGGCCGCCGGATGCAGACCGAGTTCATCGCCGTGCCGCAGGATTTCACCGTGGGGCAGGCGATCGACTACATGCGCGAGACGCCGGATCTGCCCGACCGGTTCTACGAGATCTACGTCGTCGACAAGGAGCAGCACTGGCAGGGCGCGGTCTCGCTCGACGTGCTGCTGCGCGCCCGCCGCCCGGTGGCGCTTGCCGAGCTGACCGACGAGGATCGCCGCCGCGTCTCCGTCCTGGAGGACCAGGAGGAGGTGGCGCGCATGTTCGGCAAGTACAATCTCGTCGCAGCCCCGGTGCTCGACACCCAGGACCGCCTCGTCGGCGTCATCACCGTCGACGACGTCGTCGACGTCATCGAGGAAGAGGCGGACGAGGACCTCAAGGCGCTCGGCGGCGTCAACAGCGACGAAGAGCTGTCCGACACCGTGTTCACCATTGCACGCGCGCGGTTCAACTGGCTGCTGGTCAATCTCGCCACCGCCTTTCTGGCGTCGTCCGTGCTCGGCCTGTTCGAGGGGCAGCTCGAGAAGATGGTGGCGCTCGCCGTGCTGGCGCCGATCGTCGCAAGCCAGGGCGGCAATGCCGCGACCCAGACCATGACGGTCGCGGTGCGGGCGCTGGCGACGCGCGAGCTCGGCTCCTCCAATGCCTGGCGCGTGGTGGTGCGCGAGGGCCTGGTCGGCCTCGTCAACGGTCTCGCCTTTGCCGTGATCACGGGCGTCGCTGCGGTGGCCTGGTTCAGGATCCCGGGCCTCGGCCTGGTCATCGGGCTCGCCATCATCGTGAACCTCTTCGCCGGCGCACTCGGAGGCATCCTGATCCCGATGGCGCTCGAACGTGTCAGGGCCGATCCGGCCGTGGCCTCCGGCACGTTCGTGACAACGGTCACTGACGTCGTCGGCTTCTTCTCCTTCCTCGGCATCGCGACGTTGTGGTTCGGGTTGAGGTAGGGCTACACGCACTCTCGTCTCCCCGGCGCGCTGCAACGCCCTTGGCGTTGCTGCGCAACCGGGACCCAGAAGCGGCACAGTATTGCAGCGACATGGGCCCCGGCTCTGCAGCGCACCGCTGAAGAAGCGCTGCGCTGCGTCCGGGGCACGAGACCGTATACGCAGCCATCATCTTTAATCCGAACTTAAGCGAGCTGCCGCATCATCGCCTTGCTTGGGGGAATGAGCATGCGTGTGCGGTTGAAGGCGGACGGACGGATTGTCGAGTTGCGGGATGGGCGGGAGTTTCCGGTCCAGCCGTTTCCAATCCAGCCCGTACCTAACGCAGCGCCGCCCGACACCAGCTCGCTCGCCGTGCGCGATTTGCGCCGCCGTGCCTGCCTGACCCAGATGGAGTTCGCGGCCAAGCTCGGCGTTCCCGTCGAGACCATCCGCAATTGGGAGCAGGGCAAGCGGGCCCCGCGGGGACCCGCCCGCGCGCTGCTCGCTGTGATCGCGCATGCGCCTGACACCGTATTCCAGGCGCTTGCCAAAGCCTGAGCTCGAGGCCTGACCTCAAGGCCTGACGTCAAGGCCTGACGTCAAGGCCTGGCACGAACCTCCCGTTAGCATTGCGCGCAAGATCCGACCCGGCGGCCGGTGTCGCCCGTTGGCAGTGTTGCCAGCCGGGTTCATAATGACGCCTGGATCATGATTTGGGGCGACCGCGACAGAGAGGATTCCTCATGCTGTTCGTCGAGACCAATGGCGCAAGGATACCGGCGATCGGGCTGGGGACCTGGGAGCTGAGCGGGCGCATGTGCACCCGTGTGGTCGAGCAGGCGCTGCGGCTCGGCTATCGCCACATCGATACCGCACAGGTCTACGAGAATGAGCGCGAGGTCGGCGACGGCTTGCGCGCCTCCGGCGTGCGCCGCGACGACATCTTCCTGACGACAAAGGTCTGGACCAATCATTTCGCGCCCCACGATCTCGAGCGCTCGGTCAAGGAGAGCCTGGCGCGCATGCGACTTCCCTCCGTCGATCTCCTGCTGCTGCACTGGCCCAATTCGCACGTGCCGCTGGAGGAGACGCTGGGCGCGCTGTCGCATGCCAAGCGCATGGGCCTGACCCGCCACATCGGCGTTTCCAATTTCACCGTGGCGCTGATCGAGCAGGCGGTGGCGTTGTCGCCGGAGCCGCTGGCCTGCAACCAGGTCGAATACCACCCTTATCTCGACCAGGCGAAGGTGAGGGCGGCCTGCGATCAGCACGGGCTCGCGCTGGTCGCCTACAGCCCGATCGCCAAGGGGCGGATCAAGACCGACCGGACGCTCGCCGAGATCGGGCGTCTGCATCACAAGACGCCGGCGCAGGTCTGCCTGCGCTGGCTGGTGCAACAGAATGTCGCTGCGATCCCGCGCACCTCGCGCGTCGAACGCCTGTCGGAAAACATCGAGATCTTCGATTTCGAGCTTTCGGACGACGAGATGGCCCAGATCGCCGCGCTGGCCAGTCCCAGGGGCCGCCTGACCGATTTCGCCTTCGCGCCAAAATGGGATTGAGAGGGGCCTGCCGTATGCTAGGACCAGCTTGGCAACCTGAAGTCAGGCGATGGAACTGCGGAAGATCATACGGACGGACATTGCAGCGTCGGCGATCGCCCATCTGACGCTGGTCGCGCTGATCATCGTGATCAGCGAAGTCCATCCGTTTCACGCCAGCCCGCCCGAATCGGTTTCCGTCAGCATCGTGACGCCGGAGCAGGTGAAGCAGGAGGAGGCCAAAGCCGAGGAGAAGACCGGGGAAAAACTCAAGGCGAAGCCGCCGGAGCCGACCCCTGACCTGAAACTGCCGAAGTTCGATTTGAACGATAAGGACAAGGCGGCGGCCGCGCCGAAGCCCGAGGCGAAGCAGCAGGCTGCGGCACAGTCCTCGAAGCAGCAGGCCTCGCCTGAACCGCCGCAGCAGAAACAGCCGCAGCCACAGCCTTCACAGACGCCGCAGCAGCGCGAGGCAAATGCGCAGCCGCAACCGCAGCCTCCACAGCCACAGCCTCAGCCATCGCAGTCGCCGCCGCCTCAGGCGACGCCGCAGCCCCCGGCGCCACAGCTACTGCCACAAGCGATGCAGCACCCGGAGGCCGCGCCGCCGCCGTCCTATCAGGCGCCGGAGCCCGACGTCACTGTCAAATACGGCGTCATGCTGGGCCTGCCGCCGGAATTTCCGACGGAGCTGCCGAAAGACGCCCCCAAAGACGATGGCGGCGATGCCAAGGATTCAATCGCGGCGAAGCTGCCGGTCGAAATCATCGCCGAGCTGCGTCGTCATTTGCGAAGCTGCGCCAAGCTGCCGGCTGGGGTCGCGCCGACCGACAACGTCAACATCAAGCTGCGCACCGTGCTCGCGACCGACGGCACGCTGGCGCGCGAGCCGATCCTGATCGAAGCCCCGCCGTCCGCAAAGGGCGTCGCGCTCGTGAAGTCCGCCATGAGCGCGCTTCAGGCCTGCCAGCCCTACAAGATGTTGCCGGCCGACAAATACGGGGAATGGAAGGTGATGGACCTGCCGTTCAGCCCGCGGGATTTCGGCGGCTAAACTCTCGCTTGGGCTACGGCCTTGCTTTGTCGCTCTGCTGTCAATCCATCTTCGCAAATATATTCCACTTTGCCGAAATTCGGACACGGCGTATGTGTTGGCCATCCCGGCTCATCCTTGAGGGGCGATCTTGTGGTCGTCATGTTCGCGAGCCGGCTTGCGGTGGACGCGGCAGCGTTCGGGTGCGAGAGGCCAAGGGCAGGGCGGATTGCTCTCTGTGAGCCCAAAGCTTCGTGCCGACGAGCGGCGCTGCAAAGCTTCGTCACGGCGCCGCCTGTCAAACCGCCACAGACGAGACGCCGGCAGCGAATACAACCTCAGCCTGAGTCGGGCGGCGAAATTGAAGCGCAGCCGCCGCGCGTGCACGGCGATTGCCGCGTCGGCGGGAGCATCAAAATGCAAAGATAATCAATGCCACCAGCAAGACGTTGAACATGCCCAACGTGAGTACGGCGATATCGAAAACGCGGATCAAGCTGATCATGGTGTCCTCCGATACACGCCAACCGGGTGCTATGATGCCTCCGCTACGACCGGGTGTCTATGCAGTTTGTGCCTGCTCGGCGACCATCGCCACAATGTCGGCCAACCGCGTTGGGTCCAGAACGCCGTGTGTGGGAGCGCGGGCGCGCTTGGGAAAAGTGGTGAAAATTCCGCCTTCGTCAACTCGCGCGGCATTGTTGACCGATGCGCTGTTGAGTTGCAACCATTTGTCTCAAACTTCACTCGCCCTGTGGAGACAGGCGAGACCGTTGAAACTATCGTAGTTACAGTCGGGCATCGTGCTACCGACCAAGGCAGCTCTACCTGGCTGCTGAAGCTACCCTATGCTTATTCTCTGTCCAACTCTGCTCGCCGCAGTCGCACTTGAGCGACGGATAAGCCGAGATCGCCGCTAATCCTTACAAGCCAGCCGGAGCACACGCTGGGGACACCACCATCTCGACCCAACACCTTGTGCACCGCGCGCTAGTGCCCACGATCTCGCAAGCTGGGTCGGCCGACACAATGTCGCGGCAGCACTTCGGGCACGTATATCCCGCGATGTTTGGCGTGAAGTCATACTCCGGACCAACATAGGCGCAGATCATGTGGTGGAATACTGGAAACAACATCAGCGCGGAGGAGCCGCAAGCCGGGCAACCCGTTTGGTTCGCTTCGATCTGCATGCTGCACCTCGCTCCCTCTCACAGCTCGTCGAGCCCGAATAGTTTCACCAGCATGGAAGCGATGCGCGCGCTGAGTTGTGTGTAGTGCATGTGAACGTCGACGGCCGAGTTCAGCGCCGGGGGATGCGCGCCTGGGCTGAACTGAATTCGCGCGATTTGCGAGGCGGTACGCTCGCGCGCCGCCGATGAGCCCGCTCCGGGGTACACGTCTGACACCGGCAGAATTTCCACGATCTCGCCCAGAATTCGCCGGTTGCCGAACAGGACAAAGACTTCGTTGCCGACTTTCGGGTCGGACAGGCGTTCGTTGGGAACGTACCAGTCGACGAAGACATCGGTGGGGTCGAGAATTTCTGCGATCGGAGTGCCCGCCACCAGTGACTGGCCGGCACGCGCTGGATTGTTCGCGACGATGCCAGCTATGGGTGAAAAGATTCTTCCGTCGGCAAAGCTGCTTTCAACCTTTTCGAGGCGATCAGAAAGTTGCCGGCTGAATTCGTCGAGAGCGGCCAATTGAGTGCTGGCCTCGGCGGCTTCCGCCTCCTGCGAGACCACGGCTTTGTTCGCCAGGGCGCGCTCCCGCGACATGTCAATGCGGTAATTCAGGCTCGCGGCCGATGAGGTTGCGATAAGTTGGACAGCTTCCTCAGCAAGCTGCAGATGTGAGCGCGCCGCGTCGAGAGATTCTGCGCGCAACCCGGGCTTTGACACGCAGTTCCGCTTTGCGGCCGGCGATGTCCGCGAGCGAGCGCATATAAGTAGCGACGATTTCATCGTGCTGCGGAGACCGCACCCTTCCGATTTCTTCGCCTGCCTTGACCGATCCACCTCTCACCACGGTGATGCTGTTGATCTGCACGATGTAGGGCAGTGAAACCAAATATCTTGGCGAGGACACGCTGCCCGGGCCGCCGAGATAGAGAATTGGCCTCCCGAAATAGACGACAAAGAATGCGAGTATGCCGAATACGATTGTCGCATAGGCGGCGCGGACGGTCCGTCCGGCCGCGCGCCGACGGCTCTCGATAGGATCGGGAATATGCGGATCGAGTCGCGTCAGGGCCACCGTCATTTGGCCACCTCTTTTGTCCGATCTCCGAATAGTGCACGGCGAACGCGCGGTGGCACGAAATCATCGTTCCGCGACGAGGCAAAGATGATTTCCGAAGAGTAGGAAAAAAACCGCGCGCACTTCAGATAGACGCCCTGGTACAAGGGAAAGATCAGCGCCATCTTCCAGCCAAAGTTTCCGACGGATCGTTGGAATAGGGCGAACACAAGTGCCATAGTGAATACCGAGATCCAGAGCAGCAGCAGGTAGATCGCCGAGAGAAACAACACGGCATCCGGGCCGAACAACAGCACAATGTAGGCCAAGTAGAACGGCAGGCTGAGCGTCGGAACGAGATCGAAGACGATGAAGTCCAGCCTTTGGATCGTGTCCGGTAAACGCTCTAGCGGATGGCGAAAACTCAGCTCGCCATACATCATGAAACGGATGCGCAGAGCATCGCGATCCCAGCGCGCGCGCTGGCGCAACAGACTGATGCCGCTTGCGGGGCCGGCTGTTTCCGCCCAGGCGTCGGACACGAACCGAATGACATAGCCGAGTCTGCGGAGCCGCAAGGTGTACTCCATATCCTCTCCCGGGCCGACATCGAGCCCGCCCTGTCGCGCAAAAATATCCCGGCGATACATGGAACAGGCGCCGGACAGACACGCGATCGCATCGACCACGTCGAGGATCGACCGCCCCGCAGTGATCGACATCAGGTATTCGACGCTTTGAAGTCCTGTCCATATCGAATCGCGCTCATTGCTGATCGCGATGTTGCAACTTGCGCCGGCGACGAGCGGATCGCCGAACGCAGCCGCGAGGCGCTCAACCGCGCTCGGTTCGAAGACAGTGTCGGCATCTACGGTCAGAAGAAGATCGCCGCGGGCAAACCGTGCTGCAGCGTTGATGGCAGCGCTGCGGCCGCAGCGGGTCCCATGGCAGATGACCATGTCAACCAGCCCCTGCGCTCTCGCCCGCTCCGCGACCGCGCGTGTTTCGTCGGTGGAGCCGTCGTCGACGACGATGATTTCGACAGGTCGCAGGGTTTGCCGGCGCAGCGAGCTGATCGAAGGAGCAAGCCCGGAGCCGCCGTTGAATGTCGGGATAATCACGCTTACCGTCGCTTGGCAAACCGTCCCACTGGCGCTTCGCCGCTTCGAGCTGAACAGAGCAAGAGACACCAGCGATAAGGTGTAGCGAGGTATGTCGAATATCAGCAGCGAGAAGGCGAGCAGAAACAAACTCGTTCCGGCGAGCACTTCTACCATTTCGGACATGCCGGCCACCTCCGCTGCGAAAGGACCATTCCGAGCATCCGACCAAACAAGGCGCGCAAGGCAATTATCAGATGGGAAAATGAAGACCATCGCGTTGATGGTCGAGTGGTAAATTGCGTAAACATTTGCTTTGTGTGTCTGCGCTATTCACCTCCAGCATCGGCTTGGCCAATTGACGATGGAAGCGTGCTCTCGAGTTTTGATTTTGTTGGCCTGCTGGCATCAGCATTGCGGTTTCATGCTGTTGCCGGGTCGATAATTCCGACAAGGTGACCGGTCCGGCCAACCTTTCAGGCGCAAGACGGCCTCAGTCTGGAGGGCTGAGGCCGGGGGCCGTTGATGTACCGTTGGGGTCGGTACTCTTCTATTTTAATCATGGCGAGACCACTTTGCGGTATTGTCCTGAAGGACAAGCAATCAGCACGTTGTTCCTCTCACACATCTGCGGACCGCCCGACGGGTATGACGGACCGTCGTCCGTGCTACGCACACGCCGTTGATACGTGTCCTACCGACGCCGCAGGCAGCAGCAACTTCCGTAACGAGGCTTTCGGGCTGTGCAATCGGGGCAGGTGTCATCGCCTGAGCCGATACTGCGAAGCAGAAGGCGAATGTGGCAATTGCGAGCGACTTGATCATATCGAGCTCCCTGGAAGCGCCCAACCGCCCAGCCGGCGCGGCGGAGCGATGGACGCGACTCTCTCAAGTTGATGCCCGCGCCTGTAAGAGAATTGAGATAGATCAAAGCGACTTTCGGGAGTTCCATGCGGCAATCGCTGCACATAGCAGATCGAGACGCCGGCTTAGGACTATGACCGCAGACTTCCCTGTGCCTCTTGGGACAAGAGGGTGAAGTGGCCAGACTCGGGCAAAATGCGCCGCGAAGGTGCGAAGCTATGGTCGCAATTCAAGATGCGAGCTGGAAAAGTGGCGCTGCCGCCTCATGCTCCGTCATTGCGAGCGCAGCGAAGCAATCCAGTCTGCCGCCGCGGAGGGATTCTGGATTGCTTCGCTGCGCTCGCAATGACGATGTGGAGAGAGGGTGCGCCACATTCGCTCTTGTGGACGCACCGCTACTCAGCGGTGCACTGCAGAGCCGCAACACGAGCGCGTCAGGGACCGCGCCGCGTCTCCTCGCCATTCACCACCTCCGGCGCCATCGCTTCCCACGCGCTCGAGGCGAATTGCCGCCGCCAAGTCACGATCACCACGGTTGCCGTGGTCACGAACAACACCCAGGGGCTGACGAACCAGCCGAGATAGCCGAGTGCGAAGAAGAAGGCGCGCTGGCCGCGGTTGAAATGGCGGCCGGCGGATTCGAACAGGCGCGAGGTGCGGATCACATGAGCTTCGGCCTCCGGCGTGTCACGCTGCGAGGCTGCCGGCATGCCGCCGAACAGGATCGCGACATAGTTGAACAGGCGGTACGACCAGGCGAATTTGAAGAAGGCATAGACGCAGATCAGGACGAGGCCGACGCATTTCAGCTCCCACATCGCCGGCGAGGTACTGAGATCGATCGGCAGCTTGCTCAAGATCGTGATCGCGTCGTTGGTCGCGTGCAGCAGCGCCAGCGCGCCGCCGAGCGCGATCAGGCTGGTGGAGGCGAAGAAGGCGGTGCCGTTCTGCAACGAGGCCATGATCTGCATGTCGACCATGCGCGCGTCGCGGTCGAGCAGCCGGCGCACCCACACCTCGCGGTAGCGGTTCATGCGCGCCGACAGGCTGTCGCGGCCATAGGCCGAATGCTCCAGCGTCAGGGCGTAGACCAGCCATTCGATGATGAAGAAGCCGACGGCTGTGATGTCGACCCAATGCCTGCTCATGTCAGTCTCCTGGAGAGGATCGCAACGCTTGCCACGCATGGCGAGGTGCAGCAACGATTGATTGGCGGCAGGCGATGGCGTTAAAAGCGGCTCGCTTCAAGGCGTATCGAGAAGGACTGATGACATGGCTGCGCTGAAACTCGCAATCGGCAACAAGAATTACTCGTCATGGTCGATGCGGCCTGGCTCGCGCTCCGCGCCAACGACATTCCGTTCGTGGAGACCCTCATCCCGCTCTACACCGACAATCCCGCGGACAAGGAGCAGATCATCTCGTTCCGCCGCTCCGGCAAGGTGCCGGTGCTGGTCGATGGCGACATCACGGTGTGGGATTCGCTCAGCATCATCGAATACATCGCCGAGCGCTATCCGGAAGTGAAGTTGTGGCCGGACGAGGCCGCCGCGCGCGCCCATGCCCGTTCGGTGTGCGCCGAGATGCATTCCGGCTTCATGGCCCTTCGCAACGAATGCGGCATGAACCTGCACCGCCCGGTGCGCCCCGTGACGCTGTCGGCGGACGCCGAGGCCAATATCGCGCGCGTACAGGAGATCTGGCGCGAATGCCGGGCCCGGTATGGCGCCAATGGACCGTTCCTGTTCGGGCGCTTCGGCGCGGCGGATGCGATGTATGCTCCGGTCGTGCACCGCTTTCGCACCTACGCGATTGAGGTCACGCCGGAGACCAAGGCCTACATGGATACGATGCTGGCGCTTCCGGCGTTCCAGGAATGGACCCGGGACGCGCTCGCCGAAACGCTTGTCATCGAAAAGTTCGAGAACGTGTAATCTGCGGTGATCGGCCTCGCTCGACGTCGAGCAAGCCGGCGGCGCTCCATGCTAGGATGGTCGGCAGGGAGAGGGACCTCACGGCCCAGGAACCGCCCAAGGTGGTGGATCACGCCAGCCCCGACGGCCGTTTGCCACATACCCCCGGAAGAACCGGTTCCAGCGGTATCGTCGGCTGACGGCATCACTCTGAAATAACTGCAAAATTCGCACGTTTGCCATGTCGCATACTGCTGGCCAAAAACGCTCGTCGCATGCTATACAGCGGCCGGGTTTCCGGCCGGCCGACGCAGTGGGACCATGGGCGTGGCAGGCGTTGTTTGAGTGATGGAGAGGGTGTTGAAGCACAAATTCCCTATTGGCGCGCGCGTATTGTTCACCGCCAGCAATGTCGCACGCCCCGCTGCCAGCGGTTCGTATGAGGTCATCCGCCTCCTGCCGACCGATGGTGACGACTGTCAGTACCGGATCAAGAGCTCGACCGAAGCCTTCGAACGTGTCGCCAAGGAAAGCCAGCTCGCGCTGTCCTGAAGGCCGACGCTATCCGCGCATTGGCGCGTCCCCGGGAATTTGTATTCTGCCGCCGTCAAAAGGCCCGCTTCACCTTCAAAAGGTGGGCCGGGGGCAGTTGCCGACTCTCGGTACTCGCTTTGACCATTCGCTCTCTGCTCGCGTGAGGGGACGTCGCGCATGAACTGGGCATGGGCCTCGTCGCTCGACCAAATTTGGCGCTCGCCGGCCTTTCCAATGTGGATGATGCTGGCGGCTGCCGGCTTCTTCGGGCTGATCCTCCTGGTCACGCTGCTGCGCGCCGAACGATCGGTCGCCAACGGCGCGCTGACCGTCCTTGCGCTGCTCGCCATTGCCATCGCGCTGGCTGCTGTTGTGCGCGTCGATGGACCGGCGGGGCAGACCACGCCGACCGAGGCGCGCGCACAGGCGGCGATGACCGCGAGCCTGCCGGCGTTGTCCTGTCTCGACGATCTCGCCGGCGATGCCGTGGCCATGGGCTGCGAGAAGGCGCTGTTCGGCGCGCCGGACGTGGCCGCTGCGGCCGTCTCCACGACCGCGGCCAGGATCGACCGTCTGACGGCGCTCGGCGATGCCGCGACCGCCGAGAAGAGCCTGACGCCCGACATCAAGGTGCTGCGCAAATCGCTGGAGCGTGATCGCTATGGCTTGGTCGCGCAGGTACTGGTCGTGCGCGACGGCTGTACGCAGTTCGACTGTGCGGCCTTCCGCTCGCTGACCGACCAGCAGCAGGTCGCCGCCAACATGGATTCCCATCTCTACGACACGCTGGTCGCGCGCTACGCCCCGACCTGGAATGCGCCTGCAGCAGCGCAATCGTTGCCGGCCACTGCCGCACTTGCGGGACTGCCGCCGTCGATGCCGACGGGCAAGCCGACCAATGCCGAGTTCCCGAGTGCCTCGTCGACGCCGCCGGTCAGCATCATGAATCCCGAGCCGCCGACGCGTCAGGCGGCGCCCACCGCAAACGCGGCGGCTCCGCGCGCCCCCGCAGCGGCCTCGGCGCAGGCCGCAGCTCCCGCCGCGAAGAAGCCGCCTGCGCCGAAGGCTGCGCGGGCGCCGGCGGCAGCACCGGTTCCGCTCACGCCGCCGGCCGCGGCTGCCCCGGCTGCGGATAACAAGTAGATCGGCATTCCAAATGCGTGGCTGTCCGGCTAATGCTGGGGCATGCCACTACATCTGATCAAGCTCGCCGTCGGCTGCGAATCCGTCAAGGAATTGAAGGAGTGGACCGCCGAACGGATGCAGACCGCCAAGAAGAAGGGTCTGCCGCAACATCACATCCACATCACCCGCATGGTGCCCAAGCGCGACGCCGAGATCCTGTCGGGCGGGTCGCTCTATTGGGTGATCAAGGGCGAGGTCGCCGCGCGCGAAAAGATCATCGGCATCGAGCCGTTCCGCGACAAGGACGGCATCGGGCGCTGCCGGATCGTGATGCAGCCGAAGGTGATTCCGGTGTCGCCGCGGCCGATGCGCCCGTTCCAGGGCTGGCGCTATCTCGCCGACGATTCGGTGCCGCCCGATCTCGGCAAGTCCGCCGCCGGCTCGATCGCGGCGATGCCGGAGCCGATGCGGCGCGAACTGCGCGATCTCGGGCTGCTCTAAACCGCGATATTGTCGATCAGCCGGGTGGTGCCGAGCTTGGCCGCGACCAGGATGCGCAACGGTCCGTCGTTGCGCGAGCTGACCTGTGCCAGGGTCGCTGCATGGCGCACTTCGAAATAGTCGAGCTCAAAGCCGGCCGCCGTGATCATCGCGGCACCGCGCGCCATTGCGGGCGCGACCGCTTCGCCGGCGCGAATGCGCCCGGCGCTCTCCTTCATGACGCGGTATAGCGTGGTTGCGGTCTGCCGCTCCTGTGGCGACAAATAGACGTTGCGCGAGGACATCGCGAGCCCGTCGCGCTCGCGCACGGTGCGGGAGCCGATCACCTTGACGCCGAGCTCGAGGTCGCGGGCCATCTGCGCCACCACCCGCAACTGCTGAAAATCCTTCTCGCCGAAGATCGCGACATCCGGCCGGCACTGGGTGAACAGCTTGCCGACGACGGTGGCGACGCCGGCGAAGAAATGCGGGCGGAAGCGGTCCTCGAGGCCAGCCAGCGCCGGTCCCTCCGGCATGATGCGGGTGGCAAAGCCCTCCGGGTACATGGCCTCGGCGCCGGGATGCCAGACGATATCGACGTCCTCGGCGGCGAGCTTGGCGAGATCGGCCTTCCAGGTTCGCGGATAGGCGCCAAAATCCTCGGTCGGAGCGAACTGGGTCGGGTTGACGAAGATCGACACCACGACGCGGCTCGCGCGCCGCTTGGCCAGGCGCACCAGCGACACATGGCCGTCATGGAGCGCTCCCATGGTCGGGACCAGCGCGATCGTCGCCTTTCGCTTGCGAAGATTGTCGACGGCGCGTCGCAAGGTGGGGACCGTGCGGGCGATCAAGGGGCTGCGTGACATCAGAACTCGACGGGATTGGGAATCGACGGGCGCGTTCCGGCGCCCGGCAGGCTAACCTTAACAAGCGGCGACCATGGACGCCATGCATCCGGATGCGGCACAGCATCCCGCGCAAAGCCGCGCAAGCGTCGCGGCATTGTGGGCTGGATCACAGACGCGAAGCGGCGCCGCGATTCATGATGAAGGTCAGCGCGCCGCGATTTGTCTTGCCTGTCACGCATTTCACTTGACCGCAGACGCGGCCAACTCGAAGATATTCGTTAGGGGTGTTGAGGATCGCGATGCTTGTGCAAGCTAGCCAAGGCCAGTCCGGCTCGGCGCATGTGGTCGTGCTCGGCAACGAGAAAGGCGGCTCCGGCAAGTCGACTACCGCCCTGCACATCGCAGTCGCGCTTCTCAAAGCCGGCCAGCGCGTCGCCACCATCGACCTCGACTGCCGTCAGCAGAGCTTTACTCACTACATCGACAACCGTTCCGCCTGGGCGCGCCGAACCAAGCTCGACCTCGAACTGCCGTTGCATCGCTGCATCAAGCTTGGCGAAACGATGCAGGTTGCCGAGAACGAGAATTCGGAGTTCCTTCAGTTCATGGAG
The DNA here is from genome assembly GCF_040939785.1 of Bradyrhizobium lupini. Taxonomy (NCBI): domain Bacteria; kingdom Pseudomonadati; phylum Pseudomonadota; class Alphaproteobacteria; order Hyphomicrobiales; family Nitrobacteraceae; genus Bradyrhizobium; species Bradyrhizobium lupini. The sequence continues at coordinate 7,250,311 of NZ_CP162553.1, forward strand.
GCGGTCTCGGCGGTCGAGAGCAGCTTCGACTTCATCGTCATCGATACGCCCGGCACCGACAGCTACCTGATGCGGCTTGCGCACTCGATGGCCGACACGCTGGTGACCCCGATCAATGACAGCTTCCTCGATTTCGATGTGCTCGGCACTGTCGATCCCGCCAATTACGCGGTGACAGGCGAGAGCCACTACGCGGAGATGGTGCGGGATGTCAGGCGCAAGCGCCGCCAGCTCGACGGTGCGACCACCGACTGGATCGTGGTGCGCAACCGCCTGTCGATGCTCGGCTCCCGCAACAAGCAGCTCGTTGCCGATGGGTTGAAGGATTTGTCGCTGCGGCTCGGCTTCCGCTACGTCGACGGCTTCGCCGAACGGGTCGTCTATCGCGAGTTCTTCCCGCGCGGTCTGACCGCGCTGGACGAGATCGACGAGGCCACGCTCGGCATGCGGCCAAATCTCGGCCATCTCACCGCACGGGAGGAGGTGACGAGCCTGCTCCGCCAGCTCAAGCTTCCGCTCGACGAGCGCGGACGTCGCCGCGCGGCCAATCGCGCCGAGTGGTTCAACCAGGTCGACAAGCCGCTCGAGGTCCACGACATCCTCGGCGCTTGAGGCGGCGGTACATCGCTACTTCCAGTCGATCAAGAGGCCGGTCTCCCCCGGGGAACCGAGCCCGCGCTCAACCGTTTTCACCCCGTGTTTACTGCAAAACGGAACCCGATCGAGACAGTGCGTCGGATAGTGACGTGCACCCTGACGTAGCCGTGTGAGAGCGAGATGCCCAAGAAACGTGTGCGCCGCACAATGAAAGGGCTGCCGGTTCACAATATTTGGCCTTCCTGTCACGCGGCTGTGACATATATTAGGGAATAGGCGACCAGGGGCCGAAGAGCTCCGGAAGAACACGATTTTCAACAGGGATTCAGGCCGCAAGAGCCTGAGGCTGAGGACCAAAATGAAGCGTGGAATTGCCGTTCTGGTTTCGGTCAGTGCCCTCTGTGGCGTCGCCTATTTCACGGCGAGCAAGTGGGCAATCAGGCACGAGACCATCACCTTCTACGATGCCTCGCGCGACAACCGTGCGGTGCCCGTCGATATCGCGATCCGTCGTGACAAGGAAATGCAGGCCAATGCCGGCATGATCACGATGCCGGTCGCCGTGATCAACCACGGCAACACCGTCAAGAACACCGAGTACGGCTTCCTCGCCAACATTTTCGCCGCGCGCGGCTACCTCGTCGTCAGCCCGCAGCATGATTTGCCGACCGATCCACCGATGGTGACCAAGCCCGGCGAGATCTATGTCGGCCGGCTGCCGCAGATCCTGCGCGGCGTCGCCAACATCCATCTCGCCATGCAGGAGATGAAGAAGGTTCAGCCCAACGCCGACTACGAAAAGGTGACGATGGTCGGCCACTCCATGGGCGGCGACATCACGATGTATTTCGCCAAGCAGTATCCGGATGAGGTCAAGAAGGTCGTCACACTCGACAATCTTCGCGTGCCCTTCGTCACCGCCGGGAAGTTCAAGATCCTGTCGTTCCGCTCCACCGATCCGCAGTTCAAGGCCGATGCGGGTGTGATCCCGACCGACGAAGAATGCGAGAAGGCCGGCATCCAGGTCGTGAAGACCGAATTCCAGCACAACGACATGCGCGACACCGGTCCGGATGCTGCCAAGAACTCGATCCAGGGCATGCTCGACAAGTTCCTGAGCGCGACCGACAGTGAAGTGGCGCCGGTCGACACGCAATCGTCCCCGCCCAAGATTCTAGAGCCCGGGCCGGTCGCTTTGATGGCGCCCGCCAAGAGCTGACGCCTTCCTCGTCGTCGATACCGATTTCAAAGCCTCCGCCGGCTGCCGCCTGCGGGGGCTTTGCGCATTGACCGGGCTGCATGTGCTGACCACATTAGCCGCTCACGCAAGGGTCAAGGAAATGTCCGGCGAACCCATCAAACCGCGCGGCCGCGATGCCGTCTCGGCGCAACCAAGCGACGCTGTGCCGCAGGCGGGGACCTCGACCTCGGAGGACATCGCCGCCTTCGTCGCCAACGCGCGCGCGCTGTCACCGCATGCGCCCGGTGCAAAAGGGCGGCTGATCTTCGCGCTGGATGCGACGATGAGCCGGCAGCCGACCTGGGACATGGCTTGCGCGCTTCAGGCCGACATGTTCCGTGAGACCGCCGCGCTCGGCAGTCTCGACATCCGGCTCGTCTACTATCGCGGCTTCAACGAGTGCCGCGCCACGGGATGGATCTCCGACAGCGCCAGGCTGGCGGCGCTGATGAGCAAGATCGATTGCCGTGGCGGCGACACCCAGATCGGCAAGGTGCTGAGCGAGGCGCGGCGCGAGGCCGTCGCAACCGGCGTGCGCGCCGTCGTCTTCGTCGGCGACGCCATGGAGGAGAACGTCGACCAGCTCTGCGCCAAGGCAGGCGAGCTCGGCATGCTCAAAGTGCCTGTGTTCGTCTTTCAGGAAGGCCATGACGCGGTGGCCGAGAAGGCCTTTCGCGAGATCGCGCGCCTGACCGGCGGCGCTTGGTGCCGGTTCGATCCGGGCGCGGCGGCGCAGTTGCGCGAGCTGTTGCGCGCAGCCGCCGCCTACGCGGCCGGCGGACGCGAGGCGCTGTTGCAATTGGCGAAGACCGCCAGTGGCGCGGCCAGGCTGATCGGCCAGATGAAGTAGCGCTGGCGCGCGGTCGGCGGGGGCGCAAGGACTCGATGCTTTTTGGCGGTAGGCCGACTATATTCCGGCCATGACCCTGATCGCCGGCGCTATCGCCATTATCACCCTTTATTTGCTGCTCCAGATGTTCCGTTCGGCCAATCCGGCCGTGCTGGCACGCGCGATCAGGTTCGGTGGCGGCGTGGTGGCGCTGGCTGTCGCAGCGTTCACGGGCTTGAAGGGCGAACTGGTGGTGGCGATCCCGCTCGGGATATTCGGCGCCGGGCTCTTGGGCTGGACACCGATGGCAAACGCCGGCTTCGGCAATATCGGCGGGCTGTTCGGCGGGGGCGCGACGCGCCCGGCCGGTCAGGCCTCGCGCGTGCGCTCGCAATTCCTGGATATGCGGCTCGATCACGATTCCGGCCAGCTCGGAGGCCAGATCGTCGCCGGGCCTCACGCCGGGCGCGATCTCGATGAGTTCGATCTCGCGGCCCTGCTGGCAATGGTCCCGGCGTTCGACGCCGAGAGCGTGGCCCTACTTGAAAGCTATCTGGACCGCCGGTTTCCCGCTTGGCGTCAGAACGCGCAGAGCGATGCGGCAGGGGGCAGCGCCGCACGGTGGCGAGCGGTAAAATGACGACGGAGGAGGCCTATCAGATCCTTGGCCTGCAGCCGGGGGCGGGGCGTGACGACATCAGCCGGGCTCACAAGTCCCTGATGAAGAAACTGCATCCCGACCAGGGGGCTCGACGTATCTCGCTGCCCGTGTAAACGAGGCCAAGGATACTCTGCTTCGCACGCATAACGGCTAACTCCGGCACCACGCTACAAACGCTCGTCCCGTGTGAGCTCTGCTTGCTCTGTTTGCCGTCGCCCCGATGCCCGCCATTGTCGGCGTGGTCGATCCCTTGCGTAAAGTTTTAACCGTAAATCCTTGACGAGAGGTTGTCGTGGAACAGCCTCGTCGGTCACCGCATCCCGAAAATGAAAATGCCCGCGCAAGGCGCGGGCATTTTCATAGGAGCGGTGCGAAAGTTCAGTTGCGGACGGTCATGCAGGAGATATCGGCGCGCTTCAGGGTGCGGCAGACGGCTTCGGCCTGGTCGCGGTCGAGCCCCGCGAAGCGGGCGCGGTAGAGCTTGCGATTATCTTTCGCGACGACCGGCTCGGTGAACGGGTCGGCCTTGCTGAGCAGGCCGCGAGCCGAGCTGCGCGCCGCGTCGATGCGCTGCTGGGCTTCGTTCTCGCTCTCGAGCGCGCCGACCTGAACGATCCAGCCGCTGTGGGTAGCGACCGCCTTCGTGGTGGCGCTCATCTGGATCGGCTGCAGCGCCGGGTCGGCTGATGCGAGCTTCGCAGCAGCCGGGGCGGGTGCGGCGGCGGTGGCGGCCGGCAAGACGCCGAGGATGCCGGTGCCGGTGCCGAAGCCCGCCGGCTGCCACGGCAGCTCGGCACGGGTGATCTCGGCCTTCGGAGCTTCCGGTTGGCTGGCGACCTCGGGCTTGTTGATGAGGTCTGCGCGGGCGACGACGGCACCGGAGGTTTCGGCGACTTCGGAGCGGGATGCGATCGTGCTCGTGACCTGCGGTGCGATCTGAGCCGGGGCGGCGGAGGCGACCTTCACCGCGCCGGCCTTGACCTGGACGGTCTTGACCCGGACCGGCTTCATCGGTTCGGACGAACCGGGGATGATCGAGAGCGGCTGGCTCGAGATCACGCCATTGGTGAGCGGCGCAGGCTCGACCTTGGATTCTATCGGCCGAACTTCAGGCCTATTGGCTTCAGATCTGGGCTGAGCCGGCGGCACCGCGGCAGCCGCAGCCGCAAGCGTCGAGAGGCGCGCGGCGAGACGCGACGGGGCTGCTTCGGGAGCAGGGGCAGCCGACGCCTGAACCTGCGGAGCGGAGCGGGCCGGGATATCCGACGCATCCGCAACCTCGGCAGCAGCGTCGGAGCCGTTGCGTTCGGTGACCGCGGCGACGGTGTGGGTGGTCGCGGCCTTATCGAGGTTCTCCGCGAGCAGGTTACGCATGATGGCGTCGCGCGAGCCGCCGCTACGGCCGCCCAGCACCACGCCGATCAGGTGGCGGTTGCCGCGGCGCATCGAGGTCACGAGATTGAAGCCGGAGGCGCGAGTATAGCCGGTCTTGATGCCGTCCACGCCCTCGACATTCCCGAGCAGATGATTGTGGTTCCGGATCGACTGTCCGCGCCAGTTGAACGTCGAGGTCGCGAAATAGCGATAGTAGCGCGGGAAGCGCTCCTGGATGGCGCGGCCGAGCGTGGCCTGGTCGCGCGCGGTCGTGACCTGCTCGTCGTTGGGAAGACCGTTGGCGTTGCGGTAAACCGTCCTGGACATGCCGAGCGAACGCGCCTTGCGCGTCATCATCTGGGCGAAGTCGTCCTCGTCGCCGCCAATCGCTTCCGCGATCACAACGGCTGCGTCGTTGGCGGAGCGGGTGACGAGACCTTTGATCGCGTCCTCGACGCGGATGGTCTGGCCGGCACGCAGGTTCAGCTTGGTGGGATCCTGATCGGCGGCGTGCTGCGACACCGGCATCTCGGTGTCGAGCTTCATCTTCCCGGACTCGAGGCGCTCGAACAGCAAATAGAGCGTCATGATCTTGGTCAGCGAGGCCGGATGGCGGATCCCGTCGGGACTCGTGGCCTGAAGCACGGAGCCGGAGTTGCCGTCGACGATGATCGACGCGAATTTCGGGCTGGAACTCTCGGACACATCGCGCTGCACGCGGTGGTGCGCGGTGTGACGCCGGTGGCGCCGCGCCTCGGCAGCATCGGTGGTGAAGATGACTGCACTCGTGACCGCAAGAAGCCCAAAAACGCCAACCCGCGCCAAGCGCGAGGAAGACAAGTTTTTACGAAGCATGAAACCCCGTCCCCGTTTCTGACTTGATCACCGGCTCGTGAGGCGAAATTGTGCCCAAGGGACCCGGGATCATTACCTGCTCAGGCTGTCCTCCGCAGATGTTCGCCGCGGGGGACGTTGGACCTGAGCCGCTGTTCTGGCTAAGGTGATGTTCTCCAACGGCTTTTGGCCGCTTGTGGAAGTTGAACACGTCCAGGGAATCAAGGTAGGGGGCCGCGGTTTCCAAAAGCTTAAGGAACCATTGCGGGAAACCCCGGGAATCTTGGCAAATTTGCCCGCAATTTTGTGCGACGCACAAAATTCTTGACTTTTTTGTGCGTTGCACTAATCGTGAGCAGAGTCAGGGAGCCGGGGCTTCCGACAGGCTAGGGAAAAGGATTCCGAATGTTCAAGGTTGAAGACTTTCAGGGCTACGGGAAAGAGCACTTCGAGCAGTACGTCGCCTCCGCGACGTCGATGCAGCACGGCCTTCAGGCGATCGCCAGCGCTTATGGCGACTACACCAAGAAGTCGTTCGAAGACACCAAGTCCTTCGTCGAGAAGCTTTCCGGCGTGAAGTCGCTGGACAAGGCCGTCGAAGCGCAGACCGAATTCGCCCGTTCCGCCTACGAGTCCTTCGTCGCGGAATCGCAGAAGATCGCCGGCCTTTACAGCGACCTCGCCAAGCAGGCGTTCAAGCCGGTCGAGACCATCGCGTCGAAGTTCACCCCGGCCGCCAGCTAACGTTTCCTGACGTCCTGGAATCAAAAGCCCGGCTGCACTAGCCGGGCTTTTTTTGTTTGTCTCGAAGTGTAGGTCTCAGCGCGCCACGCGCAGCTTCCACAGCGTGCCGGTTTCCTTGAACATCGAGACGTCTGATCTGCCTTCGTCACCAGATAGAACTTGTCGGAGCGGCTCGCGCAATACTGCAGCACGCGGGAAGTCGGGTCGCTCCGGTGTTCACCTGCACCGTATGGATCGTGATGTTCGCCGCCTTGGCGTCATCGCACAGCTTCTTCTGCCGCGCGTCGATCTGCGAGGCGTGACGATCCCCGGAAATCTGTGCCTTTGCCCGTTTTCGCGTCACGCCATTGAGGGGCAATTGGTCCGTAGAAAACCGGAGATAGCCCGCGCGAAACCGCCGCAGCCGCGTTGCTGGCCGGGTTCCTGGTGAACATCTTCTAAACCGGCGGGGCGGAAGCTTTTGTCAAATCAGTCCGGATTGATTAACCTTGGTGAGGATCGCCCGGACCGGGAATCGGGACCGCCATGGCCGCATCGGCCGAGCTGCCGCACGCTTGCGGCGAGCCGGGGGCAGGCCCATATTCGGTGAGGCCGATCCGGTTTGGACCGGACCGGCTGGAAGCGGCGATCCAAAAGGCGGTGCGCCTGTGCGAAGCTCCGAAGGCCGGGGCTGCGCGGCGAACCGTCATACGCTTCCGTGGGGAATTTGAACGCCTGAGCCATGCCGCAACTGTCTTCCAGACCAGATCCGTCCGCGGCCGCCGCCGCCCACGCTGCCCTGATGAGCAACGACGAGAACCGTTCCGGCGGTCCTTCCGCGCCAAACACGTCCGTCATCACCAAGGTCAAGCCGAAGACCAAACGGCCGAACCTGTACCGTGTGCTGATCCTGAACGACGATTACACGCCGATGGAATTCGTCGTTCATGTGCTGGAGAAATTCTTCCAGAAGGACGCCGAGGCCGCAACCAAGATCATGCTGCACGTTCATCATCACGGGATCGGGGAGTGCGGCGTGTTCACCTACGAGATCGCCGAGACCAAGGTAACGCAGGTGATGGATTTCGCTCGCAAGCACCAGCATCCGCTGCAATGCGTGATGGAAAAGAAGTAAGACACGTTACGGCGCATTCGAAGCCGGTTCTTGTGCATGTCGCAGTGTGATTGCCGCGTGATGTCTGCGCGCGATGTTCGTTGCAGAGGGCAAAACTACGGAATTTCGGACCGGTGCTGATCGTGCCCAAACCGGAACGGGTTTTGCATCAAAAAATACCGTAGCTGTGCAGCCGCCTGAGTCGCGGAACCGGTCTTTCGCCGCGATCTTGTATAACTATATGTGACAAAGGTTGTTGTTGCCTGACCGGGCGATGGCGATCATGATGGTGGGGGCCATAGAGGACGCGAATGCCGACTTTTTCCCAAAGCCTTGAACAATCCCTGCATCGTGCACTGGCGATCGCAAACGAGCGTCATCACCAATACGCGACGCTCGAGCATCTTTTGCTCTCCCTGATCGACGACTCCGATGCAGCCGCCGTCATGCGCGCCTGTAGCGTCGACCTCGACAAGCTCCGTACGAGCCTCGTCAATTATCTTGAGACCGAATTCGAGAACCTGGTGACGGACGGCGCCGATGACGCCAAGCCGACCGCAGGCTTCCAGCGCGTGATCCAGCGCGCGGTGATCCACGTGCAGTCGTCCGGTCGCGAAGAGGTGACCGGCGCCAACGTGCTGATCGCGATCTTTGCCGAGCGCGAGAGTCATGCCGCGTATTTCCTGCAGGAGCAGGACATGACGCGCTACGACGCCGTCAATTATATCAGCCACGGTATTGCCAAGCGGCCAGGCGTCTCCGAGGCGCGGCCGGTGCGCGGTGTCGACGAGGAGACCGAGACCAAGGGCAGCGAGGACGCCAAGAAGAAGGGCGAGGCGCTCGAGACCTATTGCGTCAACCTCAACAAGAAGGCGCGCGACGGCAAGATCGATCCGGTGATCGGACGCAATTCCGAGATCAACCGCGCGATCCAGGTGCTGTGTCGCCGGCAGAAGAACAATCCGCTGTTCGTGGGCGAGGCCGGCGTCGGCAAGACCGCGATCGCGGAGGGCCTGGCCAAGCGCATCGTCGACAGCGAGGTGCCGGAGGTGCTGGCGGCTGCGACCGTGTTCTCGCTCGACATGGGCACGCTGCTCGCCGGTACGCGCTATCGCGGCGACTTCGAGGAACGCCTGAAGCAGGTGCTGAAGGAGCTCGAGGCGCATCCCAACGCCATCCTGTTCATCGACGAGATCCACACCGTGATCGGTGCGGGCGCGACGTCGGGCGGGGCGATGGATGCCTCGAACCTGCTCAAGCCCGCGCTCGCTTCCGGCACCATTCGCTGCATGGGCTCGACCACCTACAAGGAATACCGGCAGCACTTCGAGAAGGACCGCGCGCTGGTGCGGCGCTTCCAGAAGATCGACGTCAACGAGCCGACGGTCGAGGACGCGATCGCAATCCTCAAGGGCCTCAAGCCGTACTTCGAAGACTACCACCGGCTGAAATACACCAACGAGGCGATCGAGGCTGCGGTACAGCTCTCTTCGCGCTACATCCACGACCGCAAGCTGCCGGATAAGGCGATCGACGTGATCGACGAATCCGGCGCGGCGCAGATGCTGGTCGCCGAGAACAAGCGCAAGAAGACCATCGGCATCAAGGAGATCGAGACCACGATCGCCTCGATGGCGCGGATCCCGCCGAAGAGCGTGTCAAAGGACGATGCCGAGGTGCTCAAGCATCTCGAGCAGACCCTGAAGCGCACGGTGTTCGGTCAGGACAAGGCGATCGAATCGCTCGCCGCTTCGATCAAGCTGGCGCGTGCCGGCCTGCGCGAGCCGGAGAAGCCGATCGGCTGCTACCTGTTTTCGGGTCCGACCGGCGTCGGCAAGACCGAGGTCGCAAAACAGCTGGCGGCGTCGCTCGGCGTCGAGCTGTTGCGCTTCGACATGTCCGAATACATGGAGCGGCACACCGTGTCGCGCCTGATCGGCGCGCCTCCCGGCTATGTCGGTTTCGATCAGGGCGGCCTGCTCACCGACGGTGTCGACCAGCATCCGCATTGCGTGGTGCTGCTCGACGAGATCGAGAAGGCGCATCCCGATCTCTACAACGTCCTGCTCCAGATCATGGATCACGGCCGGCTCACCGACCACAACGGCAAGCAGGTCAACTTCCGCAACGTGATCCTGATCATGACCACGAACGCGGGCGCGTCCGATCTCGCCAAGCAGGCGTTCGGCTTTACGCGCTCGAAGCGCGAAGGCGACGACCACGAGGCGATCAACCGGCAGTTCGCGCCGGAATTCCGCAACCGTCTCGATGCCGTCGTGTCGTTCGGCCATCTCAGCGTCGAGGTGATCGGTACGGTGGTCGAGAAGTTCGTGCTTCAGCTCGAAGCGCAACTCGGCGATCGCGATGTCACCATCGAACTGTCCGACCCCGCCAAGACCTGGCTGGTGAAGCATGGTTACGACGAGCAGATGGGCGCACGTCCGATGGCTCGGGTGATCCAGGAGCACATCAAGAAGCCGCTGGCCGACGAGGTGCTGTTCGGCAAGCTCAAGGGTGGCGGCCATGTCCGCGTCGTTCTGGTCAAGGACGAGGCCGACGAGACCAAGGACAAGATCGGCTTCGAGTTCGTCGAGGGTCCGGTCACGCCGAAGCAGGAGAAGCTCCCGGGTGCCCGCAAGCGCCCGCCGGGCAAGTCCAAGCCCGGTGGCCCCGGCGGCTCGAAGGGGCCGACCAAGAGCCCGCTGGTCAAGGCTTGATCTGCGCGCGATGAATTGAAAAGGCCGGCTGAGAAGCCGGCCTTTCTCGTTGGCAGCCAAATATAAGCAAGAAGATCCGATATGACCAACACGCCTTCTGCAAACTCGTCGTCAGCTTCCTCGATCCCCGCCGACGATCCCGGCCGCGCCCTGACGGTCGCCGATCCCGACGGCGCTGACGTGCCGCATATCTCTGTGGCCGGCGGCACCTACACGGTTCTGGTGTCGGGCGCGCAGACCGCAGGACGCTATTGCCTGGTCGACATGCTGGTGCCCGCCGGCGGCGGGCCCCCGCCGCACCGCCACGACTTCGAGGAGATGTTCACGCTGCTCGAAGGCGAACTTGAATTCACCTTTCGCGGTAATACCGTAAGTGCGGGGTCGACCGTCAACGTCCCGGCCAACGCGCCGCACGCGTTCAAGAACGTGTCCGGCAAGACGGCCCGTATGCTCTGCATGTGCGCGCCAGCGGGACAGGACGAATTCTTCCTGGCGGTTGGCTTTCCCGTCGAAGGCCGCACATCGCCACCGCCGAAGCCGACCCCGGAAGAGATGGCCGAGAAAGGCAAGCTGATCGCAGCACTGCTGCCGAAATATCGCACCGAGATGGTGAAGATGTGAGGCGCGGCGGACGCAGCCGAAATCGGCCTTCCCAAATGGTCGCGCGCTATTCGCCGCGCAGGCGCTGGTCGTCCTGCACGCGAACATGCTCGGCGCCGCGCGCACCCGCGGACGACAGCCGCAACATGCTCAGCGCTGCGCCGCAGAGCGCGAAGCCGACGCCGGTCAGCAACGCGATCCTGGTTCCCTCGATCGGATAGCGGCCGAGGAAGAGTGCCACCAGCGCTGCGCCGGTGGTCTGCCCAAGCAGCCGCGCCGTCCCCAGCATGCCGCTGGCGCCGCCGGCACGCTCGCGCGGGGCGGCCGCGATCATGGTGCGGTTATTGGGGGTCTGGAACAGGCCGAAGCCGGCGCCGGCCAGCGCCATCCGCCAGACCACGTCGAGCGGCGTGGGCGCAGCCGGCAGCAAGGCGAGCGCAGCGAGGCCGCAGGCGAACAGCGTAAGGCCGATGCCGCCGAGCAGGCCGGCCGGATAATGCTCCACCAGGCGGCCGGCGAGGGGGCTGCGAACGCCACCGCGATCGGCCACGGCGTGATCAAGAGGCCCATATGCACCGCCGAATAGCCGAAGCGGCTCTGGAGATAGAAGGGGATCGCGACGAAGGCCAGCATCTGCCCGCAGAACGAGGCGATCGAAGTCGCAATCGACAATGCGAACACGGGGATGCGCAACAGGTCGATCGGCAGCAGCGGCGAGGCCATGTGGGTCTCGCGGTAGATCAGCAGCGCGCCGGCGACGAGCGCGATGGCGAACTGCACGAGGCAGGTGATCGCGGCTTCGCCATGACCGACGCTATCGACGGCCGCGATGCCGACGCCGAAGGTGATCGCGGACAGCCCCGCGCTCTGCCAGTCGAAGGAATGGCTCGCAGGCCTGGTGTGCGGCAGGCTGCGCAGGCCCAGCACCAATGTCACCACGCCGAGCGGAACGTTGATGGCGAACAGCCAGGGCCAGCTGCCGAACGCCAGGATACCGGCGGCGAGCGTCGGGCCGACCGCGGCTGAGAAGGCGACGACGAGAGCGTTGAGCCCGATGCCGCGGCCGAGCTGGCTGCGTGGGTAAGTGAAACGCACCAGCGCTGCGTTGACGCTCATGATGCCGGCCGCGCCGAACCCCTGCACGATGCGTGCAATCGTGAGGAGCGGCAGCGTGTGCGCCAGCGCGCAGAGTGCGGAGGCAAATGTGAACAGCACCAGGCCGACCAGATAGACGCGGCGATAGCCGACGATCTCGCCGAGCGAAGCCAGCGGCAGCAGCGAGATCGTGATCGCGAGCTGGTAGCCGTTGACGATCCAGATCGAGAACGCCGGGCTGGCGTCGAGGTCGGCCGCGATCGTCGGCAGCGCGACGTTGGCGATGGCGCTGTCGACCACTGCCATGATAATGCCGAGCGCAATGGTCAGGACCGCCTGGCCACGCTGCGGCTGCGGCAGGCCGTCGGCGTGCTCCATGGAGGCTGGCAACATGATGGCGGCGTGCTTGATTCGAGCCGTGGTTCGTCTCCGGATTAGGAAATTGCGAGATGCATCGCAACCCGGCAGGATACGGGCGGTTCCTGCGCCGGGAGCAGGTCTCCCGGCACCGCGGGCATGGGTCGGCACGGCCTCGCGGCTCACCAGCGGGAGGTCGACTTCCCGAACACATAGAGCGCGCCGAGCCCAACCGTCACCGCGGTCGAGACGATCAGGATGGTGCGCTCCCAATCGATCCGCTCCGCTCGGCGCGGTTGAGATTGAGAGCGGTGAACAGGGCCTTCATGGCAAATCGGCGCATCGGCTGCCTCGCGTGAGCGCACGATGCCACTGTCGGCGCGGGCCGGCTTGATGCAGCTCAAGCCGGACTGCGCCGGCGTGCCGGTCTCTACACCGCCGGCGGATTGCGGTCGGTGAAAGTTGTGCGCTGGTGCCAGTAAGGATAGGGCAGCGTCACCTTGCTCGCCGCATCGAGCTTGGCGATCTGGTCCTTGGTCAATGACCAGCCGACCGCGCCGAGATTTTCGCGCAGCTGCGTCTCGTTGCGCGCGCCGATGATCAGCGTCGAGACGGTCGGACGCTGCAGCAGCCAGTTCAGCGCGATCTGCGAGACGCTCTTGCCCGTTTCCCTGGCGACCTCGTCGATCGCATCGACGACGCGATAGACGTGCTCGTCCGGCACGGGCGGGCCGAACTCGGCCGTCTTGGGCAAGCGGCTTACGTCAGGCTTTGGCTGGCCGCGGCGGATCTTTCCGGTGAGGCGTCCCCATCCGAGCGGCGACCAGACCACCGCGCCGAGGCCCTGGTCGAGGCCGAGCGGCATCAGCTCCCATTCGTAGTCGCGCCCGATCAGTGAATAATAGGTCTGGTTGGCGACGTAACGCGGGAAGCCATGCTTGTCGGCAACGCCAAGCGATTTCATCAGGTGCCAGCCCGAAAAGTTCGACACGCCCACGTAGCGGATCTTGCCGGCGCGCACGAGCACATCGAGAGTCGCGAGCACCTCTTCAGGCGGGGTGAAGGCGTCGAAGCCGTGAAGCTGGAACAGGTCGATGTAATCGGTGCCGAGCCGGCTCAGCGAAGCGTCGATGGCTGTAAGCAGATGCTGCCGCGACGACCCGATGTCGTTGGGGCCGTCGCCGAAAGCGGAACGTCGCCTTGGTCGAAACCAAAACCTTGTCGCGGCGGCCCTTGATGGCTTCGCCGAGAACGCGCTCGGACTCGCCGAGCGAATAGACGTTCGCGGTGTCGAACATCGACACGCCGGCATCGAGGCAGATATCCAGAAGGCGCCGGGCTTCGGTCGCGTCGGTGGTGCCCCACGCAGCGAGGCGGCCCACGCCGCCGAAGGTGCCGGTCCCAAGACTCAAGGCGGGCACCATGAGGCCCGAGCGGCCCAAGCGTCGGTATTCCATCGATTTGCTCCTCGGCTGGCCGCTGATTGATCCCCGCGACCTCTGTGCCGGATCGTAATGCAAGGCTGCGCCGTGTCCTACCTCGCGCTCACATACCGGCCTTGCTTGGAAACGGCCTAGTCGTGCAGACGCATGTCATCGAATGCCGCGTCAGTCACGCGCGGGCTGGCCGTCGTCGCCGGAAGCGGAGCCGCGCCCCTCGTTACTGGTGATTGAAGGCAGGTGGCCTCGCTCTCGCGCGCCGGCCGCGGCAGGAGCGTCAGGCTCCAGCCCACCGCAACAAGCACCGCGAGCCGGATCGCGATCACGCCGAGCAAGACTTCCGATCCGCTTATCGTGGCGTTGGTTCTCATGTGCAGAGCCTGATCCCGGCTGCAGCACCTGACAATCTGGAATTCACGAGCACGGCCTTCGCCTGAAGCGAAGGCTCGGGCCATTGGCTGCCCGGACGTCAATGCCGCGACTGGCTCTGCCGGAAGTCGCGCGGTGACATCCCGAAATGCTCGCGGAAGACGCGGCCGAAATGCGAGAGGTCGTTGAAGCCCCAGGCGAAGGCGATCTCGCTGATGTGGCGGTGAGCGAGCACGGGGGAGGCGAGGTCGCGCCTGCATTGAGCGAGGCGCTCACCGAGGACGTAGCGCTGGAACGAGGTGTCCTCGTCAGCCAGGAGATCGTTGACATAGCGGGACGAGATGCCGAGCGCCGCTGCGGTCTCGGACAGCGAGAGGTCGGGATCGGCAAGATGAGCCCGGATATGCGCCTTCAATCGGTAGAGCAGGGCGGAGCGATGCGTCGAGGACGGCAGCGGCGTCTTGCCCAGCCGCTCGCCCAGCGCCATCGCCAGGACATCGACGGCCTGTTCCGACAGAGCGGCGGCGTGGTGCAGATCGATCTGATCCGCGCTCTGGCAGAGCCGGTAGATGAAATCGTAGGCGATCCTCTGCAGTGGCGAGTCCGGCCCGAAAGAGGTGGCAGTAAGAGTTTCGGTCGCGCCGAGCCGGCGCTGCAGCATCTCGCGCGGCACCTTGAAGATGGTCTGCGTGAAGATGCCGTCGAATTTCAGCTCGTAGGGACGGGTGGTGTCATAGAGCGCAAACTCTCCCGGACTGACCACGGCCTCGCGGCCGTCCTGCACCACGCCGCCGGCGCCGCGATTGCCGAGCGCGATCAGGATGAAGTCCTGATCCGAGCGCGCGATGCGCGACGGCGTGCGCAACACGTGTTGACGGTCGGAGCAGACCTCGGAGCATTCCGCCTTGCCCAGTGGCGCCCGGGTGACCGTGCCGCGAAAGGCGCTGCCAAGATCGGACCTGCAGTCGAGCCCGACGAAGACGTCGCAAACGATTTCCTGCCAGAGCGCAAGCCGGCGGTGGCCTGGGCTGTCGTCCGTGGTGAACTGGATTGGCATCTGCAGAGCCTCCCTTTCACATCCCGCAAAATCGCGTGTCGGCGCTGGTCCCGACTGACGAAGGCAAATCCCGTACCGGGTCGGTGAATCCCGTCCGGTCGAGTTTTTGTTCCGCCGCGGTCGAGCGCCCGCCGCCCGGCTTGGTCAAATAGACTGCATCGGACCTGGCTTCCGATCAACCGGCAAGGGAGGCGGGAATGGGCATCGAACATCCGAAATACAAGGTCGCGGTGGTGCAGGCGGCGCCCGCCTGGCTCGATCTCGACGCCTCGATCGACAAGTCAATCGCCCTGATCAGGGACGCCGCCGAGAAGGGCGCCAAGCTGATCGCTTTTCCGGAAGCCTTCATCCCCGGCTACCCCTGGCACATCTGGATGGATTCGCCGGCCTGGGCGATCGGTCGTGGCTTCGTGCAACGCTATTTCGACAATTCGCTGTCCTATGACAGTCTGCAGGCCGAGCGGCTGCGCGACGCCGTGCGCAAGGCCAAGCTCACTGCCGTGCTCGGTCTGTCCGAGCGCGACGGCGGCAGTCTCTATCTGGCGCAATGGCTGATCGGGCCCGATGGCGAGACCATCGCAAAGCGCCGCAAGTTGCGGCCGACCCATGCCGAGCGCACGGTCTATGGCGAGGGCGACGGCAGCGATCTCGCCGTGCACGCGCGGTCCGACATCGGCCGCATCGGCGCCCTGTGCTGCTGGGAGCATCTCCAGCCGCTGTCGAAATACGCCATGTATGCCCAGAATGAGCAGGTCCATGTCGCGGCCTGGCCGAGCTTTTCGCTCTACGATCCTTTCGCGCCGGCGCTCGGCGCCGAGGTGAACAACGCCGCCTCGCGCGTCTATGCGGTCGAGGGCTCCTGTTTCGTGCTCGCGCCTTGCGCGACGGTCTCGCAAGCCATGATCGACGAGCTCTGTGATCGGCCGGACAAGCACGCGCTGCTGCATGCCGGCGGCGGCTTCGCTGCGATCTACGGCCCCGATGGCAGCCAGATCGGCGATAAGCTCGCGCCGGACCAGGAGGGCCTCTTGATCGCCGAGATCGATCTTGGCGCCATCGGCGTCGCCAAGAACGCCGCTGATCCAGCCGGGCACTATTCGCGCCCCGACGTGACCCGGCTCCTGCTCAACAAGAAGCGATACCAGCGCGTCGAGCAGTTTGCGCTGCCGGTCGACACCGTCGAGCCCACCGACATTGCCGCGGCGGCGAGCTGATCGCCGCAATCGAGGGAGGCACGATCATGGAATCCGCAATTCCTCTGCATCTCGAGACGCCGCGCACGCGCCACAAGCGCGTGCCGGACGATTACCAGCCGCCATACCCGTCCTTCGTGGCGCGCTATAAGCCTTCCGTGAACCGGGTCGTGATGGCCTATTTCGGCCTTCAGTATCGCGGCACGGCGGCAGCTGCTGCAACGGACGCTCTCGCCGAAATCGCGGCGCGGTTTGCCGCGGAAGGCGGTCCTTCGCATTGGGACCGGGCGCAATATGTTGATCAGGCAGGCTACGAGAACGTCGTCTCGGTGGCCTATTGGGACGACATTGCGCGGTTCGACAAATGGTTTGCATCGGCGCGCGAGGCCTGGACCGGAGCGCAGCCCGAGGGCATCGGCACGTTCATCGAGGTGCTGCGCCCCACGGTGGCGCGGCACGAGACGCTGTTTTCCTCGCTCGGCCGGCCCGAGGGCGTCGCCGCAATCTCCGGCGGCATGAGCGGCGAGGTGCAGGAGCACGCCTATTGGGGCGGCATGCGCGACCGCATCCCGCTGTCACAGACCGGCCCGATGTCGCCGGGCGGCAATCCCGAGCTGATCCGCGACGGCGCGCGGCTGCGCGTGAAGGCGCACGACAATCTCTGTCTGATCCGATCAGGCCAGGATTGGAGCGATACCGAGACCTCGGAACGAAAGCTCTATCTCGACGACGTCGAACCGGTGTTGCGCGAGGGCATGGATTTCTTGCGCGATGACGGCCTTGGCATCGGCTGTTACGCCAACCGTTACATGCGCGTGCTTGCAGCCGGCGGGGACGCGAGTGAAAAGTCCTACGGTCAAAGCTGGTGGAAGAGCCTGGCGGCGCTGGAGCGGTGGGCGGAATCGCATCCGTCCCACGTCAGGATATTCGGCGCCGCGATGAAGTACCTGTCGACGCTCGGCCCCTCGGCAAAACTGCGGCTCTACCACGAGGTCACCGTGGCTGCTGCCGACGAGCAGTTCTTCGAGTA
The DNA here is from genome assembly GCF_040939785.1 of Bradyrhizobium lupini. Lineage (NCBI taxonomy): Bacteria > Pseudomonadati > Pseudomonadota > Alphaproteobacteria > Hyphomicrobiales > Nitrobacteraceae > Bradyrhizobium > Bradyrhizobium lupini. The sequence goes on from NZ_CP162553.1 coordinate 7,267,540, forward strand.
CCTGAACTGTCACGCCAAGACCGGCATGCTGGCGGCGGTGGAGACCGTCGCCGCTTGATAGAGTTAGATCACGCAATGGCCGAGCAGCTCGGGATGCGCGGCGCAGATGTGATGCGCGCCGGCGTCCCGCAGCTCGGTCTCGCTGCCGTAGCCATAGAGCACGCCGATCGCGGTCATGCCGTTGGTGCGGGCGCCGACCACGTCATGGCTGCGGTCGCCGATCATGATCGCGCTGGCGGGATCGACCCTGGCTTCGTCGAGCGCGTAGCGCAGCAGGTCGCGCTTGTCGACGCGCGTGCCGTCGAGTTCGGAGCCGAACACCCGCTCGAAATACGGTTTGAGGCCAAAATGCTCGACGATACGGGTGGCGTAGACCGCGGGCTTGCTGGTCGCCACGAACATGCGCGGTGTTGTCGCGGCAAGCGTTGTCAGCGTGTCCACGATACCGGCATAGGCTTCGTTCTCGAACAGGCCGACGTCGCTGAAGCGCTCGCGATAGAGCAGCAGCGCCCGGTCGGCGAGTTCCGCGCTGCCCGTGAGCTTTTGCAGGCTGGCATGCAGCGGCGGCCCGATGCACCAGGTCAGCTCGTCCTCGCTCGGAACCGCAACGTTGAGCCGCTCCAGGGCGTACTGGATCGAGCGCGTGATCCCGGGCTTCGGGTCGGTCAGCGTGCCGTCGAGATCGAAATAAATGGTCACCATATTGTCGCGCCTGTGTTGATACCGCCGCCTATTGCCAGACCTAAACGAGGCCGGGGGCCAAGGCAAACGCGCAACCATTGTCACGCCGAAAATCGCCTTCCCGATACCGCGTATCCCTTAAAGCTCGCTATTCGCGGGAGGGAAGCGTAGAGTCGCGCCATCACCGCCTTTCCATTGGCATCGACCGGTGACTGAGGGTCACCAGCGCTCCCGCCGACTGAGCAGGAGCGTGCATGACTCGATTTCGTCTGGTCGACTGGATCCGCCGGAGAGCGCTTCTCGTCGCATTGATGCTTGGCACATTGATACTTGGCACACTGTCGCAAGGCGCTGTCGCGGCAGGACCGGACTGCCGGGCGATCGAAAGCACGAGCGGACGTCTCGCCTGCTACGATGCTGCGTTTCCTCCGAAGGAAAAAAAGCCCGCTGCTGCGGAAGGCGATGGGTCCCGTGCTGCCTACAAGGACCCGTTCGTGGCGGAAGAGGCCAGAACCGCGGCGAAGCTGAAGAACATCTGCCGCGGCTGTTGAGGGTTGCTCGTTCGCCGCGCTCGTCGATCAACGAGTCCGGACGAGGGATCGAGACGATTTTTTCAGGAGAGGCCGGATGAGCGAGCGACTTGAAACCCTGAAGAAGGCCCGTGAGCGCATGATCGAGGACAGGGACGCGCATGCGAAAGTGCTGGCCGCCCCCTTTGTGCGCGACACGGCCGAGCGAGCGCGCAACAAGTTTATCGAGATCCAGGCGCTGATTGATGCCCTCGACCGCGCCATCCGGGGCGAAATCCCGGTTGCGGTCAAAAACTAAGGCGGTAGGCAGCGAGACCAGCGGAGCGCCGCTACCGCTCCCTCATTGCTGTCTCGCCCATTCGACGATGGCGGTCGCCTCCGCGCCTGCCCGGGTTTCCCAGGCGGTGATCGCGCCCGTTGCTGCCTTCCGCAGCTCCGTGACAAGGGACGCAGGCGCCGGCTCGGCGATATGGACGCCATTGTCGCGCATGCGCGCATAGTTCTCGATGGTGCGGTGGCTCAATAGCGCCAGCTGGCTCTGCTCAGTCTCGACCGCCGCCGCCAGCACCTCGCGCTGCATCGGTTCGGACAGTTCGGCAAAGGCGTCGCTGCGGACGAAGGCGATCGAGATTGGCATCGCGTAGTTGATGGCCGTGAAATGCGGCAGGAAGTCCCACAATTTGCGTCCCGCGCCGCCGTCGCCGGAGGTGAGGAAGGCATTCAGCCGGTGTTCCCTCAGTCCGGCGAGCGCCGCATCCATCGGCAGGAATTGCGCGTTCGCGCCGGCTGCGCGCATGACCTCGGTGGAATTGGCATCGTAGGTTCGCAGGTTCAGTTTCGGCAGGTCGTCAGCACCGTCGAGCGACTGCTCCGACCAGAGGCCCGTGGCCGGCCAGATCGTCACATAGAGCAGCTTGAGGCCGCGCGCAGCCAGCGCCTTCTCATAGAGCGGTCGCGCCCGCAGATTGGTGGCCCGGGCGAGATCCACCGATTGCACGAGAAAAGGCAGGGTGGACAATCCGAGCACAGGGTCGAGGCCCGAGAGCGCGCCCGCGAAGGCATCGCCGCCCGCGATCCGGCCGTCCAGCGCCGCGCGCGGCATCTCGCCCGAGTTGATCTTGAGCTGGTTGTCGAAGGCGTTAGTCACGGTCACGAAGCCGTGGGTACGGTCGGAGACGCGGCTGGCGAAAGTCGCCAGCCCAATCCCGGAGATGTTATTCTCAGGGTATTCCGTGGTCATCCGCCAATTGACTTGAGACGCGACTTGAGACGTCACCTGCGCGGCGGCTGGCGCGACGCTCAGGATGAGCGCGGCGAGGACAAGGATCGCGCGGATCCGGTTGGCGGGGTAACGCATTGGGAGAAGCAGGTCAGGCAGCATAATATTGGCGACCCGTCGAACCATGGCACGATGCCACAACATTGTTGATCACACTGTCGCATGCCGCGCCGAGGCGCGCTACCGCCGTGCCTGCGCGCGATGGGTGCAGATTGCGATGTGCATCATCTCCGCGCTGCTTGTCTCGTCGACCCAGGCCGCGGCATGGGACAGTTCGCCCGCCAAGACCGACGTTGCCATCCCAAGCGTCGAAGAACTCGCTGTGCAGCCGGAGAAGCCCGGTGCGCGGGAGAGCGACACGCGGGAGTCGATCTGCCTGATCATCGAGGCCGCGGCGCGCGATGCCAATCTTCCGCTGGAGTTCTTCGCCCGCGTGATCTGGCAGGAAAGCCGCTTCCAGACCGATGCGGTCGGGCCGGTGACGCGCAGCGGCGAGCGGGCGCAGGGGATCGCGCAATTCATGCCGGGCACCGCGAGCGAGCGCGGGCTGCTCAATCCCTTCAATCCGGTGCAGGCGCTGCCGAAGTCGGCGGAATTCCTGAACGAGCTGCGCAACCAGTTCGGCAATCTGGGGCTGGCGGCGGCCGCCTACAATGCCGGGCCGCGCCGGGTGCAGGAATGGCTCGCCGGCACCGGCGGCATGCCCGAGCAGACCCGCAATTACGTTCTTGCGATCACCGGCACGAGCGTCGATGCGTGGGCCAAGGCAGGCGTGACCGGCAAGGGGCCGCCCAGCGTGCCGCCGACGAGCTGCCGCGATCTGATGGCGCTTTTGAAGCGCGCGCCGAATGCCTTCGTCGCCGAGCTCGAGCAGCATGTGGAGCTTGCGGCTGCAAAGGTCTGGGGCGTGCAGCTCGCCGCGGGCTTTGACCGCAACCGCGCGCTGGCGATGTACTCCCGCGCGGTCACGCGGCTGAGCGCCGTGATCGGCGAACGTGATCCGAGCCTGCTCAGCTCGGTGATGCGCAGCCGCGGCACGCGCGCCTTCTACCAGGTGCGCATCGGCGCCGATACGCGGAGCGAGGCGGATGAACTCTGCGGTCGCATCCGCAAGGCCGGCGGGGCGTGCTTCGTGCTGAAGAATCGCGGTGTGAGCGGGTAGGGCATCTGTCCCAGCGTGCATGCCAGCCCCGCCGTGCGCTTTCTTGACGCGAGGCGCCGCATTGCCCGTTATGCGGGCACGATTCCTCATCCGGCCAAGACTCCCCGTGGCGCTTCCTCCGCTCAATTCACCTCAATGGCAAAGTCCCTGGCGCGCCTTTGCGTGGGGGCTGCGCTCGATCACGCAGACCATCCTCACGCTCGTGCTGTTCGTGACCTATCTCGGCATCGGCGCGCTCGCCCACGACACACATTTCAGCCTGCTCTGGGCGCTCTGCTCGACGCTGTTCGTCTGGGCAGGTCCGGCGCAGATCATCCTGATCACCACGCTTGGCTCCGGCGCGACGATCGTCCAGTCCGCGATCGCGGTCACCGTCAGTGCGATCCGGCTGTTTCCGATGGTGGTCTCGGTGCTGCCGTTGATGCGCACGCCGACGACGAAACGGCGCGAGCTGTTTTTCGCGGCGCATCTCACCGCGGTGACACTGTGGGTCGAATGCCATCGCTTCCTGCCGCAGGTACCGCGTGAACGCCGGATCGCCTTCGTCAACGGACTTGGCTTCGGTCTTGTCTCGGTGTGTCTCACCGCCAATGCGGTCGGCTATTTCCTTGCCGCCAATCTGACTCAGACGCTTGGCGCGGCGATCCTTTTGCTGACGCCTCTGTCCTTCCTGTTCTCGACCGCACGCAACAGCCGCGAGCTCGCCGATGTCGTCGCCCTCGCGCTGGGCATATTGCTGTATCCACTGGCCGCGAAGATCAATTCCGGCCTCGACATCCTCGTCAGCGGGCTCGTGGCGGGCACGATTGCCTATGGCGCGCATTGGTGGCGGGAGGTGCGCGCATGAGCTTTGCGCAGCTCATCGGCGACTGGCACGCGCTGGCGGTGCTGTTCGTCGCCGGCGTTGTTCCCAACCAGATATGGCGCATGCTGGGCCTGTGGTTCGGCGGCGGCATCGACGAGGGCTCCGAGCTTCTGGTCTGGGTACGGGCGGTCGCCACGGCGACCCTGGCCGGCGTCATCGCCCAGATCGTGGTCGAGCCCCCGGGGCGCTTGCGAGCGTGCCGGACGCCCTGCGCTACGGTGCGGTCGGCGCCGGCCTCGTCGTCTTCCTGCTGGCCCGCCGCTCGATCTTCGCGGGCGTGGTCGCGGGCGAAGTCTTCATGCTGGCCGGCAAGTGGTGGTTGGGCTAAAACCGCCGGCGAACAGCAGGGAATTGGACATATGGTTCGCGAAAACCAGCTCCGCGAGGGTGAAGTCTCCATCGAGCTGCCGCCGACGCAAGATGCCGGACTCGTCTTCATCGGCCGCATCCGCACGCCCTGGAGCTCGCGGATGGAGACCCCGCGGCAGGGCCGGACAGACGGCCCGATATGTCGGCTCGAGATCTTCGAGCCGTTCGTGCCGGCGATCAAGGGCGTCGATTTCTACAGCAATCTCGAAGTGCTTTACTGGCTCGACAAGTCGCGCCGCGACATCGTCCTGCAAAGCCCTAAGAACAACGAGAAGACCCGCGGCACGTTTTCGCTGCGCTCGCCGGTGCGCCCTAATCCGATCGGCACGTCGATCGTGAAGCTGGTCGGCATCGAAGGCAACGCGATTCTGGTGCGCGGGCTCGATTGCCTCGACAACACGCCGCTGATCGACATCAAACCAGATCGTTGCGAGTTCACGCCGCTGGCCGCCCCGCAGCCGGGAGATTTTCAGACGGAGTGAAGTGTCTCCTCCGTCATTTCGAGGAGCTCTTGCGACGAAGCAATCCAGACTGTAGCCGCGGAGGCAGTCTGGATTGCTTCGCTGCGCTCGCAATGACGAGTGGAGAGCGTCAGCCCGCCTTCAACGCCGCGATCAGCTTGGTCGCGTTCTCTTCCAGCACCTTGACGTCTTCCTTGCGGCTGGCGGGCGGAAGCATCGCCACGCCGTCGTGGCGCGGCATCACGTGCATGTGGAGATGAAACACCACCTGTCCGCCGGCCGCCTCGTTGAACTGCTGCACGGTGATGCCGTCGGCCTTGAACGCCGTCATCGCTGCGGCAGCGATTTTGTGTGCGCCGCGGGCGACGTGGGCGTAGTCGTCCGGCTTGATGTCGAGGATGTTGCGGGCAGGAGCTTTTGGAATCACCAGCGTGTGGCCCGGTACCCGCGGCATGATGTCGAGAAAGGCGAGCACGTGCTCATCCTCGTAAACCTTGTGGCAGGGGAATTCACCGCGGAGGATCTTCGCGAAGATGTTGTCGGGGTCGTAGGCGGTCATGGCGGCGGCTCCCTGGAATTTTGCGCTTACTGTCACCAGCCGCAACGAACCGTCAAGGCGCCTCGTCGGCGCCTTTGCGGAACGGGCCGAGCTCGGCCAGCTCCCGTCCGGCTTCCGCAACATAGGCGCGCTCGCGCTTGAGGTAATCGTCGATGGCGCGGCGCAAGCCCGGATCAGCGATGAAGTGAGCGGAGTGGGTGGTCCGCGGCAGGTAGCCGCGTGCGATCTTGTGCTCGCCCTGCGCGCCGGCTTCGACATTCGCCAAACCGCGTTTGATGGCGAAGTCGATCGCCTGGTAATAGCAGACCTCGAAATGCAGGAAGGGATGATGCTCGACCGCACCCCAGTTGCGGCCGAACAGCGTGTCCGAGCCGATGAAGTTGATCGCGCCCGCGATCCAGCGATCGTTGCGGCATGCCATGACCAGCAGCACGTCCTGGCTCATGGTTTCGCCGATCAGCGAGAAGAATTCCCGCGTCAGATAAGGGCGGCCCCATTTGCGCGAGCCGGTCTCCATGTAGAACATGAAAAACGCATCCCAGGCATCCTCGGTGATCTCCTTGCCCGTGAGGCAGTGGATGGTGACCCCGGCAGCCAGCGCATCGCGCCGTTCGCGCTTGATCGATTTGCGGTGGCGGGAGTTCAGCGTCGCCAGGAAATCGTCGAAACTCGCAAAGCCTTCGTTGTGCCAATGGAACTGCTGGTCGGTGCGCTGGAGGAAGCCGTGCTCGGCGAGCAGCTTCCACTCCGCCTCGCGGGCGAAAGTGACGTGCACCGAGGAAGCCTTGCTGACACCGCACAGCGCCACCAACCCGCTCGCCAGCGCTTCCATGATGTGCTCGCGGTCAACGCCGTCGCGGACCAGCAGCCGCGGTCCCGTCGCCGGCGTGAACGGAACCGAAACCTGCAGCTTCGGATAGTACCGCCCGCCGGCGCGCTCATAGGCATCGGCCCAGCCGCGGTCGAAGACATATTCGCCTTGCGAGTGCGATTTCAGATAGCAGGGCACGACGCCGGCGACGCGACCGTCGACCTTGGCCACGAGATGCCGCGGTCCCCAGCCGGTGCGGATCGTGGCCGAACCCGATTTCTCAACGGCCGATAAAAACGCGTGGGAGACGAAGGGGTTATAGCCGGGCTTTGAGAGGCCGAGGGAATCCCCTGGAAGTCCGGATGAGGTTCCCTTGCCATGCCCATTACAAGACTTGCCGCCGGGATTGGCGCAGGCGTCCCAGTCGTCCGGCGATACTTCGCCAATGGAAGGTACGGCCTCAAGGGTGATTTCGGATGGTGCCATCGTGCCCAAGATCGTGCATTGCAGCAGCGACTTCAAGAGTGGGAAACATCAAGCCTAGGGTACGAAGCCCTCGAAGATCATCTGATCCGCATATTGCGCGACCCGCGTCCGCTGCTCGGTCGTACGCACGGTCCAGCCCAGTAGAGCGCAGCCGAACACATTGCGGGCGATCCAGAGGGCGGGGGCGGGCAGGTCGTCGACCCTAAAGGCGACGAACTGCGGCTGGGTCTGAAAACCATGGCGCAGGTACAGCATGCTGTCGCGCTGCTGCTGCGTCAGATGAGCCCAGTAGTCGTCCTGATAGCTCCGTTGCGCGACGATGCCGCGGGGGCGGGATGGCAGCAGCTCGCGCAGCGCCAGCACCTGGTCCGGGTCGAACGACATGCCGACCGCGGGGCCATCATAGGACGCGAGCACTTCGGCCATCCGCTTCACCAGCTTGCGGTCGCGGTCAAAACGGCTCTTAACCTCGATCACCAGCGGCACGCGGCCGCCAACAAGGGCGCAGAGGTCGCTGAGCGACATCATCCGCTCGGCCGTGTCCTTGAACGTGAGCGCCTTCAGTTCAGTGGCGGTTTTCTCGACCAGCGGGCCGGTGGCCTCGGTCAGGCGGCCGAGCGCATGGTCGTGATGCACCATGGCCTCGCCGTCGGCGGAGAGCTGGATGTCGACCTCGATGGAGAAATTGCCCGCAATTGCAGCCTGCACCGCGCCCGGCATGTTCTCGACGATGCCGCGGGAAATGTCGTGCAGGCCGCGATGGGCGACCGGGCGGGCTGTCAGCCAATCAGGAGCGCGCATTCGCCTCAGGCGACCTCAAACACGCCTTCGACCTCGACCGCCGCATCCGCGGGCAGGGAGGCGACGCCGACAGTGGTGCGGGCATGACGGCCCTTGTCACCGAAGGCGGCGACCATCAGGTCGGAGGCGCCGTTGAGGACCTTCGGCCCGTCCAGGAAGTCCGGCGCCGAGTTGATGAAGCCGCCGAGGCGCACCACGCGCACGACCTTGTCGAGGTCGCCCAGCGCCGCCTTGACCTGGGCCAGCAGATTGACGGCGCAGCCGCGGGCGGCCGCGGCGCCGTCTTCGATGGTCACGCCGGCGCCGAGCTTGCCCTTGGCGATCAGCTTGCCGGCGGGATCGAAGCAAACCTGGCCGGAGACGAACAGCAGATTACCGGTGCGCACGAACGGCACGTAGTTTGCCACGGGGGTGGGGGCCTCGTGCAGCTTGATGCCCTGTTCCGCCAGCTTCTGCTCGACCGTGCCCGCCATGTCCGACCTCGTTGTCCAAAAATCCATCCGCCCCGGCGCATCCCTTGCAGGCCGGGCGGGCCCTGTTTCGCCCATCGTGCCGCCACATGCAAGCAACCGTCGGGGGTGGCATTTTGTTGAGGCAGGGCAGGAGGTTCAACGCAAAGGCCGCAACTTTACGTGAAACGGCCTCAGTTGCGACGCAATGGAACGGTCATTAAAATGTCGAATCTGCGCTTTCCTCAGGAACCAGACATGCTGCACCTTTTCCGGACTTCGCTCGGTGTGACGGCGCTCGCGGCGGCCGCTCTCGGCCCCGGAGGCGGGGCGTTGGCCGCGAACGGTCCGTTTCTCGCGCATCAGGCGCTCTATGATCTGAGCCTGGTGAAATCGCGCTCGAATTCGATCAACAGCGCGCGCGGCCGCATCCTCTACAATTTCACCGGAAGTTCGTGCGAGGGCTACACCTCCGAATTCCGCCAGGTTTCCGAGCTCGACAGCGGCGAGGGCAAGGTCACGCTCAGCGACCTCCGCTCCAATTCCTGGGAGGACGCCGGCGGCAAAAGCTACCGCTTCAAGATCGAGACGCGGATGAACGAGGCGGATGCCGGCCGGGTCGACGGCTCGGCTGAGCGCGACGGCGACCACATCAACGTCAAGCTGAAGCTGCCGGCCCCGAAGAGCTTTACGCTCGACGGCAAGATCGTATTCCCGACCGAACAGATCCAGCGCATCATTGCCGCCGCCAACGACGGCAAGTCGCTGCTCGAACTCTCCGTCTATGACGGCTCCGACGATGGCCAAAAGGTCTACAACACGCTGACCGTGATCGGCCAGCCGATCCCCGCCGAACGCGAAGGCTCGCCCGATCCCTCGACGTCCGACGAGCACATGAAGTCCCTCAAGCGCTGGCCCGTCACCGTCAGCTATTTCGATCGTGAGGCCCAGCAGAAGGAAGGCGAGCAGACGCCGGTCTATGCGATGGCGTTCGAGCTCTACGAGAACGGCGTCTCGCGCCAGCTTGTGCTCGATTACAACGATTTTGTGATTTCGGGCGCGATGGGCAAGTTCGACGCGAAGGACAGCAAGCCCTGCAATTGAGGGCTGGCCTGCAACGCGGTCTCTGGCTACGCTCCTCCCAACCACAAACATCCGGGAGGCTCGTTATGCCCAAGCTCGATCATCTCCGTCCCAGCGGCCTGCATCACAATCCCGCCTATTCGCATGTTGTCACCGCCACGGGGGCGCGGACGATCTACATCTCCGGCCAGGTGTCGGTGGACGAGGAGGGGCGGATTGTCGGCGAGGGCGATCTCGCGGCGCAGACCACGCAGGTGATGCAGAATCTCGGGCATGCGCTGAAGGCGGCCGGCGCGAGCTACGCCAACATCGTGAAGATCACGACCTTCGTCGTGAACTACAAGCCGGAGCTGCGCCCGATCATCGGCAAGGCCCGCTCGGCCTTCTTCGAAGGTATGGAGCCGCCGGCGAGCACGCTGGTCGGCGTCTCGGCGCTCGCCGCGCCGGAATGGATGATCGAGATCGAAGCGGTGGCTGTCGCGGATTGAGATCTTTCGCTACAAGTGTGTTGCGTTGGACATCTCTCGCAGAAGAACCATCGCGTCGTCGGCCCTGTCTGCCGGCACAAACAAATGATCGTGGTGAAACGCCGACACGGCGTTCACGCTGATGCCGGCTGCGGCGAGACGTGCCGTGATCGCCGCCAGGAAGCCGACCGCATCGAGTGCGGAGTGAACCGTCAGGGTGATCAGGCACGATGCAAATGCGTGGCGTAGTCCTGCCGCTTCGGCCTCTTCGCGCAGGAGCACCAGCGTCGTTCCTTCCTGCTCGCAAAACGTCAGCAGTGGACTGAGCGCTGCGGGAACTGGCTCGTTCGTCGGGATCGTGCAGAACACGAAGATGCCCGGCCGCATCTCCGGCTTCATGTGTCTCAGCAGTGCGTGGAGGTCGCGTTCGCCTGTCATCACTCCTGCGCCTTTTCCGGCCCCTCATACGCGATGCCGCGGATTACTGCGGCGCTGCCGAATTTCTTGCGCAAGCTGTCCACCGCGCGCTCGGCATGGGCGGCGCGGCGGTCGAGCATGTCGGTGTCGTCGGCGACTGAACCCTCGCGCAGGGCGCTGACGCCGGCGCCCATCAGGCGGAAGGCGGTGCCGTCGATCTCTTTCGCCAGCATCTCGCGGCAGATCGAGAAGATCTTCGCGGCAAGCTGCGTCGGGGCCGTGATCGACTGCGAGCGGGTGCGCTGGCGGAAATCGGCGGTCTTCAGCTTCAACGTGACGGTCAGGCCGGCGAGCTCGCTGCTCTTAAGGCGAGACGACGTCTTTTCGCACAGCCGCCACAAAATCTTCTCCAGCGTCGCGAAGTCCCGGATGTCGGTCTCGAACGTCGTCTCGCTCGAAATCGTCTTGGCGCCCCGATCGGGCTCGACGCGGCGGTCGTCGATGCCGCGCGCGAGTCGCCACAGCCTGCGGCCGTCACTCGGAAACTGCCGCATCACCTCGATCTCGTCGGCCTTCTGCAGGTCCGCGATGATGCGGAAGCCGCGTTGCACCAGACGCTCCTGCGTCGCGGGTCCAACGCCGAAAATGAAACCGACCGGCTTCTCCGCCAGCATCAGGCGCGCTTCCTCCTGGTCGAGCGCAGCAAACCCGCGCGGCTTGTCCAGGTCGGAGGCGATCTTCGCCAGGAACTTGTTGCAGGAGAGGCCGACCGAGACGCTGATGCCGATGTCGCGCTCGATGTTGCGTGCGAACCGCGCCAGCACCTTGGCCGGGATCATGCCGTGCACCCGCTCGGTGCCGGAGAGATCGAGGAACGCCTCGTCGATCGAAAGCGGCTCGACCAGCGGCGTCAGCGCTTGCATGGCCTGGCGCACCTCGCGCCCGACCCGGACATATTTCGCCATGTTCGGCGGGATCACGGCTGCATGCGGGCAGGCTTCCAACGCCTTGTACATCGGCATGGCCGACCGCACGCCGTAGGTGCGGGCGATGTAGCAGGCGGCCGACACCACGCCGTGCTTGCCCCCGCCGATGATCACGGGCTTGTCGGCGATGTCGGGATTGTCGCGCTTCTCGACGGTCGCGTAGAAGGCGTCGCAGTCGATATGGGCGATGGTCAGGCTTGCGAGCGCGCGGTGGCGGGCGAGGCGGGGGAACCGCAGGCGGAACAGCGCCGCACGCCCATATCCAGATCGGCCGAACAATCCCGGCAGAAGCAGCGGGGCCCGGCCGTCTCCAAGGAGGTCACGGCACGTCGCGCTCCCAATTGGGGTCGCCGAGCGCGTCGCCGAGAACCTGCCGCGCTGCGGCAACGTTGGTCGGATGCAGTTCCGCCGTGCTGGCAAAAGCCTTCACGGTGGCGTCGTCGCGCATCACGAAATCGAGCACGCTCAGCAGGAAATTGGGGTCCGAGGCGGCATTGCGCAGCATCTCCGGGCCGACCCCTGTCTCGGCCAGGAACAGGCCCAGCCGCTCGGGTTCGCCCGCAACGAAAGACAGCGCCTGAAGCGCAACGATTTCAGCGACTTCGCGCGGGTTGTGAACAGGCTTTTTCACGTGGCCGGTTTGCCTTTCCGTTAACTTTCGGTGTCTACTTTGGGGCCACCATGCCCGAGTCTCGTTTCCAAGTCTCTTGCCCAGTCTCTTACCCAAGTCTTGCGACCCCCGACAAGCAACTGGAAACCACATCGCAGAAAGTCGGCCCTCGGGTTTAACGAAACTCAAGCGAATTCGAGGCTAGTTTGAATCCAGTTTTCGAAGCGCCGGCGACCGGCGCCTGAGGCGTCACATGCATCGGTCTGCGGACCAATCAGGAGGGCGGGATGGCTAAGACCGTCCTGATCGTGGAAGACAACGAGCTCAACATGAAGCTCTTCCGCGACCTGTTGGAGGCGCACGGCTACCAGACCACCGGCACCAGCAACGGCTACGAGGCGCTCGACCTCGTTCGCAAGATGCGGCCCGACCTCGTGCTGATGGATATCCAATTGCCGCAGGTCTCGGGCCTGGAGGTGACGCGCTGGATCAAGGACGATCCGGAGCTGCGCAGCATTCCCGTCGTCGCCGTCACGGCGTTCGCGATGAAGGGCGACGAAGAGCGCATCCGCGAGGGCGGCTGCGAGGCCTATTTGTCCAAGCCGATCTCGGTCGGCAAATTCATTGAGACGGTCCGACGTTTCATCGGATAGGAAGTGAGTTCACAGTGTCCGCGCGTATTCTCGTCGTCGATGACGTCCCCGCCAACGTCAAGCTGCTCGAAGCCCGCCTGTCCGCCGAATATTTCGACGTGATGACCGCCGCGAACGGCACCGAGGCGCTGGCGATCTGCGCCCGCGCCGAATGCGACATCATCCTGCTCGACGTCATGATGCCGGACATGGACGGTTTCGAGGTCTGTCGCCGGCTCAAGACCGATCCGGCCACGCATCACATTCCCGTCGTGATGGTCACCGCGCTCGACAGCCCGTCCGACCGCAACCGCGGGCTGGAAGCCGGCGCCGACGATTTCCTGACAAAACCCGTCTCCGATGTCGTGCTGATCGCGCGCGTGCGCTCGCTGACCCGGCTGAAGATGATGACGGACGAGCTGCGCATGCGCGCCATCACCTCGCTCGAGATCGGCATGCAGGCGCCCGAGCGCAGTGCGATCTCCGACACCGGCAAGGGCGGCCGTATCCTGCTGGTCGACGACCGACAGTCCTCCTATGAACGGCTGGCGACGATCCTTGCCGCCGAGCACACCATCGACGTCGAGCCGAACCCGACGGAGGCGCTGTTCCACGCCGCCGAGGGCAATTACGATCTGCTGATCGTCTCGCTCGACCTCAACAATTTCGACGGCCTGCGGCTGTGCAGCCAGGCGCGCTCGCTGGAGCGCACGCGGCATGTGCCGATCCTGGCGATCGCCGACCCCGAGAACGCGACGCGGTTGCTGCGCGGGCTCGAGATCGGCGTCAACGACTATCTGCTGCGTCCCATCGACAAGATCGAGCTGCTGGCGCGTGCCCGCACCCAGATCCGCCGTCGCCGCTACACCGACCATTTGCGCGACAACGTGCAGAATTCGATCGAGATGGCGATCACCGACGCGCTCACGGGGCTGCACAATCGCCGCTACATGGAGAGCCATCTCGCGACGCTGGCCGAGCAGGCCGCGACCCGCGGCAAGCCGCTGGCGCTGATGATCCTGGACATCGACTACTTCAAGTCGATCAACGACAATTACGGCCACGACGCCGGCGACGACGTGCTGCGCGAATTCGCCGTGCGGGTGCGCAAGTCGATCCGCGGCATCGACCTTGCCTGTCGCTACGGCGGCGAGGAATTCGTCATCGTGATGCCGGAGACCGATCTCCACGTCGCGGGCATGGTCGCCGAGCGCCTGCGCCGCTCGATCGCCGGCGAGCCCTTTGCGATCCACAAGGGCACCAAGCGCATCGAGGTCACGATCTCGATCGGCCTGACCACGCTGGAGCAGAAGGGCGAGGCGGTTGGCGACGTGCTCAAGCGCGCCGATACCGCCCTGTACCGCGCCAAGCACGACGGCCGCAATCGCGTGGTGTCGCACGCGGCGTGAGGCCGCTGGCACACGCCCGCGTAAAAAAACGCGAAAACAACCCCATGCACAGTAGCCGACACTAGTCGGATCAATGGCTTACGTCGGCTGCAAAACGGCTGATGCGCACAGCATTGCCGTTTGACTCGTCGGGCAAAACAGGAGCATCCTGCTAGCATCCAACATCCACAAACTCTGCTGTCATCCCGCTAGCGAGGAATCCGGCACGCCACGGCGAACAAGCGGGCGTCCACCCTTCAGGTCAGGGAGGATAGGGCTCCGACCATTCTGCCTTGGCCAGGGCCGCGCCCGTGCTGGACTTCGCGATGACCTCATAAGTGTACAGGCCGGAATTGCAGGGGCCCCAGGTTCGCAAGCTCTCCGGCTTCACGATGTTGTCTGAAGGAAATGGGATCTCCTGGCCGCCCATCTCGTAGTTCTTCTCTCTGCGAAACTTGACGACGATCGTGCGCGTGCCGGGCGGAACACTCTTCATCTTGATTTCGGGATTGGGAAAGACGGTGGTGCAGGGCCGCGGAGGTCCAAATGTGAATTGGATCTTCATCTCGTCGGCCGTGGCCGGGGTGCAGATGATCAGAAATGAAATTGGCAGCAACGACGAAAATCTAATCATGGGCACGCCTCAAAAAGAAACCAGTGTATCGGCAGGGCCGCCTGATGCCAAGTTTACTCCATGTCTCGCCCTCGCAGCGCTAGGCCTCGTCCACTCCCTTCAGGACGTCACAGAAAAGGCCCGCCGTAGCGGGCCCTGTGGGGATGGAGAAAGTCCGGGTCACTTCTGATCGACGTTGCTGGTCCCCGAACCGGGCGTACCGATCGGCAAGCCGTTCGCCGCATGACCGACGCCAACGCCCGGCGCACTGACGGCTCCTGGAGTTTGGTCCTGTGGAAGCGTCTTGATCCCCGTTCTTGCCTGCTCCGCGGGGCTCATCTGGCCCTTGTTGTCGCTGTTGGCGCCATTGGTGGCCGTGATACCGGACCTGTCGGTCCCGTTTGGCGTGCCCGCCTGTGTCGATCCTGACGCGGTGTTGCCCGCGCCGGTGGTGGTCGGTGTGCTCGCAGTATTCCCGTTCGGCGTCTGGGGCTGAACGTTCGGGTTGGTTGGAGAGTTGTTGGTGTGAGCGCCGGTTGAGGTTCCGTTTGCGCCCATGCCGGATGGCGCCGAGGGGCCTCCATTGGCGGCGCCAGACGTGCCAGTGCCTGCGCCTGAGCTGGCGGATGATCCGGACGCGCCGCCGCTCGCAGCTGCGCCACCCGCGCCTCCGCCGGCACCGCCGCCACCGCCTCCGCCGCCGCCTTGTGCGAAGACGGGAGCGGCAACAGCGAAGGACAGTGCGGCTGTAAGAAGAAGCGATTTTCGATTCATGACCTTCTCCGGTGTAAAGAAGGTCAACTACGCCGAAATGACGATGGTTCCTCTCAGTCCAATCGCTTCAAGAGATCGAAGGGTGAAGCACGGCAAACGGACCTTGCGGTGCGTGCTTTCCGATCCGGACTTCTTGCGGCGAGCGGCGGGTTCTGATGTTGCAGCTGCTTCAGGGATGCCGGGCCGGCCGCTTGCCTCGCTTCACCGTAGTCTGATCTCCCACCGTCACCCCCGCATTCCGCAGCAGCACCGTCGCCGCTTCCTTCGCGGCGCGGGCCATTGCGGGGTCGTCGCGGACGAGGTCCTGCGCGATCGAGCCGTCGACCAGCAGCACGAGCTGCGTTGCGAGCGCCTCCGCGTTCGCAACGCCGAGCTCGTTGAGGCGGTCGCGAAACCAGATGCGGCGGCTTTCCTTGAAGGCGATTGCGATCTTCTTCACGGCGCGGTCGGCCGGGCCAAGCTCGGCGACCGCATTCACGAACGGGCAGCCGCGAAAGTCTTTTGCGGCGAAGCGGCGCTCCAGCGAATCGAAGGTGGCGAGGATCTGCTCGGCCGCCGGCTTGTCCGAGGGGCGGGGCTGCACGAAGCGGCGCTCCAGGTAGGCGGCGATCAGCGCGTCCTTGGAGGGGAAGTGGTTGTAGAGCGTGCGCTTGGAGATGCCGATCTCGGCCGCGATGGTGTCGACGCCGATGGCGCGAATGCCCTGAAGATAGAACAGTTTGTCGGCGGTCTCGAGAATCCGCTCTTTCATCGTCTGTGGGGCGGGCGGGGGAGCCATGCGGCGGTGAATGTCCTGTTCGCTTGACAGTGCACCCTATTCATAGCCTAAGTACACAGGTCTGTGTAACCAAAATCAATCGATATTGCAGACGACGGCGCGCGCGCCGCGCCCACGAGGGAGACAAAAATGCCCCTGTTGCAGATCCTGCGCCCAACATTGCCCATCCTGATCGGCGCCTCGATCATGCTTACGCTGAGCATGGGACTGCGGCAGAGCCTCGGCATCTTCATGCAGCCGCTGACCCACGACATCCATCTGTCGATCTCCGATTTCACGCTGGCGCTGGCCGTGCAGAACCTCGCCTGGGGCTTTCTCCAGCCGCTCGCCGGCGCGATGACCACGCGCTACGGGTTCCGTCCGATCATGATCGCAGGCTCGTTCATGTACATCGCGGGCCTGGTGCTGATGGCAACCGCGAACGGTCTCGTCGCCATCATGATCGGCGCCGGCGTGCTGATAGGCACCTCGCTCGCCTGCACCGCGGCGGCGATCGCGATGTCGGTGGCGGCGCGCGCGGTGCCCGCGACGGTGCGTTCCACCGTGCTCGGCATCGTCTCCGGGGCGGGCTCGCTCGGCGCATTGCTGTCGGCGCCGATCGGGCAGATGCTCAACGAGGGCTTTGGCTGGCGCATCGGGCTCGCCGGCTTCGTGGTGATGTCGGTGCTGATGATCCCTGCGGCCTGGTATGCCGGGCGCGTCGACGCGGTCCCGCTGCCGAAGCCCGCGACTGACGAGATCGTCGATGCCACAGCGTTGATTGCCGCGAAGACCGCCTTCGGCAACGCGTCCTTCGTAGTGATGACCTGCGCCTATCTCGTTTGCGGCATGCAGCTCGTGTTCCTCACCACGCACCTGCCGTCCTATCTCGCGATCTGCGGCCTCGATCCGATGCTGAGCGCGCAGACGCTCGGGATGATCGGCGGCTTCAACGTGCTCGGCTCGCTGTTCTTCGGCTGGGCCGGCCAGCGCTGGAACAAGCTGGCGCTGCTCGGCGGCATCTACATCTTCCGCTCACTCGCGCTGGCCTGGTACTTCATGCTGCCGGCGACGCCGGCCTCGACCCTGCTGTTCGGCGCGATCATGGGCTTCCTGTGGATGGGGGTGGGACCGCTGGTCGCGGGCGCCGTCGCCGAAATGTTCGGCCTCCGCTGGCAGGCGATGATCCAGGGCCTCGCCTTCATGAGCCACCAGATCGGCAGCTTTCTCGGCGCGTATGGGGGAGGGGTGCTCTACGACGCGCTCGGCTCGTACACGATGGCCTGGCGCATCGGCGTCGCGCTGGGGCTGGCCGGCGGCATCATCCAGGTTGCGTTTGCGCTGATCCGGCCGTCGCAGCCGCCGGCGCCGGTGTTGCGGACGGCGTAGGCGAGGCGTCCAGCGGGTTGAGCAACGTGCTGTGTCGCACGCGGAGCAAATGGGCCAACGGGAGGTCACCGGGGACAACATGATGGTTGTTAGCTTCGCCGAGCGGCTAAGCCCCGCAGTGCGCCGACTCTATAGTCAGAACATGACTGCTGAGGATGCAGCGAACTTCGTGGAGCGAGCATCATCAAACGGAGTGGTACCGCTGCCCCGATCAGTGCCCAGCGCCGCGCCCAATTTGGGACTTCCGTAACTGTCCGCAGCGGACCTTCAGGGTAATGCCCGCTGGGCGCCGCTTGAACCCATTGCTGACTCTAGAGAGAAGCTGAGCAAAACCAATGAGCGACATCCTCCGCCTCCGATGCGGGGCGGCAGGCGTTGTTCGCTGCAAGGCTCATCAATCAAAACTGCCTGAACTTCGCTGGACGGTTTCCAGCGAAGCTCAATGCTAGTATTGGTCGGAAGATCGATCCGACAGCATCCAACGAGGGTCGCCGATCAATTCAGCTGACACTCACGATTGGAAAATTCCGGCGCGTCGTCTGGCGTTATAGGCCACCTCGCCCTTCCCAGTAAGTGGGTGTCCCATAATACCGGTGGGTTCGCCTTTCCCAATCTCGATCCTGCCAGGAGTCATCGCTGAACTCCGGCGCATCCCTGAGCTGTTGCTCTGTGATATTGGTTCGGAAGCCCTCGATCGACGTATCATACGTCAGAGCGCTCCATGGAATGGGGTAGTGGCTGTGACCCAAGCCAACAAATCCGCCGAAGCTCATGACTGCGTAAGCTACGCGGCCTGACACCTTGTCGATGATGAGGTGATCAATCTCACCGATATTCTTTCCATCTGCTCCATACACCTCGCTTCCCTGAATGTCTTCGCTCGAGATGCAGTGATGATCCGGGTGGGCTGTTGCGCGGGCCATGACTTTGTCTCCCTCACAGGTGATTTTGGCGGCTTAACTTGGCAGCTACGAGGACGTTCCTGCGTTGAGCGCCGCAGCGCCAAATCGACGCGATTGGTCCGTAGCTGACCTACGGAGCGCGGCCAGTCGAGGACCGCTAGTGGCCCCAAAGCGGACTCCAGCGCATCGCGCTGCCCCTGAGGGAGTAGCGAAGCCTCGAATAGCCTTGGAGCAACTTATGGGCGCACTTTCGTGACCGAGCCCGTTAACATAGTTAAATTGATTTGCTGGTTTTTCCCGATAGTTTTTTGCGCAGGGGAGAACATTCATGCGAAGCTCTCGCGCAATCCTTTATGCCCAACGACTTAGCGAACTCACCTCTCAGCTCTCAGAATTGGAATATATTCGAGGTCTAGTCGAAGAAGCAGAGCGAAGCGCCCGCAGTGTGCCTCCATTACGCTTGACACATCCTGCTTCGCGCCGTCTTCGAACTCGTGAACCAGGCGCCCTGTCTGTCCGCTTCCGTCGCCGCGCGCCACCAAGCTGGAATGCAGGCGCTATCAGCCCCTGACAACGACAACCAAGTCAATCGGACTTTGCTGGAGCCATTCCCCGACGGATGGTGGGCTTCCTCCTAAAACCTCTCCAAGCGCTCGCCTTCACTCCTGCTGAGAAGGAGGGGACGAGAGCCAGGGAAGCGCCAGCAATGATAAGCGACTTCGCACGTTGATACGCATCGCTGGCCGAGGGTCTAACCGTAGGCGTCGGTGGCTGAGAGACAATTCCGCGCTCCCGCCTGCATGTTAGGAGCGCAAAATGGCCGAAGAAGTCAGCGCCGAGACACGTGCCTGCTCGAGCGAGCCAACGAAACCATCGCTCAAAGTCGTCAGTTAGCCACGGAACGTCGCGCACTCGTCCCTGGGTGCGAACTAAATCTCCGACACAGGCTGCTCAACATTGCCAACTTATTGTCGCAGTTCGTGACCGAACTTATAACATGGTTTAATTGATTTAATTGTATTTAAGGTATTTAATCTCTCCGCCAGCACCGGAGGGACCCCATGCCTAACGAAGACGATGACCGCCGCGAATTTCTGAAGACCTGCGGAAAGTTCGCGGTGGTGACACCTCCAGCCATAACGCTGCTGCTCTCCACCTCCCTCACGTCCCATGCAATTGCTAAATCGGGTGCGAGCGCGGTCCATCACCACGGCAACAATGGCTGGGGTAACGGCGGCAGCGATGGTAGTCCCAACGGCAAGGACGACAGAGGCCGCTGAACATTTGTAGGCGGAACGGCAGTTTGGAACGACTCGTCAGTTACCAAGTTTTCCCAATGCCCATCCCCAAGTGGGTGATTCAGTCGGGCCCCAGCTCTTCCCCCATTGCCCCCCGGGAGCTGGGGCCCATTTTGTTGCGCCTTCCGGCGCCGGTTTCGGAGCTTCGACAACATTCAGTCATGAAGCAACAAGGAGGGATCCGCATGCCGATCCAAGTCGTGATGGACAGTACCGGCGACAGCCGTCACTTTTTCGACGCCAACGATGCACGAGAAGTAGCCAAGGCGGAGCAGCGATTCCGCGAGCTGAGGAACGTCGGCTTCACCGCCGCGGTCCGGACCAGTTCAAATCAGGTGTCGCAGATCCGATCGTTCGACCCCACTGCGGAAGAAACTCTCTTCTTCCCCAGGCTGGTCGGCGGCTGAATCGCTGAGCCGTGTGGCTGTTCAGGCCGTCCCGGCCGGGTGAACGCTCACGGATGAGGGCTGCAAAGGCGCTGTTCATTAGACACGGCGCCGAGAACACTCCCGAAGGACGCGCGCTGCTGCTGCTGCGGCATTGCCTCTCGCCCCTCCAGCGGCGGCAATTCACGCAAACGGGCTATTTCGATGTGGTCGGCGGCGATACGGGCAACCGCTATAGGATCTATGCGGGAGCGGCTGCGAATGTCTGCGAGATCGGCGAAAACGGTCGCCCAAAGATCGGCTTGTGCTTCCTGCCCGTTGGCGATCTTCCGATTGGCGACGTCATGCTGGCCCAGAAGATCGCGCTCGAAACGTGCGAGGCCAGCGCGCTCGCAGTAGCCCGAAAGTTCACTCCCAGCGGTTTCTTGTTCAGCCGGTCCCGCCCGCTTCGCTAGCCGCGGTGTTGCGTCAGTCAAGTTTGGGCGTCGGTGACGTCTCCCATTGGCCCATCTGCGACCTCGAAGGCCTTCAGGTCTGCGGCCGATGTTGGCGGTAAACCGGACATCTGGCGGGCGGCTGCTTAATGAGTACACGCCCTAGGCAGGGCGGAAGTGCATGCTTCGTCTCCATCGCGGCGGATAATCCAGCGGGCATCCGAGCTGCTGGTGATCGCCGGCCGGTCGCGCGCATCAATGGGCGTGCGTCTCCCAGGGACGAATGTGGATAATCGTATTCCCCTTGCGTCGCTTGGTCGGATTTAACGCGGCGACGGCATCATCGAGGGTCGAGACGTTGCCGATGTTCATTCGCAGTCGTCCGTCCCGCACCCGCCGTACGATCTCACTCAGTTGGGCTCGATCGGACTCGACGACGAAGTCGACCGCCAGGCCATCGGAGGGCCGCGTCTCGGCCGGCCCCACGATCGTCACCAATGTTCCTCCGGCTCGGATCAGTGCTGCGGATCGCTTCTGGATATCACCGCCGATGACATCGAACACCAGATCGACTTTGCCCACGTCCTTCAGGGTGTCGTTGTCGAGGTCGACGAACTCCTTCGCGCCGAAGTCGAGCACTGTCTGACGGTCGGCGGCGCGTCCAGAGCCGATGACGTAGGCGCCGGCCTCTCGTGCGAGTTGCGTCACCATCGACCCGACTGCGCCGGCCGCTCCGTGAGCGAGGACGCTTTGCCCCGCCTGAAGGCGGCCGTGTTGGAACAGCCCTTGCCACGCCGTCAGGCCCGAGATCGGCAGACTCGCACCTACCGTAAAGTCGACGTCGCCCGGCAGCGGTGCAAGGTTGCGTGCCTCGATCGCCACATACTCGGCCAGCGTGCCGTCGCGATACCAGTCCGCGAGGCCGAACACCCGCTGTCCGACTGATAGTCCCGTTGTGCCATATCCGAGGGCGGAGACCACTCCGGCCAGCTCGTGCCCAGGGATCGACGGTGTTCGGTCACGTTCGAGGCGATCGGTCCAGGTCGAGGGCCACGCCAGCTCAGTCGGTACAAATCCCGACGCATGAACCTGAACGACGACGTCGTTTATCGCTGCCTGCGGCTCGGGCCGGTCCATGAGCTTCATCCCGGCCCTTCCTGCGGCCTGGTCCGTTACAACGATCGCCTTCATGGGAATTATCTCCTCGGTCATTTGTCTCTTGGTCGAATAATGCAAAGAGCGTGGACGCACCGGCATCCACAGAATGTCAGGCTGTGTGGAACTCGTGTCTTCGTGTCCGCAATCTCCGCTCTCCGCATTGACCGGGGCTCCCACTCATCCTGATGGATCGGGATCGCTCCGGTCGCCGGTCGTCAGCGAATAGATGCGTTGCGCCCGGCTATAAAACAGGACCAAGAATGCCGATTTTGGCTGTACCAAGCGCGAGGGCCGCCTCCCGATACAACCCGATTGTGCCAAACGGCTCCACTGGCTGCCGAGATTTGCTCGGTGATCGAGAGCGCCCTGAGACGGCGAACAGGAATCGAGGTTGCGGACGGTTCAGTCTTTCGCGCGCAGCCCCGCTTCGATGCGCTGGATCAGTTGCTCCCGCAGCGCAGGCACCACTTTTCCGAGAACGACGAAGGTGCGGACGATAGGCAAATACGGCTCCATTGCCGCCGTTAGCTCCGCCAGAGACATGCCGGCCAGCCGCGCATATTCGGATTGCGCCGCCGCATTGGTCGCGCGCGGCCGCTCCGGATTGTCGGCTATTTCCGGGCCGAGCTCGCACAGGATGACATGCAAGAACCCAAGATCGAGGGCGGCGGGCCCGCGCATCGCGAAGGTCCAGTCGACGAGCTTGGGGCCTTCCGCAGTCATGATCACGTTGCCGGGGCTAAGGTCGCAATGGCAAAGCTCGCCGCCGGTCGACAGGCAATCGATCAGGGTGAGGATGTCAGTGGCGACGTGCTTCGGGACCTTGCCGTCGTCGTGCCGCAACTCGCTCTCCATATACGCGCGCATGGAGGGGAGCTCCGGCGGTGGCGACGTCTTGTGAAGAGACATGGCCAGAGTCGCGATGATCGCGCCCGCCTGTTCGAACGTCACCGCGCCGGTCCGCGAGAGATGCCGCAGGGTCGGTCCGTCGAGGCGCTCCAGCACGATGCCGAAGCGCCCGTCCAGCGTCACCTCTCCCAACACCGCCGGCACGGGGGACGCCGGCGGCGTGCACGGCGCGGATCATGCGTACCTCGTGTCGGCCGAGCAGATGAGAGACGCCGGCCTTAAACAGCTTCACGACCTGACCGGGCGCCCAGGCGTAGGCCTCGGAGAAGGCGCCTTCACCGATCTTTTCCCCCAGCGATCCCTGCATGTCCGCTCTCCGCCGCGCAGATGAAACACCGGCGGCGAGAAAAAAGGAACCCTTCCCGTCGCGGGGGCAGCCGGACATTATCATCGCGTTTCAACCTGCAGAGACCTTCGATCGCAGTCGCAGCCTCGGGGCCGTGATCGGCCACTTGTGACGTATAGCGGTCAGACGAAGTCGGGGATAAAACAGCGTTCAGGAAACTGGATCCAAAACCCATGGCTTTTTGGACAGCGGGCGCGGTTGGGTTGTTGATCGCCTATCTCCTTGGCTCGGTCCCCACGGGCTATCTGGCGGGGAAGCTGCTCAGGGGCATCGACATCCGAAGGCATGGCTCCAAGTCCACCGGGGCAACGAATGTCTTGCGCACTCTCGGCAAAGGGCCTGCCTTGTTCGTGCTCGTCGGCGATGTGCTTAAGGGCGTGGGTGCCATCATCGTCGCGCGTTCGTTCTGCCCTTGGCTGTACGCGGAAATATCCCCGCCGCCGACAGCGTCTGATCTGCAGGTCTGGGTGCCATGGGCTGTTTGTCTGGCTGGACTTGCTGTGCTGTTGGGACATAGCCGATCGATCTGGCTGAACTTCACGGGAGGCAAGTCGGCTGCCGCGGGGCTCGGTGTGTTGCTGGCGATGTCTTGCCCCGTCGGATTGGGGGCTGCAGCCGTCTTTGGCCTCGTGCTGGCTATGACCAGGATCGTTTCCTTGAGCTCGATGCTCGCGGCGTTGACGGCAATCGTTCTTGTCTGCGCGGTCGAGCACCCATTGCCGTATCGGTTGCTGGTGATCGGAGGCGGCCTCTACGTGATCATCCGCCATCGTGCCAACATCCAAAGGCTTTTGGCGGGAGCGGAGCCGCGTCTGGTTCGAAATGGCCAAGGTACGAAAGCGGAAGCGCAGGTTTAGCAGACGACTTATTTGCCGCGCTTATTGAGGTGCAGCAACGCTCAGTTGTCGAACGGAGCTGAGCGATATCAATTCACAATAGCGAACCCAACGGAGGGAACATGGCCTTCAGATCAGCGAGCTTTGTCCTCAACGCTGGAACATGGGAGGCCAAGGTAGGAGACCGTCCGTTTCACGGTTATACTCATCCATACTGACCAGCGAAAATGGACAACTGAGGATCATCGAAGAAACGGTTGCAGTCGCAGCGCCCTGATCGTCTCGCGTGATCAGCCGAAGCGGGAGCGCATAGCGGAGGCGGCAGTTCCAGAAGCAACGCTTCCTCGCGCTCTCGTGCCCCGGCGCAGCGCGGCGCTTCTTCAGCGGTGCGTTGCAGAGCCGGGGCCCTGTCGCTGGTTGTATTGTGTGGCTTTCTGGGTCCCGGCTCTGCGCAGCAACGCTTGCGCGTTGCAGCGCGCCCGGGACACGCGAGCGCCCAAGACGGGCCAGAAAAAGCCCATTCAAGCTCCGTGACGTCCGCGAACTTACGACAGGAGAGCTAAGTTCAACTGCGCCAGAAAGCCGGCGGACGGGATGGACTAACGCGTGCGTCCTGACCGCTTGAGATCGGCGACCTTAAACCTGTTGCCGGCGGCCAGACTGCTGCACAACCAGTGAGCCTTGTTTCGGTTGTCGCCCAGGAACGTCCTGGTTTCGACGCAGTCCAGGTAGGATTTGTGGGTGATGGTGTCTCGGCAGGTCGGCGAGAAAGGTCCGTAGTCTATGTTGCCGCCCGACACGCTGCATCCAACCCAGGGATCTTTGCCGCTTGGGAAGCTTGATGCACAGCCACCGTTGCAGCTGCTGGCGACTTTCTCCAGGCTGGCAATCCTCCCCATCACAGAACCCGGCGCATACGAAGGCGTTCGCGCGACTGACGTTTGAGCTGTTGAGGCAGTCCGACGCGGCGCAATTGTGTTTGCTCCTCGCTCCGACACGTGCGGCCTTGTCACCCGTTTCGGCGCGTCGACCGTGACGGGAGGAATCGTGGCGGCGGAGCCGGTTGGGATTTGCGACGCTGCCGGCGCGCACAGCAAGACGGTCGACAAGACAGCGATGGTTGAAGGCACGACAAGGCTTGATGAGAATCTCATGACCATGTCCTTCCAAATCCGGACGGAAATTTCCGCCCGGCAAGTGCACGGTAACATACATTCGGGAGCGAGCAACCGAGGGTTGAAAAAAATCTGGCCATGACTCGCTGTGCCGAGCTCAGCCCTCGTGCCCAGCTCGCAGCGTAGCGTCACGTCCACGGGGCGCTGCTGCGTATCCGGACACGAGAGAGGGGCCAAAATAAAACGGGACCCGAAAGGGCCCCGCAAAAGTCTTCTACGTTCCGCGATCTCACTTGATCTTGGCTTCGCGGAATTCGACGTGCTTGCGCGCCACGGGGTCGTACTTCTTCTTGACCAGCTTGTCGGTCATGGTGCGCGAATTCTTCTTGGCGACGTAGTAGAAGCCAGTGTCGGCCGAGGACACGAGCTTGACCTTGATGGTGACCGCTTTGGCCATGTTCAGAACCTCAGGAATGAAGGGAATCTGGAGCCGGCCAAATGGCCCGCGTTGGCCGGCAACCTAGCCAGAAACCGCCTGATGTCAAGATTTTAGGGCTCGAAAAGCACCCAAATCAGGCCGATTACGCCTCGAAGAACCGGTTTTTGGGCCGAGGCAGGCCCAGATTCTCTCTCAAAGTGGACCCTTCGTACTCTTTCCGGAAAATCCCGCGGCGCTGCAGCTCCGGGACCACCTTGTCGACGAAATCGTCGAGGCCGGCAGGCAGGAACGGGAACATGATGTTGAAGCCGTCGGAGCCGCGCCCGACCAGCCATTCCTCCATCTGGTCGGCGATGGTTTTGGCCGTGCCGACGAAGGATAGCCCGCCATAGCCGCCGACGCGTTGGGCGAGCTGGCGCACCGTGAGCTTGTCGCGGGCCGCGAGGTCGACCATGCGCTGGCGACCGCTCTTGCTGGCATTGGTCTCCGGGATTTCCGGCAATTGCCCATCCGGATCGAAGCCGGAGGCATCCGTGCCGAGGATGACCGAGAGCGAGGCGATGGCGCTGTCGTAATGCACGCGGCTGTCGAGCAGCGCGCGCTTCTCCCTGGCCTCGTCGACGCTGTCGCCGACCACGACGAAGGCGCCGGGCAGGATCTTGAGGTGTTCGGGATCGCGGCCGACCTTCTCCATGCGGCCCTTGATGTCGGCATAGAGTTTCTGGCTGTCGGCAAGGCTGCCGCCGCCGGTGAACACGGCTTCCGCGGTCTCTGCGGCAAGCTGCCTGCCGTCCTCGGAGGCGCCGGCCTGTACGATCACCGGCCAGCCCTGGACCGGGCGGGCGATGTTGAGGGGACCGCGCACTTTCAGATATTTGCCCTGATGGTCGAGCACATGCATCTTCGCGGGATCGACGAACACGCCGCTTTCGACGTCGCGCACGAAGGCGTCGTCGGCAAAGGAATCCCACAGGCCCGTGACGACGTCGTAGAACTCGCGGGCGCGCTTGTAGCGCTCGGCGTGCTCCATGTGGTCGTCGAGGCCGAAATTCAGCGCCGCATCCGGGTTCGAGGTGGTGACGATGTTCCAGCCCGCACGGCCGCCGCTGAGATGGTCGAGCGAGGCGAAGCGCCGTGCGACGTGATAGGGCTCGTCGAACGTGGTCGAGCCCGTCGCGATCAGGCCGACCCGCTCGGTGACCGCGGAGAGCGCCGACAACAGCGTGAAGGGTTCGAACGAGGTGACCGTGTGGCTGCGCTTGAGCGCATTGACCGGCATGTTCAGCACGGCGAGGTGATCGGCCATGAAGAAGGCGTCGAACTTGCCGGCCTCGAGCTTCTGGATCAGCGTCTTGATGTGGCCGAAGTTGAAATTGGCGTCCGGCCAAGCCCCGGGATAGCGCCAGGCACCGGTGTGGATGCTGATCGGGCGCATGAACGCGCCAAGCTTGAGTTGCCGTTGTGCCATCGCCCGGTGTCCGTTCTTGGTGTCGTTCCCGAAGACATAGGCACGCCGCGGAACTCCGCCATCGGGGGAGGTAGGAAGATTATTTTGTTTTTCGCGACGCCCTGAGCACATTCGCGTCATTCCGGGCCGCGCCCGGAATGACGGAGGAGTCCCATCGAACCGATCCACGGCTCACTCCGACCAAGCCATGACTTTCGCTCCCGAGGAGACCTTCGATGGCAGGTGCAATGACCGTGGACGGGCGCATCGTCCGCATCGACCGGCCCATGCCCTGGGTCGGGCGGCTGCTGTCATTGCCGCTGCTGGCGGCGAGCTTCTATCTGCTGTGGAATGTCGCGCTCGGCCTGCGGCAGGATTTCTCCGGTTTTGGGCGGCTCGCCGATGATCTCATGCCGGTGGTGGTGTTCACGGGACTCGGGCTGCTCGTGGGCATCCCCGGAATCATCCTGCTCACCTTTCGCACCTTCGTCGTGCTGAACGAGACGCTGCGCCAGATCGTCATCACCAGGCAGTTCGGCCCGCTGAATTTTCGCAAGCATCGCGATCTCGCCGATTATCATTTCATCAGCATTACCGACGACGACGATCCGGAGCTGACGACATATGATGTCAATCTCTGCGGCAACAAAGGGACCGAGCCGATCACGCTGATGAGCTTCACCAAGCGCGAGGAAGCCAGTCGCTTCGCCAGCGAGCTCGGGCGAGTGCTGAACCTTCCCGCGCGCGACTATGTCGGCACCGAGCCCGACGCGGACAATGCGGACGTCACGAACTGATCAGCTCAAAATATCCTTCTGCATCTTGCCGCCGTAGAAATGGAAGAACGGCACCGGCGCATCGTGGCGGAGCGGGCCGGTGGCAAGGCGCGCGTCGAGCTCGTTGAGCACATTGCGCGTCATCGGATGCAGATCGGCGAGCGGCTTCGAGCCGAGCTCGACCCAGACCAGCTCGACAAGCTCGGCATCGGCGTGGATCACGCCGTCGACGCGATGGGTGATCGCGGAGGCGTCCGCCGTGAAGAAGCGCGTGTCGAACCGCTTGACGCGGCCGGGCGGGGTGATTGCGCGCGCGATCAGGAACAGGCTGGAGGGATCCGGCAACAGGCCCGCATCCGCGAACGGCTTCCAGGCGCCTTCGAGTTTTGTCTTTACCTCGGCCTTGCGTCCGAGGCAGAGACCCGTTTCCTCGCAGGCCTCGCGGATCGCGGCGATCGCCAGCGATTTTGCGCGGGAGGCCGGCGTCTTCGGGCTGCCCTTGGCGAGATTGGCTTCCAGTTCGGCGGTGATCGGCGCCGCGCATGGTACGCGATAATCGTCCTTGTCGACGCGGCCGCCCGGGAAAACGAATTTTCCGGGCATGAACACCACCTTGTCGTGGCGCTTGCCGACCAGGACTTTTGGAATGGCTCCGCTGCGGTCGACCAGGATCAGTGTCGCGGCATCCCTAGGGCGGAAATAGGGATGATGATCGGCTTCCTTGCCCTCGTGGATCTTTGCCTTGTCGGCTGCCTGCGACGTATCCGTCATGTCCTCACCCAAACCACTACTTGTTTATTTTGCTTACACCGGCGGAATACCATCCGTCGGGTTCTCGTCAAACCCGTGCATGCGCAGAGCCCATTGCAATCCGACCACGGCTCCCTTCACCGGCTGCAGCAGTGCCAGCGAGGCGACGAAGGTGAAGGGCAGATAGGCCGCGAAGCTGATCCAGACCGGCGTCGTATAGTTGGTCTCGATCCACAGAATAGTCGGCACCACGATGTGCCCGACAATGACGATGACGAGATAGGCTGGCAAATCGTCGGCCCGATGCGGCGTGACATCGAGGCCGCAGACGGAGCAGTTATCCGCGGTCTTCAGGAAGGCGCGGAACAGCTTTCCCTCGCCGCAGCGCGGGCAGCGGCCGCGAAAGCCGCGCCTCATCGCAGCAAAGACGTCGCGCTTCTCGACGAGGCCGGTGTCGCGGGTCCAGATCTTCGGCGCCGTGCTCGTCGTCACCATGCCTTGCCCTTCTGGCCCTTGCCCTTGCTTTTTCCCTTGGCCGTTTTCCCCTTGCCGGGCTTCTTCGGCTTGTCCGGCTTGCGCTTCTTGTCAGGACTGCGCCCGGGGTGCGCCTTGAACGAGCGGCGGCGTTGCGGACCGGAGGACCTGCGGCCCCGCGGTGCGGTCTCGCCGGACGAGGACAGCAGCTCGAAGCGCAACGCGCCTGCGATCGGAGCCGCCTCGATCAGGCGGACGTCGACAACATCACCGAGCTGATGCATGGTGCCGCTGCGGGTGCCGACTAGGGCGTGGCGGCCCTCGTCATAGTTGAAATATTCCGTGCCGAGGGATCGGATCGGGATCAGGCCGTCGGCGCCGGTCTCGGCGAGCTTGACGAACAGGCCGGCGCGCGTGACGCCGGAGACGCGGCCCTGGAAGCTCGAACCGATGCGGTCGGCGAGGTGATGGGCGATCAGGCGGTCGACGGTCTCGCGCTCCGCTTTCATCGCGCGCCGCTCGGTCACTGAGATATGAGCTGCGACCTCGCTCAACGTTTCCGGCGTCTCGGTGTCGGGCAGCGCGCCTTCGCCGAGGCCGAGCGCGCGAACCAGCGCACGGTGCACGACAAGGTCGGCGTAGCGGCGGATCGGCGAGGTGAAATGCGCATAGCGGCGCAAATTCAGGCCGAAATGACCGTAATTCTCCGAAGAGTATTCGGCCTGTGCCTGGGCGCGCAGCACGACCTCGCTGACCAGCGGAAAGTGGTCGTGGCCTTCGAGCTGCGCCAGCACGCGGTTGAACAGAGCGGGGCGCAGCGCGCCGCCTTTCGCGAACGGAACGTCCAGCGTCGCCAGGAATTCCGCGAGCGCGTGGACCTTTTCCAGGGTCGGCTCGTCATGCACCCGGTAGATCAGCGGCAGCGACTTCTTCTCGAGCATCTCGGCTGCCGCGACATTGGCGAGGATCATGAACTCCTCGATCAGCTTGTGCGCGTCGAGCCTGTCGGGCACGACGACGCGGTCGACCGTGCCGTCGGGCTTGAGCAGGATCTTGCGCTCGGGCAGATCGAGATTGAGCGGATCGCGCTCGTCGCGCGCGCGCTTGACGCAGGCATAGGCGGCATAAAGCGGCCTCAGGATTGGATCGAGCAGGGGGCCGGTGGTGTCGTCCGGCCTTCCGTCGATCGCGGCCTGCGCCTGCGCATAGTTCAGCTTGGCTGCGGAGCGCATCAGGATGCGGTGGAAGCTGTGCGACCGTTTCCGCCCGTCCGGCGCGATGATCATCCGCACCGCGAGCGCGCCGCGCGGCTCGCCCGGCACCAGCGAGCAGAGATCGTTGGAGATGCGCTCGGGCAGCATCGGCACGACGCGGTCGGGGAAATAGACCGAGTTGCCGCGATCGAGCGCATCGCGGTCGAGCGCGGTGCCCGGTCGCACGTAGAAGCTCACATCGGCGATGGCGACATCGACGATGAAGCCGCCCTTGTTGTTGAGATCAGGATCCGGCTGCGCGTGTACCGCGTCGTCGTGATCCTTGGCATCCGGCGGATCGATGGTGACCAGCGGCACATCGCGCCAGTCCTCGCGCCCCTTCAGATTGGCCGGCTCCGCCGCTTCGGCTTCGCGCTCTGCCGCGGGACGGAATTGCAGCGGGATGTCGTGCGCGTAGATCGCGATCAGGCTGATCGCCTTCTCCGACTTGACCGAGCCGAGCTTCTCCTTGACGCGGCCTGACGCCAGCCCAAAGCCGCGCGAGCGGATGATGTCGACGCTGACGAGATCGCCGTCCTGCGCGCCGTGCGTCTCAGTCGGGGCGATGTTCAGCTCGCGGTCGGCGGACTTCTTGTCGACCGGGATGATCCGTCCGCCGCCTTCGGGCAGGCTGCGGAAGACGCCGAGGATGCGGCTCTTGGTCTTGTCGAAAACCTTGATGATGTGGCCGCGATAGGCCGGGCCTTCGGTCTCGTCGGATCGCTCGACCCGCAGCAGCGCGCGATCGCCAACGCCGGCCGCGGTGCCGGGCTTCGGCCGGCGCGGCATCGTGATGAGGATCTTTGGCGGCTCGCCGCTTTCGACCTCGTCCCATTCAGTGGGGGAGGCGACCAGCTCGCCGTCGGCGTCGCGGCCGGTAATGTCGGCGACCAGCGTCGGCGGGAGGCTGTCCGGCTCTGAAATCGTATGGCGCTTTTTCTTGACGAGCCCGTCGTCGGCGAGCTCGCGCAGCATGCGCTTGAGCTCGATGCGGTCGGCGTTCTTCAGGCCGAACTCGCGTGCAATTTCGCGGGTTCCGACCTTTCCGGGATTTGCCTTGATGAAGGCGACGATGGCTGCCCTGTCGGGAAAGCCACGGTCATTCTTGCGTTTCACTTAGCCTCTATTTGGTGCCGGCACTTTTCTTGGCCGGAGCTTTGGCGCCAGCTGCCTTGGTCGGTGACGTTTTGGCCGTCGACGACACGGCTGCGCGCGCCTTGCTGGTGGATTCGGATTTGGGTTTGGCCGCCTTCTTCGCGGCCGGCTTTTTGGTTTTTGGTGCGGCGTCATCGCCGTCGGCGGCCTTCGCCGCAGCCTTCTTGGCCTTGGCCGGCTTCGCCGCTTTCTTCGGCTTCTTGCCGCCGCCCTTGGCCGCACGCTCGTCGATCAGCGCGATTGCCTGCGGCAGCGTGATGGCGTCTTTCTCGATGTCGCTCGGGATCGTGGCATTGACGCCACCCGCGGTGACATAGGCGCCGTAGCGGCCGCCCTTTACCGTGACGGTGCCGAGGGTGGGATGATCGCCGATCGCCCTGCCGGGATCAGCGCCGAAGCGGCGGCTCGGGCCCTTGGCGATCTTCTCCGCGATCAGCGTCACCGCGCGGTTGATGCCGATGTCGAACACCTCATCGCCGGCCTCGAGGCTGGCATAAGTCTTCTCGTGCTTCACGAACGGCCCGAAGCGGCCGAGACCCGCGGTGATCGGCTCACCGGTTTCCGGATGCTTGCCGATCTCGCGCGGCAGCGACAGCAGCTTGAGCGCAAGCTCGAGCTCGACATCTCCAGGGGACATCCCCTTCGGAATGCCTGCGCGCTTCGGCTTCTCGCCCTCCGCATAATCCTTCTGCTCGCCGAGCTGGATGTAGGGGCCGAACCGCCCGGCCTTGACCCAGACATCGCGGCCCGTATCCGGGTCCTGGCCGAGCGAACGATCGGCCGTTGCCTCGCCGTCGGCGGCGAGCTGACGGGTGTAGCGACATTCCGGATAGTTCGAACAGCCGACGAAGGCGCCGAACTTGCCGGCCTTGAGATTGAGCCGCCCGTTGCCGCAGCTGGGGCATTGCCTGATGTCGCCGCCATCGGTGCGGGGCGGGTAGATGTGCTGTCCCAGCATGTCGTCGAGCACGTCGAGCACCTGCGCGACGCGCAAATCCTTGATCTCGTCGACCGCGCCGATGAAGCCGGTCCAGAAATCCTTCAGCACCTGCTGCCAGGAGATCTCGTTGTTGGAGATGCGGTCGAGCTGCTCTTCCAGATTGGCGGTGAAGTCGTATTCAACGTAGCGGGCAAAGAAGCTTTCGAGGAACGCGACTACGACGCGGCCCTTGTCCTCGCCGTGCAGGCGCTTCTTCTCGAGCTTGACGTAGCCGCGGTCCTTCAGCACCTGGAGGATCGAGGCATAGGTCGAGGGCCGGCCGATGCCGAGCTCTTCCATGCGCTTGACCAGCGAGGCCTCGGAGAAGCGCGGCGGCGGCTCGGTGAAGTGCTGGGTGACGGCGAGCGACTGCCGCTTCAGCGCATCGTTGGGGCTCATCGCGGGCAGGCGGCGGGAGTCCTCGTCCTCCTCGTCGTCGCGGCCTTCCTGGTAAAGTGCGAGGAAGCCGTCGAACTTGACGACCTGGCCGGTGGCGCGCAGGTCCAGCGTGCGGCCGCCGACCTTCGCCGTGATGTCGACCGTGGTGCGTTCCAGCTCGGCCGATTCCATCTGGCTCGCGATGGTGCGCTTCCAGATCAGTTCATAGAGTCTCGCCTGGTCGGACTCGAGCTTGCGGCTCATGCTGTCGGGACGGCGCGACATGTCGGTCGGCCGGATCGCTTCGTGGGCTTCCTGGGCGTTCTTGGCCTTGGCCTGGTACTGACGCGGCGCGTCCGGCACATAGGCGTTGCCGTAATCCTCGCCGATCACCTTGCGGGCCTGGGTGATCGCGGACGGGTCGATCTGCACGCCGTCGGTACGCATATAAGTAATGAGTCCGGTGGTCTCGCCGCCGATGTCGATGCCTTCATAGAGCCGCTGCGCGATGCGCATGGTGTGCGCCGGCGCAAAGCCGTATTTGCGGCTGGCTTCCTGCTGCAGCGTCGAGGTGGTGAAGGGGGCCTGCGGATTGCGGCGGGCCGGCTTGGCATCGACCGCGGTCACCGCGTAGGCGGCTGCTTCCAGCGCCTTCTTGAAGTCTTCGGCTTCCGCGCCGGTGCCGATGTCGAGGCGCTGGATCTTCTTGCCGTCGGCGCCGACGAGACGGGCCTCGAAGGCGTCGCCGCGCGGCGTCAGCAGGGTCGCGATCAGCGACCAGTATTCGCGCGCAACGAACTTTTCGATCTCGAGCTCGCGGTCGCAGACCAGACGCAGCGCCACCGACTGCACGCGGCCCGCCGAGCGGGCGCCCGGCAGCTTGCGCCACAGCACGGGGAGAGGGTGAAGCCGACCAGATAGTCCAGCGCGCGGCGCGCCATATAGGCGTCGACCAGCGCACCGTCGATCTGGCGCGGATTCTTCATCGCGTCCGTCACCGCCTGCTTGGTGATGGCGTTGAACACCACGCGCTCGATCTTGTGGTCCTTGATCGCGCGCTTCTCTTTCAGGACCTCCAGCACGTGCCAGGAGATGGCCTCGCCCTCGCGATCAGGGTCGGTGGCGAGAATCAGGCGATCGGCGTTCTTGAGGGACTTGGCAATGTCGTTGAGCCGGCCGGCCGCCTTGGGGTCGACCTCCCAGATCATCTTGAAATTGGCGTCGGGATCGACGGAGCCGTTCTTTGCCGGCAAGTCGCGGACATGGCCAAACGAGGCCAGAACCTCGTAGGACGAGCCCAAATACTTGTTGATCGTCTTGGCTTTCGCCGGCGACTCCACAATGACGATATTCATGTAGTTCCAGTAACTTATGGGGAAATTTGGGGCCGAATTCGATGAGATTCGGGTCGGCCCTTTCGTCCCGAACATGGGTGGTGAGGCCGTCGCTGTCAAATCGAGGGCTGTTGAGAGCCCTCCCGATGGGAAAAGTTTCATATCGAGAAAGTTGCAAAATACCACCTTTGAGTTGCGGTCGATGTCGGCGTAATGTTGCCGCGGGGCATGGATTCGGGTGGGGGCTGGTGACTAAGCCAGGAAAGAAACGGGCGGGCGCCGCATCGCGCGCGGGGGGAGGCTTGCGTCACGAGGAACCGGGGGAGGGCGGCGTCGAGGAGGCGGTCGCCTTCATCGCCGAGCAGGTCGGGGCCCTGCGCAAGCTTGCCGAACGGCACAGGCTCGACGTGCTGCATTATCTCCTGGGAATGACCAAGCTCGAGGCGGACGAGCATCTGCGGCTGAGGAGCAAGCGCAGGCTGTCGTGAAGGGGGCGATGTACTGCTCCAACGACGGTGCGGTTAGCCGTTGCGGCTTGCCATTTTGGCCAATCGCAGGCCGAGATATGCGGCCGTGCCGAGGTCGCTCTCCGGCAACGAGCCGTCAATCAAGTGTGTTGCCAGACCAAGCTGGCTGCCCAAACGATTGCGGCCGCTCGGATCCTCGCCACCGGGAATATCCAGTCCGCACCAGAGCATGCCGTGCTGCGCGGCCAGAATGGAAAAGTAGGACAGTGTGTGGAGTTGATCGCCGCTTGCGCAGGCGCCCGTGGTGAACCCGGCTGCGATCTTGTTGGCCCAGCGCTGCTGGCTCCATCGATCACTTGAAGCATCGGCAAACGCTTTGAATTGAGCGGCTGGCCCGCCCATATAGGTCGGGCTGCCAAACGCAACTGCGTCGGCGCCATCGATCGTCTCCAGTAAGCTCTCATTCTGAAAGCGGCCTGACACGATGTCGCCGCCGGTGATGCGACACAGCGTGACCTGCGCTTTGCCATCTGCTCCGCGCGCAACCGCATGCGCCAGCTTCTCGGTGGTGCCCGAGATGGAAAAATAGGTGATGGCGAGCAGGGGCATGGTGGTGCCAGTTTGGTGGGACCTCGCCATCTTTGACGCTGTCGATGGCTTGTACAAGTCCGCCACGCCATATTGCGAGTTGGGACGCTCGGGTACATGCCGACCCGCCTTCGATGAAAGTGGGTCAACCTGCGGAGCAATCGCGGGCTGTCGTAGCCGCGAAGACCGAGCGGAATCGGTCGCCAGGACGACGTTGAAGAGACAGCGCACCGCTATCCCGCTGACCGTCGCCGCGGCGCAGGCCGCGGCTTCAGCGAGGTGTCCGCGAGGCTGAGCAATCGCCCGTCCTCCGCGCGCAGTTCGAGCTTCTTCACCGGTCGGCCTTTCTCGCGATCGACCAGGATGGTCGCGATCTCCGACGGGCGATCGTCGAAATCCTCGCCCCATTGGCGCAGCGCTACCAACACCGGGAAGACGCCGCGGCCTTTCGGCGTCAGCACATATTCCTCGTAAGGGCTGCCGTCGGAGGCGGGGGCCGTGGTCAGGATGCCGTGATCGACCAGCGCGCGCAGCCGCGTCGACAAGATGTTCTTGGCCATGCCGAGCTTGCTCTGAAACTCACCGAAGCGGCGCAGCCCAAACAGCGCCTCGCGGATGATCAGCAGGGACCACCGGTCGCCGATCGCCTCCAGCGATCGCGCGATCGGGCAGGCGTCCCCCTCGAAGCTCGTCCGTTTCACCATGATCTGGTCCTTTCGCGATCGCACGGTCCTGTCACCGTTCACGCGCTCTTGTGGTTGCATCTTAAAACCAGGTGGCCTAGATGGCAATCGTAGTTTTATGATGAAACCACTGGAGGCGAACGTGAGACTGAAGAACAAGACGGCCCTGATCACCGGCGGCAATAGCGGCATTGGACTGGCAACGGCAAAGCTGTTCGTGGCCGAGGGCGCCAAGGTGGTGATCACCGGGCGCAACAAGGAGACGCTCGAGGCGGCCGCGAAGGAGCTCGGGCCGAACGCGCTCGCGCTCGCCGCCGACGCCACCGACATTGCCGCGACCGAATCTGCGATCAAGAAGGGCGCCGAAAAGTTCGGCAAGTTCGACATCCTGTTCGCCAATGCCGGCATCGCCGGCGGTACGCCGCTGGGGTCGGCCACGCTGGAGGTCTTCGAGAAGGTCATCAGCACCAATCTGACCGGCGTGTTCTTCACCGTTCAGTCCGCGCTGCCTTATCTCAACGACAATGCTTCCATCGTCCTCAACGGCTCGGTGATCTCCGTGCTCGGCATTCCCGGCTATTCGGCCTATGGCGCCGCCAAGGCCGGCGTGCGGGCGATGGCGCGGATCATGGCCTCGGAGCTCTCGCCGCGGGGCATTCGCGTCAACGTGGTCGCGCCCGGTGCGATCCGCACGCCGATCTGGGGACCCGCGACCGCGACGCCCGAAGCCGAGAAGGCGTTCGAGAAGCGGATCGCGCTGACGACGCCGCTGGGGCGCATTGGTGAAACAGATCACGTCGCCAAGACTGTGCTGTTCCTCGCCTCCGACGATTCCGCGCATGTGCAGGGCCAGGAAATCTTCGTCGATGGCGGCGCGGTTGCCTCTCCGAGCGGCGCGCCGATCTATCGCGGCTGATCAATCTTGGTGCAAATTGAATCGGTCGGCGCAGCGGCGAGCGGTTGCGCCGGCCGGTTCCCACGTCTCGCGAGCTGTATTTTCTGAACGTTGCGGGAGGCATTGAACCTTCGCTTGCGCTGCCAAGACACTTTTACGGGCAGGGGGTCACGAAGACTCATTTCAAGGGAGCCCGATATGCCAAAGGCAGCTCGTATTATTTCCCCGATTTCAGCACCGCGTATTTACACCGAAAACTCCGCCGTTCCTGCCAAGCGTTCCGACACCTCCGAGTTCGTCGGGGTCGCTCTTTTCTCCGGCATCGGCCTGTTCGTTTCCCTCGTCGCCGTCATCCTGGGCATTCAGGGCGCCTGGTTTTAGCTTCGCCGATCGCGCACCGGTCGATCAGCCGCCGCAAGCGATGTTGCGGCGGCTGATGATGTGCGCGTTATCAGGCCGCGCGGAGGGCGGTCGCCGCCTCGAGCGCGCTTGCGAGCGACTTCTCGCGATGCTCCGGGCCGACCTGGATTCCGTCGGCGCTGATGAATTCGGGATGATGAATCCCCATGAAACCGAACACGCCACGCAGATAGCTTTCGAGGTGCTCCAGCGACGCGGCGGGCGAGCCCGCGCCGTAATAGCCCCCGCGCGAAACCGCGAAGATTACGCGCTTGCCGCCGGCAAGGCCCTGCGGGCCGTTGGCCCCATAGCTGAACGTCTTCCCCGCCACCAGGACCCGGTCGATCCAGGCCTTGAGCTGGCTCGGAATGGTGAAATTGTACATGGGCGCGCCGATCACGACGATGTCGGCGGCAAGAAACTCGTCCAGCGCGGCCTTGCTGGCGGCGAGATCGGGGCCGAGCTCCGCCGGCGCAGGCGCGCCTTGCGCGGCCGCCAGATGCGAGCCGGAGAGATGGGCGAGCGGGCTCTGCGTCAGGTCGCGATAGACGATGTCGAGCGATGGCGTCGCCTGCCTGAGACGGTCGACGATGGCGGCGGAGACTTGCCGCGAAACGGAGTGGGGGCCGAGCACGCTGGAGTCGATGTGGAGGAGTTTCATTCGGGATCACCCTGGTATAAGTTTGTAACCAGAGCTACATGAGTGACTATCGAAATCCCCGCAAGAACGCACCTTTTTGAGCCATGGGCACATCCCTGAAACCTGCGCACATCGATTTGCCCGCCTCACCAAGGCCGGATCCCAACCATGCGGACTGCCGCGGCGTCGCCTCGATCCTCGCGCGCGTCGGCGACAAATGGAGCGTGTTCGTCATCATGATGCTAAGTGACGGGCCCAAGCGCTTTAACGAGCTCAAGCGCATGATCAATGGCATTTCGCAGCGGATGCTGACCTTGACGCTGCGCGGGCTCGAGCGTGACGGCCTGGTCACACGCACGATCTTCCCGACCATTCCGCCGCGGGTAGATTACGAGCTGACCGATCTCGGCCGGGGACTGCAGCAGCCGGTAAAGGCACTCGGCGAATGGGCGATCACGCATCAGCAGCAGATCGCCGCGGCGCGTACGCGCTTCGACGAGCGGACCACTCCTTAAAGCAGCGAGACCAAGCCACCGCCGTGGCGTTCGAGCCGGCCGGCGAGCTCGAGTTCCAAGAGCACGGTACGCACGATGGCCGGCGAGGCGCCGGACATCCGCACGAGATCGTCAATCGTGACAGGGGCAGGGCCGAGCAGGCCGGTGATCTGGTCGCGGTCGTGCCCTTGAGGATCGCTCTCGAACGGCTCGCTGTCGGGCTCGCGCGCGGTACGCATCAGCGGCCGCTCCATGATCGGTGCGACCGCGTTGACGACGTCGGCCGCTTCGGTGACGAGCGTCGCGCCCTGCTTGATCAGATCGTTGGTGCCGGCGGCGCGCGGGTCGAGCGGCGAGCCCGGCACGGCGAACACTTCGCGACCCTGTTCGGCGGCCATGCGCGCGGTGATCAGCGAGCCCGAGCGGTGCGCCGCCTCCACCACGACCACGCCGAGCGCGGCGCCCGAGATCAGCCGGTTGCGGCGGGGAAAGTCGCGGGCGCGCGGCTCGTGGCCGAGCGGCATCTCGGAGATCGCGGCACCCTTGCGGTCGAGGATCGAGGCCAGCAGATCGCCGTGCTCCGGCGGATAGATGCAGTCATGTCCGCCGGCGAGCACGGCTATGGTGCCGCTCTCGAGGCTGGCGCGGTGCGCGGCCTGGTCGACCCCGCGGGCAAGGCCGGAGATGACGACAAAGCCGGCTTCGCCAAGCTCGCGGGCGAGCTGACCGGCGAATTTCAAGCCTGCGCCGGATGCGTTGCGCGAGCCGACGATCGCGATCATCGGTCGCGTCAGCGTTGCATTGTCGCCGCGTACGGCGAGCAGCGGCGGCGCATCGTCGAGCGTTGCCAGCCGCGCCGGATAACCGTCCTCACCGGGCGCGAGCCAGGCAATTCCGAACTTGCGGCTCGCGGCGAGCTCGGCTTTCGCCTCGTCGGCGCTGCAGATGCGCGCCGATCGTTGCGCGCCGCCGCGGCGTGCGAGATCCGGCAGCCGCTCCAGCGCCGCGCGCGCCGAGCCGAAATGCTCGACCAGCGACCGGAACGTGCGCGGCCCGACATTGTCGGACCGGATCAGCCGCAGGCGGTCGATCCTGTCGGCTTCGGTCAGCTCTACACTTGGATTGATGGCGTCCACGGCGGCTCCTTGCAGGGACAGCATGGAACAACCTGAGGGCGTGGGCAACAGTGACGTACGCTTGCGCGACCTTGCCCCGATGCTAAAAGCGATCCCAATAAGAAGGGTATTGCCCATGATCTCACTCGCCGACCTCCAGCGCCGCATCGAAGCGGGCGAGCTTTCGCCCGAGGCCGCCATCGCGCAATCGCATGCAGCCATCGAGGCGCGGGAGAAGGACGTCCATGCCTTCGTCCGTCACGACAGCTCCGCGAAGGCGCAAGCTTCTGGCCCGTTGCGCGGTATCGCGGTCGGGATCAAGGACATCATCGACACCGCCGATTTCCCGACCGAGATGGGATCATCGATCTATCGCGGCTGGCAGCCGCGCGCGGACGCGCCTGTGGTGATGATGCTGAAGCGGGCGGGCGCCACCATCATCGGCAAGACCACGACCACGGCATTCGCCTCGCGCGATCCGACCCCGACGCTCAATCCGCATAACCTCGGGCATACGCCGGGCGGCTCGTCCTCGGGCTCGGCCGCGGCCATCGGTGCCGGCATGATTCCGCTGGCGCTGGGTACCCAGACCGGCGGCTCGGTGATCCGGCCCGCCGCCTATTGCGGCACCGCCGCGATCAAGCCGTCGTTCCGCATGCTGCCGACGGTCGGCGTCAAATGCTATTCGTGGGCGCTCGACACCGTCGGTCTGTTCGGCGCCCGCGCGGAAGATCTCGCGCGCGGACTGCTGGCAATGACCGGCCGCACCGAATTCGCCGGCATCGTCCCGGCGAAGGCGCCGCGCATCGGCGTTATCAGGCAGGAGTTTGCCGGCGCCGTGGAGCCGGCCGCCGAGGAGGGGCTGCAGGCCGCGATCAAGGCGGCGACGCGGGCTGGCGCCAGCGTGCAGACCATCGATCTGCCGCAGGCGGTGCAGGAGGCCTGGCGCATCCACCCTGTGATTCAGGACTTCGAGGCGCATCGCGCGCTCGCCTGGGAATTTTCCGAACGCCACGACGAGATCGCGCCGATGCTGCGCGCCAGTCTCGATGCGACGGTCGGTCTCACACCCAAGGACTACGACGACGCACGCCGGATCAGCCGCCGCGGACGCCGCGAGATCGGCGAATTGTTCGAGCGGTTCGACGTGCTGCTGACCTATTCGGCGCCGGGCACGCCGCCGGCCAAGGAGCTCGCGAGCACCGGCGACCCCCGCTACAACAGGCTCTGGACGCTGATGGGCAACCCTTGCGTCAACGTGCCCGTGCTGAAAGCCAATGGCCTCCCGATCGGCGTGCAGGTGATCGCGCGCTTCGGCAACGACGCCCATGCGCTGGCGACGGCGTGGTTCCTGGAGCAGGCGCTGGCGAAATCAGGCTAGCGCAGGTTCGAGAGCGACGATGCGCTGGCCGGATGCGGCCGGCGCTGCGCTGTGATCTGGACCTTGCTTGAGCCAGCGCCCGGCAGCCTCGCGGCCGCTCCGGTGCAGCGCGCGAATGAAGCCGCGGCCGAGATCGGTCGATGAGCGCTGCGCCAGGCCGTCGACGAAATCTTCCGCGGCGATCCTGGAGAGCCGCAACGACGATGCGGCCTGCGATTGCGCCCATTCGATCGCGGCGATCTCGGCATTGAGGGCGGCGTTGGCCGCGATCTGATCCAGCCTGCGGTCGATCGCGGCGAGCGTGATCGGCACGTAGCTGTCGCGCGCCGGCGTGACCTGGACGAGCAGGATTTCGGTGCTCGTCGTGTCCTGCACGAGCCGCAGCAGGGGGGATTGCCGCCGAGGCCGCCGTCCCAATAAGCCTCGCCGTCGATCTCGACCGCGCAATGAACCAGCGGTGGACAGGTCGAGGCCAGCGCGACGTCGGCGGTGATCACGTCGTTGCGGAAGATCTGCTGCTGCCCGTCGCGGATCCGGGTCGCCGCGATCAGAAGCTTCGGGCAGCGCGGGTCGCGCAAGGCGGAAAAATTGATGTCGCGCGACAGCGCCTGCCGCAGCGGATCGAGATCGAACGGATCGAACTGGCCGGAGCGCAGCGTCGGGCCGAACGCGACCGAGCTTCCCGCCGGCGAGAAGCCGCCGATCAGCATCAGCGATCGGAACGAGGCTTCGTGCATCAGCCGGATCCAGAACCGGTTCAGCCGCGCGCGGGCGCCTTCACGGCCGCCCTCGGCGAAACCGGACGCGAGCAACAGCGCGTTGATGGCGCCGGCACTGGCGCCGCTGATGGTGTCGATCGCGATCGATGGCTCTTCCAGCAGCCGCTCCAGCACGCCCCAGGTGAAAGCAGCGAAGGTGCCGCCGCCCTGAAGCGCCAGCGACAATTTTCGCGGCGGCCATTGCCGCGGGGTCCGATCGTGCGTGACGGGCGCTGCAGTTAGGATTTCGGCTGGTTTCCCCGCTTCCACGATCGGATCGGGCTCGCGCGGTGGAGGTGGGACGGAAGCAGGCGCTGGAGCGACAAGCGGCGAGGGCGCACTAGACCAGATGTCCGTCGTCGAGAGCAGCCGGCTTGCCGCGGTGCAAGCAGCACCTCGCAAATCGCCATCGTCTTGCGCGCTGACAATCTTCTCGCTCATTCTGAGCAACCGCGTAGAGCTATGCCCATGATCAGGGCCGAGCCAGGAACCCGTTCGTCCATACAGCCGTGATTCGGCTGCAAGTTGCGAACACCATTTGCGATATAATGCAGAAGGGGTGCCGCGGTATCCGTGGATTCCCGGCTTATGCCTTCTCGCCGATCCGGCTTTCCTTGCCCGATTGCAGCCGCTTGATGTTCTCGCGATGGGCGTAGAACAGCAGCAGCGTCAGCACCGCGGCCATCGCTGCTAGTGCGAGATGGCCGAACCACCACAGGAACAGCGGCGTGATAAAGGACGCCACCAGCGCAGAGAGCGAGGAATAGCG
Source organism: Bradyrhizobium lupini (assembly GCF_040939785.1). NCBI lineage: Bacteria > Pseudomonadati > Pseudomonadota > Alphaproteobacteria > Hyphomicrobiales > Nitrobacteraceae > Bradyrhizobium > Bradyrhizobium lupini. The sequence continues at coordinate 7,309,667 of NZ_CP162553.1, forward strand.
GGTGGTGAAGGCGGTCGCGAGCCATAGCAGGCAGAACACCAGCGCGGCCGGCCAGAACAGCCCGAGCAGAATGCCGATATAGACGGCGACACCCTTGCCGCCGCGGAACTTGAGCCAGACCGGGAAAAGATGGCCGAGGAAGGCGCCGAGCCCGGCCAGCATCGCGGCGTTGGGACCGGCGATGTAGCCGGCGATCACCACCGCCACGGTGCCCTTGAGCGCGTCGAACAGCAGGGTCGCGGCGGCAAGGCCCTTGCGCCCCGTGCGCAGCACGTTCGTGGCGCCGATGCTGCCGGAGCCGATCGACCGCAGATCCTGCGTGCCGCCGAGCCTGGTCAGGATCAGCCCGAACGGAATCGAGCCGAGCAGGTAGCCGATGACGAAAGCGACCGGCAGAAACAGTTCAAGCGCCATGTCTGCAAATTCCCTGGCTGCAGCTCCGCACGTCAGACATGCTCGTACACTGTCCGTCCGCCGACAATGGTGCGCACCACGCGGCCTGTAAAGCGGGCCTCGTCGAACGGCGTGTTCTTGCAGGGCGATTTGAGGTCGGCGGGATCGACCACCCAGGGCACATCGGGGTCGATCACGATGACGTCGGCGGGGCTGCCCGTGCGCAGGGTTCCGCCAGGCAATCCCAAAATCTCGGCCGGCCGGGTCGACATCGCCCGGATCAGCGTCTTGAGGTCCAATTCGTCATTGTGCACGAGGCGCAGGCCCGCCGGGAGCATGGTCTCCAGCCCGATGGCGCCGGGGGCTGCTTCTGCGAAAGGCAGGCGCTTGACCTCGACGTCCTGCGGGTTGTGGTCGGACATGATGACGTCGACGAGGCCGGAGGCGACGGCGGCGACCAGCGCGCGGCGGTCGTCCTCGGTGCGCAGCGGCGGCGACAGCTTCAGGAACGAACGGTAAGGGCCGATGTCGTTCTCGTTCAGCGCAAGGTGGTTGATCGAGGCTGAGGCCGTCACGGCAAGGCCGGCGTCGCGGGCGCGCTTGAGCACGTCGAGCGACTCGATGCAGGTTAGCGACGCCGCGTGATAGCGGCCGCCGGTGAGCGCGACCAGGCGCATGTCGCGCTCCAGCATCACGGCTTCCGCCGCGTTCGGGATGCCCATCAGGCCGAGCCGCGAGGCGAACTCGCCCTCGTTCATCACGCCTTCGCCGACGAGATCGCGATCCTCGGTGTAGTGCACGATCAACGCGTCGAAATCGCGCGCGTAGGTCAAGGCGCGGCGCATCACCTGCGCATTGCTCACGCTCTTGTCGCAGTCGCTGAAGGCGATCGCGCCTGCTGCCTTGAGGAGGCCGAACTCGGTCATCTCCTCGCCGTGCATTCCCTTGGTCAGCGCCGCCATCGGCTGGATGTTGACGATCGCGGTGTCACGGGCGCGACGCATCACGAAGTCGACGGTCGCCGAGTTGTCGATCACCGGCAAGGTATCGGGCTGGCAGATGATGGTGGTGATGCCGCCGGTCGCAGCCGCCTGGCTCGCGGACGCAAAGGTCTCGCGATGGCTGAAGCCGGGCTCGCCGACGAAGGCGCGCATGTCGATCAGGCCGGGGGCGACGATCTTGCCGGCGCAGTTGACGACGTCGGTGCCCTCGGGGACGCCGGCAGCGCCAATGCCGCGGCGGGTCTCCCGGATGATGCCGTCGGCAATCAGGACATCGCCGGGGCCATCGAAATCCCTGCTGGGGTCGACGAGGCGGGCATTGGCAAGCAGGATGGGTCGGCGGTCGGTCAACATGAGCATCACGCGTTCGGCAGGTTGCGGGCGAGCGCTTCCAGCACCGCCATGCGCACGGCCACGCCCATCTCCACCTGTTCGCGGATCAGGGACTGCGCGCCGTCCGCGACCGCGGTGTCGATTTCGACGCCGCGGTTCATGGGGCCGGGATGCATGACAAGGGCGTCGGGCTTGGCGTAGGCGAGCTTCTTCTGGTCCAGCCCGAAATAATGGAAATACTCGGAGGTCGACGGCACGAAGGAGCCGTTCATGCGCTCGCGCTGGAGCCGCAACATCATGACGATGTCGGCGCCGTTGAGCCCCTCGCGCATGTCGCGCGCGACCTCGACGCCCATCCGCTCGATGCCGGGCGGCAGCAGTGTGGAGGGGCCGACGACGCGGACGCGGGCGCCCATCGCGTTGAGCAGGATGATGTTGGAGCGGGCCACGCGCGAATGCAGCACGTCACCGCAGATCGCGACGACTAGGCCCTCAAGCCGGCCCTTGTTGCGGCGGATGGTCAGCGCGTCGAGCAGGGCTTGTGTCGGATGCTCATGCGCGCCGTCGCCGGCATTGATCACGGAACCGTCGACCTTGCGGGCCAGCAGTTCCACCGCGCCGGAGGCGTGATGGCGCACCACCAGGATATCCGGGTGCATGGCGTTGAGCGTCATGGCGGTGTCGACCAGCGTCTCGCCCTTTTTGATGGACGAGGAGGACACCGACATGTTCATGACGTCGGCGCCCAGCCGTTTGCCGGCGAGCTCGAACGACGATTGGGTCCGGGTGGAAGCCTCGAAGAAGAGGTTCACCTGCGTCCGTCCACGCAGGACGGTGCGCTTCTTGTCAACCTGGCGGTTGAGCTCGACATATTCTTCGGACAGGTCGAGGAGGCCGGTGATGTCGGCCGCGGAAAGGCCCTCGATGCCCAGCAAATGCCGGTGGCCGAGGACGAAGGTCGATTTCGATGTCATTAAAGCGAGAGCTATAGGCGGGGATGGCCGGGGGGCAAGGGCCAAAGCCCGGGCGGGGAGTTATCCCCCGATCTGTCGGTCTTATCGCTGGCGTGAGCTGTCCCCGTCTTCTCCGTCATGCCCGGGCCGAAGCGCGAAGCGCGTCTTCGCGCTAGACGTCCCGGGCATCCACGTTCTTAAGGTGCTGTCGCAGAAAAGGCGTGGATGGCCGGGACAAGCCCGGCCATGACGAAGGGGAGATTTCCGCTGAAAACAACTCTAACAGCGCTCTTGGTCGCGGCTTTTGTTTCCGGGGCCCACGCCCAATCGCTTCCCGGCGGTTTCGTCTATTTGCACGACATCGAGCCCAGCATCATCCAGGACATCCGCTACGCCACCTCGAACAATTTCGTCGGCCGTCCGCTCGCCGGCTACGGGGCCGGCGAGTGCGTGGTGAAGCGGGAGGTTGGGCTGCGGCTGAAGGCGGTCCAGCAGGAACTGGCGGCGCAAAATCTCTCACTGAAAATGTTCGACTGCTACCGGCCGGCGCGGGCCTCGCTCGACATGGTCAGGTGGTCGCAGAACGGCCACGAGACGGCCGCCGAGCGGCGCTACAATCCCAAAATTCCCAAGACCGAGCTGTTCCGCCTCGGCTACATCGCAAGCCGCTCGCAGCATTCGACGGGCGCAGCGCTCGATCTCACGCTGGTCGATCTCAACGCCGACAATTCAGGCAAATACGACCCGTCAAAGACCTACGCGGACTGCACGGCACCGGTCGAGGCGCGATTGCCGGAGGGCAGCGTCGACATGGGCACCGGCTATGACTGCACCGACGTGAAAGGGCATACCGCCGCACCAACGATCAGTCCGGATCAGCGCGCCTGGCGCAAGCGGCTGGTGGCTGCGATGGCAAGGCAAGGCTTTGTGAACTATGCAAAGGAGTGGTGGCACTTTTCGCTGCCGGGAGCGGGCGGTGCGCCGTATGATTTCCCGATCCAGCCGCGGCGGAACTGATTCCGCGCCGAGGACACGAGATGACCCAGCCCAGCTTCGCGACCCACGAGGTCTTCAACCAGTCGCCGCCGTTCGAGGACGCCGATCTCTTCGCCGTGGATCAGCCGCTGGTCGCGGCGGTCAGGGCCAATGGCGCTGCGGCGGCGGAACCGGAGCTCTCGGAGTTCGGCAAGCATTGGGGCTCGGCTGCGATGGCCGATCGGGGGCGCGTCGCGAACGAGAACACGCCGAAGCTGCGCACCTTCGATGCCAAGGGCAATCGGCGCGACCAGGTCGAGTTTCATCCGGCCTATCACGAGCTGATGGCTCACAGCGCCCGTGCCGGCGTGCACAATTCGACTTGGACTGCGGATGGAAGACCCGCGGGCGATGCCGCAGAGGTCATCCGCGCGGCAAAATTCTACATGGCCTCGCAGGTCGAGACCGGCCATCTCTGCCCGATCACGATGACGCGCGCCTCCGTTGCGGCGCTGGCGATGCAGCCTGATCTGCGCGCCAAGGTCATGCCGGTGCTGTCGACGAAAAGCTACGATCCCAGCTTCGCGCCGTGGTGGGAGAAGCGCGGTATGACGCTCGGCATGGGCATGACCGAGAAGCAGGGCGGTACCGACGTGCGCGCCAACATGACGCGCGCGGTGCGCGAGGGAGGCGCCTACCGTATCACCGGCCACAAATGGTTCATGTCGGCGCCGATGTGCGATGCCTTCCTGGTGCTGGCTCAGGCGGACCAGGGACTGACCTGTTTCTTCATGCCGCGCTTCGCGCCGGATGGTTCGGTGAACGCGATCCAGTTCCAGCGGCTGAAGGACAAGCTCGGCAACCGCTCCAACGCGTCATCCGAGGTTGAGTTCGTCGGTGCCTATGCGGAAGCCGTCGGCGATGAGGGCAAGGGCATCCGTACCATCATCCAGATGGTGCAAATGACGCGGCAGGATTGCGCGATCGCCTCGGTCGGCCTGATGCGCTCGGGGCTCGCCCACGCGCTGCATCACACCCGGCACCGCAGCGTGTTCCAGAAACATCTCGCCGATCAGCCGCTGATGCAGGCGGTACTCTCGGACATGGCGCTGCATGTGGAGGCGAGCACGGCTGTGGTGATGCGGCTCTGCCGCGCCTTCGATCGGACGCCGCTCGATCCGGCGGAGGCCGCCTACATGCGGCTGCTGACGCCTGCGATCAAATACTGGACCTGCAAGAGCGCGCCGCCGTTTCTCTACGAAGCTATGGAATGCCTCGGCGGCAACGGCTATGTCGAGGACGGCATTCTGGCGCGGCACTACCGGGAGTCGCCGGTCAACGCGATCTGGGAGGGCTCGGGCAACGTCATGTGTCTCGACGTGCTGCGCGCGCTCGCGCGAGCCGGAGGCAGCGGTATCGGTCCTGCAAGCGCTTGCTGCCGAGACCAAAGGTCTGCCAGGGGCAGGCGAGACTGCGGGATTCATCGGCAAGACCTTCGGCCGCCCGGACGGCGAGCGCGTAGCGCGCCTTGCGGTCGAGAAGCTGGCGCTGCTTGCGGCCGCCGCCGCGCTCAACGGCGTGTCACCGCGTCAAGCAGAACTGTTCGCTGCCACGCGCCTCGCCACGAACCACGCCAGCATGTACGGCGCGGTCGAGCTCGAGAGCGGCGACGTGCGCACGCTGCTGGAGCGGGCGCTGCCGTGAGCCTGCCAAACGAAAGCCTCCTGATGGACTCCCTCAATCCCGATCTGCCGCCGCTCACCGAGACGCCGGCGCCGCCGCGAGTCTGGAAGTTCTGGGGCACGGCGCTGTGGGGCATCGCCATCTTCGCAGCCATGTTCGTCGGGCAGATCGGGGCCATCGTCTATCTGGTCTGGGTCGCCCGTGACCCAATCGACCTCGCATCGATGCAGCACATCGGTCGCGAGCCGGCGTCGCTCGCGTTTTCGGTCACGATGGGCCTGCCGGCGACGCTGGCCGCCGTGTGGCTGGCCATCCGCATCAAGAAGGCCTCCTTCGTCGACTATCTCGCGTTCTATTGGCCGTCCTGGAAGCAACTCCTGTTCGGCGCCGTCGGGCTGATCCTGATCGTGGTCGCCTGGGAGACGATGTCGCGGAGTCTGGGCCGCGAGGCGACGCCGGGCTTCATGACCGACCTGTTGAAATCCGGTCGCGACAAGGGCGCGGCGCTGATGCTGCTGTTCGCCTTCAGCGTGGCCGCTCCGATGTCCGAAGAGGTCCTCGCCCGCGGCTTTCTGTTTCGCGGCTGGTCGGCGAGCTTCCTGCGCGTGCCCGGCGCCATCATCCTGTCGTCGCTGGTGTGGACGGTCGTGCATCTACAATACGACCTGTACTTCCTCGCCGAGGTCTTCTCCATCGGCCTGTGGTTCGGCTACATGCGCTACCGCAGCAGCTCGCTCTGGCTCACGATCGTGCTGCACGCGCTTAACAATCTGACGGCAGTGGTGCTGACGATGTGGCTGGGGAGTTAGGCCACCAGCGCGATCGCGATCGGCATGGTGATCGCCGCCAAAATCGTCTGAAGCGTGATGATCTGCGCCAGCAGCGGTGCATCGCCGCCCATCTGGCGGGCCAGCACGTAGGCGCTGGTCGAGGTCGGCACCGCGGCGCAGATCGCGACGATCGCAAGGCTGTCGCCGGACAGTCCGAACCAGACGGCGAGCCCCAGCGCGACCATCGGCATCAGCACCAGCTTGAACACCACGCCGATAGCGGCACCCGTGCTGGGGCGGAGCAGGCCTTCAAGATGCAGTCCGGCGCCGGTGACGAGCAGGCCGATGGCGAGCGAGGAGCGGCCGAGTGCGTCTGCCACCTCATGCCAGATCTTCGGCAGCGGCAGGTGGATGACGTTGACGACGAGCCCGATCACGCAGGCCCAGATCAGGGGATTGCGGACAACCGTCATGACAACGGTGCGCGCGGATTGCTTCTTCGGCGCTGCGTAGTGGGCGAGCACCGCGACGCTGAGGACGTTGACCAGCGGAATGATCGCCACCATCGCGACGGAGGCGAGCGCCAGCCCGACCTCGCCGAACATATTGGCGGAGACGGACAGCGCCACATAGGTCTGCCAGCGGATCGCGCCCTGGAAGATCGAGGTGAAGGCGGGGCCGTCGATATCGAGCCGCGACAGGGCCGGGCGGAGCGCGAGGCAGAGCAGCGACATCGCGAGCGCCGAGAGCAGCAGCGCGCCGCCGACGCCTGCGACCGGGACCTTGGACAGGTCGGCCTTCACCAGCGTCTGGATCAGCAGCATCGGAAACAGCACGAAATAGGTCAGCCGCTCCAGCCCGTTCCATTGCGTATCGAGCCGCATCAGGGTGCGCTTCAGCACCACGCCGAGCACGATCAGAATAAAGACGGGGAGGAGCGCCGCGATCACGACGGCCATGGATCAGTCAGGCCCCGGGGCTGCGCGCAGATTGGCGAGGCGGTCGAGCGCGCCTTGCAGGATGAAGATCGCGGCGTGCTCGTCGATCACTTCGGCGCGCTTGGCGCGGCTGACATCCATGCCGATCAGCTCGCGCTCGACCGCGGCGGTCGACAGGCGCTCGTCCCAGAGGCCGATGGGCAGCGCGGTCAGACCGGCGAGGTTGCGGGCAAACGCCCGGGTCGATTGCGCGCGCGGGCCCTCGCTGCCGTCCATGTTGATGGGCAGGCCGAGCACGAAGCCGACGGCCTTGCGTTCACTGGCGATCGCGAGCAGCCGGGCGGCATCCTGCTTGAACGCCTTGCGCTGGATCGTTTCGACGCCGGTAGCTAACCGGCGGTCTGGATTGGAGACGGCAACGCCAATTGTCTTGGTGCCGAGATCAAGGCCGACCAACCCGCCGCGTTCGGGCCAGTGGGTTGCAGCATCGACGAGAGGCAGGATAAGAGCCGGCATGGTGTTAGCGCATATCACGCGTCGCGCTACGGAGTGAACCCGGAACATGGATGCGCTGACATTATTCGGCTTGTTCGCCGTGACAGCGATGCTGGTCGCTTACGCCCTGGAAGACCGCAGCCACTGGTTCGTGCTGACGTTCGCAATGGCCTGCGTGCTCGGTTCGGCTTACGGCTTCCTGCAAGGAGCCTGGCCGTTTGGCGTGGTCGAGGCGATCTGGGCCGTCGTGGCGCTGCGGCGCTGGCATCTCAGGCCGCGATGACGTCGTCGTCTTGCTTCAGGCAGGCGGCAAATCCGTTCAGTGCACTGGTTTGATGTCCGGCACGACGCTGGATGAAGAGCGTCTCGACCTGCGCGTGCGAATGGCTCAGCGCGTGGATCGAGACGCTGCCGTTGATCGCACTGCGTTCGACCACGGCGCGCGGCAGCAGTGTCACGCCCATGTCGGCGGCGACACAGCCGATCATGCCGTCGAGCGTGCCGAGTTCGAAGCGTGCGGCTGACGGCCAGCCGAGCTCGACAAAGATCTGTTCCAGCCGCTGCCGGTAGGTGCAGCCGGTGCGGAACGTCAGTGCGGTCGGGCCCGACTCCGGCGTGCCGGCGCGCAGCTCGGCGAGCGTGGCCCAGCGCCGCGCACTGACCAGCACCAGCTCTTCGCGGAACGCGCTTGTCGCGGTGAGATCGGCATGCACGATCGGACCTGCGACGAAGGCGCCGTCGAGGGTGCCTTCGAGCACGCAGGCGACGAGGTCGGCGGTGGGTGCGGTGCGCAGGCTCAGCCGGACGGCGGGAAAGCGGCGATGAAAATCGGCCAACAGCGGCGGCAGCCGCACCGCTGCGGTCGTTTCCATCGAGCCGATCGCGAGCGGTCCCTTGGGCTCGCCGTCGTCGCAGGCGGCGAGCACGGCCTCGCGCGCTAATGCGGACATCCGTTGCGCGTAGGGCAAAAGGCGCTTGCCCGCACCGGTCAAGGTCATGCCGCGGCTGTGCCGTTCGAACAGCGGCGTGCCGATCTCGGCTTCCAGTGCCTTCACGCGCTGGGTGACGTTCGACTGCACCGTGTTGAGCTCTTCCGCCGCGCGGGTGATCCCCCCGGTCCGGGCGACGGCAGCGAAGGTCTGGAGGTCGCTGAGTTCCATAATATCGTTTCTCTTTTGAGATGGCAGCGTTCGTAAGAAATCAATTTTGGAGAATGGTATTCTAGACTAATATTCGTGTCGAGAGCGGAGGAGCCATGCCGATCACCACGCCGCTGACCCAGCTCCTGGGGATCAAGCATCCGATCCTGCTGGCTCCAATGGACACGATCGCCGGCAGCCGGCTGACACGGGCTGTCAGCGAGGCCGGCGGCTTCGGGATCCTGGGTGGTGGCTACGGCGATCAGGAACGGCTCGAGGCCGAGACCAGGCAACTAAGCGGCTTTGCTTCGTTCGGTATCGGCTTCATCACGTGGAGCCTGGCAAGACAGCCAAGACTTCTCGACATCGCACTCGACGCCAATCCGCAAGCGATCATGCTGTCATTCGGCGATCCTGCACAATTTGCAGCGCGCATCAGGACGTGCGGGGCGCGCTTGATCTGCCAGGTGCAGAGCGAGGACATGGCGAAGCAGGCACTGGATGCCGGTGCGGACATCCTGATCGCGCAGGGTACCGAAGCCGGCGGTCACGGCGCATCGCGCACAACCGTCGATATCGTACCTGCGATCGTCGATCTCACGGCCGGGCGCGTGCCGGTGGTTGCCGCCGGCGGAATTGCCGATGGTCGCGGGCTCGCCGCGATGATGATGCTGGGCGCCTCCGGCGTGCTGATCGGCACGCGCTTCTATGCGAGCGTGGAGGCCAATGGCGCGGAGGAAGCCAAGCAGCGCATTCGCGACGCTGATCCCAATGACACGGTGCGCGGCGTCATCGTCGACTGGTCACGCAGCCTGTTCTGGCCGGCCCCGTTCACCGCGCGAACGCTGGTCAACGATCATATCAGGCGCTGGACCGGCCGCGAGGTCGAGCTGATGCAGCGCGCCGCCGAGGTGACCGTCGAATATGCCGCGGCAAGGGCCGCTGGCAATTTCGAGGTCGCCGCGGTCTTTGCCGGCGAGGCCGTCGGCCTGATCAATGATATTCCGTCCGCCGCCGAAATCGTCGAACGGATCGCGACCGAGGCCGAGCAACTGCTAACCGGCCGGCGTAATTCCAGCGCGTCCGCCTAAACTGCGAGAGAACAACCATGTGGCCGAACCGTCGATTGATCGATCTCTTCAAGACCGAATTCCCGATCGTGCTGGCGCCGATGGCCGGCGTGATGGACGCGGAGCTGGTGATCGCCGTTGCGCAAGGCGGGGGCCTCGGCTCGCTGCCGAGCGCGATGCTGTCGCCGGAGAAAGCGCGCGAGCAGGTCAACATCATCCGGCAGCGCGTCTCCGCGCCGGTGAACATGAATTTCTTCTGCCACACACCGGTCGAGCTCACGGCCGAGGCGGAGGCGCGCTGGAAGCAGCGCCTCGCGGGCTACTACAATGAGCATGGCCTCGATCCCGCCGCACCCATCAATGCCGCGAACCGCGCGCCGTTCGACGCCGGCTTCTGCGAGGTTGTGGAGGAGCTGAAGCCGGAGATCGTCAGCTTCCATTTCGGTCTGCCCGAGGCCGCGCTGCTCAAGCGGGTCAAGGCGGCAGGATGTCTCGTCATCTCGTCGGCGACCACTGTGAGCGAAGCGGTCTGGCTCGAGCAGCACGGAGCTGATGCCGTCATTGCCCAAGGCGCGGAGGCCGGCGGCCATCGCGGCATGTTCCTGACCGACAAGATCTCGGAACAGCCCGGCACCTTTGCGCTGGTGCCGCAGGTGGTCGACGCGGTGAAGGTCCCAGTGATTGCGGCCGGCGGCGTTGCGGATGGCCGCGGCATTGCAGCCGCCTTCGCGCTCGGCGCGGCCGGCGTGCAGATCGGAAGTGCCTATCTGCGCTGCCCGGAATCCAAGGTCAGTGCGGCGGCCCGTGCGGCGCTCGCCGAGGGACAGGATGATTCCACCGTCATTACCAATGTCATGACCGGGCGGCCGGCGCGCGGCGTTCAGAACCGCCTGATGCGCGAGGCCGGCCCGATTTCGCCGGACGCGCCGCCATTTCCCCATGCCGCAACGGCGCTGGGACCGCTCAAGGCTGCGGCCGAGAAGCAGGGCAGGGTGGATTTCACCAATCTCTGGGCCGGGCAGGCGATCGCCCTGGGCCGCGAGGTCCCGGCAGCTGAACTGACCCGGGATCTCGCCAAATCGGCGCTTGCCCGGATGAAGGCGTTGGGCGGATAGGTCCCTAAAGCGCGATGAGCTTCGGGCGAAGCCTCATCGTGCTTTAGGTTCTTGTTTGCGCATGATCTTTTCGGAAAACCGCTCCACACTTTTCCGGATCATGCGCTGGCGCCGGTTGCGGCGCAAAAGCGGCCTCTGCTATACGGCACATAGGTTTTGCCGTGAGAGGCCTTATATAATGTCCGTCGACGCCGCTACCGTCCGCCGCATCGCGCATCTGGCGCGCATTGCGGTTTCCGAGGGCGAGGTTCCGCATCTGCAGGGCGAGCTCAACGCCATGCTCGCCTTTGTCGAGCAGCTCTCGGAGGTCAATGTCGAGGGCGTGGAGCCCATGACCTCGGTCACCCCGATGCAGATGAAGAAGCGGCAGGATGTGGTCAATGACGGCGAGATCGCCGACGATATCGTTGCCAACGCACCTGCGACCGAAGGCCACTTCTTCCTGGTGCCGAAGGTTGTTGAGTAATTTACGTAGCGTTTTCGAGCGAAGTGGAAGCCGGTTCGCGTAAAGAAAACGCGTCAAAAGAGTCTCAGGACGAAGTCCGATGTGCATGCTTTGCGACGACGAGAAGGCCTATCAGGCTTACATGAACTATCTCGACAAGATGGAGCGGCAGGGCAAGGCTGCCGACCCCAACGTCGCCGTCAATGCCGTGCTCGACGAGATCGAGGCGGCTGCGAAAGCGGCCACCAAGAAAGACGACCCGGCCAACGACAAATCCCTGTCTCCGTTCTTCTGCAGCCCGATCAATAAATGACCGATTTGACATCGCTGACGCTCGCGGAGGCCCGCAAGGGCCTCGCGGCAAAGACTTTCACGTCCCTCGAGCTGACCGACGCGCATCTGAACGCGATCGAAGCCGCCCGCGTGCTCAATGCTTTCGTCATGGAGACGCCCGACCGCGCGCGCGACATGGCGAAGGCCGTCGACGAGAAGATCGCCAAGGGTGACGCGGGGCCGCTTGCCGGCATTCCGCTCGGGATCAAGGACCTGTTCGCGACCAAGGGCGTGCGCACCACGGCGTGCTCGAAAATCCTCGGCAACTTCGTGCCGACTTACGAGTCCACGATCACCTCGCAGCTGTGGCGCGATGGCGCGGTGATGCTGGGCAAGCTCAACAATGATGAGTTCGCGATGGGCTCGTCGAACGAGACCTCGTGCTTCGGCCCGGTCGGCAATCCCTGGCGGCGTGATGGCTCCAACACGACGCTGGTGCCGGGCGGCTCGTCTGGCGGCTCGGCCTCCGCCGTGGCGGCTCTGCTCTGCATGGGCGCGACCGCGACCGACACCGGCGGCTCGATCCGCCAGCCGGCGGCGTTCACCGCGACCGTCGGCATCAAGCCGACCTATGGCCGCTGCTCGCGCTGGGGCATCGTCGCCTTTGCCTCCTCGCTGGACCAGGCTGGTCCGATCGCGCGCAGCACGCGCGATGCCGCGATGCTGCTGCGCTCGATGGCTGGCCACGATCCCAAGGACACGACCTCGGTCGACATAGCCGTGCCGGACTACGAGGCCGCGATCGGCAAGTCCGTGAAGGGCATGAAGATCGGCATTCCCAAGGAATACCGTCTCGACGGCATGCCGGCCGAGATCGAAAAGCTTTGGGAAGCGGGCGCGGCCTGGCTGAAAGCGGCCGGGGCCGAGCTCGTTGAAGTGTCACTGCCGCACACCAAATACGCGCTGCCGGCCTATTACATCGTGGCGCCGGCGGAGGCGTCCTCCAACCTCGCGCGCTATGACGGCGTGCGCTTCGGCCTGCGCGAGCAGGGCCGGAACGTCAACGAACTCTACGAGAACACCCGTGCAGAAGGTTTTGGCGCTGAGGTGAAGCGCCGCGTCATGATCGGCACCTACGTGCTCTCGGCCGGCTATTACGACGCCTATTATTTGCGCGCCCAGAAGGTGCGCACGCTGATCAAGAAGGACTTTGAGGATTGCTTCGCCAAGGGCGTCGACGCGATCCTGACGCCGGCGACGCCGTCGGCGGCCTTCGGCATCGGCGAGAAAGGCGGCGCGGACCCCGTCGAGATGTACCTCAACGACATCTTCACGGTGACCGTGAACATGGCGGGCCTGCCGGGCATCGCTGTGCCCGCCGGCAAGGATGCGCAGGGCCTGCCGCTCGGCCTGCAGCTGATCGGCCGTCCCTTCGACGAGGAGACGCTGTTCTCGCTCGGCGAGGTGATCGAGCAGGCCGCCGGCCGCTTCACGCCGGCGAAATGGTGGTGAAGATGGCGGCGTATATCGCCAGCCTCGACGGCGCCGCGCCGCCGCCGGACCTCAGCGCTCCACTTGCCGCACTATGGTGGGCCGCCAAGGGCGACTGGGACGAGGCGCACAAGATCGTCCAGGACGAGAGCGGCCGCGCGGCCGCTTGGGTGCACGCCTATCTGCACCGGGTCGAGGGCGACCTCGGCAACGCCGGCTATTGGTACCGCCAGGCCGGCCAGCCCGTGGCAACGGATTCATTACAGGCAGAGTGGGAGCGGATCGCTGCCACGCTGCTCGGGAGCAAGCCATGAACGCACCTGCCGCACCCCACAAACTTCTCAAGGGCTCAACCGGTGACTGGGAGATGGTCATCGGCCTGGAGGTCCACGCTCAGGTGACGTCGAACGCGAAGCTGTTCTCCGGCGCCCCCACCGCATTCGGCGGCGAGCCGAACTCGCATGTGTCGCTGGTTGACGCGGCGATGCCGGGCATGCTGCCTGTGATCAATGAGGAATGCGTCAGACAAGCTGTCCGGACCGGCCTCGGGCTGAACGCGCAGATCAATCTGCGCTCGGTGTTCGACCGCAAGAACTATTTCTATCCAGACTCGCCGCAGGGCTACCAGATCAGCCAGTACAAGTCGCCGATCGTCGGCGAAGGCGAGGTCGTGGTCGAACTGGACGGCGGCAAGACCGCCACCATCGGCATCGAGCGGCTGCATCTGGAACAGGACGCCGGCAAATTGCTGCACGATCAGTCGCCGACCATGTCCTATGTCGATCTCAACCGCTGCGGCGTAGCGCTGATGGAGATCGTGTCGAAACCCGACATCCGCGATGCCGAGCAGGCCAAGGCCTATGTGACCAAGCTGCGCTCGATCCTGCGCTATCTCGGCACCTGCGACGGCGACATGGAGAAGGGATCCTTGCGCGCCGACGTCAACGTCTCCGTGCGCAAGCCCGGCGCGCCGCTGGGCACCCGCTGCGAGATCAAGAACATGAACTCGATCAATTTCATCGGCCAGGCGATCGAGTACGAGGCCCGGCGCCAGATCGAAATCCTCGAGGACGGCGGCGCGATCGACCAGGAGACCCGGCTCTACGACCCCAACAAGGGCGAGACGCGGTCGATGCGGTCCAAGGAAGAGGCGCACGACTATCGCTACTTCCCCGATCCCGACCTGCTGCCGCTGGAGTTTTCGCAAAGCTTCGTCGACGAGTTGAAGGCTGAGCTGCCCGAGCTGCCGGACCAGAAGAAGACGCGCTTCGTCGCGGATCTCGGCCTGTCGGCCTACGACGCCAGCGTGCTGGTCGCCGAGCGCGAGAGTGCCGTGTTCTACGAGACCGTGTTGGAGAAACTCGCCAACCGCGCGCGCGACGGCAAGGTCGCCGCGAACTGGGTGATCAACGAGCTGTTCGGTCGTCTCAACAAGGAAGGCCGGGATATTACGGACTCTCCGGTCGATGCCGCACAGCTCTCAGGGATCATCGACCTGATCGGCGAGGGTACGATCTCCGGCAAGATCGCCAAGGATCTGTTCGAGATCGTCTGGCAGGAGGGCGGCGATCCCCGCGCACTGGTCGAAAGCCGCGGCATGAAGCAGGTCACGGATCTTTCGGCGATCGAAAAGGTTGTCGACGACATCATCGCGGCCAATCCCGACAAGGCGGCGCAGGTCAAGGACAAGCCGCAGTCACTCGGCTGGTTCGTCGGCCAGGTGATGAAGGCATCCGGCGGCAAGGCCAACCCGCAGAGCGTCAACGAGCTGCTCAAGTCCAAGCTCGGCATCTGACCTCGCGCGTTCGAACGAGGTGACGGACAGGCGTCGTCACCTCGCTTTCGGTTCGCGATGCGACGCTCGCGCACATCCTCTGCGACGAACTTCATCCCGATCGAACGCGACACGCCGACCGAATCGCCGTCACGCGATTCGCGCAAAACGGCGACTTGCACGCGCTCTGACGAGCGCTCGCGCCGTTAATCATGAAAATATTTTCGTTGCCAAAAGTCGCGACTCAGAGTCCGCGAAGCGCCTTCGCGAGGCGCTCGGGCGATCGGCAGGATGCATCATTGCAACGATCGTGCGCGATGCACGCGTGCAAGAAAATACTTGCTGCATAGTGTTTTTCTACAATCGCATCTGTTGCAAACGTCGATGCAGCAGGCACTCTCTGCGATCGCAAGCACACCTCATGCAGTCCGTTTGCATCGCGTTCGCCAGCGCAGGCGCGTTTCGCCGTCAACACTTCTTTAAGCGAGACGCTGTTTTTTTCGTTGTGTTGGTGTATTCGGGATGAGTGTGCACTCGATCCCCGACTGCATGCAGCGATTAAGCCATCTCACACATCGGAGGGCAACATGGCCAAGAAAGCTAAGAAGGCAAAGAAGGCGAAGAAGGCGAAGAGCGCAGTGAAGAAGACTGCGAAGAAGACCCGCAAGGTCGCCAAGAAGAAGTAACTTCGCTTTTTGAAGTTGCCGGCTCCTAGAGAGCCGGCACGTCATCAGCGCCTCTCAAAAGGTTCTGGTCGACGATAGAGGGTGTCGGCGAGACATCAGGTCAACGGTCGGATCGTTCTCTTCGCGGGTTCGCTCGCTAAGCCCGGTCCGGCAGAAGAAACCAAGTTTTCTTCGTTCGGTGCGGCTCTCCGTAAGGGGCTCCGCAATTTCACAGGCGGCCTTCGGCCAACGTGGAATCTGGTCCTGACGTGTTCGCCGACGCCCTCGTTCTCATGAGGCCGGGGTATTGCCGGCATTCCCATATCCCGACATTGTTGATCTGACCGCGATGTGGCCGTTCTGCCCTTGAGCAGTCAGGGTTGTCGCATATGACGTCAGCGGCGCCTGAGCGAGCACCTCGTCCTTCGAGAGGACCGCTTAGCGGTCCCCTCCGGATGAGGCTCGGCTGCATCCATCTACGTTGATGCTGCCGCATCCTCATCCCTCATCCTGAGGGCCCGCCGCAGGCGGGCGTCTCGAAGGATGGCCGCAGTCGAGCTTCCAGCCATATACTTCTTCATATGCGCGCCCTGCTTGAGCAGGGAGGCTGCAGCGCAATTGCAGGCAGTTCGCGCACCTCTTCTCCATTCGCGGTGTCATCGCCCGGCTCCGACCGGGCGATCCAGTACCCCGCAGCTTCTCGTGGGACCATTGCTGTCTCTGGAATACGGTGACGACAGCAGGCGGGGACACCACAGGACGCGCGTCACCGTGCGCAATGGTTATCGTTCTCCCAAAATCCCAAGGTAAACCGAATCTGACGAATTGCAGAAGTCCCTGCAAAATAGGGATTTCTTGCATTTGTCGTGCGCGCCTGGCGCGGGCGCGTTTACGTCTGCTTCATCGCGATACTTAAACTGCCATTCAAATTTGCCCGCCATCATTACCTCCAACAAGCCGGCAAACGGCACGGGCAAAAAGCCTCGGATGAGTTGAACAGTTGATCGGACGGGAGCCGCGCTCGGGGGGCGAGACGGCATAAGAAAAAAGGGGATGCGTTATGTTTCAGGGTACTTTCGATCTGGAGACCGCGACGCCGATCGACGCAGGCGCGCTGTCGGACGTGCTGTTCGAGCGCGGCCTCTATTGGGCGAGCGGACGCGCCGGCCTCGTCGATCTCGTCGCCGCGCACAAATGGTTCAACCTCGCCGCGCTCAAGGGCCGCAAGGACGCCGTGACGCTGCGCCAGGAAGTCGCCGGGCAGATGTCGGATGCCGATATCTCAGCCGCCCAGCGCGAGGCGAGGGCCTGGGTCTCCGCCCACTGAGCGGTGAATCACGTCCCGGCGGTCGTTTTCGCAGGCGAACCTGATTTTCGCTAATCGGTTCCCTCGTGGTCCGCCATCCGGATCTGGAGCGGCGTGAGCGATCCCGACGAGATGACTGGGCGCAGATCAGAGGCGGCGGATTTAGATCGCGCCCTTGCACTATGATCTGGGATACTTCGACCCGGAGCAGAAAACCCTGCAACCTCTCGACAACCCGTTCGGCACGAGGCTGTCACCCATGTCTTAGGTACGTTCCGTTACCCATGTGTTCGGGCCGGACAGCTGCGGAGTGGCGGAGAGGGAGGGATCTGAACCCTCGATACAGCTTGAGACCGTATGACGCTTTAGCAAAGCGTTGCCTTCAGCCACTCGGCCACCTCTCCGGTGCGAGCCTTATGCATCTAATTACTTGGGCTGGTCAATTTGGAAGCGTGTGTTTTTGCTCGAATATTCCCAGCGAATTCCGAAACCAAGCGGTTTGCTCTCGGGCCGAGAACGTAACGCCGCGATAACGGACGCCAAGCTGGAGGTTCTGGCGCTTGTATTGAGAGTGGTTCTGGCGCGGACAAAGGGTCCCTTCATCCATATAAACGATTGATTTTGCTTTCAAATTGGATCGAATGGCCCGCGTGTGGGACGACTGCCTTCGTCGCCGACCGCCTCATCAGTGATTCATTTGCAAGCGATTGATTTGATTGTCTCTTTCCGCGATCTGCCACAAACTATGAGCGGTGATTGCCCCTCAGATCGGCTGACGGGGTCCCGTGTTATAGGCTGCGGGGAGGGCGCTCTCACTATTAGTGGGATCATTCGCTCGCCGGCCGAGGATCTGCCCCGTCGCGCCAGGCGTCGCCGCAATCAGGGAGGGCCTTGTCTGGCGATTTCTCTTTCCGTGGAAACGGCCCTTGGAAATCAAAGCAGGGACGATCTGGCACGCTGTTTCATTCTTCAACTGTCAGGACTCCGCCGCTACGGATCTCATCTTATAATAGTCAGGACGTAGAGCATCCAGCTGGGTAGCTCACTGCGAGATATCGATAGGCAATATCCCGATCGCTTCGAGACGTACGCGTTTTCAATCGGTCCTGGCGACAACAGCGATCTCCGCAAGCGGCTCGAAGAGTCATTTCATCGCTTTGTCGATTGCGAGACAAGCTCGACGGTGAAGTCCTGCAAGCGATCGACGATGCGCAGATCGATATTTTGTCGATCTTGCAGCCGCTTGATGGTTAGGCCAGCCAGTTCCCGAAGGACTGGCGCACGGCGAGTCCCTGGTTGATTCCACGATTCGGCCGCCCCAGACCCACAGCGAGGCGTCTCCACGAATGTGAGGGGCTGGTGCCGGAACTTTTGATGGCAGATTAAACCCGTCGAAAAAGATCAGCAGAGTCAAAGTGTTACAAAGTCGCCATGGTCACATCTGCGTGTTATTTGTGCAACACCCGTTGGAAAACACGCTCGATCGGCCGGTTCTGAAGCGTTCTGTTGTTGTGTGTGCAAGGGGGTTCGGTAATTGTGACTGAGCGACGGAGGGGGGCATCCCGAGGTCGTCCCGTCTTAGGTGGTTCGCTTAAGTCCCTCGCGTTCAGCGGGTGTGTCCGAAGGCGCGAAGCGACTAAGCGGTGAATTTAAGGGACAAGGGAACCAACCTTAGGGTGTCTTCACCCAGCGGATCCGGAACCTTCCCTATGGCAAACTTGGAGGTTTAACATGAAGTTGGTTAAGAGCCTTTTGCTCGGTTCCGCGGCGGGTCTGCTCGCTGTTGGCGGAGCGCAGGCAGCCGATCTCCCCGTGAAGGCCAAAGCGGTCGAATACGTGAAGATCTGCTCCCTGTACGGTGCGGGTTTCTACTACATCCCCGGCACCGACACCTGCATCAAGCTGGGTGGTTATCTGCGCGCTGAAGTCGCGCTGAACACCAACTCGGACTTCAGCGGTCAGCTCACGTCGAACAACGGCGCGCGCAACCGTCTGACGAACTACTACACCATGCGCGCTCGTGAAGATCTCAACATCGACACGCGCACCGCGACCGAGTACGGCGTCGTCCGTACCTTCTTCGACGGCGTGTTCTCCTGGACCACCGGCAACTACGCCGGCACCGGCAGCGCGACCGGTACCACTGCCTACAGCAGCACGCTGGCGCTCAACACCTCCGGCGCCGCCCCGGCGCTCGTTGGTTCGGCCGTCAACGGCACCGACGGCGCGACCTCCGGCGGTTCGCTCGGCGTGTACTACGCCTTCATCCAGTTCGCTGGCTTCACCATGGGTAAGGCCGTGTCGCAGTTCGACGCGCCCTGGACCAACTATCCCGGCAACAACTTCGACAGCCTCGTCGGCGGTTCCGGCACGGTCACTGGTGTCAACCAGTTCACCTACACCGCTGACTTCGGTCAGGGCGTGACGGCGTCGTTCTCGGCTGAAGATGCGACGGCCTATTACCAGGCTGGCAACCTGAACATGACTGGCGCGACTGCGGCCGGCATGATCGGCGGTTCGTATGGCTCCAACGCCATCGGCGGTTCGCGTTCGCCGAACCTCGTCGGTATGGTCCGTGTCGACCAGGCTTGGGGTCTGTTCCAGGCGTCGGTCGCTGCGCATGACAACCACGTTGCCTACTACGGCGCCACCGAGCCGACTGGCCATCCCGACGACAAGTGGGGTTGGGCTGCTCAGCTCGCTTTGTCGATCAAGAACATCCCGACTGGCGCGGGTGACGTGATCAACATCCAGGGCGTCTACACCGACGGCGCATCCCGCTACAACTTCCAGAACCTGGCGGGCGGCAGCTACTCGATGTTCGGCAGCTCCGGCGTTGCCTACCAGAGCGTCGGCTTCGCCATCGCTCCGGACACCGTGTTCGTGACCGGCAGCGGTCAGGAAACCGTCAAGACCTGGGGCTTCCGCGGTGCCTACACCCATAACTGGGATCCATACTGGAACACCGCGATCTACGGTGCTTACGCTCAGGCGCAGTACGGCACTCTTGCCAAGACCACCCTCTGCGGCGCTGGCGGTGCTGGCGGCGTGTTCGGCGGCCTGGCGGGCGTGACGGGTTGTAATCCTGACTTCGCCATCGGCCAAGTCGGTGTCATCACCCGCTGGACCCCGGTCAAGAACCTGACGTTCTCGGCCGACCTCTCCTGGACCCATCTGGACCAGAAGTACGCTGGTACGGTTGCTTACGCTGGTGCCGGCACGACGGCCAAGCCGGCCGCCGTGTACGAGCTGAAGGATCAGGACACGCTCGTTCTGCTCCTCCGCGCTCAGCGCAACTGGTAAGTTCGGTCTAACGACCTGACAGAGAGCCCCGGCGGGAAACCGCCGGGGCTTTTTTTGCACCAGGCGGACCACGGATCTCCGACATGTTCTGAAGAACGAGTGGAGTGTGGAATGATGAGTAGCTTTGGGTGATCAAGAGCTGGGTTCGGATCGCGCGATCAAGACCACTTCAGCCGCCGTGGCAAGAGGCGGAGGCGCCGGCAGGTCCTTGAGATTCATGGCCACCACGGCGTCCAACGTGGTCTGCCCGTCTAGACCGCAACCAGCGCGAGTCGAGCGGCATAGAGCGGGTTAGGCCGCGTCGACGACGTCGGAGTTTAGGCGTGGTGCGACAGCCGTAGAAGCGCCGGCCGATAGGGGGCTTGCGGATCGTCGTCCTCATTCGAGGGAATTGTGCAGGAGCCGAATTCCTGTCTGATCCGCTCGATCTCGGCGATGCGCTCGTGCAGCCGCTGCAGATGCTCCGGGGATTTCGCCCGCCAGAATCGAAATGTGTCGGCGGTGAGCGGGAGGAACGCGGTGCCGAACAGCGTCGGCTCCGGAACGACGGTTCGCCCGAGCAGCAGGAACCGCCCGGCACCGGAGACGACGAGGGTCGCGTAGCCGCGGTTTCCGATCCTCTTGATGCCATTCAGCGACCATTCGGCGAGCTTGCTGAAATAGGGCTCCTCCCGCCAGCGATCGGGGCAATGGTCATC
Source organism: Bradyrhizobium lupini (assembly GCF_040939785.1). Lineage (NCBI taxonomy): Bacteria > Pseudomonadati > Pseudomonadota > Alphaproteobacteria > Hyphomicrobiales > Nitrobacteraceae > Bradyrhizobium > Bradyrhizobium lupini. The sequence continues at coordinate 7,330,487 of NZ_CP162553.1, forward strand.
GACGGTAACGTTGACCGCGTCCTGGCTGAAATGCACGATGATGCCCGATTTCGCCGGAAACCAGTCGTCATCCAGATGGCCCTGCAGCCAGGCGCAGACGAAGGAACGGCACATCTGCGGACGGCGCTCGTAGATGGTGCATCCAGTGCCCGTCTGCCAATGCCTGCACAGCTGGTTCACCGGCTTGTCGACGGCCGCCACTTCGAGGATATCGCAGCAGGCATTGCACGAGCCGCATTGCCGGGCTGGCTGGGCTGTCCTCGTCGGGCTGGTTCCGCGAAAACCCTGCCCGTCGCGGACCAGCAGCTTCTGCTTTTCCAGCGCATTCAACGCACGTTCGATTTTGAGACGAGATAGTCCCGTGGCGTCGATCACACCCTTCATCGTCGTCGCGCCTGCCTCTACTGCACGGGCGACGCTCAACATTGCCTGATCCATGTTTGTAGTTCTTTTCTTCTCTTATTGAGGCGCGCCCGATCCGCCCTGCACGATCTTCTCGTTCAGCTTCTCACCGTACGGTCTGGAGCACTCCGGCCCATGTTGATGGCCCCGCCTCAAACGCCGGGAGCTGACCGCGTTACCCCCTCGCGCGGATACCTTGTTATCGGATCGCCGCAAGCGAGTCTCATAGGCACGCCGCTATTCCACGCTGCCGGCGCCACGGCGCAAATCAGCCTCGATCTGCAACCGGGTGCCGCCGCCGAAGCGGGCGCGGTAGACCTGAAGGTTCTCCATGATCCGCTGCACATAGTTGCGCGTCTCGGAGAACGGGATCAGCTCGACCCAGTCGACCGCGTCGACCTTGGGGTCACGCGGATCGCCGTAGCGGTCGATCCACTTCTTCACACTGCCGCGGCCGGCATTGTAAGCGGCGAAGGTCATGATGTAGGAGCCGCGATAGTCTTCGAGCAGTCCACCGAGCTCGGCCGAGCCGAGCGTGGCGTTGTAGGCCGAATCGTTCTTCAGACGCCCCAGATCGTAGGTCCCGCCGTGCCGCTTGCAGACATAGCGCGCAGCGTCCGGCGTCACCTGCATCAGCCCATAGGCCTGCGCCGGCGAGACGACCGAGGGATTGAAGGCGCTCTCCTGCCGCGCGATGGCGTAGATGATGCTGCGCTCGACCTCGGGTCCGATCGGCGTGAATTGCGGAATGCCGTTGACGGGATAGGCATAGAAATCGAACGGCAGCCCGCGATTGAGCGCGGCCTTGCCGAGCAGCAGCATGCCGCGCGCGTCGCTGTGGCGCTGGGTGAGCTCGCCGAGGCCGGCTAGCGCTTCGGGATCGCCGTTCTCGCCCATGTCGGCGAGCAACGGTATCACCATCTCGCGCTCGTCGAGCTCGTAGAGCAGCTGCGCGGCGCGCACGATCTCCAGCCGTTCGGCACCGCGGCTGCGCGGCTGAACGTTGAGCTCGATCTGCGGCAGGCCGAGCTTGGCGCGTGCGAGCTGGCCGTAATAGCTGGTGGATTGCTCGGCGGCCCGCGCGTAGGCGTTGCGCGCCTCCTGCTGGCGGCCTGCAGCTTCGGCGGCGCGGCCCTGCCAATAGCCGGCGCGCGCCAGCGTGGTCGGATTGACGCTGCCGATCCCGATGCGGGCAAAGTGCTGGGTGGCGGCCGCGGGATCGTTGAGGAAGCGCAGCGCGATCCAGCCGGCGGTGAACTCTTGCTCGGTCTTGTAGATGTCGCGCGAGGGCAGGGCCGCATCGCGCGCGATCAGATAGGCGCTGCGGAATTCCTCGGTGTCGATCATCTTGCGCGCCAGGAGGCGCCGTTCGATCCACCATTCGTCGAGATTGTAGAGCCGGCCCGGATCCTTCGGTGCCGACAGCATGAGCTGGGCGGCTTCCGCAAATTTCTCCTCGCGGCGCAGCAGCTGGATCTTGCTGAAGATGAAGCCCGGATCGCCGTGCAGCTCGCGCGGCACGGCTTCGAGCAGCGCACGAGCGTTCGGCGCTTTCTTGAGGGAGGCGATGCGGGCTTTGGCGAGTGCGACATAGCCGGCCCCGAGGCGCTTTGCAGCCCGCAATGCGGCCTCGTTCTCGCTGCCGTAGAGCAGCGTATCCATCCGCGCCTTCTGATCGCCGGGCGTCAGCAGCGCGCCGAACTGGTCGAGTGCGTTGTTTTCGGTCTCTTCCGACATCGGGTCGCTGCGCCAGGCATCGCGCACCAGACGTTCGGCGTTGGCACGGTCGCCGCGCGCCAGCATCGCCTTGGCGAGCGTGAAGCGGCCCTTGGCGGACACGGGGGATTCGTTCTCGAACCACGACCACGCGACCTGGTCGTCGCGCCTGTCGTCCCACATCGCGGCCTCCAGGCGCCGGCGCAGGAAGGTCTGCGAGGGCCAGCTCGGATTGGCGGACAGGAAGGCGCGGTAGCGCTCCACAGTCGCGGCATTGTCCTCGCTGCGAAGGATGATCCATTCCGCGAGTTTTCGCGCGACCGGATCCGAGATCGTGGCCGCGGCACTGGTGGCGTCGCCCGCCTTGCGCTTGCGCACGAGCTCGATCACGGTCTCCAGCGTGTCCTTGTCGGCTTGCGGCGTCGAGGAGGTCGCAGCAACCGCAGCCGGTGTGACCGGCTTGCGCGGGGCGGCATGCTGGCGGGTCGCCGGAGCCAGGACAGGAGCCGCGACGGGCTTGGCGGAGGCCGGGGCGGTCGGTCTGACGATGGCCGTTGCTGCCGGTGCGGGTGCGGTCTTCGGGACCGAGCCGCCCGCGGCCGGCTGAGGTTTCGGCGCGACAGCCGCAGGCTTCAGCTTGTCCTTCGCAGGTTCCTTGCCTGCGTTCTTGCCAGCATCCTTGCCAGCGTCCTTGGCAGGCTTCTTCGCGGCATCCTTGGCGGGTGGACTGGTCGCGCCCTTGCTTGCGCCCTTGGCGGCGTCCTTCGAAATGTCCTTGCCGGTTCCCTTGGACGCCCCCTTCGCGGTGTCCTTGGCGGCTGGCTTTGCGATTTCCTTCGCGGTTTCCTTCACGGTCTCCGCGGTTGTTTCATTGGATTTGGCCCAGGCGGCGCAGCCGGCCGACAGCCCTGCCATCAGGCACACGACCAGACCGGTGGATCGCCATGCGGCGCGCGGAAAGGAGATCACGGCGTTTCGTCGCCCCGAATCAGTCAATTGGCTCAAGACCTAGCTGTACAAGATCTGGCTATATTTGATTGAATATGCGGACAAAATACCAACAGCCGCTTACCTTTGCCGGGTTTGCACCACCACCGCGGCAAAATCGCGGCCTAAACCCGTGCGTCACACGGAAGCGGGTCTTTTACCGGCGGGATAGACCCGATATGAATGCGGCTTGCTCGAGATCGCCGCGTACGGAGGAAGTCCATGGCAGCCAAGACGAAATTCCGGGGATCGTTCACCGCCTTGGTCACGCCGTTCAAGAACGGCTCGCTGGACGAGGCGGCGTTCCGCTCCCTGGTCAACTGGCAGATTTCGGAGGGCACCAACGGCCTGGTCCCGGTCGGCACCACCGGCGAGAGCCCGACGCTGAGCCATGACGAGCACAAGAAGGTCGTCGAATGGTGCATCGAGGAAGCGAAAGGCCGCGTGCCTGTCGTCGCCGGCGCTGGCTCCAACTCGACCAAGGAGGCGATCGAGCTCGCCCAGCACGCTGAAAAGGCGGGCGCCAACGCGGTTCTGGTCGTGACGCCCTACTACAACAAGCCGACCCAGGAAGGCATGTACCAGCACTTCAAGGCGATCAACGACGCGATCGGGATTCCGATCATCATCTACAACATCCCGCCGCGTTCCGTGATCGACATGTCGGTCGACACCATGTCGCGGCTGTGGGAGCTGAAGAACATCGCCGGCGTCAAGGACGCCACCGCCAGCATGGTTCGCGTCTCGCAGCAGCGCGCGGCAATGGGCGAGGACTTCAACCAGCTCTCGGGCGAGGATGCGACCATCCTGGGTTACATGGCCCATGGCGGCCATGGCTGCATCTCGGTGACCTCGAACGTCGCGCCGCGGCTGTGCTCGGAGTTCCAGGCCGCCTGGGCGAAGGGCGATCATGCCACCGCGCTGAAGCTGCACGACAAGCTGATGCCGCTGCACAACAACCTCTTCATCGAGAGCAATCCGGCGCCGATCAAGTACGCGCTGTCGCTGCTCGGCAAGCTGGACGAGACGCTGCGGCTGCCGATGGTGCCGGTCACCGAGCCGACCCGCGTTGCCGTGCGCAGCGCAATGGTTCATGCCGGCCTCATCAACTGACGCGCTGGCCGATCGGGGAGCTTTCATGGCGATCGAGGAAAGAGGCACGCGGATGCTCACGGAGTTCCGCGAATTCGCCATGAAGGGCAACGTCGTTGACCTCGCGGTCGGCGTCATCATCGGTGCGGCCTTCGGCGCCATCGTGACGTCGCTGGTCGGCGACGTGATCATGCCCATCATCGGCGCAGTTACCGGCGGCCTCGACTTCTCGAACTACTTCACGCCGCTTTCGAGCAAGGTCACCGCCGCAAATCTCGCGGACGCGAAAAAGCAGGGTGCCGTCTTGGCTTGGGGCAACTTCCTCACGCTGACGATCAACTTCATCATCATTGCCTTCGTGCTGTTCCTGGTGATCCGTGCCATGAACAAGTTGAAGCGCAAGGACGAGGCGGAGCCTGCCGCTCCGCCGAAGCCGTCGGCCGAGGTCGAGCTGCTGACCGAGATCCGCGATCTCCTCAAGAAGTCTTGACGCGCGCGCTTCATCCAAACTGTTAGCGTCCTCGCGCATCTCGATCAGGTTTGTCCCCCATGGCCGACAAGAATGAACGTCCGATCAAGGTCATGGCGGAAAATCGCAAGGCCCGCTTCAACTATGCGATCGAGGATACGATCGAGGTCGGCATTGCCCTGACCGGCACCGAGGTCAAGTCGATCCGCAACGGCAAGAGCACGATCGCGGAATCCTACGCCGATTCCAAGGACGGCGAGATCTGGCTGATCAACGCCACCATTCCGGAATATCTTCAGGGCAACCGCTTCAATCACGAGCCCAAGCGGCCGCGAAAACTGCTGCTGCATCGCAAGCAGATCAACAAGCTGATGGGAGCGGTCGACCGCGAAGGCATGACGCTGATCCCGCTCAAGCTTTACTTCAACGAGCGTGGTCGCGCGAAATTGCAGCTCGCGGTTGCAAAAGGCAAGAAGCTGCACGACAAGCGCGAGTCCGAGAAGAAGCGCGAGTGGAGCCGGGAGAAGGGCCGCCTGATGCGGGCGAGGGGATAGCGGGATGACTCAGAGAAACCTGCTCGAGGTTGATTGGACCCGGATTCCCGCCCCCGCGGATGACGGCGGCGCCGCGCACCTGAAAGGCATGACGCTGCCGCCGGTCAGCCTGCTCGCCACTGACGACACGTCAGTCGCGCTGTCGGCGCTGCGTGGCCGGACCGTGGTGTTCGCCTATCCGCGCACCGGCGAGCCCGGCAAGATCGCGCTGGTCGACGATTGGGACATCATCCCGGGCGCGCGCGGCTGCACGCCGCAGACTTGCGCGTTTCGCGATCTGTTCGCCGAGCTGAAGGCCGCCGGCGCCGCGCAGGTGTTCGGCCTCTCGACCCAGAGCAACGCGTACCAGACCGAGATGGCCTCGCGGCTGCATCTGCCGTTCCCGGTGCTCTCGGACGAGAAGCTGGCGCTCACGCGCGCCCTGAATTTGCCGACCATGGAGGTTGCGGGCCTGACGCTGATCAAGCGCCTTGCGCTGATCGTCGACGACGCCAGGATCACGCATGTGTTCTATCCGGTGTTTCCGCCCGACCGGAACGCCGGCGATGTGCTGGACTGGCTGAAGGCCAATCCGGCCAAAGGCTTGTCTAGGGATTAGTCGAGGTCGGCCTTCACCTTCGCGAACACGGAGCGGAACATGTCCGGCGTCAGCACGCGGGTGTTCGTGTTGTAGCGGGAGCAGTGATAGCTGTCGTAGAGCCTGAATGCGCCGGCCTGATGCACGGCGCCGTGGCCGAAGGGGGCTTGCGATCCCTTCAGGTTCAGCGGCTTGAGCACGGTGTCGTGCGCAATGCGCCCGAGGGCGACGATCGCGCGCAGGTTCGGCATCGTTGCGAGATTCGCGGCGAGAAACTGCCGGCAGGTGTTGATCTCGACCGGCAGCGGCTTGTTCTGGGGCGGCACGCAATGCACCGCATTGGCGATCCGGCAGTCGACCAGCTTCAGGCCGTCGTCGGGACGCGCCCGATATTGGCCCTTGGCGAATCCGTATTCGAGCAGCGTGGTGTAGAGCAGGTCGCCGGCATAATCGCCGGTGAAGGGACGGCCGGTGCGGTTGGCGCCCTGCATCCCCGGCGCAAGGCCGACGATCAGCAGGCGCGCCTTGATGTCGCCGAAAGGCGCAACCGGTGCATTGTGCCACAATGGCTCGCGCGCGCGGTTCGCCTCGCGAAAGGCGACCAGGCGCGGACAGAGCGGACAGTCACGGTCGGGGACGAGGCTGAGAGGCTGGCGGCTTGACCGGGCCGCCTCACTCCTCGAAGTCGTCATCGCCCCTCGCCGGCGCCATCGTGGTTGCGCGCTGGAGGAACTGCGGAGCGTGGTGGCGCGCCTCGCGGTCGCCGCGGTCACGCGGGGCGGGGCGTTCGGACGGGTCGCGACCGAGCTTGGACTGCAGCTCGACGAGGTCGGTGAAGACGTCGGCCTGCCGGCGCAGCTCGTCGGCGATCATCGGCGGCTGGCTGGCGATCGTGGAAATCACGGTGACCCGCACGCCGCGGCGCTGAACGGCCTCGACCAGAGAGCGGAAGTCGCCGTCGCCCGAGAACAGCACCATCTGGTCGATGTGCTCGGCGAGCTCCATGGCGTTCACGGCGAGCTCGATGTCCATGTTGCCCTTGACCTTGCGGCGGCCGGAGGCGTCGATGAACTCCTTGGTCGCCTTGGTGACGACGGTGTAGCCGTTGTAGTCGAGCCAGTCGATCAGCGGCCGGATCGAGGAGTACTCCTGATCCTCGATGATCGCGGTGTAGTAGAACGCCCTAAGTAGCGTCCCGCGGCTCTGAAACTCCTTCAGCAGGCGCTTGTAATCGATGTCGAAGCCCAGAGTTTTTGCCGTCGCGTAGAGATTGGCTCCATCGATGAAGAGCGCGATCTTGTCGGTAGAGGAAGGTGACATTCAGTTTGCTCGCGTAGAGTTCGTGATTGATCGTTTATTGTTGGCGCGGCGACAGCAAGCCGCGCGCTTCTAAAGTCCCGCCGAAACCCGTCGAAACCGCAAATCCGGAGAAGTCGGGGCAATCAAGGTATAGTTATGGCCAACTTGCACATACCCGGCGCCGCCCTCGCCGGCGGCCCGGGTAACCACCCATCCCAGCGCCAATGTGGGGGTAGCAGAGCCGTTTGGCGAGGCCAAATCACAAATTGGCCTTGCGAAACCCTCCCGGTCCCTATAACTACCGGCATTCATCCACATATTTCGTCCCACCCACAACGGAGCGACAGTCGATGGCTCGCGTCACCGTAGAAGATTGTATCGACAAGGTCGACAACCGGTTTGACCTGGTCCTGCTGGCCGCCCACCGCGCCCGCATGATTTCGTCTGGTTCACAACTAACGGTTGACCGTGATAACGACAAGAACCCTGTTGTGTCTTTGCGCGAAATTGCTGAGACCACCATTTCGCCGGAGGACCTCCGCGAGGAGCTGGTGCACTCGCTGCAGAAGTTCGTCGAGGTCGACGAGCCCGAGCCTGACACTGTGCCGCTGATCGGTTCCGCCGGTGCAAGCGTGGATGCAGACGATACCGAAGTCGCCGTTGAGCGCATGACGGAAGAAGAGCTCCTGAAGGGTCTCGAAGGCCTCGCGCCGCCCGAGGAGCAACCCGAGGAAGACGAGTAAATCGTCCCGTCGCGCTCATCGACTTCTTTGTGATCTGATCAAAGGCCCGAACCGTTGTTCGGGCCTTTGCTTTTGTTGGCGTTTTCGTGGTTACCATAGCGTCGTCGGTTCGCGCCTGTCCCTGTCACTGAATTGATCGGACACGCGCGCGATCGGAGCTAAGATGTATACAACGGGCTCTGTCGTGGTCCGTTTGAAGGCAGGACGGCATGGTATATCGACGCCGCACACCAACGCAGATGCAGGCCGCAACCGAATCGGTTGCCGTGGCCCCGACTGCGCCGGTGGCGCGCCCGGCGAAGCCTCGCGCACGCATGATGCGTCAATATGACCTCGTCGAGCGCGTCAGGTCCTACAATCCCAACACCGACGAAGATCTGCTGAACCGCGCCTATGTCTACGCCATGAAGGCGCACGGCTCGCAGACCCGCGCCTCGGGCGACCCGTACTTCTCCCATCCGCTCGAAGTGGCGGCGATTCTCACCGACCTGAAACTCGACGACGCCACCATCGTGGCTGCGCTGCTCCACGACACGATCGAGGACACCGAAGCGACGCGGGCCGAGATCGACCAGATCTTCGGGCCCGAGATCGGCGCGCTGGTCGAAGGGCTGACCAAGCTGAAGCGGCTGGAGCTGGTGTCGCGGGAGGCCAAACAGGCCGAGAATCTGCGCAAATTGTTGCTGGCCATTGCCGACGACGTCCGCGTGCTCCTGGTGAAGCTCGCCGATCGCCTGCACAACATGCGCACGCTGGACTTCGTGCCGACGGAATCGCGACGGCGCATTGCCGAGGAGACGCTCGATATCTATGCGCCGCTGGCCGGGCGCATGGGCATGCAGGAAATGCGCGAGGAGCTGGAGGACCTGTCGTTCCGGACCCTCGACCCGGAAGCCTATTCGGTGGTGATGCAGCGGCTCGATGCGCTGGCGGAGCGCAACCGCAATCTGATCGGCGAAATCGAGGACCAGCTCTCCAACAATCTGCGCCACCGGGGCTTGGGCGCGCGGGTCTATGGCCGCCGCAAGAAGCCATTCTCGATCTGGACCAAGATGGAGCGGAAGTCGGTCGGCTTCGAGCAATTGTCCGACATCTTCGGCTTCCGCGTCGTCGTCAACGACATCGAGGCCTGCTACCGCGCGCTCGGCATCGTCCACACGAACTGGCCGGTCGTGCCCGGGCGGTTCAAGGACTACATCTCGACGCCGAAGCAGAACGACTATCGCTCGATCCACACCACCGTGATCGGCCCCGGCAACCAGCGCGTCGAGTTGCAAATCCGCACCGAGGCGATGGACCAGATCGCCGAGCGCGGCATCGCCGCGCACGTGTTCTACAAGGAAGGCGTGGGCTCGCCGACCGAATTCCTCAAGCGCGAGTCCAATGCGTTCGCCTGGTTGCGCCACACCATCGGCATCCTCTCGGAGAGCGCCAACCCCGAGGAATTCCTCGAGCACACCAAGCTCGAGCTGTTCCACGACCAGGTGTTCTGCTTCACCCCAAAGGGCAAGCTGATTGCGCTGCCGCGCCATGCCAACGTGATCGACTTCGCCTATGCCGTGCATACCGACGTCGGCAACAGCGCGGTGGGCTGCAAGATCAACGGCCAGTTTGCGCCGCTGTCCTCGGAGCTCCAGAATGGCGACGAGGTCGAGGTGCTGACCTCCGAAGCGCAAGCGGCGCCGCCGTCCGCCTGGGAAACGCTCGCGGTCACCGGCAAGGCGCGCGCCGCAATCCGCCGCGCCACCAGGACTGCGGTGCGCGATCAATATGTCGGTCTCGGCCGGCGCATCGTCGAGCGCCTGTTCGAGCGCGCCAAGATCGAATATGCCGACGACAAGCTCAAGGGCGCGCTGCCGCGGCTGGCACGAACCTCGATCGAGGACGTCATGGCGGCTGTGGGACGCGGCGAGATCAAGGCCTCCCACGTCGCGCGTGCGATGTATCCCGACTACAAGGAGGAGCGCATCGCGCGCTACGGCGTCAAGAAGGGGCTTGCCGGCAAGCTCAAGGAGAAGTCGTTCGAACCGCCGCGCACCCCGGTCGCGATTCCGATCCGCGGCATCAATTCCGACCTGCCGGTGAAGTTTGCGCCGAATGGCGGCGCAGTGCCCGGCGACCGCATCGTCGGCATCGTCACGCCGGGCGAGGGCATCACCATCTACCCAATCCAGGCGCCGGCCCTGAAGGATTTCGAAGAAGAGCCGGAGCGCTGGCTCGACGTGCGCTGGGACATCGAGGACTCCGCGCCGCAGCGCTTCCCGGCCCGCATCAAGGTCGAGAATGTCAACGAACCCGGCGCGCTGGCGCAGATCGCGACCGTGATCGCCGAGCACGACGGCAACATCGACAACATCAGCATGCAGCGCCGCTCACCGGACTTCACGGAGACGACGATCGATCTCGAAGTCTACGATCTCAAGCATTTGAGCGCGATCCTGGCCCAGCTGCGCGCGAAGGCGGTCGTCGCCCGCGCCGAACGTGTTAATGGATAGACGCCTTCCGTCATGGTCCATTCCTATGATTCCGTGAGTCCTGAAATGCCTGCACCTCCGCTCCGCCTCGGCGTCAATGTCGACCATGTCGCGACCCTGCGTAACGCGCGCAGCGGCCGCAATCCCGATCCGGTGCGCGCGGCGCTGCTGGCGATCGAGGCCGGCGCCGACGGCATCACCGCTCATTTGCGCGAGGATCGCCGGCACATCCGCGACGAGGACATGGCGCGGCTGAAAGCCGAGATCTCCAAGCCGCTTAATTTCGAGATGGCGGCGACCGAGGACATGATGCGTATTTCGCTCGCCACCAGGCCGCATGCGGTGTGCCTCGTGCCGGAGCGGCGCCAGGAGGTGACGACCGAAGGCGGGCTCGACGTCGTCGGCCAGCACAATGCGCTGGCGCCTTATATCGCGCGGCTGAACGATGCCGGCATCCGGGTGTCGCTGTTCATCGCGGCCGATCCCGCCCAGATCGAGACGGCGGCGCGGCTGCGCGCACCCGTGATCGAGATCCACACCGGCGCCTGGTGCGACGCCGTCGTCGAGGGTCACGCCGACAAGGCCGAGGCCGAATGGCGGCGGATCGTGGCAGGGGCGAAGCTGGCGAAAGAAGCAGGGCTGGAGGTTCACGCCGGACACGGGCTGGACTACGCGACAGCGGAGACGATCGCCGGCTTGCCGGACATCATGGAACTCAACATCGGCTACTACATGATCGGCGAAGCCCTGTTCGTCGGTCTCGCCGAGACGGTTCGCAGCATGCGCGCGGCGATGGACCGCGGCCGGAGCCGGGCATGATCATCGGCATCGGCTCCGATCTGATCGACATCACCCGGGTCGGCAAGGTGATCGACCGCCATGGCGAGCGCTTCCTCGACCGCATCTTCACCGCGGCCGAGCGGGCCAAGGCGGAGCGGCGCGCCAAGAACGAGAAGATGGTGGTGGCAACCTACGCCAAGCGCTTCGCCGCCAAGGAGGCCTGCTCCAAGGCACTCGGCACCGGCATCAGGCGCGGCGTGTGGTGGCGCGACATGGGGGTGGTCAACCTGCCGGGAGGGCGGCCAACCATGCAATTGACGGGCGGGGCGCTGGCCCGGCTCCAGGCCCTGACGCCCGAAGGGTTCGCGGCGCAGATCGACCTGTCGATCACCGATGACTGGCCGCTGGCACAGGCCTTCGTCATCATTTCGGCCGTGCCGCTGGCCAAACCCTGACGGTGCTCCGATAATTTTATAATTCGCATTCAAAATCAAGCGCTTATGCAGTTTTGACGCGATCCTTGATTGCGTGGCCTCCGACAACCGTCTAAAAGTCCGCGGACGCAAATCAGGCTGGGCGAATTCGGCTTTACGCCGGAATTGGCCCTCATTATCAGAATCAGGACAATCTCCTTGGGCCGCGAGCGATGGGCTGTTCGCGGGAGGAGGGCGCGCTGTGACCGCCCGCCGGAATTGAGAGAGCAATGAGCGTGACTTCAGGAACGAAAACTGAGAGCGGCATCGGCGAAACGATCCGGGTCGTGATCCACGCTCTCCTGATCGCTCTGGTGATCCGAACCTTCCTGTTTCAGCCGTTCAACATCCCATCCGGCTCGATGAAGGCGACACTGCTGGTCGGCGACTATCTGTTCGTCTCGAAATATTCCTACGGCTACAGCCATTACTCGATCCCGTTCTCGCCGCCGCTGTTCTCGGGGCGGATCTGGGGCTCGGACCCGAACCGCGGCGACATCGTCGTATTCCGCCTGCCGAAGGACGATTCCACCGACTACATCAAGCGCGTGATCGGCCTGCCCGGCGACCGCATCCAGATGCGGGACGGGCTGCTCTACATCAACGACACGCCGGTCGAGCGGCAGCGCATGAGCGAATTTGTCGGCGAGGACCCCTGCGGCGCCGAAGGCAGCGGCGTCTCCCGGGTGAAGCGCTGGAAGGAAACGCTCCCGAATGGCGTGTCCTACGAGACGCTGGACTGCGCCGACAACGGCTACGTCGACAACACCAACGTCTACACCGTGCCGACCGGCCACTTCTTCATGATGGGCGACAACCGCGACAACTCCACCGACAGTCGCTTCCTCGGCCAGGTCGGCTACGTGCCGCAGGAGAATTTGATCGGGCGCGCCCAGATGATCTTCTTCTCGATCGCCGAAGGCGAGCATGCCTGGATGTTCTGGCGCTGGCCCTGGGCGGTGCGCTGGAATCGCTTCTTCAAAATCGTCCGATGAAAGACGAAGCCAAGGACATCGCGATCCTACCGACCGAGGCGCAAGCGGGCCCCGACGGCGAAGCTGCGACCAAGACTCTTGATACCAAGACCCTTGAGGTCAAGACGCCTGAGATCAAGACGCCCGCAAAGAAGAAGCGGGTGCGGAGCAGCAAGGTCAGGGGCTCGGATGCGAATGCGGGGCTCGAGGCACGCATCGGCTACAGCTTTGCCGATCCGAACCTCTTGATGCAGGGCGTCACGCATGTCTCCGCGCTGAAGTCCGGGCGCAAGCGCGGCGACAGCTATCAGCGACTGGAATTCCTCGGCGACCATGTGCTCGGGCTCGTCGTCTCCGACATGCTCTATCACGCCTTCCCGAACGCCGACGAAGGCGAGCTGTCCAAGCGACTTGCCGAACTGGTGCGCAAGGAGAGCTGCGCCGATGTCGCCAAGTCGCTCGGTCTGCTCGACGACATCAAGCTCGGCTCGGTCGGCTCCAGCGCCGACGCGCGCCTGCGCAAGAGCGTGCTCGGCGACATCTGCGAAGCCGTGATCGGCGCCGTGTTCCTAGACGGCGGCTACGCGGCAGCGGCCGATTTCGTCAAGCGCAACTGGACCGAGCGCATGCACAAGCCGCGACGTCCCTTGCGCGATCCCAAGACCGTTCTCCAGGAATGGGCACAGGGCAAGGGATTGCCGACGCCGGTTTATCGCGAGGTCGAGCGCACCGGCCCGCATCACGATCCGCAATTCCGCGTCGCGGTCGACCTGCCGGGGCTGGCACCGGCGGAAGGCATCGGCGGCAGCAAGCGCGCGGCAGAGAAAGTGGCAGCTTCAGTGATGATCGAACGTGAAGGCGTTGGCGGCGGCAATGACGGTTGAAGCAAGCGGCGAGGCGCCCACTGCCACGCGCTGCGGCTTCGTCGCGCTGATCGGCGCGCCGAATGTCGGCAAATCCACGCTGGTCAATGCGCTGGTCGGGGCCAAGGTCACGATCGTCTCGCGTAAGGTGCAGACCACGCGCGCGCTGATCCGCGGCATCGTGATCGAGAACAACGCGCAGATCATCCTGGTCGATACGCCCGGAATCTTCCTGCCCAAGCGCCGGCTCGACCGCGCCATGGTCTCGACCGCCTGGAGCGGCGCGCATGACGCCGACCTCGTCTGCGTGCTGCTGGATGCCAAGGCCGGCATCGACGAGGAAGCGGAGGCAATCCTCACCAAGGTCGCCAGCGTCAAGCACGAGAAGATTTTGGTCATCAACAAAGTCGACCTGGTCCAGCGCGAGAAGCTGCTGGCGCTGGCGCAGGCTGCCAACGAGCGCATGGCCTTCGCAAAGACGTTCATGATCGCGGCGATCTCCGGCGACGGCGTCGATGACCTCAGGCGTACACTGTCCGAGATCGTACCGCCGGGGCCGTTCCTCTATCCCGAAGACCAGATGTCGGACGCGCCGATGCGGCAGCTCGCGGCCGAGATCACGCGCGAGAAGATCTTTCGCAAACTGCACCAGGAACTGCCCTACCAGTCCACCGTCGAGACCGACAAGTGGGAAGAACGCAAGGACAAGTCGGTGCGCATCGAGCAGACGATTTTCGTCGAGCGCGAAAGCCAGCGCAAGATCGTGCTCGGCGCCGGTGGCGCCACCATCAAGTCGATCGGCGCGGACTCGCGCAAGGAGATCGGCGAGATCCTGGGCGTGCCGGTGCACCTGTTCCTGTTCGTCAAGGTGCGCGAGAACTGGAGCGACGATCCCGATCGCTACCGCGAGATGGGCCTGGAATTTCCCAAAGAATAACCAAGAAAAGATCGGTCGACGATGAGCGTACCCAGCAACGTACGGCGCTTCGAAGCGTTGCTCTATGCATCGTTGATGCTGGATGCCTTGTCGGTGGCGGTGCAGGACCGCACGCCGACTGCCGAGATGACCGAACAGATGATCATGACGTCGTCGCTGCTCGCCGGCGGCATGATCCTGCTGCTGGTGTATTTCGTCCGGCTGGCCGCGCACGGGCGCAAGAACTGGCCGCGCTGGGTGCTGGCGGCAGCGCTCGTGCTGTCGGTGATCTCGCTCGGCCAGATCATCGGCGAGAAAGGCATGGAACTCGACAGCGCCATCGAGATCGTCTCCTGCGTGCTGACCGCGATGGGATTGTATTTCTCGTTCCGCGGCGACGCGCAGGGCTGGTTCAACGCGTGAGGCCGTGTCGGGTGGATTGGCGGCGCGCAATTCACCTTCCAGGCGTGCCCCCGCGATTGGCCGATTAGGCCTTCGGCCAATCCGCCCTACGATTGAAGACCGGAATCCGCTAGACTTCACCGATGGAATGGACCGACGAAGGCATCGTGCTGGGGGTGCGGCGGCATGGCGAGAGCAGCGCCATCGTCGAGTTGCTAACCCGTGCCCACGGCCGCCATCTCGGTCTCGTCCGCGGCGGCGCCGGCTCTCGGATGCGTCCGTTGCTGCAGCCCGGCAACAGCCTCCGCGTGGTATGGCGGGCGCGGCTCGACGAGCATCTCGGCACCTATGCCATCGAGGGCCTCAAGCTGCGGGCGGCGACGCTGCTGGGATCATCCCACGGCGTCTACGGCATCACCCATCTCGCCTCGATCGCGCGGTTGCTGCCGGAGCGCGATCCGCACGAAAACCTCCTGGCGCTGCTCGAACATTCGCTGGACGATTTCGACGACATCGGCAGCGCGGCCGTGCACGTGATCCATTTCGAACTGGCAATGCTCACCGAACTCGGCTTCGGGATGGCGCTGGAAAACTGCGCGGTGACAGGAGAGACCACCGACCTGATCTACGTCTCGCCCAAATCCGGCGGCGCGGTGTCCCGCGGGGCGGGCGAGCCGTGGCGCGACCGCCTGTTGCGGCTGCCGCCGTTCCTGCGCCAAAGCGAGGTGCAGGGCGACCTCACCGATCAGGATCTCCAGGACGGCTTTCGACTGACCGGCCTGTTCCTGCTGCGCCACGTGCTGGAACCACGCGGGCAAGGCCATTCCGATGCGCGGGCAGGCTTCATCAACGCGCTGACGCGACAGCAGGCAAAGGCCGCCATTCCCGCGCCATGAGCTTGGCGCGGCTCTGCGTTGCCTCAGTGGACCAGCCCTTGCTGGAACAAAACTCGGTTCCCCGGACTTGCCATTTTGGGTTCCAACCGGGGATAGCCTCATGCTGATCAAGGGACTTGTGATATCGGCAGCGCTGATTGCGCTGGCGCCGGACGCCCTCGCGGGTGAGCAGCCGGGCGTCTTTCGCCGTGCTTCCTGTACCGTCGTCAGATTCTATGTGGCTAAATATTCCGCTGCAGCCGCAGAGGCATGGGCACGGTCCAAAGGCGCGACGGAGGCCGAGATCGACACCGCGCGGCGGTGCCTGACCAATGCCCCGGCCACCACGCAGGCTAAAGCCGCGCCACCCACCCAGACCTTCACCGCAGGCTGGGCCGGCCAGTAGGCCGCCACAGGGAACCAATCGATCCTTGCCCGATTCGCTTCCACGGTTTAACCGGGCGGCATGGGAAAACGATTGATTCCGCCGGAGGAACCGGCCGAAATTCACGAGGTGCCGCTGCGTGAGGCGTTGGAAGAGCGCTATCTCGCCTACGCGCTCTCCACCATCATGCACCGCGCGCTGCCGGATGCGCGCGACGGCCTGAAGCCGGTACACCGGCGCATCCTGTATGGCATGCGGCTGCTCCGGCTCGACCCGGGCACGGCATTCAAGAAGTCCGCCAAAATCGTCGGCGACGTGATGGGCTCGTTCCATCCGCATGGCGACCAGGCGATCTACGACGCCATGGTGCGCCTGGCGCAGGACTTCTCCTCGCGCTACCCGCTGGTCGACGGCCAGGGCAATTTCGGCAATATCGACGGCGATAATCCCGCCGCCTATCGCTACACCGAAGCGCGCATGACCGACGTCGCGCGGCTTCTGCTCGACGGAATCGATGAGGACGGGGTCGAATTCCGCCCCAATTACGACGGCCAGTCGAAAGAGCCGATCGTGCTGCCCGGCGGCTTCCCGAATCTGCTCGCCAATGGCGCGCAAGGTATCGCAGTCGGCATGGCGACCTCGATCCCGCCGCACAACGCCGCCGAGCTCTGCGACGCCGCGCTGCATCTGATCGAGAAGCCCGACGCGAAGTCGAAGGCCTTGCTGAAATGGGTCAAGGGTCCGGACTTTCCAACCGGCGGCATCTGCGTCGATTCCAAGCAGGCGATCGCTGAAGCCTACACCACCGGTCGCGGTTCGTTTCGCGTCCGCTCCCGATGGGAGCAGGAAGAGGGCGCGCGCGGCACCTGGGTCGTCGTCGTCACCGAGATACCCTTTCTGGTGCAGAAGTCCCGGCTGATCGAGAAGATCGCCGAGCTGCTGGACCAGAAGAAGCTGCCGCTGGTCGGCGATATCAGGGACGAGTCGGCCGAAGACGTTCGCATCGTGATCGAGCCGAAATCGAAGAACGTCGATCCCGCGCTGATGATGGAATCGCTGTTCCGGCTGACCGAGCTCGAAAACAAGATTCCGCTGAACCTCAACGTGCTGATCAAGGGCCGCATTCCCAAAGTCGTGGGGCTCGCGGAGTGCTTGCGCGAATGGCTCGACCATCTGCGCGACGTGCTGATCCGTCGCACCAACCATCGCAAGGCCGAGATCGAGCGCCGGCTGGAGATCCTCGGCGGCTTGCTGATTGCCTATCTGAACATCGACGAGGTGATCAGGATCATCCGCAATGAGGACGAGCCGAAGCCGGCGCTGATCAAGGCGTTCAAGCTCACCGAGGTGCAGGCCGAAGCCATCCTCAACATGCGGCTCCGAAGCCTGCGCAAGCTCGAGGAGATGGAGATCCGTGGCGAGGACAAGGATCTTCGCAAGGAGCTGAAGGGCATCGAGGGACTGCTGGCGTCCGAACCCGAGCAGTGGAAGAAAGTCGGCGAGCAGGTCGGCAAGGTTCGCGACATGTTCGGACCGAAGACCCCGCTCGGCAAGCGCCGCACCACCTTTGCCGACGCGCCAGAGCATGATCTCGCTGCGATCGAGGAGGCACTGGTCGAGCGCGAGCCGGTGACGGTGGTGGTCTCCGACAAGGGCTGGATCCGCACTCTCAAGGGCCATGTCGAGGATCTCTCGGGGCTGGCCTTCAAGCAGGACGACAAGCTCGGATTCGCGTTCTTCGCGGAAACGACCTCGAAGCTGCTGCTGTTCGCCACCAACGGAAAATTCTACTCGCTCGATGTCGCAAAACTTCCGGGCGGCCGCGGTCATGGCGAGCCGATCCGCCAGTTCATCGATCTCGAGCCGGAGGCCGCGCCGGTCACGCTGTTCGTCAACAAGGGCGGACGCAGATTCCTGGTCGCGAGCCACGAGGGCCAAGGGTTCGTCGTCAGCGAGGACGATTGCGTCGGCACCACCAAGAAGGGCAAGCAGGTCCTCAACGTCGACATGCCGAACGAGGCGCGCACAGTCACCGAGGTGATCGGCGACACCGTCGCGGTCATCGGCGAGAACCGCAAGATGCTGGTGTTCCCGCTCGACCAGGTGCCGGAGATGGCGCGTGGCCGCGGTGTGCGTCTGCAGAAGTACAAGGACGGCGGCCTCTCCGACATTGCAGTGTTCGACGCCAAGACGGGCCTGACCTGGAAGGACTCCGCCGGCCGCGAATTCTCCGCGACCATGAAGGAGCTCGCCGAGTGGAAAGGCTCTCGCGCGGACGCCGGCCGTCTGCCGCCGAAGGGATTCCCGAAGTCGAACAAGTTCGGCAGGGGGATCGGGTAGTCGGGCGACAGTCTGGTTCCGCCGGTGCGCGCGGTCTGATACCGTCCGCCATCCCGGTGTTGTGGAACGTTGAGAAGTAGCGCGATGTACGATGTCATTGTTGTCGGCGGCGGCTCGGCCGGCGCTGCTGTTGCGGCGCGGCTCTCGGAAGATCCCGCACGGCGCGTCCTGCTGCTGGAGGCGGGTCTGGACTGGCGCGCCGACGAGGCGCCCTGGGAGGTGATGACGCCAAATCCCATCCCGATCATCCACAAGCGCGAGTACCAGGAGAAGTGGCAATGGCCGGATCTTCTGACGCGCCGTGTGGCCGGCCAGGAGCCGCGCTTCTACTGGCGCGGCAAGGGGCTCGGCGGCTCGTCGATGATGAACGGCCAGATCGCCATCCGCGGCGTCGCTGCTGCGTTCGACGAATGGGCCGCCAATGGCTGCACCGGCTGGTCGGCCACGGACGTGATGCCGTTGTTCTCGGTGATCGAGGATGATCTGGAATTCGGCGACGCCGCCGGCCACGGCCGCGGTGGACCGCTGCCGGTCTATCGGGCGCCGCCGGAAAATGGGGGCCGATCGACCGCGGCTTGCGCGATGCGGCGTTGGCGAGCGGCTATCCCTGGTGCGCCGACGTCAACGGCCCTGACGGCGAGGGCGTCGCCTGCTATCCCATCAACAGCCGCGACAGCCGCCGCATCACGACCAATGAGGGTTATCTGGAGCCCGCGCGGGGCCGCGCCAATCTGGAAATTCGCGGGCATGCGCTGGTCGACCGCGTGCTGATCAGCGAGGGCCGGGCAACCGGCCTCCGCGTTCACATCGAGGGGCAGGGCACCAGCGAGATCAGCGCGCGCCAGATCGTGCTGTGCGCCGGCGCCATCCACAGTCCAGCGATCCTGCTGCGCTCGGGCATCGGTCCTGCGGAGGAGCTGAAGGCGATGGGGATCGCGGTCGAGCGCAACCTGCCGGTCGGCAAGCACTTCTTCGATCATCCGCTGTTCCGTGCCACGATCCAGCTCCACCAAGACCTGCGGCCGACCGATCCGGACACCCGCCACACCAATTGCTGCGTGACCTATTCGTCGGGCCTCGCCGAGGGCGGCAAGCGCGACATGATCCTGATCGCCTTCAATCACCGCGGCATCGGCGTGCCGGGCGCGATCGGCGCCGGGCTGTTCAACGCGTATTCGCGTGGAACGCTCAAGCTGGCCTCGACCGATCCCACGATCGATCCCGTCGTCGAGGAAAACATGCTGGCCGATCCCCGCGACATGCTGCGCATGAAGGATGCGGTGAAGCGGCTCGCCGTGATCACCTCCCAGCCGGCGCTATCAGGCATCGCCGACTGGATCCGGCTCGCGGACACCGATCTGACGCTGCCGCAAGCCGCGGCCTTGCCGGAGCATGAACTGGATGCGCTGCTGCGCCGTGAGACCGGCGATATCCAGCACGCCGCCGGCAGTTGTCGTATGACCGGCTTTGAGAGCGCCGACGGCGTGGTCAACCCTGACGGCACCGTGAAGGGCATCTCCGGCCTGCGCATCGCCGACGCCTCGATCATGCCATCGGATTGCCGGGCCAACACGCATTTCACGACCGTGGTGATTGGCGAGGCGATCGCGCGGATGATGATGCGTTAGGTTCAATCGTCGTCCGCCATGGCGGTCTGATGAAACGGCGCGCAGACGAAAACCTACCGCTCGACGGCCAAGCCGAACAGCGGTCGGAGATGTGTCCCCAGAATGTTGCCGACGAAAGCCGCCACCAGCCAGCACCAGCCATGCAGGCTGCCCGATGCGATCCCGCTGAAATAAGCGCCGATATTGCAGCCATAGGCGAGCCGGGCGCCATAGCCGAGAAGCAGGCCGCCGATGATGGCGGCGAGGAGCGAGGATGCGGAGATGCGCCATGTCGGATGGAATTTGCCGGCGAGGCCTGCGGCCAGCAACGCTCCCAGGATGATGCCGAAATCCATGACGGAGGTGATGTCGGCGAAGACGCTTTGGTGCAGCGAGGTCGCGCGAGCACCCTGCCAATAGGGCCATGACGCGACGTCGACGCCGAGGCTCATCAGGATCTTCGATCCCCAGAGCGCGAAAGCGGAGGTGATGCCCCAGGGACGTCCCGCAAGATACAGCGTGGCGAAATTTCCGATCGCGAGCAGGATCGCGCCCCACAGCAGCGGCCATGGCCCCTGCATGAAGCGGCGCGCGCCGCGGAGCTTCGTCCGCGCTCCCGGCTCGAGTTCGCCGTGGCGGCCGATCTCGGCCCTGAGGGTGATGAGATAAATTGCAGCCATAACAGCCCAGCAGAGCACGAGCGCCGGCAGCCATCCGAGCCGTTCGATCAACGAGACGGCGCCGATGTTCGGCAGCGCGCTCCACCACGGCAGATGCAATGCACCGAGCGTCGATCCGGCGATGAAGGCCGCCAGTGTCACCAGCATGCGGGTGTTGCCGCCGCCGGCGGTATAAAGCGTTCCCGACGCGCAGCCGCCGCCAAGCTGCATTCCAAGGCCGAACAGGAATGCCCCGGTGAGCATGCCCACGCCCACCGCGCCGAGCTCGCCACGCACGGCGACGCCGAACAGCGTGCCTTGCGCCAGGGCCGGGAAGAAGAGGGCGGTTGCCAGCGCAAGCATGACCATTTGGGCGCGAAGGCCGGCGCCTCGTCGTGCGACAATGAAGACGCGCCAAGCCGAGGTGAACCCGAACAGCGCATGGTACAGCGTCAGGCCAAGTGCGCCTCCGAGAAGAAACAACAATCCCTGTTGCCACGAAATCGTGCCTGACAAGGCCGCTGCGCCCGCCAGAAGAATTGCCGCCGCGACAGCGACGACCGTGAGATTGGCGCCGTGCCGGTCATTGTCAGGGGCAAGCAGCCGCGCATCGATAGATAGATCGGTCATGGCTCATCCAAAAGCGGATTTCTTCGGCAGTGAGAGCTAACCGGGGCGAATTCTCCCCGTTCCAATCTTCCCACCTTGGAACTGATGCGATAGCGCTAGCCTGTCATGCCCAGGCTCGACCGGGGCATTCAGTACGCCGCGGCCTCTCCTCTCAAATCTCGACTGTCTTGGGCTACCGGGTCGCCCGGTCAAGCCGGGCGACGACAGCGAGAGTGGGCAAGATTAGTCGTCGCGCCGATGCACGTTTCAAACGGCGGACGAGAGTTCGCGATCTCGCGGCGCGTGCCGCCCGAGTCTTGCGTCGTCGCATCGCCCTCATTGAGACAAGGGCGCAGGGAAGGCCGGGCGCCGGCTGGCACCCGCAGGTCCGTGCGCGATAGAAATGCACACGGGGTGGACCACAGGTTCGCCGGATCGCCCGGCCTTCCCTGCACGATGGTTTTAACGTGTCCTTCGTGCTCTCCCCGGGGAGCGATGCACTATTGCCCCCGTCGCCTTGCGGATAACTGATGCACGTGCCCGGTCGGGCCGCCACATCACCGCAGGACTTGACGCACAGACCCCGGGCGTCAGGACCACACGACTTGTTCGTCCGCGCACGTCCTCGCTGGGACTTCGAGTGCTGGCGTGTGCTCACACCCGAAGCCATGCGAAGACGCTTTCGGCATCGTGTCGCAGGCACGAAGGCCATTGCTCACAGCCAAAGCCGCCCTGCAATGCCTATCGTGCCCGAAGCCGTCGCGTCCATCGCTGCCCAGCCCGCGGTTCGTGACGATCGCGATCCGCCCCTTGTCTCGGGCCAGGGTGTGCCGCTTATACGTCAAATCCGAATTTCGGTAAAGTGGAATATTTTACGAGGTGGGCTTGACGGGCGATGTGGCGGAAGTGGTCGTCGCTGTTTTGCCCGAAGGGCACGGGCAGGCGAGGATGACGGCTTCGCCCAAAGAGTTGAGACGGCAGCTTTGGAGGACAGAGAGTAAGTCCGCCAGCGCGGTCATCATCGACGGCTTGGGCCCCTGGACGGACATTCAACGGAAACCTCGAAATTCCTCATGGAATTCTGGCCAAGCGCGTGCAGCGCGAGCCCGGAACGATTTTTACCGAAGGTTGTTAAGGCTCAAATTATCTGATGTCGCTTCTATCGTGGCATGACGCCAGCAAGGGAGGGCGCTTTCGCCCAGCTTGAGGCCCCGAGCTCTTTGTTGAGGAGTCGCGGTCGGCCTTACGTTCGGTCGAACTCTAAAAGGAAAAACGGCATGACGAAAAGCACGCTCGATCTGGCACGTGCCAGGTTAAAGGCATACGTCGATAAGGATCGGACAGCGATCGAAGCGCTTCTTGCGGACGACTATCACTTCTCAAGTCCAATCGACAATGAGTTGGATCGTGCGACTTATCTGCGCCGTTGCTGGCCCAACAGCGAGAAGACCAATTCGTTCGATGAAGTCATCGCGACCGAGGATGGAAGCCGAGCAGTCATCGTCTATGAGGCAGCTGCCGCAGGGGGGCACAGGTTTCGTAATTGCGAGGTAACCACCGCTCGCGGAGACAAGATCGTTCGGGTGGAAGTCTACTTTGGATGGGATATGCCTCACAAAGCGCCGAAAGGCGGCTCCGTCGAAAATGACGGCGAGGGTCACGCTTAGCGGGATGCCGGTCGAGCTACGATCAACAACGCAGCTTTGGCATTTGTAGGCCCTTGGTCTCATCCCATGCGCGGTCATGCACGTCTCGACCTCGTCCGGGTTCGTCAGGATCACAGGCATCGCTTTCGCGCGGATGGCATTGCAACCTACTAGCGAAGCCGCGCGCGCATTATCACTATCACTGACGGCAGGAGGCTCAGTAAGCGAGCTTTGGGTACCAGTCGGTGCCGCGGCCTTCTGGCGTGGTATCGAGGATGGTCCAGAGCGGATCGAAGTCGGCGCGCCGCGCGGATCCTGTTGGGGGTCGGCCATCGTGCCGCTCATCTCGCCGGACCAAAAATGTCGGATCGTGCCGTCGCGCTGCGTGAACACGCTGTAGCCGGGCACGTCGGCATCCTCGGCGCTGACATAGTCGCGCGTGTAATCGCCGGAGATGTCAGAGAAGACCTTGTGCCGCGTCCAGCCGCGCGCCTTCTTTGCCTCGATCAACCTGGCGATCGGCGACCGCGCGATGAAGACGAACCCGATACGCTGCTCGATGTCGGGTAATTTGTGCTCCCATGTGCTCATGAATGAGGTGCACATCGGGCAGGGCGTCTGCCGCTGCGGCCCGAACATGTAGCTGTAGACCGCGACCGTCTGCTTGCCCTCGAACAAATCGGCGAAATTCACTTCGCCATTCTCGCCTTCAAACACGTAGTTTTTCTTCACCTCGCCGCCGGGCGGAAGCGCCCGGCGCAGTTCAGCGACACGCTCGATCTGACGACGCAGCTCGATCTCCTTCGTCAGGAGGTCTTGCCGGGCGCGGCGATAATCGACGCTTTCGTTGGGAAAATGAGCCTTGTTCGTACCAGCAAGCTCCGAAGCAGGCTTCAGGATGGAACTATCCATTGCATGACCTCTGGTTGGGGCCGATATCTGGGAAGACGTCCGGCGGCACCTCGTTCCGACACCTTCGCTCAACTATTTGGAAAGCGCTCGGTTGGTCCAAAAGATCCTGCTGCGGGTCGCTGCGGTGTTTCGAGCGCGCGTGGCCTCTAGGCCAAACGCCTGCTCATCAAGGTCGGTCCTTGGGTCCTTGCCCCTGAGCATAGTCGCCATGCAACCCTGACCGCTTAGCGATGCCTTCCATTGGCAAACCGGACGTGACGAACCAATCAGTCGGTGTCCTAGATCACCCCCGCCAGCCGCAACGCCACGCCCGCCGCGCAACTGCCGGCCAGCACCGTCAACATCCCCAGCTTGAACCGGAAGATCGCAGTTGCCGCCGCGATCGACAGCAGCAGCGCGGGGATGTCGATGCTGGTCAGCACCGGCATGTCGAAGTCCAGCGGAAACGCATGCACCGGCACGGTGTCGCGGAACAGCGTGTGCAGCGCGAACCAAATCGAGAGGTTGAGGATCACGCCGACGACGGCGGCGGTGATAGCGCTCAGCGCGCCCGCAAGCCCGGTGTTGCCGCGCAGCCGTTCGATGTAGGGAGCACCGACAAAGATCCAGAGGAAGCAGGGCGTGAAGGTGACCCAGGTCGCGAGCAATCCGCCGAGCGTGGCCGCAAGCATCGGCGACAGGCCGCTGGCGTCGCGGTAGGCGGCCATGAAGCCCACGAACTGGAGCACCATGATCAGCGGACCCGGCGTGGTCTCGGCCATGCCGAGGCCGTCGAGCATCTCGTGCGGCTTGAGCCAGTGATAGTGCTCGACCGCCTGCTGGGCGACATAGGCCAGCACTGCGTAGGCGCCGCCGAAGGTGACCATCGCCATTTTCGAGAAGAACAGCGCGATGTGACTGAAGACATTGGCCTGCCCGAGCACAAGCACGAGCGCGATCACCGGCACCACCCAGAGCGCAAGCCACAGCGCGCCGACGCGAATGGTGCGGGCGGTGTTGGGTCGGACATGATCGGGCACGGCGTCGCCCAGCATGCTGTCGATCAAGGCGCTGCTGCCGCCGTGACCATGACCGGCCGGCGCGAACTCCGGACGGCCGCTTCTCGCGCCGGCATAGCCGATGATGCCTGCGGCGATGATGATGATGGGGAAGGGGACGGCAAAGAAGAAGATCGCGACGAAGGCCATCGCGGCGAGCGCGATCATGATGCGGTTCTTCAGCGCGCGCTTGCCGACGCGCACCACGGCCTCGACGACGATGGCGAGCACGGCGGCTTTCAAGCCGAAGAACAGCGCCTCGACGAAGCTGACATTGCCGTAGGCGGCGTAGACGTAGCTGAGGCCCATGATGGCGATGATGCCGGGCAGGATGAACAGTCCGCCCGCCATCAGCCCGCCGGCAGTGCGATGCATCAGCCAGCCGATATAGGTTGCGAGCTGCTGCGCCTCCGGGCCCGGCAAGAGCATGCAGTAGTTCAGCGCATGGAGGAAGCGGCCTTCCGAGATCCACTTCTTTTCCTCGACCAGGATGCGGTGCATCACCGCGATCTGGCCCGCGGGCCCGCCAAAACTCAGGCAGGCGACACGGAGCCAGACGCGAAAGGCTTCACTGAAGCTGACGCCGTGACCGGCATCAGCTCCGGTTTCGATCGTACGCGTATCCATCAAGCCTTTGCCTTGTTGGTCGGCCAGTTATGGGTCTCAGACGTCGCGTCGCGGCACCAGCGATAGAACGCGTCGTAGAGCAGCATACCGGCCTCGAGCTGTTCGAGGTCGTCATCATACATCCGCGACAGCCCGAGCGAAGCCGCGAGCAGACCGGGAGCCTCCGGCGCAAGGTCGGGCCGCCCGGTGTCGGCGCCGCGCACCAGCGTTGCGAGCCGGAGCAGCGCCGGCGCAGCAATCCCGAACTCCTCGATCATCACGTCGAAGGTGCAGAGCTCGCCACGGTGGCTCCAGAACACGTTCTCGATGTCGAACGGGGCTGCCTTGAAGCGTTCGCCGACGGCGACCACTTCGGACGGTGCCACGAACAGGAACACCGCATTGGGATCGACGAAGCGTCGGATCAGCCAGGGGCAGGCAATGCGGTCGACCTTGGGCCGCGCCCGCGTCACCCAGACGGTGCGTCCCTTGGCGTCGCGCGGCGGCAGCTTGCGGGTATCGAGCAGCGGCAGCTTTGCGTCCTTCCAGCCCTCGAATCCGCCTTCCAGCGTCTCGGCCTGGACCCCAAGCTGCCTAAGCCAGGCCGCCGTGCCCTGCGCCAGCTTTGCGCCGCGCAGGCAGGAGACGATGGCGGTGCGGCCGGCGAATTCGGCACCCCATTCCGGAACATTGTCGTGGCTGAGCTTGATCGAACCTGGGATCAACCGCCGGTCGGCGGCAAAATCCTCGTCGGTGCGCACGTCGATCAGGGCAGGGGCGTTTGCCGTGCCGATCAACCGTGCCAGCTTGTCAGATGATATCGTCGTGTAGGAAGACATGATGCGCCCTCGTGAAAAACAACGGGACGCGATACTTGGGCATGTCGCCTCGTGGGGAGATCGCTCAAATCCCCATGGCGTCCATTACACCGAAACGGCACCTACCTGTCAATCGGCTCATTCCGGCGATTTTGCCCAGAAGACTCGCAGGTCTATATAGGGGTTAACGGCCCGGGCCTTTCGGAGACTTTGCGATGCATTCCCATTCCGTCGAACAATGGACCCATGACCACGCCTTCCTGGGCGAGAAGCACGACGAGAACGAGCGGCGCACCTGGCTCGTCGTCATCCTGACGCTGGTCATGATGGTCGGCGAGATCGTCGCCGGCTCGCTGTTCGGCTCGATGGCACTGCTCGCCGACGGCTGGCACATGGGCACGCATGCGGCAGCGCTAGGGATTGCCGCGTTCGCGTATCGCTTTGCACGGCGGCACCTGGGGAGCTCGCATTTCAGCTTCGGCACCGGCAAATTCGGCGATCTTGCCGCCTTCGCCAGCGCGATCATCCTCGGCCTGATCGCGGTCGAGATCGCCTATGAGAGCGTGCTGCGGCTGATCAATCCGGTGCCGATCGTCTATGGCGAGGCGATCGTGGTCGCTGCCCTCGGCCTGTGCGTCAACCTCGCCAGTGCCTGGCTGCTCCGCGACAACCATGGTCATCACCATCATGGCCATGCGCATGATGATCACGATGATCATGACCATGATCACCACCACCACGACAACAATCTCCGTGCTGCCTATGTCCACGTCATGGCGGACGCAGCGACCTCGGTGCTGGCGATCGCCGCGCTCGTCGTCGCCATGTATTCGGGATGGGCCTGGGCCGATCCGGCGGTCGGCCTGATCGGCAGCGCCGTGATCGCGAGCTGGGCGTTCGGCCTGATCAAGACATCAGGCGCGGTGCTGCTTGACGTGCGCGCCGACGAGAAGCTCGAGCGTGTGATCCGGGCGCGCATGGAGATCGGCGACGACCGCGTCACGGATTTGCATCTCTGGCAGGTCGGCCCCGGCCATTGCGCCGTGCTGGTGTCGGTGGTGTCGGACCAGCCGAAGCAGCCGGCGGTCTACAAGAAGCGGCTCGCCGGACTGAAGGGGCTCAGCCACGTCACCGTCGAGGTCGAGACCTGCCCGCACTGAAGCGGTCTGCGGGAATTCTGCGAACGGACCAGGGTTGATCCTCGGTCACAGCCGACAAGACAGCCGACCTGGCTGCAAGGGAGGAACGAATGATGCCAAAGATCAAAAAGATCAAGCTCGCCGTCGTTGTCGCTGCACTCGTTCTGTCCGGTCATGCGGTGCTCGCGCAGTCCGAAAAGACCGGTGTCGAAAAACTCTACGTGCTCAATTGCGGCGAGGGCACCGCCGGCGACATCTCGCGCTGGACGCCCGGTCTCAATGAGGGCAAGACGATGGACTTCGTCGACAGCTGCTATCTCGTGAAGCACGCCAAGGGCTGGTTCCTGTGGGATACCGGCATCGCCGACGCAGTCGCCGCGATGCCGAATGGCCTTGCGCCCGCCGATCCCAAAGCCGTGACCTGGCGCCGGCCGAAGACGCTTGCCGCGCAGCTCGAACAGCTCGGCCTCAAGCCCGGTGACGTCAAGATGATGGCCGTCTCGCACACCCATCCCGACCATACCGGCAATGTCGAGCTGTTCCCGCAGGCCATGCTCTATGTGCAGAAGGCCGAGTATGACTGGCCCGGCGCCAACAACGAGCCGCGCTTCAAGCCGTCGCATCCGGTCGAGCTGCTTGCGGGCGACAAGGACGTGTTCGGCGACGGCAGCGTGACCATCCTGTCGACGCCCGGCCATACGCCGGGACACCAATCGCTGCTGGTGAAGCTGCCGAAGACCGGCGCCGTCGTGCTGTCGGGCGATGCGGTGCACTTCAAAGACAACTGGGACAACCGCCGTGTGCCGAGCATGAACGCCAACAAGGACCAGAGCGCGGCCTCGATGCAGAAGATCGCCGACACGCTCGGCAAGGAGAAGGCGCAACTCTGGATCAACCACGACAAGATCCAGCGCGACAGCCAGAAGATGTCGCCCGAGTTTTACGACTAGCTTCCCGCGACGCCCCTGTTGCCACTACGGTGGCAGCAGGGGCGTGCTAGCGCCCTCAGCAAGCTCCGCAACGGGAGACGATTGTGGGTGAGTGGGCCGGGGTTGCGATCGCGCTGGCGTCGAGCAGCCTTGGCGGCACTGCCGCGGCGATCACCCGCTATCTGGTCGGCGGCGCCGATCCGATCCTGCTCGCGATCCTGCGCTGGGGGATCGGCTTTCTCTGCCTGCTGCCGTGCGCGCTTCTGCTCGGCGTGCGCTGGCCGCAGCGGTCCGACTGGCCGGCCGTGGCGCTGCTCGGCATCTGCTTTTTCGGCGTGTTCTTCATCCTCTACAACATCGCGGTGTCCTACACGACCGCCGCGCGCGCCAGTCTCGCGCTGGCGACGCTGCCGCTCCACACCATGGTGGTCGGCGCCATCCTCGGCGTCGAGCGGCTGACGGCGCGCAAGATCACCGGCGTCGGCATCGCGGTGCTCGGCGTGGCGGCGGCACTGGCCGCGGGCCTGGCGCAAAGCCCGCCCGAGGCCTGGCGCGGCGAGCTGATCATGACCGGTGCCGTGTTCTGCATGGCGTTCTACAACGTGCTGTCGCGCCCGCTGATGCAGCGCTCCAGCCCGCTCGGCTTTCTCACGGTCGGCATGGGAGCAGGCGCCGCCGTGCTGGTGCTTGCGGGTATCGTGAAGGGCAGCTTTGCAGCGCTGGGGCAGTTCACGACGGCGCAGTGGATTGCCGGCATCTATCTCGGCATCGGCGGCGGTGCGCTCGCCTTCATCCTCTGGGTCATGGCGCTGGCGCGCGCGACGCCGACCCGGGTCGCCAATACGATGACGGTCAATCCGATCGCCGCCACCTTGCTCGCCGCGCTGCTGATCGGCGAGCCGATCACGCCAAATCTACTGATCGGGCTGGTCGCCGTGTTCGCCGGCATCTGGATCGCGACCGGCGAAACGAAGCCGGCCTAGGTGCGCGGTGCCGTGACCGGCGGTGGGCTCGCTTCCGGCGCCTTCTTCGGTTTCAGCGAGCCGGCGTAGAAGGAGATCAGCCAGACCAGGATGACGGCGAGGAGATAGACACCCCAGGCCTGCGGCGGCGTAGTCGCCCAGCGCAGGAGGCCTTTGAATGTGCGGGGTGGGCGCGTGTCTTCGGTCATGCTGCGCTTGTGCGCGAAAGCTCCGGCCCGGTCAATCCGGCCGCGGTTGCGCGCGGATCATGAACAGCGCGGCCAGCGCCGAGAGGCTGAGCGCGGAGGAGACGATCAGCACCTTGGCGCCCATGACGTCGATGAGCAGGCCAAAGGCCAGCGGCGCCACGGCCTGCGCCATCCGTGCCGGCGCGCCGATGACGCCGAGGCGATAGCCGAAATCCTTGGGGCCGAAGATCGACAGCGGCAGCGTGCCGCGCGCGATGGTCAGGATGCCGTTGCCGGAGCCGTGGAATAGCGCAAACGCACTGGCCGCGGCGCCGCCGAAGATCGCCACGACCACCGCGCCGATCGGGTGAGTGAGGCAGGCGAGCCGCGTCGACCACAGCGGATGAAAGCGGCTGAGGAAGCCTGCCTCCAGAACCCGTGCGGCCACTTGCGCGGGGCCGATCAGCGCACCGGCCGCGATCGCCTCGACCGGCGTCGCGCCGGTTGCCTCCAGGATGCGCGGGAAATGCGCGGCCATCGCGCCGGTGACGGTCCAGACCGCGGCAAAGATGAAGGCGAGCAGCACCATGGTGCGGTCGAGCGGCAGATGCGGCTTCGCCGCTGTCGCCGCTGCTTGCTTGGCGCCCTTGATCGTCGGCAGCAGGAAGAAATTGAGCGGCAGGCCGATCAGGATATTGGCAGCGGCCCAGGCGAAGCAGGTGTCGCGCCAGCCAAAATGCGACAGGCCCCAGGCGGTGAGCGGCCAGCCGACGGTCGATGCAAAGCCCGCCATCAGCGTGATGCCGGTGATCGGCCTGCGCGCCTCGGTGCCGTAGATGCGCCCGAGCGCGGCGAAGGCGGCGTCGTAGAGACCCATCGCCATGCCGATGCCGAGCACGAGCCAGGCCATTGCCATCACCGCCACCGATTGCGAGAGGCCGAGCAGAACGAGGCCGGCGGCGATCGTCAGGTTCGACACCGAGAGGACCTGCCGGCCGCCGACCAGATCGATCTGTCGCCCGATGCGCGGCCCGAGCAGCGCCGAAATCACCAGCGAGGCCGAGAACGCGCCAAACACCCAGTTGGAGGAGATACCGAGATCGCGCGCCATGGGATCGGCGAGCAGCGCCGGCAGATAGTAGCTCGAGGCCCAGGCCAGGGTCTGCGTGGTACCGAGCGCCAGGATGATCGGAAGCTGGCGCTGGCTCATATCCCCGTATTTCTGATCGGCGGTGTCATCATTCGCATTTGCCGCCCGAGGCGGGAGCGCGTCAACAGCGTCCGCGACATATGCGACCTGCCGCGGGCGGGAGCCTTGGCCGTGAGCGGAGCTTTGGCGACGCAAGCTCCGCGCGCCGCCTTTCGCTCGTCACGAATGCACGCCATAATGGCGCATGCAATTGACCTCTCGCCTTGCGCTGATGAACTGGTTGGCCGGCCAGGGGCTCACCGGCCTGCCCGAACCCGAACTGCTGCGCGGCTTCTGCGAGCGCTGCCGCGCCGAGGGGCTGGAACTCTCGCGTGGCCTTGTCGTCATCGATACGCTGCACCCGATCTACGAGGGTCGCGCCTTCCGCTGGAGCGATACACCGACCAACGAGAGCGACGTCGTCGAATACGGCTCGACGGCCGAGGGCGACGCGGCCAACAATTGGCGCCGGTCGGTTTTCTATCATTTGCTCGAGCACGGTCACGACGAGATGGTGATCGACCTCGCCGACGCGCCCTCGCTCGATTTTTCGCAAATCGGCGAGCTCGCCGAAACCGGTCATCGCCATTTCCTGGCCTTTGTGCACCGCTTCGGGGAGACCGGAGCGCTGGGGCAGATGGACTGCCTCTACTCCTCCTGGACAACGCGACGCGACAGCGGCTTCGCCGACGCCGAACTCGCCGCGCTGCGCGATCTCGTGCCGGTGCTGGGGCTCGCGATCAAGTCGGCGCAGCAGGTCGACATCGCGCGCACGCTCGGCCGCGTCTATCTCGGCCGCGATGCGTCAGAGCAGGTCTTGAGCGGACGTATCTCGCGCGGCGTCACCGAGCGCATCAACGCCGTGCTGTGGTATTCGGATCTGCGCGGCTCGACCGGAATCAGCGAGAGCATCGGCCCCGACGAGATCATCCCGTTCCTCAACGACTATGCGCAGGCCGTGATCGACGCGATCCACGACGCCGGCGGCGACGTGCTGAAGCTGATCGGCGACGGTGTCCTCGCGATGTTCACCGGCGAGGACATGGCGCATTCTCGGCGCGCGGCGCTGCGCGCCGAGCATCTGTTCCGCAAGAACGTCGCTGCGCTGAACCTGAGGCGGGGCGCGGAGGGCCGTCCCACCACGTCCGCCTATATCGGCCTGCATGTCGGCGAGGTCTTCTACGGCAATATCGGCAGCGAGGATCGGCTCGACTTCACCGTGGTCGGTCCGACCGTGAACGAGGTCAGTCGCATCGCCTCGATGAGCCGTTCGGTCGATCGCGAGCTGCTGGCCTCGGCGGAATTCTACAAGGGCCTCGACGCCGCCGGCCGCCGCTATCTCGTCTCCACCGGCCGCTACGCGCTGCGTGGCATCGGCCGTGCGCAGGATCTCTACACGCTTGATCCGGAGGTGGACGCGAGCGAGCCGGTGACAGGCAGCTACGAGCGGTATCTGGCGAACTAGGCTGGCTGCTTCAACATACTCCGTCATTGCGAGGAGCTCTTGCGACCAAGCAATCCAGACTGCTCCGCGGACGGATTCTGGATTGCTTCGCTTCGCTCGCAATGACAGTGCAGCTAACACCGCGCCACCGCCTCATCGCCCACCATGTCTGGCTGCCGGTCCAGCGCCACCGCGGGCGAGAGCCAAATGACCAGCGCCTGCACGCCGAACACCGCCGCCGCGAGATAGAGGCACGCTTCCGCGCTCCAGAGGCCGCCGACGATCGCACCCAGCGCCGAGCCGACCGGACGGGCGCCATAGCTCATGATGTTGATGGCGGAGACGCGGCCGAGCAGGCGAGGCGGCGTCACCGACTGGCGCAGCGTCGTGGTCGAGATCACCCACAGGATCGGCCCGACGCCGAGCAGAAAGAAGCTCAAGGCCGCAAGCCAGGGCGAGGGGACCAGCACCGTCAGCGCCATCACCACCGCCGCGACGAAGCCGGTAACGGGGCCGAGGCCGACGACCGTGCCGAACGCGATGCGCTTCATCACCCGCATCGCGAACAGCGCGCCGATCACCATGCCGACACCGTACATCGTCAGCACGGTGCCGACGCCGACCGCGTTTAGGCCGAGGTGACGTACCGCATAGGGCACGAACACCGCGATCTGCAGGAACCATCCGGTGTTGAAGATGAACTGGGTGATGAACACCGGCCGCAGCAGCGGATGATGAAACACGAAGGCCGCGCCCTCGCGGATGTCCTGGAACGGATGCCGCCGTAGGGCCGGCGTGCGTGCGGGCTCGTAGATGCCGGAGAGCAGCACGACGGCGACGGCCGAGAGCGCTGCCGCAAAGCCGAAGGCCGGGCTCGCGCCCCACCAGCCCACCAGCGCGCCGCCGAGCGCAGGCCCGCTGGCGAAGGCGATGGTGCGTGCGAGCTCGATCCGCGCATTGGCCGCCGGCAACAGGTCCGAACTCACCAGCGAGGGCACTAGCGCCGGCGCGGCCACGCTGTAGACGACGGTGCCGCACACGGCGGCGAAGCCGAGCAGCGCCAGCAGCGGCAGATTGAGCGCGCCGAGTGCGAGCAGCAGCACGATCGCTGCAAGGGCCGCCGCCCGCAGCGCCTCGGCGCCCGCCATCAGCGAACGGCGGGAGATGCGGTCGGCCAGCAGGCCGGCCGGGATGGCGAAGAGGACGAAGGGCAGAGTCAGCGCGGTCTGGAGCAGGCCGGTCTGGCCTTCTGCCACGCCGAGCGTCAGCACCGCGACGATGGGGGCCGCGGCCAGCGCGATCTGTTCGGCCGACTGTGCCGCCAAATTGGACCAGGCGAGGCGGTTGAATGTCTCGGGGAGGCGCGGGGGAATTGACATGGCTCGTTTCCTGCAAAGTCGGGTTGGCGCCAGTATCCGCCTCGGGAGGCTCCCAAACCCACCCGCTTCCCGACAGGGGCGACACATAGCGACCGCCGAGGGACCGACGCGGCTAGATGCAGTTGCAAATGAGTTGCAATAAGGCTCGACTTCGGTATTCTCGCCGCATGGATGCTCGCTCTCCCGATCTGACCCGAGATGCTGCCGGCTGGCGCAATGACGCGCCGATGACAAAGAGCCTGGCCGAGGTGAATGCCTCGGTCGCCCTCCCCATCGCGGGGGTGTGGTGGCGGCGCCTGCTCGCCTTCGTCGGCCCGGGCTATCTGGTTTCGGTCGGCTACATGGACCCCGGCAATTGGGCGACGGATCTCGCCGGCGGGTCCAAGTTCGGCTACACGCTGCTCTCCGTCATCCTGCTCTCGAATTTGATGGCGATCCTGCTGCAATCGCTGGCGGCACGGCTCGGCATCGTCACCGACCGCGACCTCGCGCAGGCCTGCCGCGGGACCTATTCGCCGGCCGTGAACTTTCTACTCTGGCTTGCCTGCGAGGCGGCGATCATCGCCTGCGATCTCGCCGAGGTCATCGGCACCGCGATCGCGCTCAAGCTGCTGTTCGGCATTCCCCTGATTGGCGGCGCGCTGATCGCCGCGCTGGATGCCTTTTTGCTGCTCATCCTGATGAATCGGGGCTTCCGTTTCCTCGAAGCCTTCGTCATCGCGCTGCTCGTCGTGATCGCAGTCTGCTTCACCGTCCAGCTTGCCGCGGCAGCCCCGCCGGTCGCCGAGATGCTGAGGGGATTTGTGCCGAAGACCGAGATCTTCACCAACCCCGAAATGCTCTACATCGCGATCGGCATCATCGGCGCCACCGTGATGCCGCATAATCTCTATCTGCACTCCTCGATCGTGCAGACGCGCGCCTATGAGCGCAACGACGAAGGCCGGCGCGAGGCGATCAAATGGGCGACGACGGATTCGACCATCGCCCTGATGCTGGCGCTGTTCATCAATGCCGCGATCCTCGTGGTGGCTGCTGCAACCTTCCACAAGAGCGGCCATTCCGACGTCGCCGAGATCGGCCAGGCCTTCGAGCTGCTGTCTCCGTTGCTCGGCCTCGGCATCGCCTCGACGCTGTTCGCAGTGGCGCTACTCGCCTCGGGCCTGAATTCAACGGTGACGGCGACGCTCGCCGGCCAGATCGTGATGGAGGGCTTTCTCGACCTGCGCCTGCCGAGCTGGGCGCGGCGGTTGCTGACCCGCGGCATCGCGATCATTCCCGTGATCGTCGTCACCGCGATCTATGGCGAGCGCGGCACGGCTGATCTGCTGGTATTCAGCCAGGTCGTGTTGTCGATGCAATTGCCCTTCGCCGTCATCCCGCTGGTCCGCTTCGTCTCCGACCGCCGCAAGATGGGCAAGTTCGTCATACCGGTATGGGTCGCGGCGATCGCGTGGATCGTCGCCGGCATCATCGTGGTTTTGAACTTGAAGCTGCTCGCGGACACGCTGTTCGGGTGACCACACCACGGCTGTCGTCGTCCGGCTTGACCGGACGACCCAGTATTCCAGAGACAGTAGTGACTGAGCCGAGGCGCCGCGGCGTACTGGATGCCCCGCTTTCGCGGGGCATGACGGAGAGCTAATCCTGCGGCTCGGACGTCGCATCGCCTTGCGCGTCGATGCGCAGCCAACCTGACGGCGCGAGGCGCTGCTGCGGCAGGAAGCGGGCCTTGTAGTCCATCTTCTTGGAGCCCTCGATCCAGTAGCCGAGATAGACGTAAGGCAATCCCTGCCGCCGGGCGCGGGCAATGTGGTCGAGGATCATGAAGGTGCCCATCGAGCGGCTGACTTCGCCCGGCTCGAAGAACGAATAGACCATCGACAGGCCGTCGCTGAGCACGTCGGTCAGCGCCACCGCGATCAACTCCTCGCCGCGGCCGGTGATGCCGCTGTCGGGACCGCGCTTGCGGTACTCGATGATACGGGTCTCGACGTGGCTGTCCTCGACCATCATGGCGTAGTCGAGCACGGTCATGTCGGCCATGCCGCCATGGCGGTGACGGGAATCGAGATAGGCGCGGAACACCGAATATTGCTCGGAGGTCGGCACCGCGCTGCGCTGCTCGCCGATGATGTCGGCGTTGCGCGCGATGACTTTGCGGAAGTTGCGGGAGGGGCGGAACTCGTTGGCGATCACCCGGACCGAGACGCAGGCGCGACACTGGTCGCAGGCGGGACGGTAGGCGATCGACTGGCTGCGACGAAAGCCGCCATGGGTCAGGAGGTCGTTGAGGTCACCGGCGCGCTCACCTACGAGGTGCGTAAACACCTTGCGCTCGTGCCGGCCCGGCAGATAGGGGCAGGGGGAGGGCGCCGTGAGGTAAAATTGCGGGGTGTCGCGCGAGTGCTGGGTCAAGGGACGTCGTGGGCCTCCAAAATGTGCATCAGCATCGCGCTACGAAAGCCCCCGGTCAATCGGTCTACTCGGCAGGTCAGATCGGACAGCATAGCGGGTCCAGGTTGATAGGTTCTTGATCCAGGTTGGTTGATGAGTAGGTCCTTGATCGAAAGGTCGCTGATCAGTAGGTCCTGGCGCCCTGGGGCACCGGCGCACGAACGGAATTGTTGATCACGACCGTCCCCAACACGAAATCCTGCAGCAAGCGCCTGCGGCCGTTGAAGAGGCCGACCAGGACGACGAAAGGCGACAGGAACGAGACGGTCACCCAGAACAGCACGGCGTGGGTGGCCCCGAGCACGAAATAGCCGGGCGCGCCGTACCAGGTGCGCAACTCAAGATCCATCACGCGCATGCCGATGGTCGCGGACGACGGACCGCCGATGCAGGCGCCGTAATAGACGATGGCCCAGATCACGGAGGCCGGCCAGGCCAGCCAGAACAGCGCCCAGCCGATGCCGAGCGTGACCACGCCGAACACCGCGATGAAGAGGTAGCCGAGGATCACCGGCACCGAGATCACAACCATGTCGATCAGGAAGGCGAAGACCCGCCGCGTCGCAACGCCGCGGAACAGTTCCGGGTGCAGATAGGGATCGTAGGCATGTGGCTGCGCCCCACCGTCATTGCGCCAGGCATTGCCCGAGTCCGAATACGACATGACCATTCTCCCGAGGGAAACTCCCGTGGCAGGACTCCCGTGGAAGGACATGGGAACAGGCCGTCCGCGTGCCAAGGGCGCCGAGATTAACAAGCCGAAATATTCCGGCGATTCGGGGGCGGCGGAGGCGGGAGGAAAGGACGCGGCGCCACACCTCAGTGTCGTCCTGGCGAAAGCCAGGACCCGTTACCCCAGGGACAAGCTTGGCGAAAACTGGAAGTTAGTACGTTCGCCGGTATCGATACCGCGTGCTGTCGCTAGATCACCCGGTATGGGTCCTGGCTTTCGCCAGGACGACGATTAGAGACAGGGGCGCTCGGCCTTCGCCGGGACGACCTTGGGGCCTACCCCTGCGTCCGCAGCTTCTCCGCCGCCTTCGGTGCGAAATAACTCAGCACACCGTCGGCGCCGGCGCGCTTGAAGGCGAGCAGGCTCTCCATCATGGCGCGGTCGCCGTCGAGCCAGCCGTTGTTGGCGGCGGCCGCGATCATCGCGTATTCGCCGGACACCTGATAGGCGAAGGTCGGCATCGCGAACGTGTCCTTCACGCGACGGACGACGTCGAGATAGGGCATGCCGGGCTTGACCATCACCATGTCGGCGCCCTCGGCGATGTCGAGCTCGACCTCGCGGAGCGCCTCGTCGGTGTTGGCGCTGTCCATCTGGTAAGTGCGCTTGTCACCGGTGAGCGTCTTGGCCGAGCCGATGGCGTCGCGGAACGGGCCGTAAAAGGCGGAGGCGTATTTTGCGGCATAGGCCATGATCTGCACGTCGAGCAGGCCGGTGCGATCCAGGCCCTCGCGGATCGCGGCAACGCGGCCGTCCATCATGTCGGAGGGCGCGATGATGTCGCAGCCGGCTTCGGCCTGCACCAGGGCCTGACGCACGAGCACAGCGACCGTCTCGTCGTTCAGGATCTTGCCGTCGGAGATCAGGCCGTCATGGCCGTGGCTGGTGAAGGGATCGAGCGCGACGTCGCAGAGAATGCCGATCTCCGGGAATTCCTTCTTGATCGCGCGCACCGCCTGGCAGACCAGATTGTTCGGGTTGGTGGCTTCCGAGCCCTCCTCGTCGCGCAGGGACGGATCGGTGTAGGGAAACAACGCGAGGCACGGGATGGTGAGCTTCATCGCCCGCTCGGCGTCGCGCACGGCCTGGTCGACACTGAGACGCTCGACACCCGGCATCGAGGCGATCTGCTCGCGCTTGTTGTTGCCGTCGATCAGAAACAGCGGCCAGATCAGATCGTCCGTCGTGAGCACGTTCTCGCGCACCATGCGCCGGGCCCATTCGGCCTTGCGGTTGCGGCGCGGGCGGACGGTCAGATCGAGGGCAGGGGAGGCCCCAGTGCCATCCCGGCGCGAGACCTCGCGCAACTCGATCGGACGTCCGTATTTGATCGCCATTACTTTTCCTCCGGCTGGAATTATTCTTATACCAGCTCGCATGGTTCCCGTCACCGCGGGTTGACCTGTCGCAAAAGATGGCAGCCGATTGATTTTGCGGGGCAAAGCAGCCAGAAGGGGGCATGTCCGAGATCTCCACCCGCGATGCGGCCCGCGACAGCACCAGGGATGCCGTCCGAGACAATGCCAGAGACAGCGCCATGTCGGTGGCGGCGATCTCGTCGGAGCGGGCTGAATCCGACGACAATGTCTGGACGCGCCGGCTCGTGCTGTTCCTGCGGGTGATGGCGCTGCTCTCGATCCTCAAGGGCCTCTATCATTGGGCGCAGGTGACGGGCTTCGTGGGCGGCGAGGACGAGGCCTTCGAGAACCAGTCGATGGCCTGGCAGGCCTCGACCATTTACTTCGCCGTGATCGAACTCGTTGCCGCGGTCGGGCTGTGGCTGGCGACGCCTTGGGGCGCCGTGGTGTGGCTGACGACCGTGGTGTCGATGGCGGTGATCGAGCTGATGTTCCCCGGCATCTACGGCGGCAGCCTGGTCGTGGTCGGCGTCGAAGCCTTCATGCTGGCGGCCTATCTCGCGCTCGCCTGGATGGCCGCACGCGAACGACCGCCATAGCAAACTCTCTTGCCCCGACTCTGCGCTCGGCTTCGCTGTGCTGGTCCGGGACACGAGATTGTCGCGCTTGGTTGACGGCTGGTTGCGTAAAATTCGACGTAAGTTTTCGCTAACCAGCGTGTTCCGCCACAGCTCTTACGCGGCCGTTTCGAAACGGGGCGAGGCTGTTCTGGAATGCGACAATCGGGGCGGACGGAGGGTGAACAGGACCTTGCGAGAGTCAACAGACTGTTGCGTAAAGTGCTTGTGGGACAGGCTTAATCCGCAATTCACTGTCTTAAATTCATGATCTCTTTATTCTCTTATTTAAGCCGATCTTCAAACGAGCCCCTTAAGTTGCACCTATCAGACGGGACACAAGTTTCGTCGAATGAGTGTCGATAAAAACGACAACAGGGGAAGTGTCATGATGAAAGCCGTCGCAACTGCGGCAGATACCGCAGAGCGCGTCTCCGGCCAGCAGGGTTCGGTGCAGACGCTCTATCTGGAAGCTTTGACTCTGGTGGAGCGGCTGCATCGCCGGCTGCTCGACGTCATCAAGGACGAGTTCGATCGCCGCGGCCGTGCGGACATCAACTCGGTGCAGGCGCTGCTGCTCTACAACATCGGCGACAAGGAGCTGACCGCGGGCGAACTGCGCACGCGCGGTTATTACCTCGGCTCCAACGTTTCCTACAATCTGAAGAAGCTCGTCGAGCTCGGCTTCCTCGACCATCAGCGCTCGCGCGTCGATCGCCGCTCGGTGCGCATCCGCCTGACGCCGCAGGGCCAGGAAATCCGCCGCATCGTCGACTCGCTCTACCAGAAGCACGTCAAGACGGTCGAACAGGTCGGCGGCATCTCGGGCGAGGAGTTCTCGACCCTGAACAAATCGCTGCACCGCCTCGAGCGGTTCTGGACCGACCAAATCCTGTATCGTCTCTGAGTTCTTTTCGACGGGACAAGGCCAAGCCGGCCCGCAACAAGACCGGCAAGCCTCCCGAACGTGCCTGAGCTTCCCCAAGCGCGCCGGCCCGGCTGTGTCCGGACCGGTGCGTTTTTCCATTTCGCGGTTGCGAAAAAAATCCCCGACACCAGGGAACGAGTTCCCGGTTCGATGCTTATCTCCTCCGGATCGGAGGCTGACGATGCTGGTCGAGCGTGGCGTGGGGGTGATGAACGTGGAACTCGTGAGCGAGGCCTACGCCATCGCCGCGAACTATCTTCGCCGCTCCGGCGCGATCCGGGACACCCTCGTCACCGACGAGCGCCTGCTCGAGATCGTCATCAAGTTGCTCCAGCACGGCGAATTCAACAAGATCAGGCTGGCCAACAAGGCCATTGTCAGGTTCGAGGCGCAGTCCGAGGCCAAAGCGGTTGCCTGATCTCAACTCCCAAACGCGGCAAGAACCAGAGGGTGCCATGGAAGCTGCCATCGACCGGATCATGCATACCTACGATTTGCTCGCCAACCGCACGTCCGCGGCGAGCGCGGAGGCGCGGGAAAAGGTCACGAACTACATCACCACCTTGATGGAAGCCGGCGAGAAGGACACCCACAGGTTGACGGTTTGCGGCCTGACCTATCTGCGGCAGCTCGACGGCAGCGTGGATCCCGTGAAGGCGGGGTATACCGGGCTGTAGAGGCCGGCCGCTCGCACCCGCGCGGCCTTTCGGGGCCAAAGCGGACCTTTCCTGGACATGGACGCCGGATACCACCCCGTCATCCAAATCCTCCGATCCCACCATATCTTGCATAAATCACAAGTCCGACCCGCAAACCCTTGGCCTGTTGCGGGCGATGTGGTAGATCGCGCTCGCCGCTTCCGATCGCCACACCAGACCCGTCCGTAGCCCGCCAAAAGGCTGCGGCGGTGGAGATATTCGCAAGATGACCTTCGCCAAAACCGCCTCCGCGCCCGATTCGTTTTTCACCGCCTCGCTCGAGCAGGCTGACCCGGAAATCGCAGCCGCCATCAAGGGCGAGCTCGGCCGCCAGCGCCACGAGGTCGAGCTGATCGCCTCCGAGAACATCGTCAGCCGTGCCGTGCTGGAAGCGCAGGGTTCGGTGATGACCAACAAATACGCGGAAGGCTATCCGGGCGCGCGCTACTACGGCGGTTGTGAGTGGGTCGACGTCGCCGAGAACCTCGCGATCGATCGTGCCAAGAAGCTGTTCGGCGCCAACTTCGCCAACGTGCAGCCGAACTCCGGCAGCCAGATGAACCAGGCGGTGTTTCTGGCGCTGCTTCAGCCCGGCGACACCTTCATGGGCCTCGATCTCGCGGCCGGCGGCCATCTCACCCACGGCTCCCCGGTCAACATGAGCGGCAAGTGGTTCAAGGCCGCGCACTACACCGTGCGCCGCGAGGACCAGATCATCGACATGGACGCGGTCGCCAAGCAGGCCGAGGAGGTCAAGCCGAAGCTGATCGTGGCCGGCGGCTCGGCTTATTCGCGCGCCTGGGACTTCAAGCGCTTCCGCGAGATCGCGGACAGCGTCGGCGCGTATCTCCTGGTCGACATGGCGCACTTCGCCGGTCTCGTCGCCGGCGGCGTGCATGCCTCGCCCGTGCCTCACGCGCACATCACCACCACCACGACCCACAAGTCGCTGCGCGGTCCGCGTGGCGGCCTGATGCTGTGGAATGATGAGGCGCTGACCAAGAGATTCAACTCGGCGATCTTCCCGGGCCTGCAGGGCGGCCCACTGATGCATGTCATCGCGGCCAAGGCGGTCGCCTTCGCCGAGGCGCTGCGGCCGGACTTCAAGGTCTATGCCAAGAACGTCGTCGAGAACGCCAAGGCTCTGGCGGAGGCGATGAAGGGCCACGGGTTCGACATTGTCTCGGGCGGCACCGATAATCATCTGATGCTGGTTGACCTCCGGCCGAAGGGCCTGAAGGGCAACGCCTCGGAGAAGGCGCTGGTTCGCGCCGCCATCACTTGCAACAAGAACGGCATTCCGTTCGATCCCGAGTCACCGTTCGTCACCTCCGGTATTCGTCTGGGCACGCCGGCTGCGACCACGCGCGGCTTTGGTGTCGCTGAATTCCAGCAGGTCGGCGGCATGATCGCCGAAGTCCTCAACG
This sequence comes from Bradyrhizobium lupini, assembly GCF_040939785.1. Lineage (NCBI taxonomy): Bacteria > Pseudomonadati > Pseudomonadota > Alphaproteobacteria > Hyphomicrobiales > Nitrobacteraceae > Bradyrhizobium > Bradyrhizobium lupini. Next base: position 7,372,150 of record NZ_CP162553.1, read on the forward strand.
CGATCGCGCAGTCCGACGACGGCAAGGCGCCGCTGGTGGAAGCCGCGATCAAGGAACGGGTCAAGGTGCTCACCGACCGTTTCCCGATCTATCAGTAAGGCTCAAGAAAAACCGGTCAAGGTCAACGGATGCGCTGCCCGAACTGCAACAGTCTCGATACGCAGGTGAAGGACTCGCGTCCGACCGAGGACTCTTCCGTGATACGCAGGCGGCGCGTGTGCGTCGCCTGCAATTTCCGCTTCACCACCTTCGAGCGCGTGCAGCTGCGCGAGCTCACGGTGATCAAGCGCAACGGCCGCCGCGTGCCGTTTGACCGCGACAAGCTGATGCGCTCGGTGTCGATCAGCTTGCGCAAGCGGCAGGTCGAGCCGGAACGGGTGGAGAAGATGGTCTCCACCATCGTGCGCGAGCTCGAGACGGGGGGCGAGGCTGAAATCTCCTCGGAGGTGATCGGCGAGACCGTGATGGAGCATCTGCGCACGCTCGACGACGTCGCCTATGTCCGCTTCGCCTCGGTCTACCGCAATTTCCGCGAGGCCAAGGATTTCGCCGACGTGCTCGGCGAGCTCTCCGGCGAGGAGGAAGCGCGGCTCGCCGCGATCCGCAAATGATCTTCCGCATCCTGGAGGATCAATTCGCGCAGAAGGCGCGCGAGTCCAGGGATGCCGACCGGCGCTTCATGGAGCTTGCGCTGGCGCTCGGCCGGCGCGGGCAGGGAAGTACCTGGCCCAATCCCGCCGTCGGCGCCGTCATCGTCAAGGACGGCGTGATCGTCGGCCGCGGTTGGACCCAACCTGGCGGACGGCCGCATGGCGAGCCTGAAGCGCTGCGGCGCGCAGGCGAGGCCGCGCGAGGCGCCACGCTCTACGTCACGCTGGAGCCGTGCTCGCATTTCGGCAAGTCGCCACCGTGCGCGGACGCCGTGATCGCCGCCGGCATCAAACGCGTGGTGGCCGCGATCGAGGATCCCAATCCGGAAGTCGCCGGTCAGGGCCACGCACGCCTGCGCGCCGCCGGCATCATGGTGGATGTGGGTCTGTGCGCGCGCGAAGCCGCCTTCGATCACGCCGGGCATTTCCGTCGCATCAGGGATCGCCGCCCGCATGTGATCCTGAAGCTCGCGGTCTCGCCCGACGGCAAGATCGGCGCGGCCGGCGGCAAGCCGGTCGCGATCACCGGCGAGGCGGCGCGCAACCGGGTGCATCTCCTCCGCGCGCAAAGCGACGCCATCCTGGTCGGCATCGGCACCGTGCTGGCGGACGATCCGCAGCTCGACTGCCGCCTGCCGGGCATGGCGGTGCGCTCGCCGGTGCGGGTGGTGCTCGACCAGAATCTGCGTATTCCCGGCGCAAGCAGGCTCGTGGGCTCCGCGCGCGAGATTCCGCTATGGGTGGTGGGTTCTGAACTCGCGGAGGCCGCGGCCGCCACGCGGCTCGGTGCGGCCGGTGCGCAGGTGATCCGCGTGCCGCCCGGCAATGCCTCGGGACTCGATCTTGCGGCCGTGCTGCATGCATTGGCCGGCAAGGGCATCACGCGGCTGATGGTCGAGGGCGGCAGCCGCGTCGCGGCGTCCTTCATCGCCGCGGACCTCGTTGACGAGATCTGGCTGTTCCACGGCGCGGAAGCGGTGGGCGCCGACGGGGTGGATGCGCTCGCTGCATTGCCCCTGTCGAAAATCACGCAGTCGCAGGCCTACAAGGTTCATGCTAGCGAGACCTTCGATCAGGATACTCTCACCATCTACGAGCGCGCGTGATGTTCACCGGCATTGTCACCGATATCGGCGAGATCGTCGGCTTCACGCCGACGGCGCAGGGCCAGTTGCACCGGCTGCGCATCGCCTGCCGCTACGAGCAGACCACCATTGCGGACGGCGCCTCGATCGCCTGCAACGGCGTCTGCCTGACGGTGGTTGCTTCCGGCGTCGAAGGCGGCAAGGACTCTGCTCAAAGGACCTGGTTCGACGTCGATGCCGCGGCCGAGACGTTGGCGCTGACGACCGCAAAGCATTGGAGGGTCGGCACCAGGCTCAATCTCGAGCGTGCGCTCAAGATCGGCGACGAGCTTGGCGGGCATATCGTCGCCGGCCATGCCGATGGCATCGCGACCCTCGTCAGCCGCGAGGACCTGCCCGACATGGCGCGGTTCGAGCTCTCCACGACGCGGGAGCTGGCGCGGTTCATCGCGACCAAGGGCTCGATCACGCTCGACGGCGTCTCGCTGACGGTTAATACGGTGAAGGACGTGACCTTTTCGGTGCTGATCATCCCGCACACCCTGACGGTCACGACGATCGGCGGCTGGAAGGCGGGAGATGAGGTCAATATCGAGGTCGATCTGATGGCCCGCTGCGCGGCGCGGCTGACGGAAATGAAGTGACGGCGTCTTTAAACTTGGCTTACCCGCTGGTGGCGACTACATAGCGCCAACCCCTGTGGAACGGATTTGACGATGGCAGACGCGCGGCGCGCACCCCTGAAGGACCAGACCGACGTTTCCGGCGCACGCGCGCTGATCGTCGAGGCGCGGTTCTATGACGATCTCCAGGACGCGATGCTCGAAGGCGCGGTGGCCGAGCTGAAGGCGGCCGGTCTGACCCACGACGTCATCACGGTTCCCGGTGCACTGGAGATTCCTGCGGCGATCGCCATCGCGGTTGACGCCGCGGCGACCAATGGCAAGCCCTATGATGCCGCGATCGCGCTCGGCTGCGTGATCCGTGGCGACACCATCCATTTCGAGATCGTCTCGCAGGAATCCTCGCGCGCGCTGATGGACCTGGCGGTGGCGCGAAAGCTGCCGCTCGGCAACGGCATCCTCACCGTCAACACCGAGGCGCAGGCCTGGGCGCGGGCGCGCGCCAGCGAGCTGAACAAGGGCGGCGATGCCGCGCGGGCCGCGATTGCGATGCTGCGCATAAAGCGCCGGCTGGCGCGGGCTTGATCATGGCCGATAACAACAAGAAGCCGCCGGCCGGCACGGAGAAGAAGGCGAACCGGCGCGGTGCGGCGCGGCTCGCAGCCGTGCAGGCGCTGTACCAGATGGATATCGGCGGTGCCGGCATCAACGACATTTTTGCGGAGTTCGAGAGCCACTGGCTCGGCAACGAGGTCGAGGGCGACACATATCTCCCGGCGGAAGCGGCGTTCTTCCGCGACGTCGTCTCCGGCGTCGTGCGCGACCAGAAGAAACTCGATCCGCTGATCGACGAGGCGCTGTCGAAGGGCTGGCCATTGAAGCGCATCGAAGCGATCCTGCGCGCGGTGCTGCGGGCAGGGGCCTACGAATTGGAACACCGCAAGGACGTGCCGGGCCGCGTCGTCGTGTCCGAATATGTCGACGTCGCCAATGCCTTCGTCGACCGCGAGGAGACCGGCATGGTCAACGCGGTGCTCGACCAGATCGGCCGCCAGTTTCGCGGTGACGAGTTCGGGCGGGGGTGAATTGAGGCGCAGGGCGGTGAATTGATGCGATGTGGCTGCCCCATATTCCGCCGTCATCACCCGCGAAGGCGGGTGATCCAGTACGCCGCGGCCTATCGATGTCACACGATCGTCTCTGGAATACTGGATCGCCCGGTCAAGCCCGGCGATGACAGCGAAGTGTGTGGCTGACGCTGATGACAAACCCGCACAATCCCTCCGCCGAAGACTCCCTCATCGCGCGCTATTTCAAGCCGCTGGCGACTGATCCCGGCGCCTTGGGGCTGGTGGACGATGCCGCCATCCTGCAGGCGCTCGGCAGCGACATCGTCGTCACCACCGACGCGGTGGTCGAGGGCGTGCATTATCTTGCCACCGATCCGCCCGATACCATCGCGCGCAAGGCGCTGCGGGTGAACCTGTCCGATCTCGCCGCCAAGGGGCCGTGCCGGCCGGCTTCGTGCTGACATTGGCGCTGCGCAGCAAGGAAGACGCTTGGCTCAGGCCGTTCGCGGACGCGCTCGGCGAGGATGCGAAAACCTTCGTCTGTCCGCTGCTCGGCGGCGACACGGTGTCGACGCCGGGGCCGCAAATGATCTCGATTACCGCCTTTGGCCGCGTGCCGCAGGGGCGGATGGTCGGCCGCACCGGCGCCCAACCGGGCGACCGTATCCTGGTGACGGGGACGATCGGCGACGCCGCGCTTGGCCTTGACGTGCTCAAGGGCGGCGCGGTCGCGAATGCGCTGGCCTCCGATCCGCACGCGCGCGAGACGCTGATCTCGCGCTATCGCGTGCCGCAGCCGCGCAATGCTCTCGCGCAGTCCGTGCGTGACCATGCGACGGCTGCGATGGATGTCTCCGACGGCCTTGCTGGAGATATGACCAAGCTCTGTGCGGCATCAGGCGTCTCGGCCACGATCGACGTGACGAGCGTGCCGCTCTCGGCCGCTGCCGCCGGCCTGATCGCAGGCAAGGTCGTTTCCGTCGAGACGCTGCTGGCCGGAGGGGACGATTACGAGGTGCTGTGCACCGCTCCGCCAGCGCAAGCCAACGCGCTGATTGCCTTGGGGCGTGCGGCAGGCCTTGCCGTCACGGCCATCGGCACGATCGTCGCGGGCCATGAGCGGCCGCGCTTCCTGGACGGGCAGGGCCAGGAGCTGGTCTTGAAGCGGCTCTCCTACAGCCACTTCTAGGAATTGCTCCAAACCGGCGTCCCGGCTGCCAAGACAGGCTAAATACCTGCCGAGATCGGCTTTTCGGCCTTATCTGGCGTTGCACCCTCAATTTGATTTTGGCAAGGTCGTGACCGACTAAGGCCGCGCCTTCGGGCAAGGAGCGGCCTTCTTCAAAATCAAGGCGCCGCACCGCACGACGGAAAACAAAAGGCGCCGGGGGTACGTTCATCAAGGATCTGAGGCAAAAAATCACATGACAGCATTATGGTTGATTGTGCTCTGCGGAGTGCTTTCCGTCGTCTACGCGATCTGGGCGACGTCTTCGGTGTTGAGCGCGGATGCGGGGTCTCCGCGCATGCAGGAAATCGCGGCAGCGGTGCGCGAAGGCGCCCAGGCCTACCTGCGGCGTCAATACACCACGATCGGGATGGTCGGCATCGTCATCTTCGTGCTGCTTGCCTATTTCCTGGGACTCTACGTCGCGATCGGTTTTGCCATCGGCGCGATCCTGTCGGGGGCGGCCGGCTTCATCGGCATGAACGTCTCGGTCCGCGCCAATGTGCGCACCGCCCAGGCGGCGACCACGTCGCTCGCGGGTGGTCTCGAGCTCGCCTTCAAGGCGGGCGCCATCACCGGCATGCTGGTGGCGGGTCTCGCGCTGCTTGGCGTGACCCTCTATTTCGGCTTCCTGGTCCATTCGCTGAAGCTTGCGCCTGACAGCCGCGTCGTCATCGACGCCATGGTGGCGCTCGGCTTCGGCGCCTCGCTGATCTCGATCTTCGCTCGTCTCGGCGGCGGCATCTTCACCAAGGGTGCGGACGTCGGCGGCGACCTCGTCGGCAAGGTCGAGGCCGGCATCCCCGAGGACGATCCGCGCAACCCGGCCACCATCGCCGACAACGTGGGCGACAATGTCGGCGACTGCGCCGGCATGGCCGCCGACCTGTTCGAAACCTATGCGGTGACCGCGGTCGCCACCATGGTCCTGGCGGCGATCTTCTTCGCCAAGACGCCGATCCTCGCCGACATGATGACGTTGCCGCTCGCCATCGGCGGCATCTGCATCATCACCTCGATTATCGGCACCTTCTTCGTGAAGCTCGGGCCGAGCCAGTCGATCATGGGCGCGCTTTACAAGGGTCTGATCGCAACCGGCGTCCTCTCGCTGGTCGGCATCGCCGGTGTGATCCATTACCTGATCGGCTTCGGCAAGCTCGCCGGCGTCGACTATACCGGCATGGCGCTGTTCGAGTGCGGCGTGGTCGGCCTTGCCGTCACCGCGCTGATCATCTGGATCACCGAATACTACACCGGCACCGACTATCGTCCGGTGAAGTCGATCGCCCAGGCCTCGGTGACCGGCCACGGCACCAACGTGATCCAGGGCCTCGCCATCTCGATGGAAGCGACCGCGCTGCCCGCGATCGTCATCATCGCCGGCATCCTGGTCACCCACAGCCTCGCCGGCCTGTTCGGCATCGCGATCGCGACCGCCACGATGCTGGCGCTCGCCGGCATGGTCGTCGCGCTCGACGCGTTCGGTCCGGTGACCGACAACGCCGGCGGTATTGCCGAGATGGCGGGCCTGCCGAAGGAGGTTCGCAAGTCGACCGACGCGCTCGATGCAGTCGGCAACACCACCAAGGCGGTGACCAAGGGCTACGCGATCGGCTCCGCCGGTCTCGGCGCCCTGGTGCTGTTCGCGGCCTACAACGAGGATCTCAAGTTCTTCATTGCGGACTCCGCGCACCACGCCTACTTCGCCGGCGTCAAACCGGACTTCTCGCTCAACAATCCCTACGTCGTGGTAGGCCTGTTGTTCGGCGGTCTCTTGCCGTATCTGTTCGGCGCGATGGGCATGACCGCCGTGGGCCGCGCGGCGAGCGCGATCGTCGAGGAGGTCCGCCGACAATTCCGCGAGAAGCCGGGCATTATGCAAGGCACCGACAAGCCGGATTACGGCAAGGCGGTCGACCTTCTGACCAAAGCGGCGATCAAGGAAATGATCATCCCCTCGCTGCTTCCGGTGCTGTCACCGATCTTCGTCTACTTCGTGATCTATGCGATCGCGGGGGCGGGGCGGCCGGCAAGTCGGCGGCGTTCTCGGCGGTGGGCGCGATGCTGCTCGGCGTGATCGTGACGGGCCTGTTCGTCGCGATCTCGATGACCTCGGGCGGGGGCGCCTGGGACAACGCCAAGAAGTACATCGAAGACGGTCATTTCGGCGGCAAGGGCAGTGACGCCCACAAGGCGGCCGTGACCGGCGACACCGTCGGCGATCCCTACAAGGACACGGCCGGCCCGGCGGTGAACCCGATGATCAAGATCACCAACATCGTGGCGTTGCTGCTGCTGGCAGTCCTCGCGCACTGAGGTAGACGTTGCTGAACGAAGACCCCGCGGCGCAGGCCTGCGGGGTCTTTCTTTGCGTGTGCTGCCGGAGGCCGGCGCATCATCTGAACATGAAACCCGCCCGGCGGGACGCGGAACGCAACAATCCGGTCATCAGAGCGATCCATCAATGCCGGGGGCGTAAGCCGCCCGAAAATGTGCACCCTACGCGTGCGCACATTTAGGGTTGCTTAACCGGCCGAGTTCTAGAAATACGAGAGACTGTCAGCGGCATCTTAGGGAGCTCCGCAGCACGCGTGTGGTGCTCCGCGCGCGGCGCGCTCTCGACATGCTCAGGGGTTCGCTGCCCGCCGTCCGCGAGAGGGAGGTTCCGTTGCCTGCACGGCCTGTGAACGAGATTGAGCGGGCATTGATGGCGCATCCGGGCGTGGCGGATGCTTTCCTCAGCGCCGAGCCTGGCCACGGCGGTCAGTCCGAGGTCGCTTTCGTCGCAATTGACCCCGATCATCTGAGCGCCGGCAAGGCGAAGCGTCTCCAGGCCGAGTCGGATCGCAGAGTTGCGCAATGGCGTCGCGCTTTCGATCAAGCATATCGCCATGACGCCGGCGGTGTTGTGCCGTCATTCGTCGGTTGGACCAGCAACTTCACCAACAGGCCCATTCCCGAACCCGATATGGTCCATTGGCTCGATCATACGATCCTGCAAATTCGTGCTCTTGGCGCAAGGCGGGTGTTGGAGATCGGGTGCGGCGTCGGCTTGCTCGTCGAAAAGCTCGCGCCCGGCTGTGACGTATATTGCGGGACCGACCTCTCGCCGGTGGCCGTTCAGCGGCTGCGTGCGTTCGCGCAGCCGAAGCCCGAGCTTCGGCATGTCGAGTTTCTAGAGCGGGAAGCCGCCGATTTGAGCGGCTTGCCGCTGAATTCGTTCGATGCAGTGGTGCTCAATTCCGTCGTGCAATACTTTCCCGGCATCGAATACCTGCACTTAGTCTTGGAGCAAGCCGCAGGCCTGGTGGCTCCTGGGGGGCACATCTTCGTCGGCGACGTTCGTAACCTCGAGCTCCTGCCGGTCTTCCATCGCGAAGTTCAATCCGCGAAAGTTTCGGGAGCCACGGATGCCGCGCTCGCGCGAAAGATCTTCCTGTCGATCGCCCAGGAGCGCGAGTTGGTGATCGACCCCCGCTACTTTCAGGGTATTTTCGGATCCATCCCGCGGATATCGGGTGCGGAAATCCTGCTCAAGCGCGGATCAAGCTACGAACTGACCCGCTATCGCTACGACGTGGTGCTGCGTGTCGATGGCGAAGCTGCTTCAGCTGACAGCGAGAACAGCAGCCTCGTGCCGGACATGAAGCAAGGGGAAAGTGAGGGCAGGCCGCTGGCGACCGATCCGATGGCCGCCGCGTTCCTTCAGCATCTCGGCATGGAGCTGGGGGACGTGTTGCAGGCCCAGTTTCCGGAGGCGAAATTGCCGGCGGCCGTGATCGCGCTCAACCAGCGAGATTTTGCCGAGATCGTACAGGCCTCGTCGAACGCGTCGGGCGATCGCGGCGACAATGAATTGATCGAGGCGTCGGTATGACCGCCCATAATCTGGCGCTGCATTTCGAAGAGACCGTTGCGTCCTCGCCGGACGCCGTCGCCCTGTTGTGCGAAGGCGACAGCTTTGCCTTTTCGGAGCTCAACCGGTTGGCAAACCGGTTGGCGCGTTGGTTGACATCGCGGGGCGTCAACAAGGGCGCCGTGGTGTGCCTTGAATTGCCGAAAATCGCCGAGGCCTATGCGCTCGCGATCGCCTGCATCAAGATCGGAGCACCCTATGCCTTCCTCGATCCTGCGGCCCCCGAGGAACGTGCCCGGCTGATGCTGGAGCGATGCCGGCCCGCGCTGATCGTCAGCGTGCGCGAGGGAGCTGGGCCGCGGACATTGATCGGCGATGCAATTGCCCGGGCTGCCTTGCATCATGCCCTGTCGCAGCTTGAAGACGACAATCTGCCGCTGACATCCCTGATCACCGGGGCCGATCCGGCCTATGTCATGTTCACCTCGGGATCGACGGGCGAACCGAAGGGCGTGGTCATCCCCCATCAAGGGGTGCTTCACCTGATCGCCTGGGCGAAGAGCGATCTTGGAATTGGACCCGGTGACCGGCTGACGAATGTCAACCCGATCTATTTCGACAATTCGGTCTTCGACATCTATGCCGGCTTCCTGAACGGAGCGGCGGTCGTCGCGCTGGACGCGCAGAAGGGGCGGCCCCCTGCAGAGCTGGTGTCGGAGATCACCAAGCATCAGTGCACGTTCTTCTTCGCCGTGCCGACCCTCTTCATGTTCCTGGACTCCATGCACCTTCTGAGCCCGAATTGGCTGCCGAGCGTCAGCCGGTTCATGTTCGGCGGTGAAGGGTTTCCGCTGGCCCGGCTTCGTCGGTTCCACGACGCGTTTGCCGGCAAGGCGAAGCTGATCAATTGCTACGGCCCGACCGAGACGAGCTGCATTTGCAGCGGTTTCGAGATCGTCGAATCCGTTTTTGAGACCAAGGACGGGTTGGCGCCACTGGGGCGGCTCAATCCCAATTTCAGCTACCGGATCCTGGACGAAGAGATGAAGCCGGCGCTTGCGGGCACTGCCGGCGAGTTGTGGCTGGGAGGCCCTGGGGTAGGGCTCGGCTACATCAACAACCCGCAAGAGACCGCCCGCCGTTTCTGTCAGGACCCTCTGATCGACGGCTATCGGTCGATCCTCTATCGGAGCGGCGACCTCGTGGAGGCCGACCTTGAAACCGGCATCCTGCGTTTCCGCGGTCGCGCGGATAATCAGGTCAAGCTTCGGGGGTATCGGGTCGAGCTGGAGGAGATCGACCACGCGCTGATGGCGTGTAGGGGAATAACCCGTGCGCTCGCCGTGGTGCAGCACGACGCCAGTGGCGCCAGTCGGCTGCTGGCCGCGTATTCGGGTGCAAGAATGGCGGAAAGCGATCTGCGCCAGCACTGCACTGCGCACCTTCCCGCCTACATGGTGCCGGGCCGGTTCATCTGGATGGAAGACATTCCCGTCAATGCCAATGGCAAGGCAGACCGGCGCTCGGTAGCGTCACTGCTCGGCGAAGCTGTTACAAGGGCCTCGTAGATGCAACAGCTCGTAGTGATCGCGCGCGTTGTCCGATGAGTGTTGAAAGCCAGCCCTACGGCTACGCGCCATCGGGTCTTCCTGCGAAGCCGTCGTGGCGGTTGATCCCCAAGATCGATCGGGACCCGAGGCTCGTGGCGGGGGTCCAGGACATCGGTGGCCGCCTGCTGCTCTGCTGCGCGGTCGGACTGCTCGCGGTTTTGTTTCGGCAGATAGGTATCGATTTTTCAGCGGCGGGACTCGCGCTGGTGTGCGCCTATGCCGGCCGGTACCGGCGCGTCCTGATCTTGCTCGCAACCTTGTTGCTGCTCTATCGCAGCGGCTTCCTGATCGACCGTGGTTTTCTCGAACGGCTGACGATCGACGAAGGCGTCGGCGACCGGATCCATCAGCCGCTGCTGGAAGCGGTCATGCTGGTCGTCGTGTTTGCGCTGTTCGCGGGCCTGCTGATCATGCAGGGGCCAGGGACGGTGGTCTTCCGCCGCCCGACGCTCAGCCTGTTGCTGGCGTTCCTGGCACTCGTCGCGCTGACGCAGGCCACGATGATGGCCGGCCTGCCGCGTGTTCTGCTGTGGTCGTTTCTGATGACGTTCCAGCCCTATTTGTGGTTTCTTGCCTATGGTTTGGCCGATGCGGGCAGGAAGCGATCTCCGGTGTGGCGGCACCTGAGCGTTTTCCACCCCTTCTGGGGATCGTCGCTGACGCCGTTCGGGAAGGGGCTGTCTTATCTCGACCGCTTCGAGGCCAAGACACCCGAGGAGCTTGCAGTGACGCAGCTCAAGGGCGTCAAGCTTGCGGTCTGGATCCTTGTGCTCGCCATCGTCAGAGTCTGTCTCGTCGAGATCGTCCACGGACGTTTGCAGCTTCCAATGTTCGACGACAACCTGCTGCAATATCTCGCGCGCCATCCCTGGCCGCGTTTCGTCGGATGGGCGAGCCTCGTCAGCTTCTTCGTCGAGGACTTGCTGAGCATGACCGTGTTCGGCGGCGTCATCATCGCCACGGCGCGACTTGCCGGCTTTCGCCTGCTGCGCAACACCTACCGGCCTCTGGAGTCAACGACGCTCGCGGAATTCTGGAATCGCTACTATTTCTATTACAAAGAACTGCTCGTCGACCATTTCTTCTACCCCACCTTTGTTCGCTGCCTCCGCGGCCATCGCCGGCTTCGCATGTTCTTCGCCACCTTTGCCGCGGCCTGTGTCGGCAACCTGCTGTTTCACTTCATCCGCGATATTCATTTCGTCGGCGAAATGGGCCTTTGGCGGGCGGTGGTCGGTCAGCAATCGCACGCGTTCTACACGTTTGTCTTGGCCATCAGTGTCGGGCTCTCGCAGATGCGCCGCGTCCCGCAACTGGCGCCGCGAGGATGGCTGCGTGGCCGCTTGCTGCCTTGCCTGTGGGTGTCGAGCTTCTTTTGTCTCATTCACGTCTTCGATGCGCCGCTCGACCGCGAGCATTCGCTCGGGCAACGCGCCGAATTCCTGTTCTATCTCCTGGGAGTCTCGACATGACCACGAAAGCCGGCCCTGAAGTCAGATCGCAGATGCGACGCTACATCGTGCAGCGGCTGCTGATGAAGGGCGACAGCGCGCCGCTTGGTGACGATGATCTGCTGTTCACCAGCGGCCGCCTCGATCTGCTCGACGCGGTCGAGCTGATCATGAGCATTGAGACCGACCACGGGATCAACTTCTCCGACATCGGCTTCGATTTGACGCGCCTGGACTCGATTTCGGCGATTGCCGCTTTGGTGGGACAGCCGTCGGCCGAGCTTGCATAGCAACCGAGGGTCGCCACGCACTCAACGCGAAAGCGCGGCCCGGCGCTGCATGTTGGTCCGCGGATGCGAAGGCTACTGCACGTCCATCTGCAGCCCTTCCTTCTGGATGATGCCGGCGAACTTCTTCGTCTCGGCGTCCACGAAGGCGGCAAACTGGTCGGGCGTGCCGTAGTCGGCGCGGGCGCCCATGGCCAGGATGTTCTTCTTGATGTCGTCGCGCTCGAGCATCGCCTTCACTTGAAGGTTGAGCGCTTCGAGAACGGCAGGCTGCACACCCTTCGGCAGGAACACGGAGAACCACGACGAGACGTCGAAAGCCGCAAGCTCCGGCGCGCTCTCGCGCATGGTCGGCAGGTTCGGCGCGAGGTCGCTGCGCTCGGTCGTGGTGACGCAGAGGCCGGTGAGGGTGCCGTTCTGTACCTGCGGCAGGCTCGGATAGAGGTTGTCGAACAGGATCTGGATGTCGCCGGCGAGCGCCGCCTGGAGCGCGGGACCGGCGCCGCGGAACGGGATGTGTGTCATCTTCAGCCCGGTGAGCTGCAGGAACCAGGCGCCGGTGAGGTGAGGGCTCTGGCCGACGCCGGAGGAGGCGTAGCTGAGCTTGTCCGGATTGGCCTTGAGATAGGCGACCAGCTCGGCGATCGACTTGATGCCGGTCTTGGGATGCGCCGAGACGATGTTCGGGATCCGGATCATGTTGGAGACCGGCTGGAGCTGGTCCGGCTTGTAGGTGAGGTTCTTGAAAATGCTGTAGGCGATCGCGTTCGGGCCGGGATTGCCGATCAGGATGGTGTGGCCGTCCGGCTTGGCGCGGACCACCTCGGCCGTGCCGATCGTACCGCCGCCGCCGGACCGGTTTTCCACCACGGCCGATTGGCCCCAGGCGGCCTGCAGATGCGCCGCCAGAAGCCGACCCATCACGTCGGTCGAACCGCCGGCGGCAGCCGGCACGACGAGGCGGACGTTTTCGGTCGGCTTCCAGTCCGCCAAGCTCGATCGCGGCAGGATCGCTGCGGCCGAGATAGCGGCAGCGCCAGTGAGCACGCGACGGCGGGACAGCAATTGATTGGGCACAGATCCACTCCCTGCATCTTATTTTGCAGGAGCGTATGGAAGCGTATGCGCAACGGCAAGCCGCACGAAGCCGCAGGCTGAAGGCTCAGTTAAAGCTGAGCAGCTTGAAGATCGGCGTGAGGTAGCTCATCTCCTGGCCCGAGGTCGGCGTCGTCCGGCTGATGAAATCGAAGATCTTGCCGTCCTGGAGACCGTAATTCGCAAGCCGGCGCACACGCCGGTTCTTGTCGAAATAGACCGCGATGACGCGCTGATCGACCACCCTCTGGTTCATGAAGGCGACAATGCGCTCGGAGCGCTGGGAGATGTAATAGAACACCTCGCCGTCGAGGGTTGCGACGGTGGAGGGGGTGCCCATCACGATCAGCACCTGGTCCTGGCTCGCACCGATCGGGATCTGCTCCAGTGCGCCGGGCGGCAGGATGTAACCCTTCTGGAACTGCTCGCCGGTGCAGCCCGCAAGCGCGGCGCCAACCAGGGCCGCGGCCGCGAACAGGCGCAAGCCGCGCCAACGTGCATGAAGGCCGCGCGGCTTGTCTGCACGCAGGCTGGTCTGGTTCGTTATCGTCATAGCGGAACTGATTCCGTCCCCTTGCGTCGCGCGAGGCGCTGAAGTACCGGGCGGAGGCTCTGAATGCAACACGCGCGCGCCCGCTTGCGGAAACCACAATGCTTTGGCCGTTCAATCACTTCAGGAAACCCCGCCTAGCCTCGCCGGGCACCATTGAAGCCATCTATGGCATGATCGTGACGCAGGCGCGAGAACCCATGTTTTACCGCGACTTGGGCGTGCCGGATACCGTTAACGGGCGTTTCGATCTGTTGCTGCTGCACCTCTGGCTGCTGCTGCGCCGCCTGCGCACGGTCCAGAGCGCCACCGAGCTGTCGCAGGCGCTGTTCGACCGTTTCTGCGAGGACATGGACGACAATCTGCGCGAGATGGGGATAGGCGACCAGACCGTGCCGAAGCGGATGCGGGCCTTCGGCGAGGCGTTTTACGGCCGGGTCCAGGCCTACGATCAGGCCATGGAAGGCGGCGGCGAGGCGCTGGCATCCGCGATCTGCAAGAATATCTTGAATGGGGCCGGCATGGACCAGGCGCAGCAGCTCGCAGCCTATGCCAGGGCGGCCGAGGCCAACCTCGCCCAGACCGGCGAGGCCGCACTGCTGGGTGCGTCCTTCAAGTTTCCTCCAGCGCTTCCTGAGGATGTGACGCCATGACCCGACCGATACCAGCATCCGGGCCCGATCCCTGGCGGGTGCCCGTCATCGTTGCACAGATCCCGGATACCGGCCTGCATCGCAAGCTCGAGGCCTCGGCCGCCGAGCGGCAGGCCATGGCTGAGACGGCAGGCTTGCGCGAGGTTATCTCGGTCCAGGCCGATTTCGATGTCGTGCCGAAAAGCGGCAACCGGATCCAGGTCACGGGGCACGTTCGCGCCCGGATCGGCCAGACCTGTGTGGTCACGCTTGACCCGATGGAGAGCGACATCGACGAGGAGGTGGACCTGATATTCGCCCCCGAGGCCGAGGTCCGCCGCCTGGCCGACCTGATGGAGGAGGGGCACGACGATCAGGAGCAGGTCGCCGACCCGCCGGAGGCGATCGTCAATGGCATCATCGACCTTGGGAGGCTTGCCACCGATGCCCTGTTCCTGGCGGTCGATCCCTATCCGCGCAAGCCGGGGGTCGTGTTTGAGCCCGAGGTTATCGCCCCCGATCCGGAGGACCACCCCTTTGCGGTCCTGAAGGCACTTCAGGACGGGAAGAAAGACAAATAGGTGCCACCTTCTCCAGAGGACCGCTTCGGGACGGGGCGAGATGTTTGCGGCGGTGGTTTGAAAAGCTCGATTATCCGTTTGATTTTGATGTACTTCTTGTGAATTAGTCCGTCCGCAGCCCGATGCTCCCGAATGCAAAAGGCTGGGGGCAAGAGGTTGTTTCGGGATAACAAAACGCTATTGTCGCGCCCCGGTCCGGGTGCGGCGTGGCGCTTGACCGACCGCCATGTTCGTGGCGAACCCATTTGCGGCCCCGCTCGTTCAAGACCGCACCAGACCCAGGTTTCCAGGACTTTTATGCCAAGCAAGGTTCGCATCGCGCTTGACGCCATGGGGGGCGACGCCGGCGCCGCGGTGGTCATCCCAGGCGCCGCCATCTCGCTCCAAAGGCATCGCGAGATCGAATTCCTGCTGATCGGGGACCGCGCCAAGATCGAACCCGAGCTCGACCGCCACCCCGCGCTGAAGGCGGCCTCGAAGATCATCCACACCGATGTCGCGGTCAGCGGCGAGGAAAAGCCGAGCCAGGCGCTGCGGCGCGGCCGCAGGACCTCGTCCATGTGGCTTGCCATCGATGCGGTGAAAAAGGGCGAGGCGGATGTTGCGGTCTCCGCCGGGAATACCGGGGCGCTGATGGCGATGTCGCGCTTCCACCTGCGCACGCTGCCGGGCATCGACCGTCCGGCCATTGCCGGCATGTGGCCGACCAGGCGCGGCGATTCCGTCGTCCTCGACCTCGGCGCCAGCATCGGCGGCGATACGCATCATCTGGTGTCGCTCGCCATCATGGGCGCGGCGATGGCCAGCGTGTTGTTCAACAAAAAGCGTCCCACGGTCGGCCTGCTCAATATCGGGGTCGAGGAGATCAAGGGGCATGAGGAGATTCGCGAGGCCGGCGAAATCCTGCGCGCCAGGAACCTGCCCGAGCTCGACTATCTCGGGTTCGTGGAGGGCGACGGCATCGGCAAGGGGGTGGCGGATGTCATCGTCACCGAGGGCTACAGCGGCAACATCGCGCTGAAGGCCGCGGAGGGAACCGCGCGGCAGATGGCGGAATTGCTCCGGGACGAGATGAAGCGGGGCTGGCTGTCAAAGCTCGGCTATCTCTTTGCGCGCAACGCCTTCCAGGCCCTGCGCAACAAGATGGATCCGAACAAATCCAACGGCGGCGTGTTGCTGGGGTTGAACGGGATCGTGGTCAAGAGCCATGGCGGAATCGCTGCCGAAGGCTTTGCCTATGCGATCGATGTTGGCTATGAGATGGTCAAATTCGATCTCCTCAACAAGATCAATCAGATGCTCAATCGCGAAGGTGGTGCACTCAGTTCCGTGCAGGCCGCGCAGGAGGCTGTTTCGTGACTCAAATTCGTTCGGTCGTGCTGGGCTGCGGCTCTTATTTGCCGGAGCAGGTGGTGACCAACGCCCAATTGGCGGCGCGCATTGACACGTCCGACGAGTGGATCGTGCAACGCACCGGCATTCGCGAGCGGCATATCGCGGCCGAGGGCGAGTTCACCTCGCATCTGGCGCTGAAGGCGGCGCAGGCTGCGCTCGCGGACGCTGGCGTGGACGCGCAGTCGATCGACCTGATCGTGCTCGCGACCTCGACGCCTGACAACACCTTCCCCGCAAGCGCGGTCGCCGTGCAGCACGGGCTCGGCATCAACCATGGCGCGGCCTTCGACCTTCAGGCGGTGTGCTCGGGCTTCGTGTTCGGGCTCGCCACCGCCGATAATTTCCTGCGCACCGGCGCCTTCAAGCGCGCGCTGGTGATCGGCGCGGAAACCTTCTCGCGCATCCTCGACTGGACCGATCGCGGCACCTGCGTGCTGTTCGGCGACGGTGCCGGCGCGGTGGTGCTGGAGGCGCAGGAGCAGCCGGGCAATGCCGCGACCGACCGCGGGATCGTGACCACGCATCTGCGCTCCGACGGCCGTCACAAGGCGAAGCTGTTCGTCGACGGCGGCCCGTCCTCGACCCAGACTGTCGGCCATCTGCGCATGGAGGGCCGCGAGGTCTTCAAGCACGCGGTCGGCATGATCACCGACGTGATCGTCGACGCCTTCAAGGCGACCGGGCTCAATGCCGACAGCATCGACTGGTTCGTGCCGCACCAGGCCAACAAGCGAATCATCGATGCGTCCGCGCACAAGCTCCATATCGCGCCGGAGAAGGTGGTGCTGACGGTGGACCTTCACGGCAACACCTCGGCGGCCTCGATCCCGCTGGCGCTGTCGGTGGCGCGCAAGGACGGCCGCATCAAGCGCGGCGACCTGGTTCTGCTCGAAGCCATGGGCGGCGGCTTCACCTGGGGCTCCGCGCTGGTGCGCTGGTAAGCCACACTCGGTAAAATTTTGCCCGAATCAGCGCGGATTATCGATGCGCCTGCATTGATGAGCGCTGTTGACCGCTGTATCGTAAGCTCATAATTTCAGACAACAATTGTTCGCCGTGATGTGGGGCAGGGCGATGACCGATCAAAGTAAAACCGTAACGCGTGTCGATCTGTGCGAAGCCGTCTACCAGAAGGTGGGGCTGTCGCGCACGGAATCGTCTGCCTTCGTGGAACTCGTGCTGAAGGAGATCACCGATTGCCTTGAGAAGGGCGAGACGGTGAAGCTGTCCTCGTTCGGCTCCTTCATGGTCCGCAAGAAGGGTCAGCGCATCGGTCGCAACCCGAAGACCGGCACCGAGGTGCCGATCTCGCCGCGCCGGGTCATGGTGTTCAAGCCGTCGGCGATCCTGAAGCAGCGGATCAACGCCCAGCACCGCACCAATGGCGACGCCAGCAAGGCGCAACCCGAGGCGTAATCCGCCCTCTGGATAAGGATTTGGCATTTGGACAAGGCGCCGGATGCGTTCCGAACCATCAGCGAAGTAGCGCAGGAACTCGACATTCCGCAGCACGTGCTGCGGTTCTGGGAGACCCGATTCTCCCAGATCAAGCCGATGAAGCGCAGCGGCGGCCGCCGCTATTACCGCCCCGACGACGTCGACCTGCTCAAGGGCATCCGCCGTCTGCTCTACGGGGAGGGCTACACCATCCGCGGGGTGCAGCGGATCCTGAAAGAGCACGGCGTCAAATCGGTGCAGGGCCTCGCCGACAGCGCGGCCGCGGTCTCGTTCGGCGCCATCGAGGACGCCGTAGGCGCCAGCCTGATGGAGCCCGAGGAGGAGACCGGCGTCCGCGGCGCCCGCGACAGCGACGATGACGACTACCAGGGCGAGGAGGAGGAGGGCATCGACTTCCGCTTCTCCGAGACCGACGACGAGGAAATCCTCACCACCTTCCGCAAGGGCGGCACCCCCGCCGCGCCCGCAGGCCCCAGCGCCATCGACCGGGAGCGCCTCGGACGGGTGCTCGCCGAGCTCATCGCCTGCCGCGAAATGCTGGATCAGGCATTGAAGGACGCCTGACGCCGGACTCCGTCGGCTTTGGGCCAGTTCCGAGGCCTTTCGGCGGAGACAGCAAAATGGTGTCACCTCGCCTTGCGCAAAGCGGCGATCCTAGCTAATGGAACGACGTTCGGAGCGTGGCGCAGCCCGGTTAGCGCACTAGTCTGGGAGACTAGGGGTCGGAGGTTCAAATCCTCTCGCTCCGACCAAAACTTAGCCGGATTTCAGGGCGTCCGGATTTTCTCAAGGGTAACGGATAGGGTAACGGGCTTATGTCGCCGGGATGTGAATAGCCCGGATAACCAACGACAGCTTGCCCGCGTGTACGTGGGGCGTACCACCATCGCGCGTTGATCTGCCCGGAGCCAGGCACATGGGCACCTCGGATCGTAGATCGCTGACCTTTGAACAAGCGAGGGTTTGGCACCTCTCCCGGCGCAGCTCGACCGCAAGGAACTTAGTCGAGAACTTCGGGCGAAGCTTTGGGCCTGCATTCATGCAAGGCTTGATCGAGCCTACACCGACATTCTCCATTATCGTGGAAACTGGTCCAGAATTCTGAAGGATCTGCATGTCGACCACCACCACGTTCGCATCGACAAATTCAATCCGAACGGGATCGTCACCAAGATCGGTGACTTGTTCGAAAAAGCCGAATGCCACAAGGTGTACGGTTGGCTTTAGGCTGTTCTTCGGCACCCAAATTGTCCGCCTGATCTCGGTCCAGCAGTTCAGTTGGTATTAGAGAACTGCCGCGCGGCTTACCGCATTGAAGACGGTGTGTTCTGGCCGACTGCCTCAACAGAGGAAGCCGACGCGCTTATCCAGGCGAACGCAGCATTATCTGCTTCGCAATTCGGTGGCGCAAAACTCACTTAAAAAATGCTGCTTCGAAACTCACCGAAGGAGATTACCCAGCAAGCGTTCGTGAAAGTATCAGCGCAGCGGAGTCAGTTGCGCGCGTGCTCGAACCTACTGGCGATCTTTCGAAGGCATTGTCGGGATTAGAACAGAGGATTGCTCTCCATCCGGCGCTTAAAAAGGCGTTCCTATCACTCTATGGATATACGAGCGATGAGAAGGGCATCCGACATGCGCTCTTAAGTGAGGCTGAAGCGGACGTTGATGAAGCTGACGCGATCTTCTTTATCGGAGCATGCGCATCGTTCCTCACCTATCTGATTTCCAAGTCGCACACCAGGCGGTAGGGCAATCGGAGTAATCGACGACGTCCGTAAGTGGCTAAACGACGTACCGCTATGGAAGGAACTCGGGACGATACCTGATCGGACGAAGGCGCTTGAGGAAAAGGTTGCCGCATTGGAGGCGGCCCTAAACGGCAAACGGCCAGGCGACGTATGCCCTTCTGCGGTGCGCAAGGCGGTTCCGATGGCGACGATTTACGCAACTCTGGAAGCCCTCGAAAAGAAGGGGTTCGAATCCATGAAAAAGTGCTGCAATTAGCGTAACGCAGCGTAACGGAGCACTAGTCAGCAGAACTAAGGCGCTGCAATCCAGCGCGCGAGGGCGCTGCGATTCGGTGCGAACGAGCGCGCGGATTAATGGACGGCTTCGAGGGCTTCGAGCGGATTGAAGAACGGCTTCGGTTGGCCGCAATACAATTCTTGCCTGCGCTTGAACTTAGCAGCAACAATGAAGACACATTAGTACGGGCTTTGATCTGGGGATCATGCTGTCGGGAATGAGGGTATCAGATGGTCACGTATCGTCTATCGAAACCCCGAATTGTAAAGCAACCATCGGTAGGAACTGGCGACGACGAAGTTTCACTGCCCGTGTGTTGGGCTTGCGCCCTTAGCTCCTGGCTTGAAGCCACTCGCGGGGTCAGTTGGTCATATAGCTCAATCATCCAAATGTTTCAGATGTACTGCAATGGAAATGCGCTCGATCTTGCGTACTTTGGTGAGATTGCAAACAGCCTCTCGATCAACATGGATTACGAGGAAATCGACAGAGCCGACCTCACGTTCGACTATGTATACGAAAAGATGTTTCCTCTGGCGGGGACGTCCGGGAACCATCTCTACATAGTAATGGAAGGGAAAAACCCAGCTCATGTAGTCGTCGCTTATGGGATTCAGCGGGACAACACCGACTACATCGCGATTATGGATCCGCTTCGGGGTGTGCTCGCTGCTCCTACCCTTTCTACCTTCAGAAACAAGGCCACTGGCTTCTTGATAGGCTGGCCCAGGCGATAACGATTGTGAAGCCTACGTCGGGCGGCGCAGCGATTTCTTTCTATTTGTTGCGTTGTAGCCCCGCCCTTACCATTTACCACCGTCGCCGTACCCCGGGCAGTTGGGCGCGGTCTCTCTTGTGCTCTATTTTCTCTCTCTTTTTCCTGTCTACACATTAGTGTCCTGTCCATTTCAATTCACTTCCAAGTTGACTCATGTCGTTGGTTCACTGGTTCACCTATAGGGATAACCAAAGTGAAATCAAAACGATTGGAGCCTTCAACCATAGAAGTCGCGCTGGAGCTTGAACGGATCGCTGCTGTGTTGCGGAATAGCCAAGCCATTGCGGACCAATCTCGGAAGCAAATAGCTGAGATGGGAAAGAGCGCTTCACCTTGGCAAAGGATCAAAGAAGACGGGTATCGAGGATTTGCCGATTCAGATTTGATCAATGCCTTCGAGAAGATATGTGTTGCGTCGCAGGCCAAAGGTCTTCTGATCTTAAGGGAGGGAGAGCTAGAAGGCTTTTGCAGGAGCTTTTCCCGCAGAAACAAGGCCGAATGGTTAGCGTCAGTCTTACAGCTGGACCTTGAACAAGACGAAAGACTGGTCGAGGCTCGAATCTTTGCGACTAGCATGCTGAGCGTCGTCGCTCGAGTAATTGATGGGCTCCCTCGACTCAAACCTGGATCAGCCACTCTGTAGTTTGATGCCGGGGCGCGGGCGGCGGGCGTGCCGGTCGAGCTGCATCTGCTCCGTGACCAGCCGCACAATTACGCGCTGATGCCGACGCCGGAGGGGCGAGGCGCGCGTGCGATCATTCTGCGGGCGGTGGCTTAAGGGGAAGGTGTGATCGTTGTCACAAAGCGCGCCGCCGCAATGGGGGCTGGCGCTGTCGATGCCCGCACGGAAAGACCAGTCGGCCTCCGGGGCGTTTCCTCGTTTTTAGTCTTGGTCCGTCGTCTTGGTATCAGTAGTTTTGCGGGCCCTTAGGCGTGGCCCTTGACCTCGTAGCGACCCGGAACGCATTTGTAGCGATCGAGCCGCCAGTTGGCGTGGTAGATCGGATGCTCGCCCATCCATTTCGCCAATGGAGCCTGTGCGCCGATCGCACACTGCATCATCGACATCTCGGGCGTCATGTTGCTGTCGGTCACGATTTCCTCGATGCAACTGCCTGAGCTGGCTGCACTCAGCCGGCAGAGCACGGCAACGACGGTCACGAACATTCCAGTCACCTCATCGGTAGTTTCTGACCACGAAGAGGATGCAAGCGGAGTGCCAGAGCCTGTGACGCAAACAACACGCTGACCTGGCCGACTCGACCCAGCGTCCGGACTCCATTTAACGATTCGGATTGTAAAAAAATTGCCCCTAAACCGAAGCCGGGCAAATACGGGGAACCGGGTCAATAATAACCGCAGGGATGTCGAATGCTGGGAGCAGCGCCGCGCCGGTGGCGCTTCACAGGCCGCTTGTAACCGCTAGTCTTTCAGACCGCGGCCACCCGCCAAAAGATCGGGACCGCCACAAGGGATATGGAAACGCGAGGGCAGACCATGAAGACACGACCGACCGGCGTAATCCCGCCGATGACGACGCCGTTCCGGAAGGATGGCGAAATCGACTACACCCTCGTAGCAGCCCAGGTCGACTGGATGATCGGCGCCGGCGCACACGGCGTCGCGGCCGGCGGCTCGACCGGCGAGGGGCATACGCTCGATCACGAGGAATATCGCGACCTGATGGAGGCGACGGTAGCCGCGGTGAAGGGGCGCATTCCCGTCATCGCCGGCATCATCGTCGACTCCACCCGCGATGCGATCCGCCGCGGCAAGCTGGTGCGCGACATGAATGTCGCAGCGCTCCAGGTCACGCCGGTGCATTATCTGTTCAAGCCAGACGACGAGGCGATGGTGGCGCATTTCCGCGCCATGGCGGACGAGACCGGCATGCCCATCATCATCTACAACGTGGTGCCGTGGTCCTATCTTTCCCCGGCGCTGCTGACGCGGATCATGACCGAGGTGCCGCTGGTGGTCGGCGTCAAGCAGAGTGCGGGCGATCTGAAACTGTTCGCGGACCTCATGATGATGGCGCCGGAGAAGCTGATCTACAGCGCGGTCGATGCCCTGATGTATCCGTCCTACACATTGGGGGCCCATGGCTCGATCGCCGCGATCCTGACCGCCGCGCCGCATGCCTCCGTCGCGCTGTGGGATGCGGTGAAGGCGGGTGACCATCCGCGCGCGCTCGATCTGCACAAGAAGCTGTTGACGCTGTGGAACGCTGTCATCGCCGACAATCTCCCGGCCTGCACGCGCTATGCGCAGACGCTGCAGGGCTTGCCCAGGACTTACCCGCGCGCGCCGATGCCGGAGCCCTCAAGCGCGCAGCAGGCGGCGATCCGCAAGGCGCTGGACGGCCTCGGCGCGTTGAACGGGCGGCGCGTCGAGGCGGCCGAATAGTCCGCGCCCCGAAATCCCTGATGAACATGGCAGCGCCGATCCGCTTTTACCTGCGGATGCGGCGCTGCTACATTTTGCGCGCGCACCGATGCGTGGCGTAGCCATGAAGAAACATACCGACAAGGGAGGGGCCGAAAGTCCCATGAATGATTTTGCAGGAAAGATCGCCGTCATCACCGGCGGCGGTACGGGAATGGGACGCGAGCTCGCGCGGCAGCTCGTCGCCGAGGGCTGCAATGTCGCGATGTGCGACGTCTCGGAAGCCGCGATGGCCGAGACCAAGCGGCTGTGCGAGGTCGAGAAGCTGCCGCAGGGCTTGCGCGTCACGACGCATGTCGCCGACGTCTCGATCGAGGATCATCTCAAGCGATTCCGCGACGAGCTCGCCGAGCAGCAGAAGACCGACCGGATCCACCTTCTGTTCAACAACGCCGGCATCGGCGGCGGCGGCAGCCTGTTCACCAACACACGCGAGCAGTGGGAGCGCACCTTCAACATCTGCTGGGGCGGCGTCTATCTCGGCGTCCGCACCTTCCTGCCGATGCTGGTCGCGGCCGACGAGGCCCACATCGTCAACACCGCGAGCGTCAACGGCTTCTGGGCCTCCATCGGCATGAACCAGTCGCACACCGCCTACAGCGCGGCGAAGTTCGCCGTGAAGGGATTTACCGAAGCGCTCATCAACGACCTCCGCCTGCACGCGCCGCATGTCAAATGCTCGGTGGTGATGCCCGGCCATATCGGCACCTCGATCGTCTCCAATTCGCGCAAGGTGCAGAGCGCCGACGGCTCGGAGCGGCTCAACGCCGACGAGATCGCGCTGACCCGCAAGCGCATGGTCGCGGCCGGCGTGCCGGATGCCGACAAAATGTCGGACGAGGACATCCAGGCGGCGTTCGCCGAGCGCGCCCGCAGCTTCCTCGAGGATGCGCCGACGACGGCGGCTCAGGCCGCCAGGATCATCCTCGACGGGGTCAAGGCGGAGCAATGGCGCATTCTCGTGGGTGAGGATGCAAAGCGCCTTGACGAGCGCGTTCGTGCTACGCCGGAGCAGGCCTACGACCGCGCCTTCTACGAAAGTTTCACGCAGGAGGTCGGCTGGCGGCTCGGCTGACGCAGGCGACGAGCGCGCGCCGATATAGGTATGATGCGCATCATGGCAAGAGGCGCGCAGGCAATTTCACGTGCCACCTCTTGCCAGTTCGCTGCCGGCGTTTCTTGGCCGTGTCGGCCACTCCTGACGCATTGGAATGTCACGCATGCGACACATCCCTGCGTTCAAGCGATGGTGATCTCGAACGGCTCTCATTGGGCGCGCCGCAGCTTGGTCAGGGAACCAAAATAGTTTATTCAGTCACGTGTAAGGCGATGACCAGAGCGTAGCTCCCGATGATACCCGCATGCCTCTCCGACGACTGGATCCTTTGCCCGGAGCGAGAGGACATCTCCGCTGAGTTCACGCGGCTCCTCACCGCGGCCCAGGACGGCGGCGCCACGATCGCCGAATGCCTGATGATCGCGCGGCAGCTGAAGCGGGGCGACGACCAGTCCTGGCATCGCGAGTGGAAGAAGCTGGCGCAGGCCAATCGCCATCGTGCCGAGGCCGCGTTCGCGGAAGGTCACAGGGCGACCGCGCAGCGCAATTGGCTCCGCGCCATGAATTACTACAGCGCGGCCGCAATGCCGCTCGATCAGGCGGACGAGCGCCGCTGGGTCGCGGTCCTCGCGATGCAGGATTGCGCCCGCCGCTTCCTCGCCGCGCGCGACCCTGCCGGGGAAGTCGTGACGATACCCTGGCTCGACGGACATTCGTTGCAGGGCTATTTCCTGCCCGCGCACGCGCCGTTGGGACGCGTGCGAGCCCCGACCGTGATCTGCATCGGCGAGCCCGGCCATCGCAAGGAAGAGTTTCTGTTCAAGCTCGCGCCGCACGCGCGCGAGCGCGGCTTTTCGCTGCTGGCGCTGGACCTGTTCGGCGACCAGCGCGACGATTATCTCGACGCGCTGTTGCGGCGCCGGGATCTCGAGAGTGCGATTCCGTGCGTCATGGACTATCTGGAGACGTGCAGCGAGGTCGATTTCGAGCGCGTCGCGATCGTCGCCGATGGCTGGGGCTCTTCCTTCGTGGCGCGCGCGGTGCTGCAGGAGCCGCGGCTTGCCGCCGCCGTCTGCGATGGCGGCCTGTGGGACCTGCACGAGCGGGCCTTCTTTGCCAGCCGATTCGCGATGAGCGACGTCAGCATCGTTCCGGTGCCGCATGCTCCGCTGATGGCCTCCAGCGCCGACTGTCCGGTGCTGATCACGCTCGGCGAGGACGGCTGGCTCAAGGCCGATCGGGCGCGTCAGATCGTCCAGACCTCCCGGCTCGGCAGTTCGGATGTCATGTTGAAGGTGTTCACCGCGGCCGAAACTGGCGCGGCGCAGGCCCATGCGGACAATCCGAGCCTTGCCAATGAATACATCTTCGATTGGCTGGAATCGCGGCTCGGCGCCGCGGGGCGCATCTGAGGACGTCGCCTCAGAAGTCGAGGGTCAGGCGGACGCAGGCCTTTTTCGAGACGGGTCTTCAACATCGCGAGCTTGGTGGTGAATTCCGTCAGCTCTTTCTCGTCGAACTCCTGGAAGACGAATTCCTTGATCGTCTTGTACTGCTCGTTGAGGCTCGCCAGGTGCTTTTGCGTCTTCTCGGTCAGTGATAGTCGGACCACCCTTGCGTCGGTTGGCGAGGGGCGGCGGCGCAACAGGCCCTTCTTCTCGAGCAGCTTGGACTGGGTGGTGACGAACGACGGATCGACGTGGAGCAGTTTCGAGACGACGTTGACCGGAATGCCGTCGTCCTTGTCGAGGTCGGAGATCGCCATCAGGATCAGCCATTGCGGGCCGCTGATGCCGAGCGTTCTCGCCCAGAACTGACGCAGCTCCTCCAGATACATGTTGATCGACGATATCTCCCAGGTGAAGCGCCTGATGATATCCAGATTGCCGATGGTGCGGAGGCGCGCCCCTTCTTTCCTCGTCGCTGACACAGCGTCACTCCCGTGATCTGATTTGTATGCGGCCGGTGTCGTGCAAGCCATAGTCCACGCAAGCCTGCTCTGACGCAAGTGCAGAGCAGGGTAATTTTGTCAGTAAAACTACAAAGATGATCAGCTCACGGAATCGGTTCGCAATGGTGTTGCGAACGGGGCACAGGTTTAGCAAAACCAACAAAGCTGACTAAATAAGGTATTTTGATTACCGAAAGGCGCAGGCATATTGCTTCGTGGCGGTGGGGGGTACTCGATCGTCCCGTTGCAGGTGGTTTGCTCACGTCCCTCGCGTCGAAAGAGGGTGTGTCCGAAGCGCAAAGCGGCCGAGCGGATTTCAAAGACGGGGATCTTGGGGGGCCTCACGGTCCGGTCTTCGTAAAATGAGCAACTTGGAGGTTTTAATATGAAAGTGGTGAAGAGCCTTTTGCTCGGCACTGCGGCGGGTCTGATCGCCATCGGTGGAGCTCAGGCGGCTGATCTTCCGGTCAAGGCCAAGGCGGTCGAGTATGTGAAGGTCTGCTCGCTCTACGGCGCGGGTTTCTATTACATCCCGGGCAGCGACACCTGCATCAAGCTGGGCGGCTATCTGCGTGCCGAAGTGGCGCTCAATGCCGGCGGCAATTACAGCGCCCAGTACAACAACGTCTTCGCGGCCAACAACCGCCTGACCAACTATTACTCGATGCGCGCTCGTGAAGATCTCAACATCGACACCCGCACCGCAACCGAGTACGGCGTGGTCCGCACCTATTTCGATGCGGTCTTCACCTGGACGACCGGCAACTATGTCGGCGCCGGTTCGGGAACGGGTGCGACCCAGTACAGCGGTACGCTCGGCCTCAACGCCGCAGGCACGAGCCTGATCGGCTCCAGCGGCGGCGCCGTCAACGGCACCGACGGCACGATCTCGGGCGGCGCGCTCGGCGTCTACTACGCCTTC
Organism: Bradyrhizobium lupini; assembly: GCF_040939785.1. Classification (NCBI taxonomy): domain Bacteria; kingdom Pseudomonadati; phylum Pseudomonadota; class Alphaproteobacteria; order Hyphomicrobiales; family Nitrobacteraceae; genus Bradyrhizobium; species Bradyrhizobium lupini. The sequence continues at coordinate 7,398,902 of NZ_CP162553.1, forward strand.
ATCCAGTTCGCCGGCTTCACCATGGGTAAGGCCGTGTCGCAGTTCGACGCGCCCTGGATCAACTATCCCGGCAACAACTTCGACCAGCTCGTCGGCGGCAGCGGCACCACCAACGGTGTTGCCCAGTTCACCTACACTGCCGATCTCGGCCAGGGCGTGACGGCGATCGTCTCGGCCCAGGACCAGACGCAGGTGTTCCAGACCGCGCTCTGGAATACGGCCGGCATGTCCACCGCCGGCGTCCTCGGCGGTGCCTACGGCTCCAACGATCTCGGCGGCACCCGCTCCCCCGATCTCGTCGGCACGCTCCGCGTCGACCAGGCCTGGGGCCTGTTCCAGGCCTCGGTCGCTGCGCACGACAACCACGTCGGCTATTACGGCGCGAGCGAAGTTACCGGTCATCCTGAAGACAAGTGGGGCTGGGCCGTCCAGCTGGCGCTGTCGATCAAGAACATCCCGACCGGTGCAGGCGACGTGATCAACATCTCGGGCGTCTACACCGACGGCGCGAGCCGCTACAACTTCCAGGAGCTGGCAGCGACCAGCTACTCGATGTTCGGCGGTTCGGGCGGCGCGTATCAGAGCATCGGCTTCGCCGGCGTGTCTGACGCGGTGTTCGCACCCGGCAGCGGCCTCGAGCTGACCAAGACCTACGGCTTCCGTGGTGCCTACACTCACAACTGGAGCCCGTACTGGAATTCGGCGCTTTATGGTGCGTGGGCTGCCGTCAACTACAGCGGCACCGCCAAGGGCATGATCTGCGGCAGCGCCGCGTTCGCGACCCTGACCGGCACCTGCAACCCGGACTTCAACATCGGCCAGATCGGTGTCATCACCCGCTGGACCCCGATCAAGAACCTGACCTTCTCGGCTGACTTCACCTACAGCCATCTTGACCAGAAGTACTCGGGCGTGATCACGACGCCGGCGCTCACCAGCGTTGCCAAGCCCGCGGCGACCTATGAGCTAAAGGACCAGGACACCTACAGCCTGTTGGTTCGCGCCCAGCGCAACTGGTAAGCCTTGGTCCTCGGACTTGGGTCTTCACACCTGGGTCTTCGGATAGAACGCAGCCCCGGCGGGACACCGCCGGGGCTTTTTTACTGAGATGAGCTTTTTTTACGAAGATGGCCTTCGGAAAATCCGGCGGCACGTGCGGGCGGCGAAGACGAGCCATGCGAATCGATGGGCCCAAATTTATTTACTTACCTGAGCTACTAAGCTATATTACTTCCAGCCGATGACGAAAGTTGCGGCTCTGACTTGATGCTAAACCTCCAGAAACCTCCGGCAATGCCCTGCCGGAGGTTTTTCGTTTTGGGCATGGCTCCAGGACTCGCCTCCAGGACTTGGCTCTAGCCGCGCATGACGCGCGCGCGGGAATTCGGCCGGTAGGCGAGGCGGCTGTGGCCGGCGCAATAGGACTGGCCGTCGGGTGCGGAGTTGCCGCAGAAGCAGAAATCGTCGGCGCCAGGTGTCGAGATCGGCCAGCGGCAGCGGTTCTCGGCAAGCTCGAGTAGCGAGCAGCGATTGGCGTCGTCGATCGGACCGGTGACCATCGGCGCACCGGTCTCGCCGTAGATCGTGGCGAGCATCTCATATTGCAGCCGCGGCACGGTCCGCGGCGCGCGCGCCGGCGCCAGGCCCCTGTCGTGAACCTTGCGATCGTCGATGGTTCGGCCGCGCGTGAGATTGAGGCGAGACAGCTTGCCGATCACGGCGTTGCGGCTGACGCCAATGTCGGCGGCGATCTCGCGGCAGGAGAGCCCGGCCTCGAAATGCTGCCTCAGAAGTTCGATGCGTTCGTCGGTCCAGGTGGGTGAGAGAACAGGCATGTGTAACGGTCCCAGGTTGCAGATGTCGGCCATCCGCCTCTCGAGATCCGTCCGCCTCACGTTCGGCGCGCGCTCACGTCCTGCCATTGTCGCGAATCGACAAAAGCCCGTCCTTGATGGCGAGACGGATGCCTTCCTCGATCAAGGTACGTGCGACGCCGGGAACGCTGGTGCCGTGGGTGCCCTGTCTCACCAGCTTCTCCAGATAGGTGATGGTCGAGAGCGCCAAGGTTACGGGAATGCGGTCAGTCTCGGCTTTTTCGGTGGCCATGGCCGAACGCTAGCCTCTTACTCGGGTACATAAAAGTTACGATTAAGACTCTATTTAGGTTTGGAGGCAGAAGTCAAATGCAGGCTGCGGCGCCTGGTCAGCCCGTTGGAATCGCGAGGGAAATTTAGGCATGACAAGGCACGCCGCGCGGCAGGCCGGCGGCGGCGTGGCTTCGACCGGTCAGGAGTGGGCCGGTCGGCTCAGCCGTGCACGATCGTCTTTTCGATCATGCAATGGATGCCCTTGGAGCCGTTGACGGTCTGGGTCACCCGCAGATCGGCCGCCAGGCTGCACAGCGTATAGGCGTCCTCGCGCGACAAATTGCGCCTCTCGCCGAGCAGCACGATCATGTCGCGCAGTGCCCGCACCACGCACTGGTCCAGATCGGGGTCCATCGCCATGGTCATGTAATGCGTCGCCGTCTCGCCGCGGGGATAATCGAGCCTGAGGTCCTTGCGCAGCGTCAGGCGAAAGCGGCCCTGGAGTGCTGTCTCGATCGCGGTGACGCAAACCTCGCCGTCGCCCTGCACGCCATGGCCGTCGCCGCAGGAGAACAGCGCGCCCGGGACGAACACCGGTAGGTACAACGTCGCGCCGGCGCCAAGCTCCTTGTTGTCGAGATTGCCACCCATGGCGCGAGGAACGAGTGAGGAAATGCGGCCCCAGGCCGGCGGCGGCGAAACGCCCATCACGCCGAAGAACGGCTTGAGCGGCAGGTCCAGCCCCCACGGCATGCGGGCGACCATCCGGGAACGGTCGAGCGGGATGTTCAGAATGCGCGTCTCGTGGAAATCGTCGGGCAGGGTGCCGGACAGCGGCTTGATCATGTTCCAGCCCCAATCCTGCCGGAGCTGGACGTCGAGGATCTCGACCGCGAGCACGTCGCCGGGCTCGGCGCGCTCCACCGCGATCGGGCCGGTGAGGATGTGGCCGGGCAGCATGCGCTCGTTCTTGGCATGAACCTCGTGCATCTCGGGCGGAATGTGAAATTTGCTGCGGTCGGGCAGCATGTCCGGACCGCCGCTGATGGTGTCGACCGTGACCTCGTCACCGCTCGCGATGGTGAGGACGGGCTTGAGCGCAGCCTCGAAGAAGCCCCAATGACAGGTCTCGGGGCTGGAATGCAGGTGGTGATGGGTCATGTGGCGTCCGTCCGTTTCACAGGCCCGGGCTTGACCAGGCAATCGATCCTCTTCCAAGAAGCTTTCTGAAGATCGACGGGCGGGTCAAGCCCGCGCGCAACGGGCACGATCATTCCAGCGAGGCTCCCCTGCTTTTTGTCCTGTCCAAGACCCTCGGCGCAGCGGTGCTGCCGATCAACTTGATGATCGAGCTCGGAATCGTCTCGGTCGTCCTGATGGCGACGCGCTTTGCCGCCTTCGGCCGCAAGCTCGCCGCGGCCACGCTGATCCTGCTGGCGCTCGCCGCGTTTTCGCCGCTCGGCAACCTCTTGCTCTATCCGCTGGAGTCGCGTTTTCCGCCGTGGGATCCGTCGCGCGGTGCGCCCGATGGCATCATCGTGCTCGGCGGCTCGATCGACACCGATCTGTCGGCGGCGCACCGCACGCCGGTCGTCGCGCACGCGGCCGATCGCCTGTTTGCGCCGGCCGAGCTCGCGCGCCGCTATCCGAACACGCGCATTGTCTTCACCGGGGGCACCGCGAACCTGGTTTCGACGGACTCCCGGGAGGCCGACTACTCCGCGCCGATCCTGGAGAATCTGGGCATCGCGAAGCAGCGCCTGATCCTGGAGCGGGACTCCCGCAACACCTACGAGAATGCCATCTTCACCAAACAATTGGTGGCGCCGAAGGCGGGCGAACGCTGGCTCCTGGTCACGTCGGCCTTTCACATGCCGCGTTCGATGGGAATCTTTCGCAAGGCGGGATTCGACGTCGAAGCCTATCCCGTGGACTGGCGAATGGGCGGGCGTGACGATCTCTTCTCTTTCACCAATGTCGGCACGGACGGGCTCGGCCGAACCGAGGTCGCCGTGCGCGAATGGATCGGGCTCGTCGCCTACCGCCTGATGGGCCGGACTGGCGAGTTGCTCCCGGGGCCGGCGAAGGACTAGAACCGTTCAAGAAGCAATAACAGCACCGGCTCACGGTCGCCGGCCCCGGAGGACGCCATGCAACAGCAGAGTGCAGACAGCATCGATCTTGCCGGCCTCGTCGCCGATCTCAACAGCCTGTTGCGGCTGAAGACCACGGTGATCGGCATGAAGCTGTTCGCGCGGACCGCGGACATGGAGGCAATCCCGAAAATCCGGCGGCCGAACGCGGTCCACACCACCGACCAGATCGTCAGCATGGCGGCGCGTCTGGGCTGGACAGTGGGCATCACGGCCGACGATCTCGTCGGCGCGCAATGCCGCGCGGTGATCGGCCTTGCACCGCAGGACGAGAAATGGCTCGCCGGCGAAAACTATGTCGGGGTCTGGCACGGCACGGCCGAGGACGCACGCAAGCGCCAGGAGGCGCTGGATGTGGTTCCGTTCGGGCAATATCAGGCGCTCGCAGTCAGTCCGCTGGCGAGCGGCCGGCTCGATCCGCCGGACATCTGTCTCGTCTATGCGACCCCGGGGCAGATGATCATCCTGATCAACGGGCTGCAATACACCGGCTACAAGAAGTTCGAATGGGGCGTGGTCGGCGAGACCGCTTGCGCCGATTCCTGGGGCAGGGCGCTCAAGAGCGGTGAGCCCAGCCTGTCCTTGCCATGCTACGCCGAACGGCGCTATGGCGGCGTGCCGGACGAGGAGATGCTGATGGCCCTGAAGCCGGAACATCTCGCCAAGGCGGTTGTGGGCATGAAGGCGCTGGCGAAGAACGGCCTGCGTTATCCGATCCCGCCCTATGGTATTCAAAGCGACGTCCGTGCCGGCATGGGCGTGAGCTACGCGAAGAAGTAAAGCAAAGGCGGATCATGAGCTCTGCGAAATTCGACATCGTCGTTTATGGCGCGACCGGTTTTACCGGCCAGCTCGTCGCCGAATACCTGACCCAGCGTTACAAGAGCGACCACGCGCTCAAATGGGCGATGGCAGGCCGCAGCCTCGGCAAGCTGAAATCGGTCCGCGATGCGATCGGCGCGCCCGGGAATACGGCGTTGATTGTCGCGGATGCGTCGGATGCGGCTTCGCTGAAGGCGATGGCGGAGCAGACCATGTCGGTGATCACCACCGTCGGCCCGTATCAGCTCTACGGCGAGGAGTTGCTCGCGGCCTGCGTGGCCACGGGCACGGATTATTTCGATCTCTGCGGCGAGCCGATCTGGATGCGCCAGATGATCGACAAGTACGAGGCGGCTGCAAAAGAGAGCGGCGCGCGGATCGTGTTGTCGTGCGGCTACGATTCCGTGCCGTTCGAGCTCGGTACATTCTTCGTCCAGGAAGAGGCTAAACGTGTCTTCGGCGCGCCGGCCCCGCGGGTGAAAGGGCGTGTGCGCGACATGCGGGGCACGCTCTCGGGCGGCACCGCCGCCAGCGCTAAGGCGACCTTCGATGCGGTGGCCAAGGATCTCAGCCTTGTCGCCATTCTCAACGATCATTTTGCGCTGACGCCCGGCTTCACCGGCCCGAAGCAGCCGAAAGGCAACAGGGCCGCCTTCGAGGAGGATCTGCAATCCTGGGCCGCGCCGTTCACGATGGCGCTGATCAACACGCGCAACGTTCACCGCTCCAACATGCTGATGGGATTCCCCTACGGCCAGGACTTCGTCTACGACGAGATGGTCCTGACCGGTCCCGGCGAGAAGGGCGAGGCCAACGCCAAGCTCGTGATGGCTGCCAATGCGGGCAAGACCGGCCCCGACGCACCGAAGCCGGGCGAGGGGCCGTCGAAGGAAGAGCGTGAAAACGGTCTGTTCGATCTGCTCTATGTCGCGATCGCACCCGATGGCCGCATGGTTCGCGCCGGCGTCACCGGCGACCGCGATCCCGGCTACGGCTCGACCTCGAAGATGATCTCCGAATGCGCCATCTGCATGCTGCGGGACACGACTGACGTCGCAGCCGGCTTCTGGACCCCGGGCGCGGCGATGCAGCACAAGCTGATCAAGCGGCTGGTCGAGAATGCCGGGCTGACGTTCGCGGTGGAGAAGTAGAGGCGGTCACTTGCCGCAATCACGGTGTCATCGTCCGGCTCGACCGGACGATCCAGTATTCCAGAGACGGCACCGATTGAATCGAGAGGCCGCGGCGTACTGGATGCCCGCCCCGGTGCGCAAGTGCGCACAAGGCGGGCATGACAGCGTTCGTGCCACTACACCGCCCGCGCGTCGTAGGCGTACATGAACTCCATGCTTTTCGCGCCCAGCGGCAGCAGCCACTTCATCATCTGATTGCGGATCCACGCGCCGGTGGCGCTGAACTCGCGCTTGTTGTTGCCGTTGCGGCGGGCCATGGAGACGATCTTTTCCGTGCGCGGGCGCCGTTCGGCCTCGAAGGCCTGGAAGGTGGCGCCGAGCTCCCGGCCTTGCTGCATCAACCGGGCGAGGCGCATCGCATCCTCCAGCGCGAGCGAGGCGCCCTGGCCGGCATGGGGGCTGGTCGCATGGGCGGCATCGCCGATCAGCAGCGAGCGCTTGCGCGACCAGGTCGGCAGGGTGGCGACGTCGAGCGTGTCGGTGACCACGATGTTCTCGGCTGCCTCGATGATGCCAGGGATCGGATCGTGCCAGCCGCGGTGGAAGCCGCGCAGGTGCTGCTTCAGCGTTGCATGGTCGAGCGCGCGAAACATCGCCGCGTCCATGCCGTGCGCGGGTTGCGTGCTCCACCACATCACGCCGTCGTTCGGATCGGGGCTGCAATAGCCGTAGCCAAAGAAGCCGCTCTGTCCGAACGTGGTTTCGACGTGCCGGCCGATCGGCCGGCCATCCAGGACGGCGTGCGGCACGAAGCCGCCGAAGCCGATCAGTCCGGTATCGAACGGCTGCGGCCCGTCCGGCACCACTTGGCGTCGCGTCACCGAATGCACGCCGTCGGCGCCGATCAGGAAGTCGCCTTCGGCCGTGGTACCGTCGGCGAAGTAGGCGATGATCGGCTGGTCGGCGCGATCCTCGATCTTGATCAGGCGCTTCTCGAAATAAAGTGAAACGCATGCGCACCAGGCCTTGTCGATCAGCATCTCGTTCAGCGTGGCGCGGCAGACATTGACCGCGGGCTGGCCGAAACGTCGCGCCATGTCGCGGTTGATCGATCCGAGCCTCTCTCCGCCTTGCGAATAGAAGTCGAACGATTCCGCGATCGAGCCGCGGCTGATCAGCTCATTCGAAAGGCCAATCTCGTCCATGACTTGCATGCCGTTCGGCGCGATCTGAAGGCCGCCGCCGATGCCTTTCGAATAGGGCCAGCCTTCGTAGATCGCGGACTCGATGCCGGCGCGGCGCAGCAGGACCGCCGCGACGGGGCCGGCGATGCCGGCGCCGATGATCAGGGCCTTGCGAGGACGATAGGACATGGCTTGCTCCCGACGTTTCCCTGGTGCTAGGAGAATTACAGTCGCTAAATCTCTTAGTGACTAAGATATATATCGACTAAGATATGAGGTTTGCCTTGTCAAGGACGAAGGCGCGCGCCGCGCTGCTGCAGGAGCTCGAGGAAGCGATGCGCAGGTCGTCCGCGCAGGGCGTGCTTTATGGCCAGACCGTTGCGAACGTTGCCGGAATCGCCAATTCCGACCTGGAATGCATGGACATCCTGTACCTCGAAGGCCGCGTCACCGCCGGCCGGCTCGCCGAAGTCACGGGGCTCACGACCGGCGCCATCACCGGCGTGGTCGACCGGCTCGAAAAGGCGGGCCTGGTCCGTCGTGAGCGCGACGATGCCGATCGTCGCAAGGTCTTCATTGCGGTCGTGCCGGAGGCGATCGAAAGGCTCGGCCAGTTCTACGTGCCGATGCAGCAGGCGATGGAGAAGGTTTTTGGCGGCTATTCCGACCAGGAATTGCGCCTGCTGCTGCGCTTCGCCAATGAGGGCTACAAGGGCGTGCTGGCGGCGACCGCGGCGCTGAAAGGCCTGCTCGACACGCCGCCCGAGAAACGCCCCGATCTCAAGCTGAAGAAGCTTCGTCGCCAGCCCTGATCTTGTAGATCTGCGCAGCCGCGATCATGCCCCACATCGCGCCCAGCATCATCCAGAAATGCCGCCAGTGGTCGGTGTCGATCACGAAACTTTCTCCGACGGTGCCGACGAAGGCGGAGAACACCGCCAGATAAGCGCGCTGCCAGGGCACCGGCACGAAGATGTGCCTGACGCCCATGATGACGGTCGTGAAGACCAGCGCGGGGTAGCAGATGCCGGACAGCCAGCCGCCCGACATGAAGGCGTTGAGATAAGAGTTGTGGGTGTCCTCGGGGAAGAAGCGGTGGAATTGCAGCGGGCCGATGCCGAACGGCAGGTCGAGCGCCATCTCCGCTCCCAGGATGTGCCGGCCGAACCGGCCGAACCTGCCTTCGTCGTAGCTCTGGTCGAAGCTCGCGCGCTGCTTGAACATTTCGGCGGTGGAATCGAACGACATCAACACCGCGATCAGCGCGAGGCCCAGCACCGCGGCCAAAATCGCCATGACGATGATGCGCGAGCGCTGCGCGTTGGTGCGGCTGGTCAGCACCATCAGCGCCAGCATGAAGGCGGATGTCAGCACCAGCCCGCCCCAGGCGGCCCGGGAGAACGCGAGCAGGATCGCGAGCGACATGATGCCGAAGGCGATGACGTTGCGGAGGGCCTTGCCGAACTTGTCGGAGACGACGCTCTGCAGCGAGAACAGCGCCGGCAGGATCAGGAAGGCGCCGAGCACGTTCGGATCCTTGAAGGTGCCGCGCGCGCGTCCGTACAGTGTCAGGAGGTCGTCGCCGCCGGGAACCAGGTGGAAGTAGCCGGCGACCGCCGACAGCGAGGCGACCATCGCGCCGATCACGAGCCCGCGGCGGAGCATGTCGAGCCGGGCAGCGGTGTCCTCCGACGTGACCATGGCGAAGAACACGACCGTCACCGCCATGTACCAGGAGGTCGCAATCCAGCTGACCACCTCGGACTGCTCGAACAGCGGGATCGCGCTGATCGTATAGCCGATATTGAGCAGGACCAGCATCAGCACCAGCGGCATCAAAGCGAGCCGCAGACGCAGTCCGGTGGCGAAGAAGGTGACGGTGGCCAGCAGCGTCACGATCTCGTAGGGGCTCGGCTCGATGAACACGATCGCGCCGGAGGCGCCGACCAGCCATACCAGCGCGCGCTGGAGCGCCAACACGCCGGGCGCGGCCCGAACCGCTGCATTCATCTCCCCGGCTGTTGCCGCATACGCCATCACACGCTCACACGTTTACGCAACTGGTACGCCACAAATACCGCTGTCATCGCCCGGCTTGACCGGGCGATCCAGTACTCCGCGGCGTCTATTGCGGAAACGGCCGGCGCCGCGGAGTACCGGATGCCCCGCCCCAGTGCGCAACAGCGCACAAGGAGGGGCATGACGGAAATATTCAACTCAATACGCGTTCTCGTTCTTGGTCAGCAGCGAGATCGGCGTCTTCAGCAGAATGACGAGATCGAACAGCACCGACCAGTTCTCGATGTAATAGAGGTCGAACTCGACGCGCTTCTGGATCTTCTCTTCGTTGTCGATCTCACCGCGCCAGCCGTTGATCTGGGCCCAGCCGGTGATGCCGGGCTTGACCCGGTGGCGGGCGAAATAGCCGTCGACGGCTTCGTCGAACAGGCGGCTCTGCAGCTTGCCCTGTACCGCATGCGGACGTGGGCCGACCAAAGAGAGATCGCCGGAGAAGACCACGTTGAAGAGCTGCGGCAGCTCGTCGAGGCTGGTCTTGCGGATGAAGCGGCCGACGCGGGTGACGCGCGAGTCGTTCTTGGTCACGACCTTCGAGGCCGTCGGATCGGCCTGATGATGGTACATTGAGCGGAACTTGTAGACGTCGATGCGCTCGTTGTTGAAGCCGAAGCGCTTTTGGCGGAACAGCACGGGTCCGGGGCTGTCGAGCTTCACGGCCAGCGCTACCAATCCCATCACCGGCAAGGCCACGAGCAGCGCGAGGGTGCCGACCATGCGGTCGAACAGCCATTTCATCACCAGGTCCCAGTCGGTGATCGGCGCCTCGAACACGTCCAGCGTCGGCACCTCGCCGATATAGGAATAGGAGCGGGGGCGGAAGCGCAGCTTGTTGGTGTGTGCGGAGAGGCGGATGTCCACCGGCAGCACCCAGAGCTTCTTCAGCATCTCCAGGATGCGCGTCTCGGCGGAGATCGGCAGCGCGAACAGCACGAGATCGACGCGGGTGCGGCGGGCGAATTCGACGATGTCGTCGACCTTGCCGAGCTTGCGCGCGCCGGCACAGGTGTCGAGCGCGCGGCTGTCGTTGCGGTCGTCGAACACGCCGAGCACATGGATGTCGGAATCCTCCTGCTGCTTCAGCGCCTCGACCAATTGTTCGCCGTTGCGGTCGGAGCCGACGATGATGGTGCGGCGGTCGAGCCGGCCCTCGCGCCCCCAGGCGCGCACCAGCGAGCGCAGCACCAGACGCTCGCAGAGGAGCGCGGCGAGCCCGAGGACGTAAAAGGCGGCAAGCCAGAGCCGCGATATTTCGCTGCCGAACTTGGCGAAGAAGGAGATGCCGATGAACAACAGGAAGACGAACGACCAGGACGAGATCATCCGCGTCATCTGCCGGAGCTGACCGCGGAACAACTGCACCTGATAGATATCGGCGGCCTGGAAGCAGACCACGGCGGAGACCGCGACGGCGATGATCTGCGCGGGATAGATCCAGCTGAAGGAGCCGGCGTGCGGCATGACATAGCCGAGATAGAGTACGATGCCGACGAGGCTCAGCAGCGCGAAATCGGCGAGGCGCACGAAGCCGGTGATCACGATCGGCGAATAGGCGCGGGCGACCTTCTGGTTGACGACGTCGAGCGCGGCGGCCGAGAGCCGTTGACGCCGCTCCACAAAGGGCCGGTCAGCCGGCTTCGCCGCGGCGCTGGTCGCGGCATCGAGCATCGAGCGTGCGTTGAGCGGTTCCACGGGCGTCCACGTCCATTCCAAAAACCCGCGGGCCGCGTCCTTGCGTCCCGGGCGAGCATCCCCTGGCGCTTGGGTTATCGGACAAATCGGAAGATTCTCTAAAGCGGGTCTTAAGAATGGTTAGTGATTGGTAAATGCGTCGCGATAGCCCGCGAGCACGCCCTCGACCATCGCCTGCTGCGAGAAATGCGCGGAGATGCGCTCGCGAAGCGACAAGGCGCGCTGCGCTGTTCCCAGCGGATTGTCGAGCGCGGCCGCGATCGCCTCCGCCATGGCTTCCGCGTTGCTCGGCGCAAACAGAGCCGGGTTCTCCGCGCCGAAAATCTCGGGAATGCCGCCGATCTTGGACGCAATCATCGGTATCCCGGCGGCACCGGCCTCGATCACGACATAGGGCATGGAATCGCCACGCGAGGGAACGACCAGCAGCCGCCCCTTGGAAAAGCCGTAGCGTGCCTTGACGTGACCGATGAAGCGGATGGCGCTGGAGAGGCCGAGCCTCTCGACTTGCGCTTTGAGCGCCGCGGTCTCCTCGCCGTCACCGCCGAGCGTCAGCGTGACCTTCTTACCGCCCTCGTGCAGGCGCGCCACCGCGTCGACCAGCAGATCGGCGCCCTTGATGTGCCTGAACTCACCGACATAAGCGAGGTCGGTGGCGTCGTCGGCCATGACGACAGGTTCGAATTCCTCCGGCGTCACGCCGTTGAAGACGCAATGCACCACGCCCTTCGGCTTGCCGACGATGCGCTGATAGGTGTCGCGGGCAAACGCGCTTTCGAACAGGAACAGGTCGGTCGCGTCCATCAGCGCACGCTCGAGCCGCGCGTAAAACTCGCCCTTGAGGGTGTTGAGGGGATAATGCAGCGAGCCGCCATGCGGGGTGTAGATGCGGATGGTGTCGTCGGATCGCCGCCGCATGCGGATGAAAGCGCCGGCCTTGGCGCCGTGGCCATGCATGACGTCGGGCTTGAGCGTGGCGATCAGGCGCCGCAAGCGGAACCAGACCAGCACATCGTCGGGCGACGGTTCGCGGCGGATCGCCATCCGGTGCACGCCGAGCTTCAGCCGCGGTGCGAGCTCGGCAAGGGCCTTGTCGGCGCGCTCACCGCCGGTGAGACTGTCGGCGAGGATGCCGACATGATGGCCACGATCGACCTGGCCGTTGGCGACGTCGAGGATGTGGCGGAAGATGCCGCCGACCGGAGCGCGCACGGCGTGCAGGATGCGAAGCGGCTGGTCGGGAAAGGGGGGCATGATCAAAACCAGCGCTCGACGGCGAATGCTCGAACAATCTGACGAAATATCGAGACGGATTAAGAGGCCTCGTGGTTAACAAACGGTGACGGACGCACCTGCGCGAGCCGCCCGACGCTGCGATTAACCCAGCGGCAACCTTAATGGAGTGTAATCGCCCTGGTTGAGGTAGGTTCGTGGCGTTGCGCCTGCGGGAGTGTTCGATGCGTTTAGCGTTCTGGCGTGCCGGCAAGGACAAGGCGGTGGTCAAGCGGGCTGTCTCGAAGGCAGCAGCCAAGCGGGCTGAACTCGAGTCCAGCATTGAAGCAAAGCCTGCGCCCGTTGCTCCGCGGCCGGCGCCAGTCGAATCCGGCGACATCGACCTGCACGCGCTCGGCGCGGCATTGGCGCGCAAGCGCGGCTGGATCATCGTTCCGACGGTGCTGGCGCTCGTCGCATCCATCGCAATCGTCAATCTCATCACGCCGCGCTACAAGTCTGAATCCCGTATCCTGATCGACGGCCGTGAGAACGTGTTTCTGCGGCCCAATAGCGATCGCGCCGAGGAACGGCAGGCGCTCGACGCCGAAGCCGTCACCAGCCAGGTGCAGCTCGTGCTGTCGCGCGATCTCGCGCGCGAGATCATCAGGAAGAACAAGCTTGCGGAGCGGCCCGAGTTCGATCCGGTGCTGCAAGGCGTTTCGCCGCTGAAGTCTCTTGCGGCGCTGGTCGGCATGGGCCGCGATCCGTTCTCGATGACGCCGGAAGAGCGGGTGCTGGACGCCTATTACGAGCGCCTCCAGGCCTACGCTGTCGACAAGTCACGCGTGATCGTGATCGAATTCCAGTCTGCCGATCCCGATCTCGCCGTGCGCGTCGCCAATTCGATCGCCGACGGCTATCTCGTGCTCCAGCAGGATGCGCGCCAGGACCAGGCCCGAAACGCCAGCCAGTGGTATGCCGGCAGGATCGACGAGCTGCGACGGAATGTCTCCGAGGCCGAAGCGAAGGCCGAGGACTTCCGCTCCAAGTCGAGCCTGTTCGTCGGCACCAACAACACGACGCTATCGAACCAGCAGATGGGCGAGGTCAACACCCAGCTCAACAATGCGCGCGCGCTCAAGGCCGATGCCGAGTCCAAGGCGCGCCTGATCCGCGAGATGATCCAGAGCGGCAAACCGATCGAGATCGTCGGAAATTTTGAACTCGGAATCGATGCGCACGCCTTCGCAGCAGCGCGTGGCGTTGCGGGCCCAGCTGGCCGAGCAATCGTCGACGTTGCTCGGCAACCATCCGCGCATCAAGGAGTTGAAGGCGCAGCTCGCCGACCTCGACACCCAGATCCGCGACGAGGCCGCCAAGCTCGCCCGCACGCTCGAAAACGATGCGCGCGCCGCCAGCGGGCGCGTTCAGGAATTGTCGGCGAGCCTCGAGCAGCTCAAGAAGCAGGCGACGGCCACCAACGGCCAGGACGTGCAGCTCCGTGCCCTCGAGCGTGAGGCCAAGGCGCAGCGCGACCTGCTCGAAACCTATCTCGCGAAGTACCGTGAGGCCAACACCCGCGAGACCATCGACACCGCGCCGACGGATGGCCGCATCATCTCGCGCGCCGTCGTCTCGAACACGCCGGCCTATCCGAAGAAGCTGCCGATCGTGCTGATCGCGACGATCGCGACACTGCTGCTCTCGTCGGGCGTCGTCGTCACCGGAGAGTTGTTGCGCCAGACCGCGCCCCGTGCGGTGGCGGTGTTCACGCCAACGCTCATGCGGGCGTCGGCTCGCCAGGAACAAATCGTCCAACCGGAGGTCGTCGAGCCCTTCGCCGATCCGGTCGTCGATCCGGTCATGGCAGAACCCGCGCCGCTGCAGCCGGAGATGACGGCCGATGCCGATGTCGCCGAATTCGCGGAGATCGAGCATCTGGCCGACAGCCTGCGCGCCGCCGGAGCCATGGCGAAGAAGGTCACGGTGCTCGGCACTGCGAGCGGCGAAGCCATCACGCTGTCGACGCTGACATTGGCCCGGCACCTGGCGCGCGATGCGCGGGTCGTCGTGGTCGATCTCGCCGCGTCCTCGCCGACCATGGCCGCCGTGTCCGTCGATGCCTCGGCACCCGGCCTCGCCGAACTGATGCAGGGCGAGGCGTCGTTCGCGCAGATCATCACCCGGGACAAGCTCTCGCGGCTGCATCTGGTCATGGCAGGCCGCCCCGGCTTCGATCGCAGCCTGTTGCAGTCGCCCCGCGTGACGCTCGCGATCGACGCGCTGCTGCGCGCCTACGACCACGTGCTGCTCGATGCCGGCAGTGCCTCCGACCTTCCTGCGGAGCTCCTGACGGCGAATGCCCGCGCCGTCGTCGTGCCCGACGCGTCGATGGCGCCGGATGCGCGCGCACTGATGTGCGAGCAGCTCAGCGCCGTCGGATTCAATGAAGTGACGATGCTGAACAGACCGGTGCAGCCGTCGGATGCGAGGGACGCGCCGCGCGTCGTGGCGGCGCAGGCGTTTTCTTACCCTCTCCCCCTGTGGGAGAGGGTGGCTCGCCGCGATAGCGGCGAGACGGGTGAGGGGTCTCTCTCCGCGCGTGCCTCTCGCATTTTGACTTGCTGATACAACCCCTCATCCGGCGCTTCGTGCCACCTTCTCCCACAAGGGGAGAAGGTGGGCAGTCGTGCAATGGCGAGAGCTACCCGAACGCTCGCCGCAGCCGCTGCGCCAGGTCGAACAACATCTGGTTCTGTTTCACCAGCCGCTTGCCGTGGCTCAGCGAGGACATCGCCATGGCCGCGAGCTTTCCGCGTGACGTCAGCGGAACGAAACTGTCGAAGATGTCCTGGTCGTCCTTGCAGAACATCCGCTTGTACTCGTCCGAGCCGATGCCGAGGTCGAGCGAGCGGTAGCCGCGCTCGGCGCAGCGGTCGATGATGTAGCGCATCAGGATCAGCCCGGGGCTGTAGCGGGCGTGCTCGGACATCGTGTAGGTGTTGAACATCATCGAGAAGCGCTGGCCGTCGGCGACGCCAGCGAAGATTGCGATCACCTCGTCGTCGCATTCGAGCGCGTGGATGTCGATGACGCGGCCGTCGCCGCGTGGTGCAAGGCAGGCGCTGCGGACGAATTGCTCGACGCCGGGCTCTGCGAAGACGTTGGGCAGCTTCTGTTCGGCCATCCGAGCCGGCTTGATACGGAAGAACCAGTCGAGCAGGCGGGTGATGTCCGCATCGGTGGTCGCCAAATGATAGCGATAGCCGGCGAGCGCCTGGAGCTTCTTCTCCTTGCTCTTGAGGCGGCGGCGGAAGGAGTTGCTGATCCGCGATGCCGGCGGACCGCCCGGTTCCATCGTGAGCAGCGGGCAGCCGTTGATCGCGCTTTGGCGTGGCAAATGCGCGAACGGGTTCTGCTGGTCGTTCCAGTGCAGCGGCTGCTGCGTCAGTGCGAGCACGTCGGCATGTTCGTTGAGCGGCGCAAGCAGCGCGTCGAGATCACCGCTGGCGACCTGCGCTGCAAATTCGGCGTTCCACAAGCCCATGTTGAAGGTCGTATGCTTGCCGCCCATGAAGCAGGCGGTGCGCACGCCGTGGCTTTGGCGCAGCGAGAGCGGCAGCAGCAGCAGCGGCCGATGCTCGGAGTCGCGGGCAATGACGATAAAGGGGCGGGCGCGTTCCTGCTCGCCGACCAGACGCTGCCAGGGACTGAGCAGATCAAATCGCTGATAGGGCGTGAAGAGATGACCGGGCTGCTCGAAGGCGCGCCAGACGGCCTCGGCCGCGCCGAGATCGGTCACGATATCGACATGCGCGATGCGGCCCGCTTTCGACTGCGCTGGCAATTCTGCCGTCCGGCTTTGCATCGCCGCAGCCATGGTCATTCGCGAACCTGTCGAGAAATCAAAAATATGCGTAATTCGGCCTGTGGCCGACCTTTGCAAAGAAATGTCAACAAAGGGTAATGACTATAAGAGGGGACCGGCCGCCGACGGGCGCGAGGTGGGACATTGGCATCCGACGACAGATGGCTGGAACGGCTGCGACTTGAGCTGACCTGGTTCACGGGCCAGGCTGCGCTGCGCAGTCGTGGAGCCGGCGCCATCCTGCGCTTTGCGCATGTGCGGTCGCGCCGGCGCGGCGGGTTTCAGCCGCTGCGCGAGAACGAGATCACGCCGCATTTCCTCGATCGCGCCATTCGCGCGCTGAAGCGGTGGAACTATGATTTCGTCGGCATGGACGAGGTCTGCCGGCGCGCGGTGACGCTGTCGGAACAGCGGCGCTTCGTGGCACTCACCTTCGACGGCGCCGGCAAGGATCTGATCGACTTTGCCTATCCGGTGCTGGCGCGCCACGCCGTGCCCTTCACGATCTATGTGCCCACGGCGTTTCCCGACGGCGTCGGTGAGGCCTGGTGGCTCGGACTCGAACAGGTGATCGCGCGCGAGAGCCGTGTCAGTCTCTTGATGGGCGAGAAGGAGCAGCGCTTCACTGTGACTGGCAACGCGGAGAAGCAGGCGCTGTTTTCGTTCCTCGAGGCCTGGCTGCGCTCGCTGCCGCCGGCGGATGTGTCGGCTGCGATCGCAGACCTCTGCACGCGCTACCGGGTCGACCTTGCCGCGCTCTCACGCGAGGCATCGATGAATTGGGAGGATCTGGCAAGGCTTTCGGCCGATCCGCTGGTGACAATCGGCAGTGCGACCGTGAACTATCCCGTTCTCGCCAACATGAAGGATGCGGTCGCACTGCGCGAGATGACGATGGGCAAGGCGGTGGCGGAGGCGGCCTTCGATCGCGACATCCGGCATCTCGCCTTTCCGTTCGGTGATCGCGCCTCGTTCCGGCGCAGCCATGTCATCATGGCGGAGGAGGCGGGCTTTGCCAGCGCGGTGACGACGATCCCGGGCGTGGTGGACGCGGAGGGACGCACCAATCTGCGCGCGCTGCCGCGCATTTCCTGGGACGGCCGGGTGCGCTCGCTGCGCATGATGCGGGTGCTGGTGTCGGGGGTCGCTTTTGCGCCGGTGAAGCCGACTGGCACTGCTGGGACCTAGAAGCGCTACGAACTGGAAGCGCTACGAACTCGACTTGGCCCGGTCCGGCCGCTGCATCCAGCTCACGATCGGCATCGCCGGCAGCACCCAGCCCATGCCGACCACCACGTAGTAGATCGCCTGCCGCCAGCCGGATTCGGCGATCCACGGCATCTGCGCCAGCGCCATGCCGAGCAGTGCCCAGACGGTGGCGAGCACCAGGAGCAGGATGGTGCCGAGGAACTTGCGAGTGCGGATCGTCATGACGGAATATCGCGGCTTTCGCGTAACTTGCGCTGCGGGAGCGGGGGACTATAAGGGGCACGCAGTCCGGTTCAAGCTCTGGTTTTGCCTCGAATGACGACGAATTCCGCCCCGTCCGAGCCGTATCGCGCCGTGCGCTGGTGGCTGATCTCAGTGGCTGCGCTGATCGCGCTGATGGTACTGGTCGGAGGCGCAACGCGGCTGACGGAATCCGGGCTCTCGATCGTCGAGTGGAAGCCAGTCACGGGCAGCGTGCCGCCACTTTCGGAAGCGCAGTGGACGGCGGCCTTCGAGGCCTACAAGACGATCCCGCAATATCGCGAGCTCAACGCCGGCATGAGCCTGTCCGAGTTCAAGGAGATCTTCTGGTGGGAATGGAGCCATCGGCTGCTCGGCCGTTTCATCGGCGTCGCCTATCTGTTGCCGTTCCTGTTCTTCCTCTGGCGCGGCGGCCTGTCCGGTGAGTTGAAGCGGCGGCTGTGGCTATTGTTTGGGCTCGGCGGCCTCCAGGGCGCGGTCGGCTGGTGGATGGTGGCCTCGGGGCTGTCCGAACGCGTCGAGGTGTCGCAATATCGGCTGGCGACACATCTTATGCTCGCGCTCGTGATCTTCGCCGGCATCGTCTGGACGGTGCGGCGGCTCGCCGGGCGTCCGCAGATCGCAGCATCGTCGCGGCTGCGCTTTACCAGCGCCTTGCTCCTCGCGGTGACCTTTATCCAGATCTATTTTGGTGCTCTGGTTGCGGGCCTGCGCGCGGGCCGCGCCTACAACACCTGGCCGCAGATCGACGGCGCGTTCATTCCCTCGGCGGAACGGCTGTGGTTCGAGACGCCGTGGTGGCGCAACATGTTCGACAATGTGCTGACGGTGCAGTTCGAGCACCGCATGACGGCCTATGCGCTGTTCGCGCTGGCGGCGTTGCACGCGTTCGATGCGGTCCGTTCACGCGCGGGTTCTGCGGCAAGCGGCGCGCTCTTGCTGCTGGGCGCGGTCAGCCTGCAAGGCGTGCTCGGCATCCTCACGCTGCTCAACCAGGTGCCGATTGATCTCGCGCTCGCGCATCAGGCAGTTGCGATCGTGGTGCTGACGCTTGCGGTGATGCAGACAGAGCGGCTCGCGCCGCGTGGCGCAACCGAAGCGCAGCCGCGCGCCGTTCCCGTCGGTCAGGCCGGCTGATCGGATCTGCTCTTCAGCAATAGCCGTAGATGCCGCACGAGTAGGGCAGGCGCCAGAAATAATCGACCTGCTTCCCGCCGTAATACGCGCCCTGGTAATCGTAGTCCCAGGGGCGGCCGTAATAGCCCGGCAGCGTGTGGGAGCCCGGGAGCAGTGGCGTACCCGGCAAATTGCGGATGTAGCTGCCGATGCCGTAGGCCGGCGAGATCAGCGCATCCGGATCGGTCTCGACATAGACCTGCGGCGGCTCCTGTGGCGGAGCGGCCGCCCGCCGCTTTGGCGTGGCCGGCAAATCGGCGGCAATCGCAGCTGAGACCGTCAGCATCGCCGCAAGGGCAGGCACCATCCAGCGCAGCATCGTCGGCTCCGATCAAAGGGGCGATCCAGTGACGATGTATGCGGCAGATATGGTTAATGACTGTTAACTGGAGCCATATTCCGGGGCGCACTCAGGCGCCCCGGAATGACCAGGACAGCTACGTGCCCAGCGCCTGTTCCAGATCGGCGATCAAATCTTCCTTGTCCTCGATGCCGATCGAGAGCCGCACCACGTCGGGGCCGGCGCCGGACTTGACCTTAGCGGCGTCGTCGAGCTGGCTGTGCGTGGTCGAGGCCGGATGGATGACCAGCGAGCGGGTGTCGCCGACATTGGCCAGATGCGAGAACAGCTGCAACTTCGACACCAGGCTGACGCCGGCATCGTAGCCGCCCTTCAGGCTGAAGGTGAACACGGCGCCGGCACCCTTCGGCGCGTATTTGCGCGCGAGCTGGTTGTACTTGTCGCTTGCAAGGCCCGCATAGTTCACCGCGGCCACCGCCGGATGGCCGGCGAGGAATTCGGCGACCGCTTTCGCATTGTCGCAGTGCTTCTGCATGCGCAGCGGCAATGTCTCGATGCCGGTGAGGATCATGAAGGCGTTGAACGGCGACAGCGCGGGTCCGAGGTCGCGCAGGCCGAGCACGCGGCAGGCGATCGCGAAGGCGAAATTGCCAAACGTCTCCTGGAGCCGGATGCCGTGATATTCGGGCCGCGGCTCCGATAGCATCGGATATTTGCCGCCTGTCGACCAGTCGAAAGTGCCGGCATCGACGATGATGCCGCCGATCGAATTGCCGTGGCCGCCGAGAAATTTCGTCAGCGAGTGCACGACGATGTCGGCGCCGTGGTCGATCGGGCGGATCAGATAGGGCGAGGCCAGCGTATTGTCGACGATCAGCGGGACGCCCGCCTTGCGCGCCACCGTCGAGATCGCCTCGATGTCGGTGATGCTGCCGGCGGGATTGGCGATGGACTCGATGAAGATCGCTTTCGTGCGCGGCGTGACCGCGCGTTCGAAGCTCGCGATGTCGTCGGGATCGGCCCACACCACGTTCCAGCCGAAGCTCTTGAACGCGTGGGTGAACTGGTTGATGGAGCCGCCATAGAGCTTTCGCGCGGCGATGAACTCGTCGCCGGGCTGGAGCAATTGCTGCAACACCACGACCTGCGCGGCATGGCCCGAGGCCACCGCCAGCGCGGCCGTGCCGCCTTCGAGTGCTGCGACGCGCTCTTCCAGCACCGCGTTGGTGGGATTGCCGATGCGGGTATAGATGTTGCCGAAGGCCTGCAGGCCGAACAGAGAGGCGGCGTGGTCGGCGTCGTTGAAGACGAACGACGTCGTTTGATAGATCGGAGGTCGCGCGCGCACCAGTGGTGGGATCGGGCTGTGCACCGGCATGCACGGCGAGGGTCGAAAATCCCGGAAGGCGATCGCTCATTGAGGGCGTCCTGTTGTCGTGGTCTGAAATCGCGCGGCATGCTGATTGGCGCCGCGGCTGCCGTCAAGGCGCGGCTTCACATCGGAACGATCGTGCTACGCATTGTCGCGTTCGCGAAATGAAACCTTCGCAACTGCGTCAGCTTTGCTCGGTCTTGTTTTTGGCGGCGCGGTCCGATGCCGCGGTTTCGCCGCCGCCGACACTCATCCGATTGAGGGATAGCCGCATGCCCTGCGTCGGCACCGGAGCGCGTTTCGAGCTCAGCGTGCGTGAATTGACGCCCATCCACGAGATCTCCGACGACAGGCGGCCATATTCGATCTTGGGGCAGCGGTTCATCACCACCTTGATACCGACCGATTCCGCCTTCAGCGCCGCCGCGTCGTCGCGTGCCCCCAACTGCATCCAGATCACCATCGGCAGCGGATCGAGCGTGAGGGCTTCCTCGACCACGGGCATGATGTGGCTGGAGTTGCGGAAAATGTCGATCATGTCGACGGGACGGCCGATGTCGGACAGCGAGGCGACGAAGGGTTTTCCGAGCAGCTCCTTGCCGACATGGCCGGGATTGACCGGGATCATGTCGTAGCCACGCTGGGCCAGATATTTGAACGCGAAATAGCTCGGCCGCACGTTGGCCGGCGAGGCGCCGACCATCGCGATCGATTTCACGTTGTTGAGGATGCCCCGGATGTAATTGTCGGGATAGGCGTCGTGGTTCATTGGCTCATCTTTTCGGGCTCATCTTTCGCCGTCATTGCGAGGAGCGAAGCGACGAAGCAATCCAGTCTGTCTCCGAGGAGGGATTCTGGATTGCTTCGCTTCGCTCGCAATGACGAATTACTCATCCCGCCATGTCGGCGTGCGCTTCTCGATGAAGGCGCCAATGCCTTCCTCGGCGTCGCGCGCCATCATGTTCTCGGTCATCACCTCTGCCGCATAGCGATAGGCATCTGCAAGGTTCATCTCGGCCTGGCGGTAGAACGCCTCCTTGCCGAGCTTGACGGTATAGGCGGATTTCAGCGCGACCTGTTCGGCGAGCGCAATGGCGGCATGGCGCTCGCTGCCGGCGGCGACGACACGATTGACGAGCCCGATCTCGCGAGCGCGTGCGGCCGGGATCGGCTCGCCTGTCAGCAACATCTCCATCGCCTGCTTGCGCGGCACATTGCGCGACAGCGCCACCATTGGCGTCGAGCAGAACAGGCCGATGTCGACGCCCGGAGTGGCGAAGTGTGCTGCTTCCGAGGCGATCGCGAGATCGCAGCTGGCCACGAGCTGGCAGCCGGCGGCAGTGGCGATGCCCTGAACGGATGCGACCACGGGCTTGGGCAGGTGCACGATCGCCTGCATCATCGCGCTGCAGGCGGTCATCATCTCGGCGAAGAAGGCACGGCCGCGATCCGGGTCGCCGCGACGCGCGGTCAGCTCCTTCATGTCGTGGCCGGCGGAGAAGGCGGGACCGTTGGCCGCGATCACGACGCCGCGGACGGACTTGTCGTCGCGGATCTCGTTGAGCTCGGCATGCAGGCTTGCGATCATCGCCGCCGACAGGCTGTTGCGGGCGGCCGGGCGGTTCAGGGTCAGGACCGCGATAGGGCCGACGGTCTCGCGCAGCAGGATCGGCAGTTGCGGGGAGGGGGCGCGGGCGGCCTGGACGGACATCAAAGCGTTTCCGGTTGGATTATTGCGATTGGATGACGCAGATAACTTAATGTAACAGGGGACGTGAAGCGAGGGTGAGGGGCAGCATGGCGTTAGCGAAAATGAGCGTGGCGGAGCTCGAGCAGTTCCTCCGCAACGAGTTTCCCCAGGCCTTCAGCGGCGACGACATCACGATCGAGAGCGCGGACGGTCAGGCCTGCCTTTTGCGTCAGCGCTATAGCGAAAAGATGCTGCGGCCGGGTGGAACCGTGTCCGGCCCGACCCTGATGGCGCTCGCCGATTTCGCGATGTACGTGGTGCTGTTGTCCGCGATCGGGCCGATCGGGCTCGCGGTGACCACCAATCTCAACATTAACTTCCTGCGCAAGGGCCAGCCCGGGCAGGACGTGCTGGCGGAGGCGCGGCTGCTCAAGCTCGGCAAGCGCCTCGCAGTCGGTGAGGTGAAGCTATTGTCCGGCACCTCGCCCGATCCGATTGCGCATGTCACCTCGACCTATTCCATTCCAAACGTTTGAACTTTTTACGGGTATCTTAATACCATATTTCTAAGTCGTTGATATTGAACAAGTAAATTCCGCCTTTGGGCATTGACCGCGGCGCCTCTGTTCTCTAAAAAACCGCCAGTCCGGTGCGG
The DNA here is from genome assembly GCF_040939785.1 of Bradyrhizobium lupini. Lineage (NCBI taxonomy): Bacteria > Pseudomonadati > Pseudomonadota > Alphaproteobacteria > Hyphomicrobiales > Nitrobacteraceae > Bradyrhizobium > Bradyrhizobium lupini. Next base: position 7,421,796 of record NZ_CP162553.1, read on the forward strand.
TGTTCGCGCCGATGCTCCCCGTTCACGGAAACTCTGACATGAAAACCTTTTCGGCAAAGCCGGCTGAGGTGACGAAGAAGTGGGTACTGATCGACGCCAAGGGTCTGGTCGTCGGCCGTCTCGCCACCATCGTCGCCATGCGCCTGCGCGGCAAGCACCTCCCGACCTACACCCCGCACGTTGATTGCGGCGACAACATCATCATCATCAACGCGCAGCATGCGGTTCTCACCGGCCGCAAGCGCGAGCAGAAGACCTATTACAAGCACACCGGCTATGTCGGCCACGTCAAGGAGCGCACCGCGCGCCAGATCCTCGAGGGCAAGCATCCCGAGCGCGTGCTGGAGAAGGCCGTCGAGCGCATGATCCCGCGTGGCCCGCTCGGTCGCGTCCAGATGGGCAACCTGCGCGTCTATGGCGGCGCCGATCATCCGCACGAGGCCCAGACGCCCGAGAAGATCGACATCGCCAAGTTGAACCGCAAGAACACGAGGGCCGCATAACATGGCCGAATCCATCCAGTCGCTCGACCAGCTCTCGCAGCTCAAGACGGCGGCCGCGCCCGACGCGCCCAAGCACGAGAAGAAAGTCGACAAGTTCAACCGCGCCTATGCCACCGGCAAGCGCAAGGACGCGGTCGCCCGCGTCTGGATCAAGCCAGGCGCCGGCAAGGTCACGGTCAACGCGCGCGAGGTCGAGGTCTATTTCGCCCGTCCCGTGCTGCGCATGATGATCGAGCAGCCGTTCTCCGTGGCCGCGCGGTCCGGCCAGTATGACGTGATCTGCACCGTCGCCGGCGGTGGTCTGTCCGGCCAGGCCGGTGCCGTCCGTCACGGCATCTCCAAGGCACTGACCTATTTCGAGCCGGAGCTGCGCACCGTGCTCAAAAAGGGCGGCTTCCTCACCCGCGACTCCCGGGTGGTCGAGCGCAAGAAGTACGGCAAGGCCAAGGCCCGCCGGTCCTTCCAGTTCTCGAAGCGTTAATCGCATCGGTCGCATTCGTCGCGAAAGCGGCTTCAATGAGATGCAAAAGGGCGCTGATTTCAGCGCCCTTTTTGCTGTTCGTTTGTATGCAAATTGATGGCGTGTTTCCTGAAAACTTGGGCTCGCATGAAAACCTGAATGGAACCCGCGGGACATAGCGTCGCTTTTGGAAGGGCGCGCAAATCGGTTGATCCGATCGCGTAACTGCTATGTCTAGAAGGGGGCCGACATGATGTCGCTCGATAGCATCACGCTCTATTTGGTCGCCACCATGGTCGCCGCACTGCTCGGCGCCATGATGGTGTTTTTCGGAAGGCAGGAGAATAGCGCTGCGCTGAAATGGTGGGGCACCGCCTATCTCCTCGGCGCCGCATCGGTCGCGCTCTGGACGGCGGCGGGCGACAGATTGGGGCCGCATCTTTACCTTGCGCTGAACGCGGTCGGCTTCGTCGCGTGCGGCATGGTGTGGAATGCGGCGCGCGTCTTCCACGGCCGCAAGCCGAATTGGCCGGGTCTCCTGGTCGGCGCGCTCGCCTGGGTCGCTGCCGCCACGCTGCTCGATCCCCCCGCGTCCATGCTGCGCATGATCGTCGGCGCCGGCATCGTGTCGGTCTATGCGGCGTTGACCGCCAGCGAGCTCTGGGTCGAGCGACGCAAGAGCCTGCAACGGCGCTGGCCGGCCTTCGTGGTGCCGGTGATGCACGGCTGCGTCTTGATGCTGCCGATCGTGCTCGGCAGCTTCCTGCGTCCGCACGATGCGGGTTTCGCCAGCAGCATCTGGGTCACCGTGTTCGCGGTCGAGCTCGTGCTTTATGCCGTCGGCACCGTGTTCGTGATCTTCATGCTGGTGTCCGATCGCACCGTCACCGCGCACCGAACCGCCGCCTCCACCGATCCGCTGACCGGCATGCTCAACCGCCGCGGCTTCTCGGAAGCCTGCGGGCGCGTGATCGAGCGCGAGGCAAAGGCCGGACGTCCCGTGACCGTGATGATCTTCGATATCGATCATTTCAAGTCGATCAACGACCGGTTCGGCCATCCCGCCGGCGACGAGATGCTGAAACTGTTCTCGACCGTCGTCGTCAGCAATCTGCGCATCAGCGACATGTCGGGTCGCATCGGCGGCGAGGAGTTCGCCGCCCTCCTGCCGTGTTCGCTCGAGGAGGGCGTGCTGGTCGCTGAGCGCGTGCGCGAGGCCTTCGAGACCTCCGGGGTCGTCGTCGACGAGGGCCCGGTCGACACCACCGTCAGCATCGGCGTCGCCGGCGGTCCGGCCGGCACCGAGCTCGAAGTGCTGCTGGCCTCGGCCGACACCGCGCTCTACCAGGCCAAGCGCGGCGGCCGAAACCGCGTCGAGTCGGCGGAGGAGCTGCCACTTTCGCTGGAGAACTGGCGCCGCCAGAGCGCCGCGCGGATCGGCGTGCCCAACACGCAGTCCAAAGCGCAGCCGGCGACCGCCTAGGCAAAGGAGGCCTCGCGGTAATCCCCTGTTTACCATTCGATCCCTACCATTGCGGTCATGGAATCGATCCGTCGACAGAACCCGCAGACCGCCTTGATGTCGCTCGAAGCCGCGGCGACTTCGGCACGCGGCGGCTTCGCGTGCCTGTTCTCGACCGCGGACGAATACGAGAGCGCGCTGATCACCGAGCGCCGCGCCCAGGGGCGTTACACGCAAGGCCGCAATTACTGGCCGCTCGCGCTGTTCGCCGGTTGTGCGCTGATGGTGGCTGGCACCGTTCTGCTGCTCGCCTGAGTGATCTGCATTTTTGGACCGGGCAGGGCGCCGTTTCGGCGCCTTTTTCTTGTCCCGGGCTGCGGTAGACACGCCCATCGAACAAAATGGGTGGAAGCAGATGATCACCGAGATCGCGCAAATCGACGTCAAGCCGGGCAGCGAGAAGGATTTTGAGGCCGCCGTCGCCAAGGCGAGGGCCGCTTTCGGCCGCTCCAAGGGTTTTCACGGTTTCGAGCTGCACAAGTCGATCGAGAAGCCGCAGCGCTATCGTCTGATGGTGAAGTGGGAAACGCTCGAGAACCATACCGTCGATTTTCGCGGCTCCGAGAATTTTACCGAATGGCGCGGGCTCGTCGGCCAGTATTTTGCGGCACCCCCTGAGGTCGAGCACACCGAAACCGTGCTCATCACCTGAGGCGGCTCAGGCCGCCTCCGCCAGAGGCGGCGCTTCATACGTCTTGAAATGGTCGATCACGACTTTGGCGATGGCGACGAGTGGCAGCGCCAGCGCCAGGCCCCAGATCCCGAACACGACGCCGAGCAGGATCTGGAACGCGAACAGCGTGGCCGGCGGAATGTCCAGTGCCTGCCGCTGCAGCAGGGGCGTCAGCACGTAGCTCTCCATGGCGTGGACGCCCATGAAGAGGAGAAACGCCGACAGCGCCGGAATCCATCCTGAGGCGAGGCTCGCCAGCACGACCACGACGCCGGCTATGATGGCGCCGACGGTCGGAATGAAGCCGAGCAGTCCCGCCTGAATCCCGAGAATGAAGGAGCCCGGGATGCCGATGATGAGAAGCCCGATCCAGGTTACCGCGCCGACCGCGAGCATGACGATCATCTGTGCGATCAGCCATCGTTCAAGTGTCTCGCTGACGCGGTCGATGATGACGGCCGTGCGCGCGCGATGTTTTGCAGGCGCGATGAACAGCAATCCCTCGCGATAGACGCTGGGTTGGGCGGCGAAGGCGACTCCCAGAAACAGCACGATGAAGATGTTTCCCACGCCGTGGATGGTGCCAAGCAGCAGCTTGAACGTCTGGCTCACGATCGCCCCGCCGCTGGAGGCAAGGGCGCCTGCGCCGGGTATTGCCCCGCGCGACGCCGTGCCGGCCGACGGCGTCGGCTCCGGTTGCGCGTCGGGAGACGAACCGGGTCCGGAGCTCCCGAAATCGAAGAAGCTGGTGTCGATGCCGTGATTGTCCAGGAATGATTTGACGTTGCCAATCTGGGATTTGATGGTTTTGCTGAGTCCCGCCGCCTGATCGGCGATGGTGGCGCCGCCGAGATATGCGATGCCCGCGAGCATCAGCGCGAGGGCCAAGCAGACGATCGCGAGCCGCAGCGTATGCGGAAGACGCGCGTGCCGGCCAAGCGCGTTGGTCAGCGCGTTGAGCCCAAGGCCCAGCAGCACCCCGGCGAAGATCAGGAGCAGGGTGGTCGCGAAGTACCAGGAGAAAGCGAGCAGCACGGCGAACAGCACCACACCGATGCCGCCGACCGAAATGCCCCAAGCCAGATCAAAACGGGTCGGGGGTCGTTCATTCGGGAATGTGATCACGCAATGTCCTTTAGGTGGACCGGGGGGCACTCTTTCGACAAACACGCTTTTGATCAAGACCGCGTCAACGCGCTTGTTTGACGCTGCCGTATGAACGGTGCAGACCGACGAGGAGAGAACAGGTGGGGCGCGCTTGAGTTTCATCAGCAAATGGGTGGGTCTGCTCGGGCTTCTGGCTGTGCTCGTGATTGGCGACCAGATCCGGATCAATCGGCCCGGTCACAAATATCGCCTCGCGGTCGAGGTGACGACGCCTGACGGGATCAAGACCGGGTCGGGCATTCTGTCCGTCGTGCCCGATCGCGGCAATAGCCGGGGCGGCCGCACCACGATGCGCGGCGAGGCCGTGTTCGTCGACCTCGGCCGGGGAAAGAATGTGATGGCATTGCTCGCGCATCAGCAGGGCGCGAAGCTCGATCTCGACGACATCAACTATGTCGCGCTCCGCGCTTATGGCGCTGCGCGAGGCAACCGCGTCTCGTTCAACGAGCTCAACCGGCAGACCGGCGTCGTCGCGGTGCAGGGCGACCTAATGCCCGCGCTGGTGAGCTTTGGCGATCCCCTGGACCCTACGACCGCGCGCCTTGTCGCCGGCGACCATGTGGAGGCGGTGCTGGGCGACGGTTACGCACTCCGTGGCCTTACCGCCGAAATAGTGCCCAACGGGCTTTGGCCGATTGATTTCGGTGGCGCGCTCGGGGAGCCCATGACGCGCGGAATCGAGACGAAACTGCCCTGGTTGGCTGCGCCGGGCGACCCGGCGGCGACCGCGCTGAAGACCGCCGGCCTGCCCCTTGGCGGCGCGATCGTGGCCCGGGAGGCATTTGCGCGAAAATAGCATTGCCGTCCCGCGTACCCTTCTGTTGAATTTGTTCCACCCCAGGGGCATGTTTGGAGAATCGTCTTCGGCGAGAGGTCTGAACGGGAGATGAGAAAGCCGGTCGTCGGCGTGATCGGGAACGCCCATCGCGTTGAGAATCGATTTCAGGTCCAGATGGTCGGCGAGCGTAATCTGCGCGCCGTGGCCGAGGTTTCCGGCGGCCTGCCGGTGATGTTCGCGGGCTCGCCCGACATCACCGATATCGGCGCGCTGCTCGATACCGTCGACGGAATCGTGCTCACCGGCGCCCGCGCCAACGTCCATCCGACCCGTTTCAACGTCGATCCGTGTGAGGCGCACGAGCCCTACGACATCCACCGCGACGAGGTGGCGCTGGCGCTCTCGGTCGCCTGCGTTGCCCGCGGTATCCCGCTGTTCGGCATCTGCAGGGGCCTCCAGGAGATGAACGTCGCCTTCGGCGGCTCGCTGCATCCCGAGATCCGCGAAATCCCGGGCCGCATGAACCATCGCATGCCAAGGCTTGAGAATGGTGAGATCCATCCCGACCCGACAGTGGTGTTCGCCGATCGTCACGACGTCGATCTGACACCGGGCGGCGCGTTCGCGGAATTGCTCGGCTGTGACAAGATCAGGGTCAATTCGCTGCACGGCCAGGGCATCCTCGATCCCGGCAAGCGCGTGCTGATCGAGGGCATTGCCGAGGACGGCACCATCGAGGCGATCCGCATCGCGGAAGCCAAGACCTTTGCGCTCGGCGTGCAATGGCACGCCGAATACGACCCGCAGCACAATCCGATCAACCGAAAACTGTTCGAGGCGTTCGGTCAGGCCATGGTGGCGAAGCAGCGCGCGGCGGCGTAGCTGCGGGGCTGCGCCGAGGCCTATAAGGCTATCGATCGTTGCGACCGGCGGCGGAGGATTGGCGATTTTCGCAAACAGGCACGAGAACTAGTCTCCAGGATGGATTTCGCGGCGCTGAATGCATCCTGCGAATTACCAACAGCGCTCGCGATCTCTCGGGCGCAATAAACCAGATATCAAGAATTGATGCGCGCCAGTTTTCTCGATTCCGATTCGTTCTTTGAGAACGAAATGGAGTCAGACGCAGAACGAAACTCGATGACCACAAAAAAGGCGCCCCGAGGGGCGCCTTTCGTGCGTCGTGGTCGTTCGGGCCACCTAGCCCGAATAGTACATCTCGAACTCGACCGGGTGCGGGGTCATTTCGAAGCGGGCGACTTCGGTCATCTTCAGCTCGATATAGGCGTCGATGAAATCGTCGTCGAACACGCCGCCGTTCTTCAGGAAGCCGCGGTCCTTGTCGAGGTTTTCGAGCGCCTCGCGCAAGCTGCCGCACACCGTCGGGATCTGCTTCAGCTCTTCCTTCGGCAGATCGTAGAGGTCCTTGTCCATCGCCGGACCCGGATCGATCTTGTTCTTGATGCCGTCGAGGCCAGCCATCAGCATCGCGGCGAAACCGAGATAGGGATTGGCGAGCGGATCGGGGAAGCGCACCTCGACACGCTTGGCCTTCGGCGAAGCAGTGTAGGGGATCCGGCAGGAGGCCGAGCGGTTGCGCGCGGAATAGGCGAGCAGCACGGGAGCCTCATAGCCCGGGACCAGACGCTTGTAGGAGTTGGTCGACGGATTGGTGAAGGCGTTGATCGCCTTGGCGTGCTTGATGATGCCGCCGATGTAGTGGAGGCAGGTCTCCGACAGGTCGGCGTATTTGTTGCCGGCGAACACCGGCTTGCCGTCCTTCCAGATCGACTGGTGCACGTGCATGCCCGAGCCGTTGTCGCCAAAGACCGGCTTCGGCATGAAGGTGGCGGTCTTGCCGTAGATGTGCGCGACCTGGTGGATGCAGTATTTGTAGATCTGCATGTGGTCGGCCATCAGCGTCAGCGTGTCGAACTTCATGCCGAGCTCGTGCTGGGCGGAGGCGACTTCGTGATGGTGCTTCTCGACCTTCACACCCATCTTGGCCATGGCGCCGAGCATCTCCGAGCGCATGTCCTGCACGGAATCCTGCGGCGGCACCGGGAAGTAGCCGCCCTTGGTGCGGACACGATGGCCGAGATTGCCGCCTTCATATTCGGTGTCGGAGTTGGTCGGCAGCTCCGAGGAGTCGAGGCGGAAGCCGGTGCTGTAGGGATTGGCGGAGAAGCGCACGTCGTCGAACACGAAGAATTCGGCTTCGGGGCCGACGAAGACGGTGTCGCCAACGCCCATCGACTTCACCATCGCCTCGGCCTTCTTGGCGATGCCGCGGGGATCGCGGTTGTAGGGCTCGCCGGTGGTCGGCTCGAGCACGTCGCAGGTGATGACCATGGTGGTCTCGGCGAAGAACGGATCGATCGTCGCGGTCACCGGATCGGGCATCAGGCACATGTCGGACTCGTTGATCGCCTTCCAGCCGGCGATCGATGAGCCGTCGAACATCGTGCCTTCGGCGAAAATGTCCTCATCGATCATGCTGATGTCGAAGGTGACGTGCTGCCACTTGCCGCGCGGATCGGTGAAGCGCAGGTCGACGTATTTGACGTCGTTGTCCTTGATCGATTTCAGGACGTCTTTGGCGGTCTTCATGCATACCCCTTTTGGCTCTGCGGGTCGGTTTCCAAACTTCGAGCGACCGTGTTCACGCTTCTTGAGGCGCGCGAGGCACAAACAAAACGAGGCCGCCGAAGCAGCCTATTTCTTGTCAGAATGTCGCAAAATGCGGGATAGCACCCGGCTCAGATAGCGTCCAGCCCGGATTCGCCGGTTCGGATGCGGATCGCCTCTTCGATGTTGGAGACGAAAATCTTGCCGTCGCCGATGCGCCCGGTTTGCGCGGCGCGGCGGATTGCGTCGATGGCGCGCTCGACCAGATCGTCGCCGATCACGATCTCGATCTTCACCTTGGGCAGGAAGTCGACGATGTATTCTGCGCCGCGGTACAGCTCGGCGTGACCCTTCTGCCGGCCGAAGCCCTTGGCTTCGGTGACGGTGATGCCCTGAAGGCCGACTTCCTGAAGCGCTTCCTTCACCTCGTCGAGCTTGAATGGCTTGATGATGGCTTCGATTTTCTTCACTGCGCGCCTCCCGGCCTTTCGAACAAATAGCAACGTCTTCGTCAGGATGCGCTTTCTTAACGCACGATCTTGTCTTCGCTATGCCGGGATCCCTGACCAGTCCGGCAACAACGGCCGGCCACACCCTGATAAATGCCAGTGAGCACGACGAACCGAAGCGACTTCCGCGAAAGCAGGGTCTATGCCAAGTTGCAAATGCCCTGATTATTGGAGCGTTATCAGCCTTTTAACGTGCAGCTCTGATAGGTGGCGCCGACCCGCACAAAATACCGCAGACTACGAAATAGGCAAACGGTTGAATATTTGTGCAGACCGTTGTTCCGCCGGATAGCCCGGTGCGGAACGTGCCTGTTGAAAAGGCTTTTGGACAGGGAAGTGGCATGGAAGTTCTGACCAACGCCGAAATGCAGCGCGCCGACCAGCTCAGCATTGCAGCAGGCACCCCCGGATTCAAGCTGATGCTCAGCGCCGGCCAGGCGGTCGCCGAGGCCGCGAACGCACTGGTGGAGCAGGGGCCGATCCTGATCGTGGCCGGCCCGGGCAACAACGGCGGGGACGGTTTTGTCGCAGCCGCCGAGCTCGCCGCGCAAGGCCGCGAGGTCTCGGTGATCCTGATGTGCGAGCGGGACCAGCTCCAGGGCGACGCGGCCTCGGCGGCGCGGGGTTGGAAACACCCGGTGCTCCCGTTCAACCCGCAGGCGATCGGGCGACCGGCGCTGATCATCGATGCGCTGTTCGGCGCGGGCCTCAGCCGTCCCGTCGAGGGCGAGGCGCGTGAGATGATCGAGGCGATCAACGCCAATGGTGCGCCGGTGCTCGCGGTCGACCTGCCGAGCGGCATCAACGGCACCAGCGCGGCCGTGCTGGGCGTGGCCGTGAACGCCGCCGAGACCGTCACCTTCTTTCGCAAGAAGCCGGCGCATCTGCTGCTGCCGGGGCGCATGCATTGCGGTCACGTCCGCGTCGCCGACATCGGCATCGAGGCGCAGGTGCTGGACGAGATCGCGCCGCGGATTTTTGAGAACGATCCGGACTTCTGGGGCTCGGCCTTTCCGGTGCCGCGCATCGACGGCCATAAATACGCGCGAGGTCATGTGCTGGCGGTCTCGGGCGATGCGGCGGCGACCGGTGCGGCGCGGCTCGCCGCGCGCGGGCGCTGCGCGCCGGCGCGGGCCTGGTGACTCTGGCCACGCCGCGTGATGCGCTGGCGATCAATGCGGCTGCGCTCACCGCGGTGATGGTTCACCCCGTCGATACCGCCATCGAGTTCGGCGAGCTGCTCGGCGACAAGCGCTACAACACCTGCATCATCGGCCCTGGCGCGGGCGTCGGCGAGCGCACCTGCGATCTCGTCCACACGGCGCTTACCTCCCAGCGGCGCCTGGTGCTCGACGCGGATGCGCTGACGAGCTTTGCCGCCAATCCCGAGCGCCTGTTCGAATCGATCAAGACGTCGCAGGACAAGGCGGTGGTGCTGACGCCGCACGAGGGCGAGTTCCCGCGGCTGTTCTCCGACCTCAGCAATAAACATCCGGGGCGCTCGAAGATCGAGCGCGTGCGCGCCGCCGCCGAGCGCTCCGGCGCGGTCGTGCTGCTGAAGGGCGCCGACACCACGATTGCCGCGCCCGACGGCCGCGCCACTATCGCCGCCAACGCTCCGCCCTGGCTCGCCACCGCGGGTGCCGGCGACGTCCTCGCCGGCATCATCGCAGGCCTCCTTGCGCAGGGCGTCCCGGCGTTCGAAGCCGCCAGCATCGCGGTGTGGATGCATGGCGAAGCGGCGAGCGAGGCGGGGCCGGGCCTGATCGCGGAGGATCTCACCGAGACGCTGCCCGCCGTGCACCGACGGATCTATCATGCGCTGGGGATCGAGTACTAATGCTCAGGCCGCTCGCGCTCACCGATATGGGCGCGGCGGCGCAGGTTCACCGGGCTGCATTCGACCATGCGATGCCCTGGCTTGCTGGGCTGCATACGCCGGATGAGGACCGCTGGTTCTACCGCGAGCATGTCTTGGCGACGTGCCGCGTGTGGGGACGCTTCGATGCCGATGTACTGAGCGGAATCATCGCTGTCCGTGACGGCTGGGTCGAGCAGCTTTACGTGCTTCCTGCTGTTCAAGGGCGCGGCGTCGGCACCGAACTCCTCGATATCGCCAAGCAGGCCAGCGAACAGCTGGAGCTCTGGACCTTCCAGCGCAACGCGTTGGCGCGCCGCTTCTATGAAGCGCGCGGGTTCACGCTGATCGAGCAGACCAACGGGACCCGAAACGAGGAGAAAGAACCGGACGCTCGCTATCTTTGGACGCGTGGCCGATAGCTCACTCCACCCCGTACCAGCGCACCAGCCGCGGCGCGGCCCAGTCGGTGACGACGGATTCGATCAGCCACCGCCCGGGAGAGGCCGCAGCGAATGCGATGCGCTGGGTCTGGCCGGGTTCGATCGCGAGCGTGTCGAGCCAATAGGGCTTCCAGCCGTCGTCGAGCTTGTCGAGCAGGCGGAAATGGTGGCCGTGGAGATGGAAGACGGTTGCGACGGAGGCGGGGTTCTTGAGGGCCAACACGACGGTGCGGCCGGCCTTGGTGCGAAAGGCGGGGGCGGAGGACGTCGAGAAATTTGCGGCCCGTACCCACCCGGCGTCGGCTGCCCCGAGAGCGACATCGAATCGCAGGGCGCCCCTCAGATCGAGCCGGTCGGGCAGGTCATTCGGAGGGAGTGGCAAGAGCGGCAACGGCGGCGCACGCCGCTCAAGCTGGCCGGAGACCATCAGGCGGCCGACCTGGCGCGCCTCCTTGCCGTCATGCAGCAGGAATGGGGCCGATGTGGCCGCATCCACGAAGGCGTCGGCGCGTGCGCCGGGAGCCAGCACCAGCGCGCCGTTGCGAGCCGGGAACGGCTCAGCCGGCTGTCCGTCCAAGGCCACCACGTGGACCTCGTGACTTTCCAATTTGATCGCCAGAACAGAACGTTGCGAGCCGTTGATAAAGCGCAGCCGCAGCCGCTCATTTGCTGAAGCTGAGAGTTCGAATGAAGTCGTTCCGTTGATTGTATAGAGCGGGGATGTGTCCTTCGGCTCCCGGCCCGGGGCAAGTGCGGTCCCATCCGGCCGCAGCCGCCACTCCTCGATCAAGAGGACCACGTCGCGATCGGCGGCGACCGTGTTGGTCTCGGTGGCGATGATCGGAAGGGGGCGCGCGGGCTGCTTCAGGCCGTCCTCGAACAGCCGGAAGTCGGCCAACAGGGTTCCCGCGGTTGGCACTGAAATGATTGATGTTTCCGTCGCGTCCGGGGCCGTCGGTGCGCGACCCCGAAGCGGGTCGGCCGCGGCCGGGCCATTGAGGCCGTACCAAACTGGTGCAAGCGGCACAGGCAGGTCGTTGCGGAAGACCACCTCGCAGCGGTCGCCACGTTTGAGGCGGACATCCCCGAGATGGCTGACGGCGGCCAGCTCCCAGATGGCTGTAGCCGGCTGCCCCGACCTCAGAGCCAGCGTTGCCGGCCTTGCCTGAAGCGCGAGTTGGGCGGTCACGGCCGGGACTGCGCCGCCCGCCGTCAGCCCGGCCGCAGAGGCGCCAAATCCGGCCAAAACCTCGCGCCTCGTCAGGTCGAAGATCCGCGTTTTCATGGGCCGATCCGGACCACGCCGTGCTGGATAAGTCCAGCCGTCGTGCCTAGGTGAAGCCTGCCTCTATCGGGCCATTTTTTTGCTGCGAACAGGCGGGCACATGCTATAAGCCCGCCGCCCGCGGCATCGCGGCCGGTCTTGATGCAAATTTACGCGGGCGTGGCGGAACTGGTAGACGCGCTGGATTTAGGTTCCAGTGACGAAAGTTGTGGGGGTTCGAGTCCCTCCGCCCGCACCAAGCGCTTTCAGCGTTTGCACGGATTACGCGATCTGCTCCCGCGCGGATGTTTGTCCGCCGGAAGTCGGTCCGATGAACCACCGGCGTTGAGGCGTTCGCCTCGCGCCGGATCGATTAATGACAGCGTCCCGACGCATGCGCGCCGGGACCGAACGAGAAGAAGATTGGACACCATGCAGGTCACAGAAACCCTCTCGGAAGGTTTGAAGCGCGAGTTTAAGATCAGCGTTCCCGCGTCTGATCTCGACGCCAAGGCCGGTGCCAAGCTCGTCGACCTCAAGGACAAGGTTCGCATCAACGGCTTCCGTCCCGGCAAGGTGCCGGTCACGCACCTCAAGAAGGTCTATGGCCGCTCGGTGATGGCCGAGACCATCGACCAGACCATCCGCGACACCAACACTCAGCTGTTCTCCGAGCGCGGCTTCCGCCTGGCGACCGAACCGAAGATCACCATGCCGACCGAGCAGGCCGAGGTCGAGGAGCTGCTCAACGGCAAAACCGATCTGACCTACACGGTTGCGATCGAGGTGGTGCCGTCGATTGCGCTCGCCGACTTCAAGACCTTCGAGGTCGAAAAGCCCGTGGCCGAAGTCACCGACGCCGACGTCGACGAGGCGATCAAGCGCATCGCCGATTCGAACCGTGGCTATGCCGCGAAGGGCGAGGGCGCCAAGGCCGAATCGGGTGATCGCGTCACCGTCGCCTTTAAGGGCACCATCAACGGCGAAGCCTTCGAAGGCGGCGCCGGCGAGGGCATCCAGGTGGTGATCGGATCCAACACCTTCATCCCCGGCTTCGAAGAGCAGCTCATCGGCATCGCCGCCAACGAGACCCGCACGCTGAAGGTGGCGTTCCCCAAGAACTACATGAACGACAAGCTTGCCGGCCAGCCGGCCGAGTTCGAGACCACCGCGACGCTGATCGAGGCGCCGCAGGATCTCGCGATCGACGACGAGTTCGCGAAGACGCTCGGCCTGGAATCGCTGGACAAGCTGAAGGAAGCGGCGCGCGAGCGGCTGGTGGCCGAGTTCGCGACCGCGACCCGCCAGCGCGTCAAGCGCGCGCTGCTCGACCGCCTCGACGAGGCCCATCGCTTCGAGGCTCCGCCCTCGCTGGTCGACGAGGAGTTCAATCTGATGTGGAACTCGGTGAAGGCCGAGATGGACTCCGCCGGCAAGACCTTCGCCGACGAAGACACCACTGAAGACGCCGCCAAGGAAGAGTACCGCAAGATCGCCGATCGTCGCGTGCGGCTCGGCCTCGTGCTCTCGGAGATCGGCGAGAAGAACAAGATCTCCGTGACCGATGACGAGGTCGGCCGCGCCGTGATCGAGCGGGCGCGCTCGATGCCGGGCCGCGAGAAGGAGGTCTGGGACTATTACCGCAGCAACGCCCAAGCGTTGGCCCAGCTTCGTGCACCGATCTATGAGGACAAGGTCGTCGACTTCATCCTCGAGCTTGCCAAGGTGACCGAGAAGAAGGTCTCGCGCGACGATCTCTACAAGGACGACGAGGCGGAAAAGACCGCGGCCTGAGGGCTCCAGAAGAGCCTTTAGGAGAGCCTCCAGGATAGCCTTGCATTAAGGATGATCAGCGAAGAGGTCGAGCTAGCCAGGTGGCCGGCTGGGCCTCTTTGTACGAATCAGCTTCAACTGCCTCACGGATTAAGCCTTAATTCGCTCCGCACTTGTCAGGCGCGAATTGGGCTATATCTGTCGCTACGCCCTCTGCTTCTGCCAAGTGCCTCTACCAAGTTCTTCTGCCAAGTTCCTGCATCACGGGACGTCCATCGGCCTTCCGGCAGATCCAGCCCCGACTGGCAGCCGGGCCTGGCGATGTCCGCCTCTTCAAAACCCTAGGTGACTCATGCGCGATCCGGTTGAAACCTACATGAACCTCGTGCCCATGGTGGTCGAGCAGACCAACCGTGGCGAGCGCGCCTACGACATTTTCTCGCGCCTTCTGAAAGAGCGCATCATCTTCCTGACCGGGCCGGTCGAGGACGGCATGTCGACGCTGATCGTCGCGCAGCTGTTGTTCCTTGAGGCGGAAAATCCGAAGAAGGAAATCTCGATGTACATCAACTCGCCGGGCGGCGTGGTGACGTCGGGCCTCGCGATCTACGACACCATGCAGTTCATTCGTCCGCCGGTCTCGACGCTGTGCACCGGCCAGGCCGCCTCGATGGGCTCGCTGCTGCTCTGCGCCGGCGAGAAGGACATGCGCTTCTCGCTGCCGAACGCGCGCATCATGGTGCATCAGCCCTCCGGCGGCTTCCAGGGCCAGGCCACCGACATCATGCTGCACGCCCAGGAAATCCTGAACCTGAAGAAGCGGCTCAACGAGATCTACGTGAAGCACACCGGCCAGACCTACAAGGCGATCGAGGACGCGCTGGAACGCGACAAGTTCCTGACCGCGAGCGACGCCAAGGAGTTCGGCCTGGTCGACAGGGTGATCGACAAGCGCGCCGAGGAAACCGCGTCGCCGAAGACCCCGTAGCACTACTGTGCCGGCAATCCCTCTGGGACCGCGGGCACCATCAGGGAGCGTTCACGTTAAGGACACGTGCGCGCGTCGCAAAACGCACTTTTGCGCCCTGCGACAGGCAGAAAGTTCCGCTTTCGTGCTTGTTTTTCGTGGCAATCCAGCAACGCCGGGGTGATTTCGATCACTTCGCCCGTGCCAAGACCGGAAATCACGGTATTGTCACGGGTAGCCGGCGACCCCCGATTAGCGAATTCTTGATAGTCGGGTGCCAGCATGGTTCGCTATGACTGATCGGCTATGATCGCGGGGAATCGAATGACCGCGATTCTGCACGGCATGTAACGCGTAGGGTCTTTTTTGGTACGGAATTTGCTCTATTTGAAGGACTGTACCGGCTGTCGTGCCGGAATAGGGCGATCGAGCGGACGGGATCGAACCGCGGACGGAGACATGAATGAGTAAGGTCGGCACGAGCGACTCCAAGAACACGCTGTATTGCTCGTTCTGCGGCAAGAGCCAGCACGAAGTGCGCAAACTGATCGCGGGTCCCACGGTCTTCATTTGCGACGAGTGCGTTGAGCTCTGCATGGACATCATTCGCGAGGAGAACAAATCCTCGCTGGTGAAGTCGCGCGACGGGATTCCGACGCCGAAGGAAATCTGCAAGGTGCTGGACGATTACGTGATCGGCCAGAACCATGCGAAGAAGGTCCTCTCGGTCGCGGTGCACAATCACTACAAGCGCCTCAACCACCAGACCAAGCACAACGACGTCGAGCTTGCGAAGTCGAACATCCTGCTGATCGGTCCGACCGGCTCGGGCAAGACCCTGCTCGCGCAGACGCTCGCCCGCATCCTGGACGTGCCGTTCACGATGGCGGATGCGACGACGCTGACCGAAGCCGGCTATGTCGGCGAGGACGTCGAGAACATCATCCTGAAGCTGCTCCAGGCCGCCGACTACAATGTCGAGCGTGCCCAGCGCGGCATCGTCTACATCGACGAAATCGACAAGATCAGCCGCAAGTCCGACAATCCTTCGATCACGCGCGACGTGTCGGGTGAGGGCGTGCAGCAGGCGCTGCTCAAGATCATGGAAGGCACGGTGGCTTCGGTCCCGCCGCAGGGCGGCCGCAAGCATCCGCAGCAGGAGTTCCTGCAGGTGGACACCACCAATATCCTGTTCATCTGCGGTGGTGCGTTCTCGGGCCTCGAAAAGATCATCTCGGCACGCGGACGTTCGACCTCGATCGGTTTCGCCGCTCAGGTGCTCGCACCGGAAGACCGCCGCACCGGCGAAATCTTCCGTCATGTCGAGCCTGAGGATCTCCTGAAGTACGGCCTGATCCCGGAATTCGTCGGCCGTCTGCCCGTCGTGGCGACGCTGGAGGATCTGGACGAGGCTTCGCTCAAGAAGATCCTGGTCGAGCCGAAGAACGCGCTGGTGAAGCAGTACCAGCGGCTGTTCGAGATGGAGAACATCGAGCTGACCTTCGCCGACGAGGCGCTTGGCGCGGTTGCCCGCAGGGCGATCGAGCGCAAGACCGGTGCGCGGGGGCTGCGTTCAATCCTCGAGGCGATCCTGCTCGAGACCATGTTCGACCTGCCGGGCCTCGAAGGTGTGGAAGAAGTCGTGATTTCCCGCGAAGTCGTGGAAGGAACGGCGCGTCCGCTCTACATCTACGCCGATCGGTCCGATCGCGCCGTCGAGAACGCCAGCGCCTGATTTCGGCGCTGGAACGCTCCAATCGTCTCCTCAAGCAGGGGCTGCGGAAAGTATCTCCGCAGCCGGTGTTGCGTCGCTTATTTGCGTGCGTAAGCGCCTGATGGCGCGCGTCTTTCAATGACTTGACACCCCCCGGGTCGATAGCCACCTAATGTCGGCGGCGAGTAAAAATTCTCTTCAAGATTCGCCTCAGTTCCGATTCGGCAAGCCGGTCCAACCTCAAAAGGACCGATCGGTATTGCGGGTCACCTCGGCACCTTGTGGCGGTTGCGCATGAGCATGGCGGGCTGCGTGCAAGGGGGCAAAGCAAAAGGAAAAGGCCATGACCAATCCAAAACCCAGGCCAACCATCGTCCATGGCGAAACGCACGCCTATCCCGTGCTGCCCCTGCGCGACATCGTCGTCTTCCCGCACATGATCGTTCCGCTCTTCGTCGGCCGCGAGAAGTCGATCCGCGCGCTCGAAGAGGTGATGAAGAACGACGCGCTGATCATGCTCGCGACCCAGAAGAACGCGTCCGACGATGATCCGGCACCCGATTCCATTTACGAGACCGGTACGCTTGCCAGCGTGCTCCAGCTCTTGAAGCTTCCCGACGGCACTGTGAAGGTGCTGGTCGAAGGGCTCGAGCGGGCGCGCGTGCAGAAGTACACCGATCGCGCCGACTATTACGAAGCGACCGCGATTGCGCTCGCCGATACCGATGCGAAGTCGGTCGAGGCGGAGGCCATGGCGCGCTCCGTCGTGTCCGACTTCGAGAGCTACGTGAAGCTCAACAAGAAGATCTCGGCCGAGGTCGTCGGCGTCGTGCAGGCGATCACCGATTTTGCCAAGCTCGCCGACACCGTCGCCTCGCATCTCGCCGTCAAGATCGCGGATCGCCAGGGCATCCTGGAGACGCTGTCGGTCACGCAGCGCCTGGAGAAGGTGCTGGGCCTGATGGAGAGCGAGATCTCGGTGCTCCAGGTCGAGAAGCGCATCCGCTCGCGCGTCAAGCGCCAGATGGAGAAGACCCAGCGCGAGTACTATCTCAACGAGCAGATGAAGGCGATCCAGAAGGAGCTCGGCGACGACGACGGTCGCGACGAGCTCGCCGATCTCGAAGAGAAGATCTCCAAGACCAAGCTCTCCAAGGAAGCGCGCGAGAAGGCGCAGCATGAATTGAAGAAGCTGCGCCAGATGTCGCCGATGTCCGCGGAAGCGACCGTCGTGCGCAACTATCTGGATTGGCTGCTGTCGATTCCGTGGAACAAGAAGTCCAAGGTGAAGAAGGATCTGGAAGCCGCGCAGGCGGTTCTGGATGCGGATCACTACGGGCTGGAGAAGGTCAAGGACCGCATCGTCGAGTATCTCGCCGTACAGTCGCGCGCCAACAAGCTGACGGGCCCGATCCTGTGCCTCGTCGGCCCTCCCGGCGTCGGCAAGACCTCGCTCGGCAAGTCGATCGCGAAGGCGACGGGGCGCGAATTCGTGCGCGTCTCGCTCGGTGGCGTGCGCGACGAGGCCGAGATCCGCGGGCACCGCCGCACCTATATCGGCTCGATGCCCGGCAAGATCATCCAGTCGATGCGGAAGGCGAAGTCGTCCAATCCGCTGTTCCTGCTGGACGAGATCGACAAGATGGGCGCCGATTTCCGCGGCGATCCGTCCTCGGCGCTGCTCGAGGTCCTCGACCCCGAGCAGAACGCGACCTTCAACGACCACTATCTCGAGGTCGACTACGATCTGTCCAACGTGATGTTCATCACGACCGCGAATACGCTCAATATTCCGGGACCACTGATGGACCGCATGGAGATCATCCGGATCGCGGGCTACACCGAGAACGAGAAGGTCGAGATCGCGCGCAAGCACTTGATCCCGACCGCGGTGTCCAAGCACGGCCTGGACTCCAAGGAGTTCTCGATCGACGACGACGCGCTGCTGCTTCTGATCCGCCGCTACACCCGCGAAGCGGGCGTGCGCAATTTGGAGCGTGAGCTCTCCACACTCGCCCGCAAGGCGGTGAAGGAGCTGATGATCTCCAAGAAGAAGTCGGTCAAGATCACCGAGAAGACTCTCGAAGAGCTTCTGGGCGTGCCGAAGTACCGCTACGGTGAGATCGAGAGCGAGCCGCAGGTCGGCATCGTCACCGGCCTTGCCTGGACCGATGTCGGCGGCGAGTTGCTGACGATCGAAGGCGTCATGATGCCCGGCAAGGGCAAGATGACGGTCACGGGCAATCTGCGTGACGTGATGAAGGAATCGATCTCGGCGGCGGCGTCCTATGTCCGCTCGCGCGCGATCGTCTACGGCATCGAGCCGCCGCTGTTCGACCGGCGCGACATCCACGTGCACGTGCCGGAAGGCGCGACGCCGAAGGACGGTCCGTCGGCGGGCGTGGCGATGGCCACCGCGATCATCTCGGTCATGACCGGCATCCCGGTCCGCCACGATGTCGCGATGACCGGCGAAATCACGCTGCGCGGCCGCGTGCTGCCGATCGGCGGCCTGAAGGAGAAGCTGCTGGCTGCTGCCCGCGGCGGCATCAAGACGGTGCTGATTCCTGAGGACAACGCCAAGGATCTCACGGAGATTTCCGATGCGATCAAGGGCGGCATGGAGATCATCCCGGTCTCGCGCCTCGACGACGTCGTCGCCAAGGCGCTGGTCAAGAAGCCAGTGCCGATCGTCTGGGAAGAGGACACCAAGGTGACGGTGAAGCCGGACGGCGACGAAGCCGCCGGCGGCCTGACCGCTCACTGAGATCGCAGCTCGAAAAAGATGATAAAACGGCGCCTTCGGGCGCCGTTTTTTTGTGGGGCATTTTGTTTTGGGCAGCGGATGACGACAATGCACATCGACGGGCAATGCCATTGCGGCGAGATTACCTTTGAAGCCGAGATCGACCCGGAGACGGTGTCGGTCTGCCACTGCACCGATTGCCAGACACTGACCGGCTCGCCCTTCCGGGTGACGGCCGTCTGTTCGGGCGCCGAAGTCCGCCTGACTGCCGGCACGCCCAGGATCTACGGCAAGCGCGGCGACAACGGCCGGATGCGCTTCCAGCACTTTTGCGCCGACTGCGGTTCCCCGCTGTTCACGAGCGGCGACGGCGACCAGGAGGACGATTGGGGCATCCGCTGGGGCAGCATCCGCCAGCGCGACAAATTGCGGCCCGTCAGGCAGATCTGGTGCCAGTCGGCGGCGGTGTGGATCGACGCGGTGCCGCTGCTGCCGGGCCGGCCACAGGATTGAGGCCCTGGAATTGGCGTTCCGCGCTTGCCCGTTCGGGGCCGGTAGGGATAAAGAAGCGGCGAGGGGCGGTTAGCTCAGCTGGTTAGAGCATCTCGTTTACACCGAGAGGGTCGGGAGTTCGAATCTCTCACCGCCCACCAGCCTTTGCTCGCTTCGCGAGCTTCGGCTCGGCGAGCCAGCCTCACACGTTATTGGCGCGAAGCGAACGAAGGCTGCCGCGCCGAAGCCGATAGGCGCAGGCGGGCGATACCGAGCCACAGAGGCCCTGATGCAACAACCAAGCGGACACGAGCAGAACGCCGATCAGATCGCCTACTGGAATGGCCCCAGCGGGCAGCGCTGGGCCGATCGCCATGCGGCGCAGGAGAGCCTGCTGGGACCCCTTGCCGACGTGCTGATCGCCCGCGCCAGGCCGAAGCCGGGCGAGCGCGTCCTCGACATCGGCTGTGGCTCCGGTGCGACGACGTTCGCGTTCGCGAAGGCTGTCGCGCCTGATGGCTTTGCGCTCGGGCTCGACGTCTCCGAGCCGATGCTGTCGCAGGCGCGCGCGTTTGCGCCAAAAGGCCTGCCGCTCGATTTCGTGCTGGCCGATGCGACGGTGCATCCGTTCGAGCCGGCGAGCTTTGACCTGCTGGCCTCGCGGTTCGGCGTGATGTTCTTCGCCGATCCCATCGCGTCTTTCACCAATCTCCGCCGCGCGCTGAAGCCGACGGGACGGTTGGCGTTTGCCTGCTGGCGCGAGCCGAAGGAAAATCCGTGGATGATGGCGCCGCTTATGGCGGTCTACAAGCACGTTCCCAAGATGCCGCCGGTCGGGCCGGAGGAGCCGGGCCCGTTCGCCTTCGCCTCCGAAGAGCGCGTGACGCGCATCCTGAAAGGCGCGGGCTTCGTCGACGTCGCGATGGAGCCGCACAATCTCGCGATGGACGTCGCGATTGGCGGCGGGCTCGATGCCGCGGTCGAAGGCTCGCTCCAGATCGGCCCGGCGAGCCGCGCGCTGCAAGGGCATCCGCCGGAGACCTATGCCGCGGCAAAAGCCTCGATCCGCGAGACGCTCGCGCCGTTCCTGAAGGGTCAGAGCGTGGCGCTCCAGGGCGCGATCTGGATCGTGACGGCGAAGGCGGCGTAGGCGTCGCTCTGTCCTCATCATTGCGAGCGCAGCGAAGCAATCCAGACCGTTCTCCGCGGAGGCAGTCTGGATTGCTTCGTCGCTTCGCTCCTCGCAATGACGATGGGGACGCAGCAACGCAACTACCTCACACCACGTCATCCGGCGCCAGCGCGCAGCCATTGTCCGGATGCGTCTCGATCTGAAGCGTGGTGTGGCCGATGCGGTGGGAGCGCTTCAGCATCTGCGCCGTCTCCATCAGGAAGGCATCGCCGGCGCCGGTGGGCATGACGAGGTGGCAGGTCAGCGCCGTCTCGGTGGTCGAGATCGGCCAGACGTGGAGATCGTGGATCGCAGTGACGCCGGGCCGCTCCAGCAGAAGGATCTTGATCGCGGCAATGTCGGTGCCCCTGGGCGCCGCCGCCATCGACATGTCGATGGAGCCACGGAGCAGGCTGGTGGTGCTCCAGAGGATGGTGGCGCAGATGACGAGGCTGGTGACGGGATCGAGCCAGAGCCAGCCGGTCCAGATGATCAGCGCCGCCGAGATGACGACGCCGAGCGAGACCGCGGCGTCGGCCGCCATGTGCAGATAGGCGCCTTCGATGTTGATGTCGTCCTTGCGACCGCGCGCGAACAACATGGCGGTAAAACCGTTGATGAGGATGCCGATGCCGGCGACCACCATCACGGTGATGCCGGCGACCGGCTCCGGCTCCCGCAGGCGCAAAATCGCTTCCCAGCCGATCGCGCCGGTTGCGACCAGCAGGAACACCGCGTTCGCCAGCGCCGCCAGGATGGTGGAGGCGCGCAGGCCATAGGTGAAGCGGCCGCTGGGCGCGCGCCGCGCCGCGATCGACGCGCACCAGGCCACGACCAAGCCGAGCACGTCGGAAAGATTATGGCCGGCGTCCGCAAGCAGAGCCGTGGAGTTGCCGATATAGCCGTAGACGGCCTCCGCCAAGACCAGCGCGGTGTTGAGCGAGATGCCGATCGCGAATGCCTTGCCGAAACTGGCGGGCGCATGGGCATGGGCGTGGCCACCATGATCGTGATCGTGGCTATGATCATCGTGATGATGGCCGTGATGGCCGTGATGGTCGTGGCTGCCCACCTCTACCGCTCCCCGGACGCTGCCAAATCAGGCGCTATTGTAGGCGTTTCGGCAGCCCCGTCACGGCGGAACAGCACGTAGAGCGCCGGCAGCACCAGCAGCGTCAGCACGGTCGAGGAGATGATACCGCCGATCACCACGGTCGCAAGCGGCCGCTGCACCTCGGCACCGGCCCCGGTGGCAAGGGCCATCGGCACGAAGCCGAGGGACGCGACGAGGGCCGTCATCAGCACCGGACGCAGGCGTGTCAGCGCGCCCTCGCGCACCGCGTCGGCAACGGGGTGGCCCTCGCTGCGCAGCCGCTCGATGAAGGCGATGATGACGAGCCCGTTGAGGACGGCGACGCCCGACAGTGCGATGAAGCCGACGCCGGCGCTGATCGACAGCGGAATACCGCGCAGCAGCAGCGCCATGACGCCGCCGGTCAGTGCCAGCGGCACGCCGGAGAACACGAGGGCCGCATCAGCCGCCGATCCCATGCCCATGAACAGCAGCAGGAAGACCAGCAGCAACGCCAACGGCACCACGAGCGTCAGCCGCTTGGTGGCGGAGACCAGCTGCTCGAACTGTCCGCCCCAGCCGATCCAGTAGCCCGGCGGCAGCTTGACCTTCTCCGCGACGGCCGCCTCCGCCTCGGTGACGAAGGAGCCGAGATCGCGCGCGCGGACATTGGCGGTGACCACGATGCGCCGCTTGCCGTTCTCGCGGCTGATCTGGTTGGGGCCGGGCGTCGCATCGACGGTGGCAACCGACGACAGCGGCACATAGCGCATCTGGGCGAGGGGGGAGCCGGGCAGTGCCGTCCGGATCGGCGCACCGATTGTCGCATCCTCACCCGGCGGCAGCGGGATCGGGATTGCCCTGATGGCTTCGAGATTGCCGCGCAGATGTTCCGGCAGGCGCACGACGATGTCGAAGCGGCGGTCGCCCTCGAACAGCTTGCCGGCCGACTTGCCGCCGACCGCGATCTCGACGATGCCCTGCACCTCGCTGATGCTGAGCCCATACCGGGCGAGCGCCTGGCGGTCGAGGCGGACGGTGAGGATCGGCAGGCCCGAGACCTGCTCGATCTTGACGTCGCTGGCGCCGCGGATGCCGCGGATCGCGGCTTCGACCTGTTTTGCCGCGCCTTGCAGGATGTCGAGGTCGTCGCCGAAGATCTTGACGCCGACGTCGCTTCGCACGCCGGAGATCAACTCGTTGACGCGGAACTGGATCGGCTGGGAGATTTCATAGGCGCTGCCGGGGATGTCGTCGGCGGCACGGGCGATGGCCTCGATCACCTCGGCCTTGGAGCTGCCAGGGTCGGGCCATTCGGCGCGCGGCTTCAGCATGATGTAGCCGTCGGTCTGTGCCGGCGACATCGGGTCGGTTGCGATCTCGGCGGTGCCGATGCGGGTGAAGAACTCCTTCACCTCCGGAATCTGCTTGACGCGCTTTTCCAGCGCCTTTTGCAGGTCCAGCGACTGGGTCAGGCTGGTGCCGGGAATCCGGATCGAGGCCAGCGCGACGTCGCCTTCGTCCAGGCTCGGGATGAACTCGCCGCCCATGCGCGCGGCGGCAACGCAGCTTGCGACCACGATGATGGCGGCCATGATTGCGACGCCGAGGCGATGGTCGATCGCCAGCCGGAGCACGGGGAGATAGGCGCGCTTCGCCAGCCGCATGAACAGGTTTTCGTGTTCGGACACCTTGCCGGTGACGAAGATGGCAACCGCCGCCGGCACGAAGGTGATGGAGAACAGCACCGCGGCACCCAGCGCCATCAGCACCGTCAGGGCCATCGGCGTGAACATCTTGCCCTCGACGCCGGTCAGCGTCAGCACCGGCAGGTAGACCACTGCGATGATCAGCGTTCCGAACAGGCTCGGCTTGATCACCTCGCTCGACCCACTCCGGATCGCGCGCAGCCGTTCGGAGATCGTGAGCAGGCCGCCTTTCTCGCGCTGGACCTCGGCCAGCATGCGCAGGCAGTTCTCGACGATGATCACGGCGCCGTCGACGATGATGCCGAAATCGATTGCACCCAGGCTCATCAGGTTCGCGCTGACCTTGGTCTCGACCATGCCGGTGACCGTCATGGCCATGGACAGCGGAATGACGCAAGCCACCACCAGCGCGGCGCGGATGTTGCCGAGGATCAGGAACAGCACGGCCACGACCAGGGCCGCGCCTTCCAGCAGATTGCTCTCGACGGTGCGGATGGTGGCTTCGATCAGATCGGTGCGGTCGTAGACGGTCCGCGTCACGACGCCGTCGGGCAGCGATTTGGCGATATCCTCCAGCCGGGCCGCGACACGGCGCGCCACGGTGCGGCTGTTCTCGCCGATCAAAAGCATGGCGGTGCCGAGCACGGTTTCCTCGCCATCGCGCGTTGCGGCTCCCGTGCGCAAATCGCGGCCTTCGGTGACGGTCGCGATATCCCTGATCCTGACGGGATTGCCGCCGCGCGAGCCGATGACGATGTCCCTGATTTCGCCGACATTGCCGACCTGGCCCGGCGAGCGAACCAGATATTGCTCGCCGTTGCGCTCGATATAGCCGGCGCCGACATCGGCATTGTTGGCGGCGAGCGCCGTCATGACGTCGCGAAAGCCGAGCCGGTAGGCCATCAGCTTGCCGGGATCGGGGAGCACATGGAATTGCCGCTCGAAGCCGCCGATGGTGTTGACCTCGATCACCCCCGGCACGTTGCGAAGCTGCGGCTTGATGATCCAGTCCTGCACGGTGCGCAAGTCGGTCAGCGAATAGTCGTGGCCGCCTTGCGTCTTCGCGCCCGCCTTGGCCTCGACGGTGTACATGAAGATTTCGCCGAGCCCGGTCGAGACCGGTCCCATCGCGACCTCGACGCCGGCCGGAAGCTGGTCCTTCACCTGCTGGATCCGTTCGCCGACGAGCTGGCGGGCAAAATAGATGTCGGTGCCGTCCTTGAAGACGACGGTCACCTGACTCAGGCCGTAGCGCGACAGCGAGCGCGTGTAGTCGAGCTTGGGCAGCCCGCCCATCGCGGTCTCGACCGGGAAGGTGATGCGCTGCTCGGTTTCCAGCGGCGAATAGCCGGGGGCGCGGGTGTTGATCTGGACCTGGACGTTGGTGATGTCAGGCACGGCGTCGATCGGAAGGCGTTGGAAATTCCACGCTCCGAAAGTGACGGCGCCGAGCGCGAGCAGCAGGACCAGCCAACGCTGCTGCAGCGAGACCGCGATGAGACGCTCAATCATGCTCGGCCTCGCCCTTGCCCATCTCCGCCTTCACGACGAAGCTGTTTTCCGCGACGTAATGCTCGCCGGCCGATAGACCGGCCTTGATCTCGACATGGCGCGGGTCGGAATCGCCAAGCTCCACCGGGCGCGCCTCGATCTTGTCGCCGTCCTCACGAACGAACACGATAGTCCTGTTCTCCAGCGTCTGGATCGCGCTTTTGCGCACCGCGACCGCGACGTTGCGGGCGGCGAGGATCAGCCGTGCCGTGACAAACAGGCCGGGACGCAAGCGCCCGTCCGGATTTGGCAGCACCACGCGCGCCAGCGCCGTCTGGGTCTCGCTCGAGCCGATCGGGGCCATGTAGGCGATCGTGCCCTTGATCTCGCCGCGGCCGTCGTCGGGATCGATCAGCACCTCGTCGTTGAGACGAACGCGCCGCAGATCCTGGCGATAGATCGACAGATCGACCCAGATGGTGGAGAGGTCGGCGACGACGAAGGCCGGCTTCTGCTCGGAGGCGTATTCGCCGAGCGAGATCTGCCGCTCGATGACGGTGCCGGCAAGCGGCGCCTTGAGCTCGTAGACGGTGAGGCTCTGGTTGCTCTCGATCGCGGCGAGCAGATCGTCCTTGCCGACCTCGTCGCCGATGTGCTTCTGGATCGATTTGGCAACGCCGGGAAAGCGCGGCGTCACCTGCACCACGGCTTCCTGGTTGGCGCGCAGGATGCCGTTGAAGGCGAGCGTGTCGGTCAGCGTGACGCTCCCGGCTTCCGCCAGCGTCACGCCGGCGGCGGCAAGCTTGACGTCGGAGATGCGGATCCGGTCGGCACCGTGCTCGTCCTGCTCGACATGGTCGTTCGGCTTCTCCGGCTTCTTGTCCGCGGCGTGTTCGGCATGCTCGACCCTGGCCGGGCCGAGCAGGGAATATCCGTAAGCGCCAAGTGCGACGCCAAGTGCGGCGGCAACGAATGCGACGAGGATGGTGGAGGACGTCTTCATCGTGCGCTCTCCCGCGCCAGCGTAAAGGGATTGCCGACGAGCCCTTCGATGGTCGCCACCCCCGCGTGGAAATTCTGCAGCGCCTCCTGCTCGCGCAGCCGCGCCTGGGTGACGCTGGCCTGGGCATCGAGCACTTCGAGCAGGCTGAAGCGGCCCTGGCCGTAGCCTTGCGCGATGGCGTCCGAGGCTTCGGTGGCCTTGGGAATGGCGCTCTCGCGCAGCACCGCGAGCTCGCGCAGCGAGCCCTGCAGCGAGTCGTAGGCGCGGCCGGCGACCACGATCAGCGTGTTGCGGTTGGCCTCGCGCTCGGCCTTGGTCTTGGCGAGGCTTTCCTGGGCCGAAAGGATATTGCCCTGGTTCTGGTCGAACACGGGGATCGGCACCGAGACGGTGAGGCGCGCCGCGTCGTCATTGGTCTCGTTGAAATGGCGCCAGCCGGCGGCGATCCGCACGTCGGGATAGGGCCGTAGCCGCGCCAGCAACAGCTCGGCGTTGCGCTGGGCATAGATCGCGGTCCAGCGCACCAGCTGCGGATTGGCATCGATCGCGGCGACGACCGACTGGAACGTCGGCGGCCGTCCCATGGTGTCGAGCCGGCCGGAGACCTCGCCGAATTTCGGTGCCGCGTCGCCCATCAGGACCGCAAGCTCGCGCCGGGCGCTGGCCAGCGTCGCCTTGAAGCGCTCGCGGTCGGCCTTCACCAGTGCGGACGCCACCTCCGCACGGCCGGTCTCGGCCGGCGAGGAGGCGCCGGCCTCGACGCGTCGGCGCAAAAGCGGCGTCAGCCGGTCGATGGCGGTGATCTGCTCGTCGAGGATCTGGATGCGCCGCTGTGCGCCGAGCACGCTGAGGAAGGCGATCGCGGTCTCCGACAGCACCTCCAGCCTGACGGCTTTGCGCTGGATCGCGGCGACCTCGATGCCGGCGACGCCAGCTGCAATCCGCGCGTCGCGCTTGCCGAACAGCTCGAAGGCCTGGCTGATCTGGAGCGTGGTCTCGGCCGATCGTGTGCCGCGATAGATGCCGGACCCGAACGAATTGTCCTGTTCGTAGGTCAGTTCCGGATTGAGAAGCGCACCTGCCTGGATGCGCTGGCCCGTGGCGATGCCGACATCGCGCTCCGCCGCGGTCAGCCGCGGGCTCGCGGCCAGCGCGCGCGAAAGCGCGCTCCGCATCGTCAGAGTCTGGGCGTGAGATGGCGCAAGCGCCGATCCGGCAATCAGACACGCTGCCGCGCACGCCAGGCGCGCGGCCATTCCCCTGAAAAACATGAAACCGACCTGTGAGGATGAACCGAATGGACGCTCGTGGCGCCCGACCAATCCGTTCAGGCCATATGTTTGGGAGGCGGGGAGTCGGTGTCGGGAACAATGCCGGCGAGCCGGGGTGCGCGTTGCGGGCGCGATGCGGACACGAGCCCGATCGATCCGGCCGGTGGCGTCGGCTGCGCCACCGTCACCGAGAAGCAGCCATGGCAATGATGCCCGCCGATGGCCTTGTGGTCGTTGTGATCCGCCGAGCCGTCAAGCACCGCGCTGATCTCCGAGCCGCCACCGGGCGTGGTGACGTCGATGTCGTGCAGGCCATGCAGCGCTCCCGCGAGCAGGTAGACGACCGCGATCAGCACAGACAGCAGCCCGCGCCAGTTGCGCGGCCGGCATGATCCTGAGGGCTGGCGGTTCGCGAGCACGACGTCACTCTGGTTGCGGTCTGCGCCCGGCCTAGCATGGCGTTGGGAACAGTGTCGACCCGCAACATTGTTACGTTCCGGGAACAATTGCCGCAGCGCTCGCGAAGACGGCAGCTCTTCTCATTGGCGTGTGATCAAGCTCAGCCGAGCATCGGCTGCCGCTCCGCGTGCAACGTTCGGCATATCGCCGCCTTCGACCGTGACGACGGCGCGGCAGCCCGCTTCCATGGCCCGTTCCAGCCATTTGATGGCTTCATCGATCCACTGGTCGTGGTGCTCGGGATCGGCGATCGC
Organism: Bradyrhizobium lupini; assembly: GCF_040939785.1. Taxonomy (NCBI): domain Bacteria; kingdom Pseudomonadati; phylum Pseudomonadota; class Alphaproteobacteria; order Hyphomicrobiales; family Nitrobacteraceae; genus Bradyrhizobium; species Bradyrhizobium lupini. Next base: position 7,449,723 of record NZ_CP162553.1, read on the forward strand.
CTTTTCCCGGAATGCATCTGCCTGATGAAGGCACGCGGTTCTGCGATCCACGCGGCTCTCCCGATCCGGAGGTTCCCGCCCCGAGCGCATCCTTGATGATCCGAGAGCCGGCGTCGTTAACATAGGACAGGAACCGGCGCACAAAAAGAAAGCCCCAGCCGGGACTTACCGGCTGAGGCTTTCGTGCTCACAAACTTCATCCTTGGGACTTGGACAGGTAATCCGCATCGCGCGGGTTCGTTCCCGCTGGCTCGGTCCAATTTGGAACGTTCCTTGTTCATTGTGATTAGCGACGAGGAGAAATTGAGGAGGACGGACCATGGACGGATTGATTTATCTCATCGGCTTGATCGTGGTGGTCATGGCGATCTTGTCGTTCTTCGGCTTGCGCTGAGAGAGCGGCGATGACCATGGAAACTCTCATACGGGAAGACATCGTGGAAGGCGGCGGCGTCGCTGCCGATGAAAGGCGCATCATCCAGTGGAGCTCGGTGATCGCAGGCGCTTTGGCTGCCGGCGCAATGTCGTTCATCCTGGTCGGCTTTGGAGTCGCCGTCGGCCTGGGCGTCAGTTCAGCCTCGCCGACATGGCGCGATGCATCGGCGGCGCTGGCTTTGCTGTCGGGGCTGTATCTGATCATCCAGGCGATTATCAGCTTCGGCTTCGGCGGCTATATCGCCGGCCGGACGACGCGACCAGCCCCGGCGGTCACAACGATCGAAGACGAGGGCGAACGGCGGGACGGGCTGCATGGCCTGATGTCCTGGGCGCTCGCCGTGCTGCTTGGTGCCGCTCTGCTCGCGATGCTCGGCGCAGCTGCGATTGACCGCTCGCCGATGCGCAGTTCGGCGAGCAGTACCTCCGCCGCCGAGCCTCTGTTGAGCTACGAGCTGGATAAGCTGTTTCGCGCAGCGCGGCGGCCCCCCAACACCGACCTCAGGGAACCTCGTGCCGAAGCGGGACGCATCCTGATGACGGCGTCGAGCCACAGCGGCGTCAGCACCGATGACCGGGCCTACCTCGTGCAGCAGGTGGCCGCGTTGACGGGACTTGCAGCACCCGACTCGGAGCGACGGGTCGACACGCTGATCGCGGATTCAAGGACGGCCATCAATCGGGCGCGGCGTAACTCCATCATCGTCGCCTTCTCCGTTGCGGCAGCAACCCTGATCGGCGCTGCGGTGGCCTGGGCTGCGGCTGTTGCCGGTGGCCGGCATCGCGACGGCGCGCCGCTCCCGAACTGGATGGCGAGCTCCAACCGCTTCCATCGCTCTCCGCGTGCGATGCGGGTGCCGTAACGTGCAGGACGATGGCCGGGAGCGATCCCGGCCATATTGCCTTTTGACGAGAGGCCTAAGCCTTCTCCTCCCAGATCATGGCGAGATGGACGATCGTCTGCACCGCCTTCTCCATGTCCTGCCGGCTGACCCATTCGAGCCGGGAGTGAAATGCGTGCTCGCCGGCGAAGATGTTGGGGCAGGGCAGTCCCATGAAGGACAGGCGGGAGCCGTCGGTGCCGCCGCGGATCGCGGTGCGCATCGGGCGCAGGCCGGCGCGGCGGATCGCTTCGATGGCGTATTCAAGAATGTGCGGGTGGCGATCGATAACCTGCTTCATGTTGCGGTACTGCTCCCGCACCTCGAATGTGTAAGTCGAGCGCGGAAAATCCTTCATCACGTCCTTGACGATGTTCTCGAGCAGGATCTCCTTCTCCTTCAGCCCTTCCTCGGTGAAGTCGCGCACAATGAAGGAGAGCGTAGCCTGCTCCAGCGCACCCTCGATCCCGATCGGATGCAGAAAACCCTGCTTGCCTGATGTCGTCTCGGGCGAGCAGCCTTCCCGGGGCAGACGCTCGACGATGGCGGCGGCGATCTTGATGGCGTGCTCCATCTTGCCCTTGGCATAGCCGGGATGGGCGCTGACGCCGTTGATGGTGATGGTGGCGCCGTCCGCCGAGAAGGTCTCGTCCTCGACGCTACCCGCGCTCTCGCCGTCCATGGTGTAGCCGAAATCAGCGCCGAGCTTCTTGATGTCGACATTGTCGACGCCGCGGCCGATCTCCTCGTCCGGCGTGAACAGGATCTTGATGGTGCCGTGCTTCACTTGCGGGTTGTTGATGAAGAAATGCGCGGCATCCATGATCTCAGCCACGCCGGCCTTGTTGTCGGCACCGAGCAGCGTGGTGCCGTCGGTGGTGATGATGTCGTTGCCGATCTGGTTCTTCAGCGCCGGATGCTCGGCGAAGCGGATCACCTGGCTGGTATCGCCCGGCAGCGTGATGTCGCCGCCGCGATAGTTCTTCACCATCTGCGGCTTGACGTCGTTGCCGGTGACGTCGGGCGAAGTGTCCATGTGCGAGCAGAAGCAGATCACGGGCACCTTCTTGGTCGTGTTCGCCGGGATCGTTCCATAGACGTAGCCGTAATCATCGAGATGAGCGTCCTCGACGCCCATCTCCCTGAGCTCGGCGGCGAGCACACGGCCGAGATCTTTCTGTTTCTCGGTCGATGGCGAGGCCGGGGATTCCGGATCGGATTGGGTGTCGATGGTGACGTAGCGCAGGAAGCGCTCGGTCACGGTATGCGAAAAGGTGAGGGAGGACATTTCTGGTCAAACCGCCGGGTCAGGGGAGAGAGGCGGTATACCAGAAAAGCAGGGTGCGGTGAGGCCGGAGGAGGCTGATCAGGCTTAACGAAACGTGAGTGGTCAGATCGCCTCTTTTAGTTCCTTGACGGGGCGGAAGGCGACCTTCTTGGTGGCTTTGATGTGGATCGGCTCGCCCGTGGCGGGATTGCGGCCGGTGCGGGCGGCGCGCTTGCGGACCTGGAGGATGCCAAGGCCGACGATGCGGACGCGGTCGCCCTTCTTCAGGTGCTTGGTGATGAGTTCGACCATGTCGGTCAGAACGGCCTCGGCGCGCTTCTTCGACAGGTCCTGGCTCTCCGCAATGTCGGCGGCGAGGTGCTTGAGCGTGATGGTGGCGGGCGCGGCAGGCTTCTTCGTGGAATCCTTCTTAGCCATATCTGGCCTCCTCAATCACAGGGGCCCCGGAAAAGGCGGTAAAGGGTGGGGATCCCTCCAAGTCCTGCAAGGCCTAGACGATTCGGGCTTCGGCTGACTATGGCGCAAGTTCTCGACGGATGCCGGCGATCGCCGTCACAGCCGCGAAAGGCGTGTAGAAGTTTGTTCTAAGGCTATGAAGGAATTGCCAAAATGGCGCGAGAGACGGGGCTCGAACCCGCGACCTCCGGCGTGACAGGCCGGCGCTCTAACCAACTGAGCTACTCCCGCGTGGTTCGCTGACAGCGCGCGGAACGAGGGGGGACTTAAAGGCGGGGCTGGGTGAAGTCAAGGATGTTGCGCTTCACCGGCACATCCCGGCTAAGCATTGCTCTGGAAAACGAAAAAGGCCGCCAGGCGGCGGCCTCTGTCAGCCCCGAGCGGGGCGGTGTCAGCGGATCTCCGACGTCCCTGCGCTCGTCACCACCACCGGCTTCCCGGCCTTGATCACATGGGCGGACTGGGCGGTCTGGCTGTAATCGGCATTGGTGCGGGCTGCGATCCCGAAGCCGGCCACTGTAATTCCGGCCACCAGCGCCACCACCACGATCTTCAGATGGGTCGCACGATCAGCAGAGTGGATAGAGTGGTTCATCTGAGCCTCCCGACGGGCTTTGCCGCCGTCTATGGCTCGTCTTGTAAAGACCGTCTGTTTCCGGATGGTTTCGCGGGTTCCGCAAAATGGTTTCATTAATGCGCCCGGTTGGTTTCGCCGGGCTTGCGGCCTGTACCGGCGTCAGGCGGCCGCCCGGCCGATATCGTCCCGGATCGAGCGCGCCGCCCAGACGAACAGGAGTGCCCCCAGCGTGGTCGTGACCGCCGCCGAGAGCAGGGAATAGCGCACCGCGTCGGCGCCGTAAGCGCCCTTCAGGGCATCGTTGACCACGCCCACGGCGAGCGGGCCGAGGCCCTGGCCGAAGCAGGTGGCAGTGAGCGCGATCAGGGCGGAGGCCAGCGCCCGCATGCTCGGCTTGGCGACCGTCTGCGCGATCGCGAAGATCGGTCCGAGATGGAAGCCGACCAGGAACGAGGTCAGCGCCAGCGTGGCCACCATCAGCGCAAAGTCCTGCGTCAGCATGCACAGCGCGAACACCGGGCCGGCAAGGCCCGAGGTGATGGCGGGCGCCCACAGCTTCCAGCGGTCGTCGCGGCGGCTGATCTGCGCCACCACGAAGCCGCCGAGCAGGGTGCCGGCCATGCCGGCGAGACCCTTGAAGGTGCCGGCATAGGTGCCGATCTCCGCGCTCGACAGATGGTGCACACGCGCCAGGAACGGCGGGATCCACGCCGCGGTCGCATAGTTCGTGTAAGTGGTGAGACAGAAGCCGATCAGCACGATGATGAAGCTTCGCTGCGAGGCCAGGAAGCGCAGCGTCGGCCGGAGCGGCTCGGGCACGAAATTCTCCTGCATGGCGCCGCGCTTCGGCTCGGAGATCGTCAGCCACAGGACAACAGCAAGCAGGATGCCGGGCAGGCCCGCAACGTAGAACGCCATCCGCCAGCCATAGTGCTGGTTGACGTACCCGCCCACGAAATAGCCGAGGAATACGCCGAGATAGGTGCCGACGGCGTAGATGCCGAGCGCGCGCGGACGCTCGTTCTTGGCGAAGAGGTCGGCCACGATCGATTGCGAGGCGGGCGAGCCTGCGGATTCGCCGATGCCGACGCCGATCCTCGCCAGCGCCAACGAGGTGACGCTCGAAGCGGCGCCGCACAACGCCGTCATCGCGCTCCAGAACGCGAAGGCGGCGGCGACGATGTTGCGCCGGTTGAGCCGGTCGGCGACGCGCGCGATGGGGATGCCGAGCAGGGAGTAGAACAGCGCGAAGCCGAAGCCCGCGAGCAGGCCCATCATGGTATCGCTGAGCTGAAACTCCTTCTTGATCGGCTCGATCAGCACGTTGAAGATCGTGCGGTCGAGGAAGTTCAGCGCGTAGATGATCGTAAGCAGGCCTAGCACGTAATAGCGCCGCGCCGAGGGTTTTGCCGTCGCGGCCGTTTGCACCGACATTTGTGACGTCACATCGACCATCGCTTCCCCCAATTAGTCTTTGTTATCGTTGTCGGTCCAGCCCTGATTGGGGCTGGCAGGTCAGCCTTCGCGGATGTAATTCCCCGCTTCGAATTCGACGGGAGGCGCGCTTGCATCGAACGAGATTCCGATCGGATCGCGGCCTGCTTCCATCGCCTCGAGCTGGTCGCTCAGCATGCGTCGGATCATGAGGATGCCGCGGTCGCTCTGGCCGAAATGCTCCTCGGAATGGATGGTCTGCGGTCCTTGGCCGACCTGGGCTTCGTAATCGCCCGGAAATCGCTGATGTTCTTCTTCGGTCATGTCCCACCAGAATTTGCCGTTGAATTTCGAGCGCATGCGACCGATGTCGCCGGCGTTCTTGACGCGGCCGGCGACGTAGATGCGGAACGAGGTGTCGTCGATCGGCAGCGTCCAGCCGATCGACTCGACGCGGGCGAATTGCGCCACGCGCGGGTTTGGCACAACGCGCAAGGTGGGGAGCGCCGCCTCGGTGACGCGGTAAAACACCTTGCCGTCATCCTGCTTGCGGATCGAGCGCACGGCGATCCCGCGCGGCGTCTTGTCGAACGTCACCTCCGGCATCGATGCCATCATGTTGGTGAATTGCGGACCCGAGAACGAGCCGTGCAGCACCGGCACGTGGTAGGGATCGACCACGTTCTCGAAATGCTGGAGCCAGTTGCAGGGGATGATCGCGGGACCACCGCCGCCGATCGAGGAATCGTCGGCGTCGACGAACTCGCCGTCGTCCATGGTCTCCAGGCACTCATAGGCCGGCAGCACCGGGCGTTTCTCGGCGGGGCCCAGATAGGCGAAGATGAGCCCGTAGCGCTCCTCGACCGGATACCAGGGCTGGCGCACCTTGTCCTTGAACTGGCCGCCATCGGGCTCGCAGGGCTGCTCCAGGCAATTGCCCTCGGTGTCGAACTTCCAGCCGTGATAACAGCAGCGGATGCCGTCCTCCTCGACCTTGCCATAATAGAGCGTGGTGCCGCGGTGGCAGCAGCGGGCGTGCAGCAGGCCGGCGCGGCCGTGCTTGTCGCGGAACAGCACCAGATCCTCGCCGAGCGCGCGGACCTTCTTCGGAGTGTCGGTTGCGTCTCTGATGAGCCCGACCGGATGCCAGTAGCGGCGGAGCAGTTCGCCCATCGGCGTGCCGCGCATGACCGAGGTGAGCTCGGTGCGGGTGTGCGCCGGCTTCATCGCATAGGCCGTTCCGAGATCGCGATCCCGCTGCGTGATGGTCATGCTGGTCCTCCCGCAATCGGCCGTACCGGCCGGGCTTTTTTGATGCCTTGTACCAAGTGAAGATTAGATCGATGACAATGTCAACGATTTCCAAATGCCTCTTAATCGCATTCGGATCAGGCTGGGGAGGTCGCGCTACCAAGACTTGGCACGCCGCGGCTTTCTTGGCAGAGGTGGACCATGAGCCAGACATCAGGCAGGGACGGGCGCACATCGTCCGATGCGGACGAAAGTCAGTCGCTGGCGCCGATCACCGTCATGCTGTCGTCGCGGCTGATGGTGCTGGCCAATTTGCTCAAGCGCGGCGCCATCCTGCGCTACAAGCGTCTCGCCGGATTGTCATCGGTCGAGTTCGGCCTGGTCGCCTCGCTTGGCCGGCGGCCGCCGATGAGCGTGGCGCGGCTCGCGGAAGCCGTCGGCCAGGACAAGGGGCAGATCAGCCGCGCGCTTGCGGAACTCGTGTCGCGCAAGCTGATCGCGAAATCGGCGAACCCGAAGGATAGCCGCGAGGTGCTGGTCTCGCTGACCGCAACGGGCCTCGCGGCGCACGATGCGATCGTCGCCGGTGCGCAGGAGCGCAATCGGCGTTTGCGCGAACATCTGAGCGAAGCCGAGTTCGAGACGCTGCTGCAGCAGGTCGATCAATTGACGGCAATCGCCGCCGAGATGCTTGAGAGCGAGAAGATTTCGCGCTGACGTTTCGGCAATCCGGGAACATGTTGGATCGCTTCCAAGACCGTTTTTAAGACTCCTTCTAAGAGGCTTTCAATTAGGGAATTCGCGCGCGCTGCCCTAAGCGTCACCGCAAGCGCATGCCGTCATGGGCCGACAGCATGTGCCATCAGAACACGCAGTTTTGGGGTTGCGCGTGAACAGTCTTGGAATGCTGCGGTCGGCCATGTTGGCGACCGCATCCGCTTGGGTTTTGCTGCCGCAGGCATCGCTTGCACAATCTCCTGCGCAGATTGGCGCGCAGAACATTCCGTCGGTGACCGTCACCGCGCCGGAAGCGCGCCGACGAGCCATCTCCGTGCAGCGCCGTGCGCCGCGATCGTCCCAGCAGACCGCCAACCGAAACAGGCCGCAGCCGCCGCGCAATGTCGGTTTCGTCGAGACCCCGCTCGGCCCGGTGCACGGCTACGTCGCCGGCCGCAGCTCGTCCGGCACCAAGACCAACACGCCGATCATGGAGACGCCGCAGGCGGTGTCGGTGATCGGCGCGGAGCAGATCTGCGACCAGAAGGCGAACAAGCTCGACGAGGTCCTGCGCTATACTGGTGGAGTTCGCGCCGGGACCTTCGGCGCGGACACGCGCAACGACTGGTGGCTGATCCGCGGCTTTAAGTCCGACGACGTCGGACTGTTTCTCGACGGCATGCAGCTGTTCTACACCTCCTATGCGAGCTGGAAGCTCCAGACGCCCAACATGGAGCGCGTCGAGGTGCTGCGCGGTCCATCGGCCGTGCTCTATGGCGGATCGAGCCCGAGCGGCATCGTCAACGTCATCAGCAAGATGCCGCCGGCGGAGCCCGTCCGTTTCATCGAGACCGGCGTCAACAATTTCGGCAACGCCTATGTCGGCTTCGATGTTGCCGGTCCGGTCGCAACGAGCCACGAACGGCAAGCTGTTCTACCGCGTCGTCGGTCAGGTCCAGAACGGCCCCACGCAGGTCAATTTCACGCCGGACAACAACTACTTCATCGCGCCGTCGGTGACCTGGAAGCCGGACGCCGACACGAGGTTCACGGTACTGGCTTCAGCTTCCCGGCAGGAAACCCGTGGCATCAACTTCCTGCCCTATGAGGGCACGGTGACCAACGCTCGGTTCGGCAAGATCCCGACCAGCTTTTTCGCTGGCGATCCCAGCGTCGACAAGTTCACGCGCGAGCAGGAGATGCTTGGCTATCAGTTCGAGCGCAATCTCACCGACGATTTGACGTTCCGGCAGAATGCGCGCTTTGCCCATGTCGATGTGACCTATCGCGGCTATGTCGGCAATAATTGGGCTGACATCAACACGGCCAGTCTCGGTCGCTATAATTGGTATGCGAAGAACACCGCCAACCAGGCCAATCTCGACAATCAGCTGGAGTACCGCTTCAACACCGGCGCGGTGCGGCATACGATGCTGTTCGGGGTCGATTTGAAGGGCTACCAGATCGACGATTATCAGGCTTTCAACTTCGGCACCGTCCCTTCGATCAACGTCTTCAATCCCGCCTACGGGTTTGACATTCCGTTGACGGGCGCACCGTTCCGCAACTTCCAGATCACGCAGAAGCAGGCCGGCACCTATCTTCAGGACCAGATGAAGCTCGGCAACTTCACGCTGGTGCTGAGCGGCCGCAACGATTGGGTCGAGACGACGCAGGCTGCCCGTGATACCGGCGCCACGCTTGCCAGCCGCGACGACAGCAGGTTCAGCGGGCGCGCCGGGCTGATCTACAATTTCGACAACGGCATCGCGCCCTATGTGTCCTACGCCACGAGCTACAATCCGATCATCGGCCTCAACGCGCAAAACCAGCTGTTCCTGCCGGAGACCGGCCAGCAGACGGAAATCGGCGTGAAGGTCGCGCCGCGGGGATTTGACGGCTACTTCACCGCTTCGGTGTTCGACTTGAAACGTCAGCATGTGGCAACGACCGATCCTGTCGTCACGACCTTGCAGAACCAGACCGGCGAGGTGACCTCGCGCGGCATCGAGCTCGAAGCGGTGGCGAACGCCACGCGTGAGCTGAAGCTGATCGGCTCGTTCACGGCCTACCATTTGTTCAACAGCAGGGATCTGGACCCGTCTTTGGTCGGCAAGACCCCGACCAACACGCCTGAGCTCCTGGTGTCCGGCTGGGCGGACTACACCTTCAAGGACGGGCCACTCGCGGGGTTCGGCTTCGGCGGCGGTCTCCGCTATATCGGTTCGTCGTGGGCGGATACCGCCAATACCCTCGAGGTTCCCGCGGTCGTGCTCGGCGATCTCGCGTTCCACTATGAATGGCAGAACTGGCGCACCGCGCTGAACGTGATCAACCTGACCGACAAGATCTACGTCGCGAGCTGCGCGGCGGCGTCATCCTGCTTCTACGGCGACCGCCGGCGCGTCACCGCCAGCGTCTCCTACAAATGGTGAGGCAAATGACGAGAACAGGCGAGGGAAGGCCATCGTGAGAGCCTGACCGGCCCGTCGCCGGCTTCCACCACGAGATCGATGAGCTCGCGGGTCATGCCCCCCGGCCCGAAGCTCATGCGAGCGCGGCGCGCGACGACCCAGCCACGTCGCCGCCGCGCTCGCCACCCATTTTCCGCTGGGGCGAAGTGGGCCTCCTGCCCGACACATTCGCCAGACGAGCCCAGGTCCGATCGTGATGCATGGCTCCCGGGTCGCTCGCCCGATAATGGGCGCGCTTGCCTCGTTATAATCTGGACTTTGCAGCGTCGCGGCCTAGATAAGGTGAGCCTTCCCAACCACGGACGTCACGGCCCAGCGCGTGTGGACTGATCGGGGCGCCCTTGCTGGGGCTGTCGATCTGCTCCATACCAGCCGCGGGGTGATTCCGGGATTTCCACCGTTCTGAGGGCGACAAAGGGCCTAAAAAGAGCGTGTCTTGCGCCCATTGGTGCACTGCGCTAAGGCTCAGAACAATTCCAAACTGGACGAATCCGTGGCTGTCCCGAGGCTGCGGGAAAAAGGGCTCGTCAATGAGCGGCATTCTGCAGAACTATCTTCCACTCGTCGTCTTCATAGGGGTAGCGGGCCTCATTGGCCTGGTGCTGCTGATCGCGCCGTTCATCGTGGCGTTCCAGCAGCCGGACCCGGAAAAGCTGTCGGCGTATGAGTGCGGTTTCAACGCCTTCGACGACGCCCGCATGAAGTTCGACGTCCGCTTCTATCTCGTCGCCATCCTCTTCATCATCTTCGACCTCGAGGTGGCGTTCCTGTTTCCCTGGGCGGTGGCGTTCGGCAAGCTCGGCGCGACCGGCTTCTGGTCCATGGTGGTGTTCCTCGCCGTGCTGACGGTCGGGTTCGCCTATGAATGGAAGAAAGGCGCACTGGAATGGGATTGACCCCTACGTCGTCCGCCGGTCCGGTTCTCGCGCCGGCCCCCAAGGGCATCCTGGACCCGTCGACCGGCAAGCCGGTCGGGGCCAATGATCCGTTCTTCCTCGAGGTCAATTCGGAACTGTCCGACAAAGGCTTCTTCGTGGCCGCGACCGACGACCTCATCACCTGGGCGCGCACCGGCTCGCTGATGTGGATGACCTTCGGTCTCGCCTGCTGCGCGGTCGAGATGATGCAGGTCTCGATGCCGCGCTACGACGTCGAGCGCTTCGGCTTCGCGCCGCGCGCTTCACCGCGTCAGTCGGACGTGATGATCGTCGCGGGGACCCTGACCAACAAGATGGCGCCTGCGTTGCGCAAGGTCTACGACCAGATGCCCGAGCCGCGCTACGTCATCTCGATGGGCTCCTGCGCCAACGGCGGCGGCTATTATCACTATTCCTACTCGGTCGTGCGCGGTTGCGACCGCATCGTGCCGATCGACATCTATGTGCCGGGCTGCCCGCCCACGGCGGAAGCGCTGCTCTACGGCGTGCTGCTGCTGCAGAAGAAGATCCGCCGCACCGGCACAATCGAACGCTAAGGTTTTACGTCATGGACGACGCCAAGCTCGACGCCCTGGGGCAGACGATCGTTAGCGCCCTTCCGGGCGCCGCCATCGGTCATTCGGTGGCCTTCAACCAACTCACGGTGGATGTCGAGGTCAGCAAAATCGTCGAGGTGGTCAAGTACCTCCGCGACGACCCGAGCTGCCGCTTCATCAACTTCACCGACATCACGGCCGCGGATTATCCGTCGCGCGAAAAACGCTTCGACGTGATCTATCACTTCCTGTCACCGACCTTGAACGCGCGGATCCGGCTCAAGGCCCAGGCGGACGAGACCACGCAGGTGCCGTCGCTGATCGAGGTGTTTCCCGGCGCCGACTGGTTCGAGCGCGAGGCCTATGACCTCTATGGCGTGATCTTCGTCGGTCATCCCGACATGCGCCGCCTCCTGACCGATTACGGCTTCGAGGGTCATCCGCTGCGCAAGGATTTCCCGACCACCGGCTTCCTCGAGGTCCGCTACGACGACCAGGAGAAGCGGGTGGTGTACGAGCCGGTCAGGCTCAACCAGGAATTCCGCAAGTTCGACTTTTTGTCCCCGTGGGAGGGCGCCGACTATCCGGTCCTTCCGGGCGATGAAAAAGCGGGGCCGAAGGTCTGATCATGAACGAGCAACCCGAACAGCTTCGCAACTTTACGATCAACTTCGGACCGCAGCATCCGGCTGCGCACGGCGTGCTGCGCCTGGTGCTGGAGCTTGACGGCGAAGTCGTCGCCCGCGTCGATCCGCATATCGGTCTGCTGCATCGCGGCACCGAAAAGCTGATCGAGCAGAAGACCTATCTGCAGGCGATCCCTTATTTCGACCGCCTGGACTACGTCGCGCCGATGAACCAGGAGCACGCCTTCTGCATGGCTGCAGAAAAGCTGCTCGGCATCGAGGTGCCGCGCCGCGCGCAGCTGATCCGCGTGCTCTATTGCGAGATCGGCCGCATCCTGTCGCATTTGCTCAACGTCACCACGCAGGCGATGGACGTCGGCGCGCTGACCCCGCCGCTGTGGGGCTTTGAAGAGCGCGAAAAGCTGATGGTGTTCTACGAGCGCGCCTCCGGCAGTCGCATGCACGCAGCCTATTTCCGCGTCGGCGGCGTGCATCAGGACCTGCCGCAGAAGCTGGTCGACGACATCGACGCCTGGTGCGATCCGTTCCTGAAAGTGGTCGAAGATCTCGACCGGCTGCTCACCGCCAACCGCATCTTCAAGCAGCGCAACGTCGACATCGGCGTCGTGTCGCTGAAGGAAGCTTGGGAGTGGGGCTTCTCGGGCGTGATGGTGCGCGGCTCGGGCGCGGCCTGGGATCTGCGCAAGTCGCAGCCCTATGAATGCTACGCCGAGATGGATTTCGATATCCCGATCGGCAAGAACGGCGACTGCTATGACCGCTATCTGATCCGCATGGAAGAGATGTGCCAGTCCGTGCGCATCATGAAGCAGTGCATCCAGAAGCTGAACGCGGCCGACGGGAAGGGTCCCGTCGTCGTCGAGGACAACAAGGTCGCGCCGCCGCGCCGTGGCGAGATGAAGCGCTCGATGGAAGCGCTGATCCACCACTTCAAGCTCTACACCGAAGGCGTCCACGTGCCCGCCGGCGAGGTCTACGCCGCGGTCGAGGCGCCGAAGGGCGAGTTCGGCGTCTTTCTGATCTCGGACGGCACCAACAAGCCCTACAAGTGCAAGATCCGCGCGCCCGGCTTTGCGCATCTGCAGGCGATGGACCACATCTGCCGCGGTCATCTGCTCGCCGACGTCTCGGCGATCCTCGGCTCGCTCGACATCGTGTTCGGAGAGGTCGATCGGTGATGGCGCAGGCGCCGATCCAGTTTGACCGCGCCTCGGGGGCCCTTGAAGGGGCCAACCTGTGGGAGCGGACGGCTGCCTTGGCGCTGGTGACGGGATCGAAGATCTCGTCGCACTTCTCGCATATGGGCTACATCGCCTGCGCCAATCTGCTGCGCAAGACGCTGCCCGAGCGCAACATCGCGATCAAGCTCAATCCCGACGCCGTGTTCGAATTTCCCTACGGCGACGGCTATTGGAGCAAGCTGCTCAACCGCTCCTACAATTACGAGGACGAGCTGGAGCTGTTGTTCGCCGATTCCATCGACGTCGACTACACGCTGCTCGATTGCGGCGCGAATTACGGCTATTGGTCGGTGCTGGTGTCGAGCAAGCCGTTCGGCTCGCACAAGGCGATCGCGATCGAGCCGTCGGGGCAGAACTATCCGAAGCTTGACAACAACGCCCGCATTAACGCCAGCCGCTTCGAGACCATGAAATGCGCGATCGGCGCGGCCCGTGGCACCGCGCGTCTGTCAGGCACCAAGCACGAGGCCTTCAGCATCGCCGGCGATGCGTCGGCGGGCGGCGAGGACGTGCCGGTCATTGCGCTCGACAATCTGATCGACGACGGCAAGATCGCAGGCACCGGCAAGTACCTGATCAAGCTCGACGTCGAGGGCGTCGAGATCGAGGCGATCAAGGGCGGCGCCCGGCTGCTCCAGGCCGACAGCGTCGTCATGTGCGAGGAGCACGGCAGCGACCGTTCGCACGCGGTCTCGCGCTACATCCTCGAACACACCCCGCTGAAGCTGATCGTCTACGATCCCAGCACCCGACGTATGGAAACGGTGACCGAGCTGTCGATCCTCGACCGCATCAAGGTCTCCACCCACGTCGGCTACAATGTTTTCGGCACCGCAAGCGCATTCTGGCAGGACAGGATCAATGCCCTGAATGCGAAAACAGCGCGCCGTGTGCAGTGAGAGATTGAAGAGATGTCCGTTCGCCGATTAGCACCGAAGGAAGTCCAGCCCGCGAGCTTTGCGTTCACGGAGGAGAACCTCGCGTTCGCCAAGCAGCAGATCGCGAAATATCCGGCCGGACGCCAGGCTTCGGCCGTCATCGCCATCCTCTGGCGGGCGCAGGAGCAGCACGACGGCTGGGTCTCGGAAGCCGCGATCCGCGTCATCGCCGACATGCTCGACATGCCCTATATCCGCGTGCTCGAGGTCGCCACCTTCTACACGATGTTCCAGCTCGCCCCGGTCGGCAAGAAGGCCCACGTCCAGGTCTGCGGCACCACGCCGTGCCGCCTGCGCGGGGCCGAGGATCTGATCCACGTCTGCGAGCACCGCATTCATCACGAGCCCTTCCATCTCTCCAAGGACGGCAATTTCAGCTGGGAGGAGGTGGAGTGCCTCGGTGCCTGCGTGAATGCGCCGATGGTGCTGATCGGCAAGGACACATATGAGGATCTGACCAAGGAAAGCTTCGGCAAGGTGCTCGATGGCTTTGCCTCGGGCAACCCGCCCAAGCCCGGTCCGCAGAACGGCCGCCAGTTCTCGGCGCCGACCGGTGGGCCGACAACGCTGAAGGAAATCACCTGATGCGTGATCTCTCACCGCCAGTTGAAGGGAGCAGTGTTGTGAAGAAGTGGGGCTTCGTCGCAATGCATTCCGCCGTGGCGGCCACATTCATTTTCCTGCTTCAGCGCTTCGCCCTGAACGCGTCGCTGGAATCCAGTCTGCTCTGGGCGCTGACCTTCGCCGTCTGCGCCGCCGGGCTTGCCTACAAGCAAGCCAACCGTTGATCGGAAAGCACTGACATGCTCGAGGACAAGGACCGCATCTTCAAGAACCTCTACGGCCTCCACGATTGGGGGCTCGAGGGCGCGCGGCGCCGCGGCGCCTGGGATGGTACGAAGAACATCATCGACAAGGGCCGTGACTGGATCATCAACGAGATGAAGGCGTCGGGGCTGCGCGGCCGCGGTGGCGCCGGCTTCCCGACCGGCCTGAAATGGTCGTTCATGCCGAAGGAATCGACCGACGGCCGGCCGAGCTATCTCGTCGTCAACGCCGACGAATCCGAGCCCGGGACTTGCAAGGATCGCGAGATCATGCGGCACGATCCGCATCTCCTGATCGAGGGCTGCCTGATCGCGAGCTGCGCGATGAACGCGCATGCCTGCTACATCTATGTCCGCGGCGAGTTCATCCGCGAGCGCGAGCATCTCCAGGCGGCGATCGACCAGGCCTATGAGGCCAAGCTGGTCGGCAAGGACAACGTCAACGGCTGGCCGTTCGACATCTACGTCGCCCACGGCGCCGGCGCCTATATCTGCGGCGAGGAAACCGCGCTGCTCGAGAGCCTCGAAGGCAAGAAGGGCCAGCCGCGCCTGAAGCCGCCGTTCCCGGCCAATGTCGGCCTGTACGGCTGCCCGACCACCGTCAACAATGTCGAGTCGATCGCGGTTGCGCCGGACATCCTGCGCCGTGGCGCGGCATGGTTCGCCGGCATCGGTCGTCCGAACAATGTCGGCACCAAGCTGTTCTGCATCTCCGGCCATGTCGAGCGGCCCTGCAACGTCGAAGAGGCCATGGGCATTCCGTTCCGTGAGCTGATCGAGAAGCATTGCGGCGGCATCCGCGGTGGTTGGGACAACCTCAAGGCCGTGATCCCCGGCGGCTCCTCCGTGCGCATGGTGCCGGCCGAGCAGATCATCGACACGCCGATGGATTTCGACAGCTTGAGCAAGCTGCGCTCGGGTCTCGGCACCGCGGCCGTGATCGTGATGGACAAGTCGACCGATTTGATCCGCGCCATCGCCCGCATCTCCTATTTCTACAAGCATGAGAGCTGCGGCCAGTGCACGCCGTGCCGCGAAGGCACCGGCTGGATGTGGCGCGTCTTGACCCGCATGGCCGAAGGCCGCGCCCACAAGCGCGAGATCGACATGCTGCTGGAAGTCACCAAGCAGGTCGAAGGCCACACCATCTGCGCGCTTGGCGACGCGGCGGCGTGGCCGATCCAGGGCCTGATAGCGCATTTCCGTCACGAGATCGAAGCGCGCATCGACCAATATTCGCACAAGTCCGACATCGACGATATCGGCGTCCGCGATCCCGTGAACATGGTCGCGGCGGAGTAGAGAGAATGACCAAGCTCATCATCGACGGTAAAGAGATCGATGTCCCCGCCGAATACACGCTGCTCCAGGCGTGCGAAGCGGCCGGCGCCGAGATTCCGCGCTTCTGCTATCATGAGCGGCTGTCGATCGCCGGCAATTGCCGGATGTGCCTCGTCGAGGTGAAGGGCGGCCCGAAGCCGGTCGCGAGCTGCGCCTGGGGCGTGCGCGATTGCCGTCCAGGCCCCAAGGGCGAGCCGCCGGAAATCTCCACCCGTTCGCCGATGGTGAAGAAGGCGCGCGAAGGCGTGATGGAATTCCTTCTGATCAACCATCCGCTGGATTGCCCGATCTGCGATCAGGGCGGCGAGTGCGACCTCCAGGACCAGGCGATGGGCTACGGTGTCGACACCAGCCGCTTCGCCGAGAACAAGCGCGCGGTCGAGGACAAATATCTCGGCGCGTTGGTCAAGACCTCGATGAACCGCTGCATCCAGTGCACCCGCTGCGTCCGCTTCTCGGCGGAAGTGGCCGGCGCCCCCGAAATGGGTGCGACCGGCCGCGGCGAGGACATGGAGATCACGACCTATCTCGAGCACGCGCTGACCTCGGAATTGCAAGGCAATCTCGTCGACATCTGCCCGGTCGGCGCGCTGACCTCGAAGCCCTATGCTTTCGCCGCGCGCCCGTGGGAGCTCGGCAAGACCCAGTCGATCGACGTGATGGACGGCGTGGGATCCGCGATCCGCGTCGACACCCGCGGCCGCGAAGTGATGCGTATCCTGCCGCGCATCAACGAGGCCGTGAACGAGGAGTGGATCTCCGACAAGACCCGTCACGTCGTCGACGGCCTGCGCACCCAGCGTCTCGACCGGCCCTATATCCGCGAAGCCGGCAAGCTGCGCGCGGCGAACTGGCCCGAGGCCTTTGCCGCGATCGCCGCGAAAGCGGCCCGCACCGACGGCAAGCGCATCGGCGCGATCGCGGGCGACCTCGCTGGCGTCGAAGAGATGTTCGCGCTGAAGGATCTGCTGGCCAAATACGGCTCGGCCAATCTGGCGGTGCAGGGCGGCGACGCCTTCGATCCCGCGCTCGGCCGCGGCTCCTACATCTTCAATCCGACGCTCGCCGGCGTCGAGCAGGCCGATGCGCTGCTCATCATCGGCGCCAATCCGCGGAAAGAAGCGGCCGTGTTCAATGCCCGCATCCGCAAGCGCTGGCGCGCCGGCGGCTTCAAGGTCGGCGTGATCGGCGCCAAGCCCGACCTCACGTACGACTATGATCACCTCGGCGCGGGCACCGACACGCTGGGTGAGCTCGCGGCCGGCAAGCACTCCTTCATGGACGTGCTGAAGAACGCCAAGAACCCGATCATCCTGGTCGGTGCTGGCGCCGCCTCGCGCCACGACGGCGCCGCCATTCTCGCAGCCGCGGCCAAGCTCGCACTCGACGTCGGCGCGCTCAAGGACGGCTGGAACGGCTTCGGCGTCCTGCACGAGAGCGCCTCGCGCGTCGGCGCTCTCGATATCGGCTTTGTCGCTGGTCAGGGCGGGCTGAATGCGGCGCAGATGACGACGTTCGGGACGCTCGATCTGCTGTTCCTGCTCGGCGCCGACGAGATCAAGCCGTCGGACGGCACCTTCGTCGTCTATATCGGCACCCACGGCGACCGCGGCGCCCATCGGGCCGACGTGATCCTGCCAGCAGCCGCCTATACCGAGAAGTCCGCGATCTACGTCAACACCGAAGGCCGCGTGCAAATGACCGGACGCGCCGCATTCCCGCCGGGCGAGGCCCGCGAGGACTGGGCGATTGTCCGCGCGCTGTCGGAGGCGCTCGGCAAGAAGCTCGGCTATGACCTCGCTTTCGGCCCTGCGCCAGGCGATCTTCAAGGCCGTGCCGCATCTGATGCGTCTCGACCAGATCGAGCCCGGCTCGGCCGACCAGATCAAGAAGCTCGCGGGGAAGGGCGGCACGACGGAGAAGGCCCCGTTCAAGCCGCTTGTCGAGGACTTCTATTTGACCAACCCAATCGCGCGTGCGTCCGCCGTGATGGCGGAATGTTCGCGGCTTGCCTCCGGGCAGATGCTGACCGCAGCGGAGTGAGCCGATGGAATTCTTCGAAAGCGCATTCTGGACCGGGTTCCTCTGGCCGCTGATCATCATGATCGCGCAGAGCGTCCTGGTGCTGGTCGTTCTGCTGGTGGCGATCGCCTACATCCTGCTCGCCGACCGCAAGATCTGGGCGGCGGTGCAGATCCGCCGCGGCCCGAACGTGGTTGGTCCCTGGGGCCTGCTGCAATCCTTCGCCGACCTCCTGAAGTTCGTGCTGAAGGAGCCGATCATCCCGTCCGGCGCCAACAAGGGCGTGTTTCTTCTTGCTCCCTTGGTCTCGTGCGTGCTCGCGCTCGCGGCCTGGGCGGTGATCCCTACCAATCTCGGCTGGGTGATCTCCGACATCAACGTCGGCGTTCTCTTCATCTTCGCGATCTCGTCGCTGTCGATCTACGGCATCATCATGGCCGGCTGGTCGTCGAACTCGAAATATCCGTTCCTCGCGGCGCTGCGCTCGGCGGCGCAGATGGTGTCCTACGAGGTCTCGATCGGCTTCGTCATCATCACGGTGCTGCTCTGCGCCGGCACGCTGAACCTCTCGGCCGTGGTCGAGGCGCAGCATGTCCGCGGCCTCGCCAGCCTGATCGGGCTGCCGCAGCTCACCATCCTGAACTGGTACGTCTGGCCGCTGTTCCCGATGTTCGTGATCTTCTACGTCTCGGCGCTGGCTGAAACCAACCGCCCGCCGTTCGACCTCGTCGAAGCAGAATCCGAGCTCGTCGCCGGCTTCATGGTCGAGTACGGCTCGACGCCGTATCTTCTGTTCATGCTCGGCGAGTATGTCGCGATTGCCACGATGTGCGCGATGGCGACGATCTTGTTTCTCGGAGGCTGGCTGCCGCCGGTGGACCTGCCGCCCTTCAACTGGGTGCCGGGGATCATCTGGTTCTCGCTGAAACTGTTCTTCATGTTCTTCCTGTTCGCGATGGCCAAGGCGATCGTGCCGCGCTACCGCTACGATCAACTGATGCGCCTCGGCTGGAAAGTGTTCCTGCCGTTGTCGCTGGCGATGGTGATCGTGGTGGCCGGTGTGCTGCACTTCGCCGACATCGCGCCGAAGTGAGGGCCGTCATGGGTATCAACATCAACGCCACTGCACGCTCGCTTCTGCTGTCGGAATTCGTCTCGGCGTTCTTCCTCGCCATGCGCTATTTCTTCCAGCCGAAGCCGACGCTGAACTATCCCTTCGAGAAGGGCCCGATCTCCCCGCGCTTCCGCGGCGAGCATGCGCTGCGCCGCTATCCGAACGGAGAAGAGCGCTGCATCGCCTGCAAGCTGTGCGAAGCGGTTTGCCCGGCCCAGGCCATCACCATCGAGGCCGGTCCGCGCCGCAACGACGGCACCCGCCGCACCGTGCGCTACGACATCGACATGGTGAAGTGCATCTATTGCGGCCTCTGCCAGGAAGCCTGTCCGGTCGACGCCATCGTCGAAGGTCCGAACTTCGAGTTCGCGACCGAGACCCGCGAGGAACTGTTCTATGACAAGGCCAAGCTGCTCGCCAATGGCGACCGCTGGGAACGCGAGATCGCGAAAGCGATCGAACTCGACGCGCCGTACCGGTGAGATGAGAGCATGATCCTTCCCGCGCTGTTCTTCTATCTGTTCGCCGGCGTCTGTGTCGCCTCGGCGGTGATGGTGATTGTCTCGCGCAATCCCGTGCACTCGGTGCTGTACCTGATCCTGGCCTTCGTCAACGCCTCCGGCCTGTTCGTGCTGATGGGCGCCGAATTCCTGGCGATGATCCTGATCGTCGTCTATGTCGGCGCGGTCGCGGTGCTGTTCCTGTTCGTGATCATGATGCTCGACGTCGACTTCCTCGAGCTGCGCGAGGGCTTCATCGAGTACCTCCCGGTCGGCCTCGTGATCGGCGGCATCTTCCTGTTCGAGCTGCTGCTCACGGTCGGCTTCTGGGTCATCAACCCCGGCGTCGCCAAGACGATCACGGCGGCGATCCCGACCAACGTCTCCAATACCGAGGCGCTCGGCCTGGTGCTCTATACCAAGTACATCCACTACTTCCAGCTCTCGGGCATGGTGCTGCTGGTCGCGATGATCGGCGCCATCGTGCTGACGCTGCGGCACAAGGCGAGCGTCAAGCGGCAGGACATCAACATTCAGAACGCGCGCACGCCCGAAATAGCGATGGCGATACGCAAGGTGGCGCCGGGGCAGGGGCTCCAGGACTCTGACGCGGCGGAGTGGGTGAAATGACGATCGGGCTCGGACACTATCTTGCGGTCGGCGCGATCCTGTTCACGCTCGGGATCCTCGGCATCTTCCTGAACCGCAAGAACATCATCGTCATCCTGATGTCGATCGAGCTGATCCTGCTCGCGGTCAACGTCAACCTCGTGGCGTTCTCGACCTTCCTCGGCGACATCGTCGGGCAGGTTTTCGCGCTCCTGGTGCTCACCGTCGCGGCCGCTGAAGCCGCGATCGGTCTCGCCATCCTGGTGGTCTATTTCCGCAACCGCGGCTCGATCGCGGTTGAGGACGTCAATCTGATGAAGGGCTGATCGCATGATCCGGAAAAGTGGACACCGGTTTTCCGACCAGATCATGCGGAAAGAGTAAATCATGGTCCAGGCAATCGTCTTCCTGCCTCTGCTGGGCGCCATTCTGGCTGGCCTGATCGCGCTGTTCGGCGCGCATGCCCGCAACCCCTCGGGCGACACGGTCGAGCATCACGATGATCACGGTCATGGCGCGCACGCCCATGCGTCGGACACGATCAACGAGGATGCGTCGGTCGTCCACGAGACTCATCACGAACCCGGAGATGGCCACGACGACCACCACGTCTCCGAGCCGCCCGCGGCGGGCTCGCGCGCTGCCGAGCTGATCACCACGGCGTTGCTGTTCGTGTCGGCGGCGCTGTCCTGGATGACGCTGGTCGATGTCGGCTTCATGCACCACGACATGCGCATTCCGCTGCTGCCGTGGATCCTCTCCGGCGATCTCCAGGTCTACTGGACGCTGCGGGTCGACACGCTCACCGCCGTGATGCTGGTGGTCGTGACCACCGTGTCCTCGCTCGTGCACCTCTATTCCATCGGCTACATGGACGAGGATCCGAACCGGCCGCGCTTCTTCGGCTATCTCTCGCTGTTCACCTTCGCCATGCTGATGCTGGTGACCGCCGACAACCTCGTGCAGCTGTTCTTCGGCTGGGAAGGCGTGGGTCTGGCAAGCTACCTCCTGATCGGTTTCTGGTACCAGAAGCCGTCGGCGAACGCCGCCGCCATCAAGGCCTTCGTGGTCAACCGTGTCGGCGATTTCGGCTTCGCGCTCGGCATCTTCGCGATCTTCCTGCTGGCCGGCTCGACCGATTTCGAGACCATCTTCCACGCTGCGCCCGGGTTGACCGGCAAGACCATCGACTTCCTCGGCTGGCACGCCGACGCGCTGACCCTGACCTGCCTGCTGCTGTTCATGGGCGCGATGGGCAAATCGGCGCAGTTCCTGCTGCACACCTGGCTGCCGGACGCGATGGAAGGCCCGACCCCGGTGTCGGCGCTGATCCACGCCGCGACCATGGTCACCGCCGGCGTCTTCATGGTGGCGCGCCTGTCGCCGCTGTTCGAACTCGCGCCGAACGCGCAGGCCGTCGTGATGTTCTTCGGCGCCACTACGGCGTTCTTCGCGGCGACCATTGGCCTGGTCCAGAACGACATCAAGCGCATCGTCGCTTACTCGACCTGTTCGCAGCTCGGCTACATGTTCGTGGCGATGGGAGCAGGGGCCTATTCGGTAGGCATGTTCCATTTGTTCACGCACGCCTTCTTCAAGGCGCTGTTGTTCTTGGGCTCCGGCTCGGTGATCTACGCGATGCATCACGAGCAGGACATCCGCAACATGGGCGGCCTGTGGCGCAAGATCCCCTACACCTACGCGGTGATGGTGGTCGGCACGCTCGCGCTCACGGGATTCCCGCTGACCGCGGGCTATTTCTCCAAGGACGCGATCATCGAGTCCGCCTACGCCTCGCACAATCCGTTCGCGATGTACGGCTTCCTGATGACGGTCGTCGCGGCCGGCCTGACCTCGTTCTACTCGTGGCGCCTCATCTTCAAGACCTTCCACGGCGAGCCGCATGACGAGCACCACTACGAGGCCGCGCATGAAGCGCCGATCTGGATGCTGATCCCGATCGGTGTGCTTGCGGTCGGCTCCATCCTGGCCGGCTTCCCGTTCAAGGAGCTGTTCGCCGGTCACGGCATCGAGGAGTTCTTCCGCGAGTCCGTGAAGATGAACCCGCATATCATCGAGGAGATGCACCACATTCCCGAGACCATCGCCTTCCTGCCGACGGTGATGATGGTGCTGGGCTTCCTGGTGTCATACCTGTTCTACATCCGCCGGCCTTATCTGCCGGTCGAGCTCGCGAACACGCAGCCAATGCTGTACAAGTTCCTGCTCAACAAATGGTACTTCGACGAGCTCTACGACATCATCTTCGTCCGTCCGGCGAAGTGGATTGGCTATCAGCTCTGGAAGAAGGGTGACGGCTTCATCATCGACGGTCTCGGCCCCGATGGCGTCTCAGCCCGCGTGCTGGACGTCACCCGCAACGTCGTGAAAATCCAGACCGGCTATCTCTACCACTACGCGTTCGCCATGCTGATCGGTGCCGCCGGCCTGATCACCTGGTTCATGTTCGGCTTTGGAGGCCAGTAAATGACGACCTGGCCAATTCTTTCCGTCACGACGTTCCTGCCGCTGGTCGGCGCGCTGATCGTCTATCTCAGCCGTGGCGACGACGAGGCGGCCCGGCGCAACTCGCGCTGGATCGCGCTGTGGACCACGCTGATCACCTTCGCTGTGTCGGTGATCCTGGTCATGCGGTTCGATGCGTCGAGCGCCGACTTCCAGTTCGTCGAGAAGGCGAACTGGCTTGCCACCGGCATCACCTACCACATGGGCGTGGACGGCATCTCGTTGCCGCTGGTGATCCTGACCACCGCCATCATGCCGTTTTGCATCATCGCGAGCTGGAAGGCGATTACCAACCGCGTCCGCGAATACATGATGGCGTTCCTGATCCTGGAAACGCTGATGATCGGCACCTTCTCGGCGCTCGATCTCGTGCTGTTCTACCTGTTCTTCGAAGGCGGCCTGATCCCGATGTTCCTGATCATCGGCGTCTGGGGCGGTCCGCGCCGGGTCTATGCATCTTTCAAGTTCTTCCTCTACACGCTGCTCGGCTCGGTGCTGATGCTGCTCGCGATCATGGCGCTGTACTGGAACGGCGGCACCACCGACATCCCGACCCTGATGCACACCGCCGTGCCGCGCTCGCTGCAGACCTGGGCGTGGCTCGCCTTCTTCGCCTCGTTCGCGGTGAAGATGCCGATGTGGCCGGTGCACACCTGGCTCCCCGACGCCCACGTCGAGGCGCCGACCGCAGGCTCGGTGGTCCTGGCCGCGATCCTTCTGAAGATGGGCGGCTACGGCTTCCTGCGCTTTTCGCTGCCGATGTTCCCGCTGGCTTCGCACGACTTCGCGCCGCTGGTCTTCACGCTTTCGGCCATCGCCATCATCTACACCTCGTTGGTGGCGCTGATGCAGGAGGACATGAAGAAGCTGATTGCGTACTCCTCGGTGGCGCATATGGGCTTCGTCACCATGGGCATTTTCGCCGGTACCATGCAGGGTGTCGCCGGCGGCGTGTTCCAGATGATCTCGCACGGCATCGTCTCCGGCGCGCTGTTCCTCTGCGTCGGCATCGTCTACGACCGCATGCACACCCGTGAGATCGCGGCCTATGGCGGCCTCGTCAACCGGATGCCGCTCTACGCGCTGACCTTCATGGTCTTCACCATGGCCAATGTCGGCCTGCCCGGCACCTCCGGCTTCGTCGGCGAGTTCATGACGCTGCTCGGTACCTTCAAGGTCTCGATCCCGACCGCGTTCTTCGCCACCTTCGGCGTGATCCTGTCGGCCTGCTACGCGCTGTGGCTCTACCGCAAGGTCGTGTTCGGGGCGCTGGTCAAGCCGTCGCTGGCGAGCATGAAGGATCTCACCTTCCGGGAGGGCTTGACGCTGTTCCCGCTGATCGCGCTGACGATCCTGTTCGGCATCTATCCGAAGCCGGTGCTCGACATGTCGGCGGCCTCGGTCCAGCAACTCGTCAACAATTACAACACCGCTGTGACGGCCGTGAAGGCCGCCGCACTGCTCCAGTGAGCGGGCAGGTCAGGATATCGCCATGAGCTTTGAGACTGCAGGTTATCAACTGGCGCCGGTGCTGCCCGAGCTCGTGCTCGCGGTCGGGGCGATGGCACTCCTGATGCTCGGCGCCTATCGCGGGCAGGAGACCACCAAGACGGTCACGACGCTTGCGGTGCTGCTCCTGATCGTTGTCGGCGTGCTCGAATACATGCTGCCCGCGGGCAAGCACGTGACCTTCGGCGGCAGCTTCATCGTCGATGATTTTGCCCGCTTCATGAAGATCCTGGCCCTGATCGGCTCGGCGGTGACGCTGGTGCTGTCGACCGAGTTCCTGTCGGATCCGTCGCGCCGCATCTTCGAATATGCGATCCTGGTGCTGCTCTCGACGCTCGGCATGATGGTGCTGATCTCGGCCGGCGATCTGATCTCGCTTTATCTCGGCCTCGAATTGATGTCGCTGGCGCTCTACGTTGTCGCGGCCTCGAACCGCGACAACGCCAAGTCGACCGAAGCCGGCCTGAAGTACTTCGTGCTCGGCGCGCTGTCCTCGGGCATGCTGCTCTACGGCTCCTCGCTGATCTACGGCTTCACGGGCACGGTGGCCTTCACCGGCATCGCGGCGGCCGCGACGATCTCGAATGTCGGCCTGGTGTTCGGCCTGGTGTTCCTGCTCGCCGGCCTCTGCTTCAAGGTCTCGGCGGTGCCGTTCCACATGTGGACACCCGACGTCTACGAGGGCGCACCGACGCCTGTGACGGCCTTCTTCGCCTCGGCCCCGAAAGTGGCCGCGCTCGCGGTCTTCACCCGCGTCACGCTGACCGCATTCCCGGGCATCGTCTCGCAGTGGCAGCAGATCCTGGTGTTCGTGTCGATCGCCTCGATGGCGCTGGGCTCGTTCGCCGCGATCGGCCAGAGCAACATCAAGCGCCTGATGGCCTATTCCTCGATCGGCCATATGGGCTTTGCCCTGGTCGGCCTTGCCGCAGGCACGGTCGAGGGCGCGCAGGGCGTGTTGATGTACATCGTGATCTATGTCGCGATGACGCTGGGCTCCTTCGCCATCATCCTGGCGATGAAACGCGATGGCCAGCCGGTCGAGCAGATCAGCGATTTCGCGGGTCTCTCGCGGACCAATCCGCTGCTCGCCTTCATGTTCGCGATGCTGCTGTTCTCGCTCGCCGGCATCCCGCCGCTCGCCGGCTTCTTCGCCAAATGGTACGTCTTCGTCGCCGCCATCAAGGCGAACCTGTTCACGCTCGCCGTGATCGGCGTGCTCTCCAGCGTGGTCGGCGCCTACTACTATCTCAGCATCGTCAAGACGATGTATTTCGACGAGCCGGCCGGGCAGGTCGATCCGGTGCGCGTCGAAGTCAAGACGGTGCTGGCGGTCGCGGGCCTGTTCAACATTCTGTTCGCCCTGTTCGCGGGCCTGGTGGTGAGCGTCGCCTCCGCCGCCGCCAAGTCGCTGTTCTAGGATGGCATTCGCGCTCGGTCCTCGTGCGGCGTCGGCGGGCTACAAGCTCGCAGCTTTCGAACGGACCGGCTCGACCAATACCGAGGCGATCGAGCACGCGAGGCGCGGCGAACGCGGCCCGATGTGGTTCGTGACGTCGGAGCAGACCGCCGGCCGCGGCCGCCGCCAGCGCCCCTGGATCGCACCAAAGGGCAACCTTGCAGCCAGCGTCCTCGAAGTCCTGGACGTTGCCCCTTCCGTCGCCGCGACGATCGGCTTTGCGGCCGGGCTGGCCGAGGAGGCCGCCCTGGAGAAGGTCAGCCTGGAGGCTGCACTGCGCCTCGGCGAGGGCCGTCCCCGCTACGCCCTGAAATGGCCGAACGACGTGCTGGCCGGCGGCAAGAAGCTGGTCGGCATCGGCCTGGAGGCCGAAGCCATCGGCGACCGTCTTGCCATCGTCGTCGGCATCGGCACCAACGTCGTCGCCGCGCCCGAGGGTACGCCGACGCCTGCGGTGTCGCTGGCCGCGCTCGGCGTCCAGATCAGTGCGGAGGAGTTGTTCTCGGCGCTCTCCGATGCCTGGGTGGAATTCCGCGGTATCTGGGACAATGGCCGTGGCTTTGCCGAAATTCGCAAATTGTGGCTGGAGCGCGCCGCCGGCCTCGGCGAGCGGGTCGCGATCCACACGGGAGTGATGACGCTGGACGGCATTTTTGACACGATCGACGACACCGGCTGCCTGATCGTCCGCACCGCGGAGGGCCGGCGCGTGCCGGTCGCCGCGGGCGAGGTGTTCTTCGGCACGGCCGCCTCCGTGGGAGCTGCGTGATGGCGAAGCCGGAAGAACTGGTATTTGCACCGCTCGGCGGGGTCGGCGAGATCGGCATGAATTTGTCGATCTACGGCCTCGGCAACCGCCAGCAGCGCGCCTGGCTGGCGATCGATCTCGGCGTCTCCTTCGGCGACGAGGAGCATCTGCCGGGCATCGACCTGATCATGCCCGACGTCAGCTTCCTGGAGAAGGAACGCAAGAATCTGATGGGGCTGGTGCTGACCCACGCCCATGAGGATCATTTCGGCGCCATCATCGACCTTTGGCCGAAGCTGAAATGTCCGATCTACGCGACGCAGTTCAGCGCCGCGCTGTTCGAGGCCAAGTGCGCCGCCGAGCGCAATGCGCCCAAGATCCCGGTGACGGTGGTGCCGTCGGGCGGGCGCGTCGATATCGGCCCGTTCAACGTCGAGTTCATCCCGGTCGCGCATTCGATTCCGGAGTCGCATGCGCTCGCGATTCACACCGAAGTCGGCACGGTGCTGCACACCGGCGACTGGAAGATCGATCCGACCCCGATCATCGGCCGCCCGACCGACGAAAAGCGGCTGCGGGAGCTCGGCGATGCGGGCCTGCTCGCCCTGATCGGTGATTCCACCAACGCCGTGCGCGACGGCCGCTCACCCTCGGAGGCCGAGGTTGCGAGCTCCATCACCGAGCTCGTCAAGGCCGCCAAGGGCCGCGTCGCGGTCACGACCTTTGCCTCCAATGTCGCGCGCCTCAAGGCCGTCGCCATCGCTGCGAAGGCCGCCGACCGTGAGGTCGTCGTGGTCGGCCGCGCCATGGAACGCGTGGTGCAGGTCGCGCGCGAGACCGGCTATCTCGACGGCGTGCAGAGTTTCCGCTCCGCCGAGGTCTACGGTCATCTGCCGCAGGACAAGGTGCTGGCGCTCTGCACCGGCAGCCAGGGCGAGCCGCGTGCCGCGCTGGCGCGCATCGCCAATGACGACCATCCCGAGATCACGCTCAACCGTGGCGACAGCGTCATCTTCTCCTCGCGCACCATTCCCGGCAACGAGAAGGCGGTCGGGGCCATCATCAATGGCCTGGTCTTGCAGGGCGTGGAGGTCATCACCGACCGCGACCAGCTGGTCCATGTCTCCGGTCATCCCCGCCGCGACGAATTGCGCGACATGATCGCCTGGACCAGGCCGCAGCTCCTGATCCCCGTCCATGGCGAGGCCCTGCACCTGAATGAGCACGCCAAGCTCGCGCGTGCCGCCGGCGTGCCGCGCGTGCTGGTCTGCCGCAACGGCGATCTCGTCAAGCTCGGCCCCGGCGATCCCGGCATCATTGGGCAGTGCCTGCGGGCCGTCTCTACAAGGACGGCACGATTCTGGAGGACTCCAAGTCCCGCGCGGTGGGCGAGCGGCGCCGCATGGCCTTCTCCGGCTGCGCCTTTGTCGCCATCGCCATGACGGAGCAGGGCGAGCTTGCCGACGATCCCGCGGTCGAACTCGTCGGTATCCCCGAGAAGAACAAAGCGGGCGAGCCCTTCGACGACCTCGTCTTCGACGCCGTGGTCTCCACCGTCGAGGGCCTGCCGAAGGCGCGCCGTCGCGACCCGGATGCGCTGGCGGAGTCGGTGCGACGCGCTGTCCGCTCCGTGATCAACGAACATTGGGGCAAAAAGCCCCCCTGTCTGGTACATGTGCTGACAGTGTAACGGGAGAGAAACATGCTGGGCCGGCTCAACCATGTCGCGATCGCGACCAAGGACGCCGTCAAGGCCGCCAAAATCTATGGCACCGCATTCGGGGCCCAGATCTCGGAGGCCGTCGCGCTGCCCGAGCATGGCGTCACCACGGTGTTCGCGACGCTGCCCAACACCAAGATCGAGTTCATCGAGCCGCTCGGCGAGGCCTCGCCGATCGCAAAGTTCCTGGACCGCAACGCCGACGGCGGCATCCACCACGTCTGCTACGAGGTGGTCGACATCATCGCCTCGCGCGACACGCTGGTGAAGGAGGGGGCAAGGGTGCTCGGCGACGGCGTGCCGAAGATCGGCGCCCACGGCAAGCCGGTGCTGTTCCTGCACCCGAAGGATTTTTCCGGCGCGCTGGTCGAAATCGAGCAGGCATAGGCCGAAGCCATGGCCATCCAGATCTCAACCGCGATCGCGATCTACTTCGTCATCTGGTGGGTCGCGCTGTTCCTGACGCTGCCGTTTGGCGTGCGCAGCCAGCACGAGGACGGCGTCGGAGTGCCGGGCAGCGACCCCGGTGCGCCGATCCTGACACGGATGGGGGGCAAGCTGATCTGGACCACCATCATCTCGGCGGTCATCTACGGGATCGCCATGGTCGCCTATCACGCCGGCTATTTGTCGATCGAGCGCCTGTCGAAATTGATGGGCATGCCGTTTTAGGATTTCGTGGTTGGCTTGGTTGGGGGAAGAATGACTTTTCAGCGGATCGTCGTCGCGCTTCTGGTGCTTATCGTCGCCGGTCTCGGTGCCATCGGCTATTTCGAGTGGAAGATGGCCGTGCAGGTGCGCACCCTGAAGGCGTTCGTCGAGGGCTATGTCTTCAATGAGGCCGTGATCGCCTGCGAGCAGGCCAAGAGCTCGACACCGTTCAAATGGAACGGCGGCAAGAGCACCGCGGTGATCGGCCTGAACTCGGTCAAAACAGACAAATACACCGTCAGCGCCAGCTACACGCTGGTGGCGGACAGCGTCTATTGTGATTACGATCCGATCAAAAGAAAGGCCGAGATCGGCTCGAGCTTCCTGGAGCGGGAGTAACGATTCGGCCATGCCAAGCATGGGATGGGATCGTCATGGCGCAGGGGCAGGGGGACTACCGGATTTTGCATGAGGCGGCGTTGCGGGACTATCTCGCGGGCGTTGCGGATCTCGCCGCGACCCTCGGCGGCGAGCCGGCCTCCTGGTCGATCACCGAAGTCGGCGACGGCAATCTCAATCTCGTTTTCATCGTCAAGGGCGGCCGCGGCGGCATCGCCGTGAAGCAGGCGCTGCCCTATGTCCGCCTCGTCGGCGAGAGCTGGCCGCTGCCGTTGTCCCGGGCTCATTACGAATATCTCGCTTTGTCGCGGCAGGCCGAGCTCGCGCCCGGCCTCGTGCCGGCGCTGCTGCATCACAACGAGGCCCTGGCGCTGACGGTGATGGAGCTGCTCGAGCCCCACATCATCATGCGCAAGGGGATGGTTGCGGGCTCGCAGTATCCGCGCTTTGTCGATGACATCACCACCTTCATGGCGCGGACATTGTTCTTCACCTCCGACCTCGCGGTGTCGGCGGCCGAGAAGAAGCAGGGCATCGCAGCTTTCGCCGGCAACCATGCGCTGTGCAAGATCACCGAGGATCTGATCTTCACCGATCCTTACCGCGTCGCCGAGCAGAACCGCTGGACTGCGCCGTATCTCGATGCGCTCGCCGCAGAGCTTCGCGAGGATATGGACCTCCACGTCGCGATCTCCCGGTTGAAGCTGAAGTTCATGGCGAGCCCCGAGGCGCTGCTCCACGGCGACCTGCACACCGGCTCGATCATGGTCACGGGCGGCGAGACGCGGGTGATCGACCCCGAATTCGCGTTCTACGGCCCGATGGGTTTCGATGTCGGCGCCGTGCTGGCCAACCTCCTGATGGCCTATTTTGCCTCCGCCGGGCATGAGCGCACGCCGGGCGAACGGCGTGCTTTCGAGGCCTGGGTGCTGGAGACGGTGGAAACGGTCTGGAACGATTTTACGCGAAAGTTCCTCGAGCTCTGGCGCGCTGGCGCCGCAGGCGATGCCTATCCCGCCTCACTGTTCGCCGGCGAGACAGGCGCGGCACGGCTGGAAGCCGAGCGGCAGGCCTACATGCAGCGGCTGTTCGCGGACACGGTCGGCTTCGCCGCGGCAAAACCATCCGCCGCATCTTCGGCCTCGCCCACAATATCGACTTCGAGCTGATCGAGGATCCGCGCCGGCGCGCGATCAGCGAAGCACGCGCCGTCAGGCTGGCAAGGGCGATGATGCTCGAGGTGGGGGCGTTTCCGACCATCGCGGATGTCACCGCTGCAGCGCGAAAATTGCGCGACTGGCAGCCGGAGTTCTAGCGGGCTTCTGCGCAAATCGGTCGGGCCCGCGCGCGACGCTCGCATACGTCAACCCCTTCAAGACGCTTGCGCTCGACGTGCCGTGGATGGTCAACTCTCGGACCAGAGCACGCTGCGTTGTCGGAGGGACCATGATGTTCAGGATAGTGGCGATCATCGCGGGTTTGGGGCTGGCACTGGTGGCCTCGGCGGAGGCCCAGACGCCGCGCAAGGGCGGAACCATCCGCATGACCGCGCCTTATGGCTCGAGCTTCACCAGCCTGGACATTCTTACCACGCAGCGCGCCCAGGACGAGATCTACGCCAAGGCGCTGCACCGGTCGCTCTACATCTGGAATTCCACGGAAGGCAAGCCGGTTCTGGAGCTTGCCAAGGAGGACGTCGTCTCGGGCGGAGGCCTCGTTCATACCTTCAAGCTGCGCGACGACGCCTATTTCCACAACGGCCGCAAGATGACGGCCGACGACATCATCTGGACCTACAACCGCATCATGGACGGCACCAAGGCTTATCCCGGTGCGCGCTATGTCCGCGTGATCGAGGGCGCGGCGGCGGTCGAGAAGGGCCAGGCCAAGGAGATCTCCGGCCTGAAGAAAATCGACGACTTTACCTTCGAGATGAAGCTGACCGAGAAGGTCGATCCAGGTTTCTACTTCTGGAACGCGATCACGTCGATCTATCCCGCCGACGAGGCCGCCAAGGAGAGCTTTCTCCAGAAGCCGATCGGTCTTGGACCCTTCAAATTCGTCGAGCACGTGCCGGGGTCGCGCATCGTTCTGGAGCGCTGGGATCGGTTCTACAAGCCCGGCAAGCCCTACGCTGACAAGATCATTGTGTCGGTCATGGGGAGGCCGCGGCACGCGATGTCGCCTTCCGCAACAAGGAGATCGACACCTCGGTGCTGGGACCGGCGCAATATGTCGCCTATCAGAACGACGCCGACCTCAAGGGCACGGTCGTGGAAGTCGCCGAGGTCTTCACCCGCTACATGGGGATGAATCCCGCGTTCAAGCCGTTCGCCGACAAGCGGGTCCGGCAGGCGATCAACTACGCGATCGACACCGACCTGATCATCAACAAGCTGGTCAAGGGCAAGGCCTACCGGGCCACCAGCTGGCTGCCGCTCACCTCTACCGCCTACGACAAGGCCATGAAGCCCTACGCCTTCGATCCCGCCAAGGCCAAGCAGCTGCTCGCCGACGCCGGCTATCCCTCAGGCTTCGAATTCGAATGGACCACCAGCCAGAACGAGAGCTGGGGTCTGCCGATCGTCTCGGCCGTGATCCCGATGCTGGACAGGGTGGGCATCAAGGCCAAGGTCAAGCAGGTCGAGACCGCGGTGCTGGCGGAGGTGGTTCGCAGCGGCGACTACCAGGCCTTTGTCTATTCGCAGGCGACCGGACCCGATCCGCAGGCCGCCCTCAAATGCTTCCACTCATCGACACCGCAGTCGGCCTGCAACTACATGAACTTCAAGAATGCCGAGTTCGACAAGCTGATCGACGAGGCGGGGCAGTCCGATGACGCTGCAAAGCGTACCCAGCTGCTGCAGAAGGCCAATGCTGTTCTCTACGAAGAGGCGCCGGTCTGGTTCTTCAACTACAACAAGGCGGTCATGGCCGTGCAGCCGTGGCTCAAGGGGGTTCAGCTGAATGCGACCGAACTGACCCATCAGAACGTCGAAGACCTCTGGGTCGACGAGACCTCGCCCGCGAAGTGACACGCGCTCTCGCGCTCCCTCCGTCGCCATGAACGACGGAGGGAGAGAGGAAAAGTGCCGATGCTCTCCTTCCTGTTCCGCCGCCTGCTGCAGACCATTCCGACCGTGCTCGCAGTGGTGGCTCTGGTGTTCGTGCTGTTCAGCGTCGTTCCCGGCAGCATCGTCTCGTCGATGAGCGACGATGCCGATCCGCAGGTCGAGCTGCGCATGAAGAAGCAGCTCGGGCTCGACGATCCCGTCTATGTCCGCTTCGGCGCCTACATCGCCAAGCTTGCGACCGGTGATTTCGGAACGTCGTTCCGGACGCGCGAGCCTGTGACGTTCATGATCGCCAAGCGGATATGGCCGACGCTCCAGCTCATCTTCACCGCCATGGCGTTTTCCGTCGTGATCGGTGTTCCCCTGGGTTTCATCGCCGCGCTGAAGCCGGGGGGTATCGTCGACACGCTGGCCATGGTCGTGGCGGTATCAGGCCTTTCGATCGCCAAATTCTGGCTCGGACTGGTGCTGATGTACTTGTTCGCGTTGAAGCTCGGCTGGCTGCCGAGTTTCGGCTATGGCGATGGCGGACTGAAATATCTGATCCTCCCGGCCGTGACGCTCGGCGTCTCGCCGATGGCGCTGTTCGCGCGGACGACACGCGCCGCGGTCCTCGAGATCATGACCGCGGATTTCGTCCGCACCGCGCGCTCCAAGGGCATGAGCGAGACCCGAGTCGTGAAGTGGCATGTAATGCGCAACGCGCTTGTCATCATTCTCACCACCGTCGGCCTGCAGTTCGGCGGGCTGATGGGGCAGGCGGTCGTGGTCGAGAAACTGTACTCCTGGCCGGGCATCGGCTCGCTGCTGGTCGACAGTGTCCTGCAGCGCGACATTCCGGCCGTCCAGGGCTCCATTCTTGTCGTGGTGCTGTCCTTTCTCGCTATCAATCTGCTGATCGACGTGCTCTACGGCGTGATCGATCCCAGGATCAGATACGCATGAAGCTCCGCGCCAATCTCATCATCGGTGGCGCGCTGTTCGCGCTTGCGATCCTGGTCGGCCTGCTCGCGCCATGGCTGGCGCATACCGATCCTGTCCTGGACGCCAATCTGCTCAACGCGGAAGAGCCTCCGAGCTGGACTTGGTGGTTCGGCACCGACGACCAAGGCCGCGACATCTATTCCCGCGTCGTCTATGGCGCGCGGGTTTCGCTGACGGTCGGCATCGTCTCGCAGCTCATCAATAGCGTCATCGGCGTCGCGTTGGGCCTGAGCGCCGGCTATTGGGGCGGCTGGTGGGACGATGTCGTCAACGGCCTGACCAATCTCATGCTCGCGATCCCCTCGCTGATCTTCGCGTTGGCCATCATGGCGGTGCTCGGTCCCGGCCTGACCAGCCTGCTGATCGCACTCGGCTTGACCAACTGGTCCTTCACGTGCCGGATCGCGCGGGCCTCGGCGCTGTCGCTGAGGAGCAAGGGCTATGTGCAGGCCGCGACCGTGCTCGGCTACGGCGATCTCCGCATCATGATCACGCAGCTGCTGCCGAACATGCTAGGGCCGATCGTCGTCATCGGCACGCTCGGCATGGGCAGCGCGGTCTTGTCCGAAGCCGCGTTGTCGTTCCTCGGCCTCGGCGTCCGCCCGCCGTTTCCGAGCTGGGGCAGCATGTTGTCGGATGCCCGCGATCAGATCACGACCGCGCCGTGGCTCTCGGTGTTTCCCGGCCTTGCGATCTTCCTGACGGTGCTCGGCCTCAATCTGCTCGGTGACGGCCTGCGCGACATTCTCGATCCGCAATCGCGGAGCCGGCGCACATGACCCGCACGCCGCTGATCGAAGTCGAGGATTTGCGTATCGATCTCGACGATGGATCGCGGCGCGTTGCGGCGGCCGAGGGCATTTCATTCCGCATCGATCGCGGCGAGACGTTCGGCCTTGTCGGCGAATCCGGCTGCGGCAAAAGCATCACGGCGCTGGCCTTGATCGGCCTGTTGCGGCAGCCGTTGTCGATCGGCGGCGGTGTCATCCGGTTTGAGGGACGGGAGATCCAGCACCTTTCAGCCGCCAGGCAACGGGATCTGCGCGGCAATCGCATCGCCATGATCTTCCAGGAGCCGATGACGGCGCTCAACCCGGTCTCGCCGGTGGGCCGGCAGATCGCCGAGATGTTCGTGCTGCACAAGGGCAAGAGCTGGCGGGAAGCCGATAGACTGGCGGTCGAGGCGCTGGCGAGCGTGCGCGTTCCCGCCCCGGAGCGGCGCGTGAAGGATTACCCGCACCAGCTGTCCGGCGGCATGCGCCAGCGGGTGATGATCGCCATCGCGCTCGCTTGCGGTCCGGATCTCCTGATCGCCGACGAGCCGACCACGGCGCTCGACGTTACCGTGCAAGCCGAAATCATCGAGCTGATGCGGAATCTGTGTGCCGAGCGGGGAACCGCAATCCTGATGATCAGCCACGATCTGGGGCTGGTCGCCAATGTCTGCCGCCGCGTGGCCGTGATGTATGCCGGCCGCATCGTCGAGGAGCGCGGCTCGGCCGATATTTTCCGGGCACCCTCGCACCCCTATACGCGAGGCCTGGTTGCCTCGCTGCCGCGGCTCGGCAGTCGCGCAGCGCTTGGCCGCAGCCGCCTGACGGAGATCGCGGGTGTGGTCCCGGCCATCACGAATTTCCCCAACGGCTGCCGGTTCAATCCGCGTTGCGCGCAGGCGACCGATATTTGCCGGACCACCCCGCCGGAAGCGGATTTGCTGGACGCCGGCGGCCTGGTCAGGTGTCACCACCATGCATGAGCCGCAAGCTAGTTTGGTTGAAACACGGCCGGACGACGATGTCATTCTCAGCGTCAGAGATCTCGCGGTCCATTTTCCGCTCGGAGGCGGCCTGCTCGGGCGCGGCCGGCGGCTGCTCCGTGCCGTCGACGGCGTCGATCTCACCCTGAAGCGGGGCGAATGCCTCGGCCTCGTCGGCGAGTCCGGCTCCGGCAAGTCGACGGTCGCATTGTCGATCCTTGGCCTCGTGACCCCGACGCGCGGCCGCATCGTGCTGGACGGACAGGACGTGACCAACCGACCATCCGGCGATCGGAAGGCGCTGGCCCGCATCGTGCAGATCGTGTTTCAGGATCCCTACGCCTCGCTCAATCCGCGCCAGACCGTTCGCCGCACGCTGGAAGATCCCCTGCGCGTGCATGGCGTCACGGCCAAGAGCGAGATCGAGGACCGCGTCGCGAAGATGCTGCGGCATGTGGGCCTGCGGCCGGAGCAGGCCGACCGCTACCCGCATGAATTCTCAGGCGGCCAGCGCCAGCGCATCGGCATTGCGCGTGCGCTGATCCTCAATCCGAAGATCGTCATCTGCGATGAACCGGTCTCGGCGCTCGACGTCTCGATCCGCGCCCAGATCATCAATCTGCTGCTGGAATTGAAGGAAACGCTCGGCCTCTCCTACATCATGATCAGCCACGATCTCGGCGTCGTCGAACACATGAGCGACAAGGTCGCCGTGATGTATCTCGGCCGCATCGTC
The DNA here is from genome assembly GCF_040939785.1 of Bradyrhizobium lupini. NCBI lineage: Bacteria > Pseudomonadati > Pseudomonadota > Alphaproteobacteria > Hyphomicrobiales > Nitrobacteraceae > Bradyrhizobium > Bradyrhizobium lupini. Next base: position 7,485,511 of record NZ_CP162553.1, read on the forward strand.
GAGAACGGCCACTGGCGCGAGATCTTCGAACGGCCCGCGCACCCCTATACGCAAGCCCTGATCGCCGCCATCCCCGATCCCTTGCGCCATGCACCGCTGGCAACGACAGGCGGCGACCTTCCCAATCCGCTCAATCCGCCGAACGGATGCGCCTTCAGCCCGCGGTGCCGTTATGCGGAAGCTGTGTGTCGGAGCGAGCCGGGGCCTGTGCTGGAGACGCGAGCCGACGGGCACGCGGTGAGGTGTTGGCGGAGTGAAGAGATTGGTGCAGCGAGCGTCGCTCTATCTCCGTTACCCTCCGTGCCGGTCGAGCCTATCGTCTGCCACCAACCAGACGAGGGCGGCGATTCGCTATCGAGTTCTCCGCCGGCAGCGCACGCAGCCACGCGCGAAAACTGACGATCTCCGGGCAATCCGCGGTGCCTTCAGGCGCAACCAGCCAATCGCCCAAACCCGATCCCTCATCGATCCGGTCGCAGCGATAGCCGGGATGGTGGCCGAGGCCGCGGGCGAGCAGCAGGTCGACCTTGCCCTCGACCAATTCGTGCAGGCCGGCCGGATGCAGCACCCGCAAGCCGATCTCCGCATGCGTGCTGCGAAACGCCGCGAGGTCGAGGCGGCGGAGGTCGAAGCCGCCATGGATGCCCAATTGCAGCAGCACCGCACCTGCCGGTTTCAATTGCGAGGTCGCCTCCGCAATGTGGCGAAAGCCTTCGGAGACCCCAGGCAGATAGGTCTGACCGGCGACGGTGAGGACGAGCTGCTTATGCAGCCGCTCGAAGAGCTGCACGCCGAGGCGCGCCTCCAGCGCCTTCACCTGCTGCCCCACGGCGGCGGGCGTCACGTGCAGCTCGTGCGCGGCCAGTTTGAAGCTGAGATGCCGCGCGGCGGCCTCGAAGGCGCGCAGCGCGTTGAGTGGGGGAAGGGCGTAGGTCATCGGGCTCCATTTTGACACTGATGGGCTGTGGCCTTGCAATAGATTTTCTTGCGCTGAACCGCAGCAATGATGCTTTGCGGAGCGGTGATGGCGCCGGATACGGTCCGACCCGCAATCCGGAGAAACCTCGTGCCCCCGGCTCACCTCGTCAGCCACAATCCCGCAACAGTCCATGCGCCTGCCGGCGGCTACTGCATGGGACTTGAATTGACGCAGTATCGCCGCCTGTTGTTCATCAGCGGCCAGGTGCCGGAGAGACTCGACGGCACCGTGCCCGAAGGTTTCGAGGCGCAGTGCGAGCAGGCCTGGAGCAATTTGATCGAGGTGCTTGCTGCCGCCGGCCTTGGCATCGCGCATCTGGTCAAGGTCACCACGTTCCTGACTGACCGCAATCAACTCGTGACCAACCGCTCCATTCGTCGCGCGATGCTGGGCGAACACCAGCCTGCGCTGACGGTCGTGATCGTCGAGACCGTCGACAGCAAATGGCTGCTGGAGATCGAGGCGATCGCCGCGGAGTGAACCAGCCGACTTTGCAATGAGCCAATCATATCGGGTGTCCCATGGCTGAGATCATCCATCCGTTTTACGAAGCGCATCGCGGTGCAATGGAGGCCGCCATGCGCGATCGGCTCGATTTGGCCGAAGCGATGTTGCGTGAGCGCGCGCAACTTTCCGAGATCGACGAGATAAGGCGCGAGGTGATGGACGAGTTCGAAGTCGTGCTCACCCAAATGCCCTATGTCGGCGGCGCGGCAAGCCGCATGAGCGATTTCTTCATGCGTCTGATGGGTTTTATGGCCATCAGCCGGGTGCTGCGGCGCCACGGCGTGCCGGTGCCTGTGATCGGCGAGATCGAGCGGGAAACCTACAAGGCGCAATTGCTCACCGCGCCTGAAGCGGAGCGTCTCGCCTCAGGGCGTCAATTCATGTCGCCGGAGAACCAGGCCTTGCTGCGAGAGCAGGCGGCAAGAAGCGCGACTGAAAGCCATCAGACCGAATTTCCGGAAGATTTCGTCTACGATTTCGTCGAGCCTGATACGGGTGACAGTTTTGAGTTCGGCATCAACTACAAGGCTTGCGGCTTCTGCAAACTCGCGGCGCGCCATGGCGACAAGGACATTTTGCCGAACATCTGCGGGCTCGATTTCGTTGCCTACGCAGCGCGAGGCATCCGGCTGGAAAGGACACAGACGTTAGCGGGCGGTGCGAGCCACTGCAATTTCCGGTTCTCGCGGCTTGCGCCGGATGAGAAAGCGGAGAGCTAAGCCGCGTTCTCATGCTCCGCGATCGAGGTGAGGCTGGATTGCCCCTGCTGTCACGTCGTCATTGCGAGCGCAGCGAAGCAATCCAGAATCTTTCCGCGGCGGCAGCCTGGATTGCTTCGCTGCGCTCGCAATGACGGAGTTTGGGGAGCGACCCTGAGCCCATCCGCGCCCGCTGCCACGATGACATCCTGCTCCTGTTTTGCCCGACGAGTCAAATGCCGCCACGGTCGCAGCTACACAATTTCGGGTTTTTGTAAGTCGTTGAATTCCCTCACAGTCTCTACTGTGCATGGGGTTGTTTTCGCGCTTTTTGTTTTGAGGGGCGGCTATTCCACCGCTTTCTCCCTCAGCCGCTGCGCATAAACATTGATCACCAGCGCTGCCAGCAGGATCAGGCCGCGGATCAGGATTTTCAGGAAGCTGTCGATGTTGACGTGGTCGAGGCCGTTGTTGAGAACACCGAGAACGAAGAGACCGACGATGGTGTTGCCGATGCCGCCGCGGCCGCCGAACAGGCTGGTGCCGCCGACGACGACGGCAGCGATGGAGTCGAGCAGATAGGTGTCGAACTCGTTCTGCTGCGCGCTGCCGAAATGAGCGACACCGAGCATGCCGCCGATCCCGGAGCACACCGCCGAAATGACCATCACCGCGCCGAGGATGAGCTTGACGTTAAGGCCGGAATATTCGGCCGCCTCGCGGTTGCCGCCGACCATGTAGACGTAGCGGCCGAAGCGCGTGTAGGTCAGCACCAGATGTCCCAAGAGGAGCATGATCGCGGCGACGATGACGATCCATGGGATGCCGCCGATCGATCCGGAGCCGAGCGTGGTGATCACGCCGGGCACCTTGTAGGCGATCTGGCCCCGCACCAGCAGCGCCGAGATGCCGGCCGCGATCTGCATCATCGCCAAGGTCATGATGAAGGAGGGGATGCCGATCACGGTCAGTCCCAGCGCATTGACGAGGCCGAGAAACGCGCACAGCAAAATGGCCAGCAGGATCGCTGCGGCCCCGGGCAGGGGAATGTTGGGAATGTTGACGTAGGATTCCTGGAGCGTGAAGTAGGCGACCGCGATTCCGGTGACGTTGGCGATGCTGGCGATCGAGAGGTCGATCTCCGCGCAGAGGATCACGAAGGTGAGGCCGACGGCGATGATGCCTGTGACGGAGACCTGCGTCAGGATGTTGCCGAGATTGTCCAGCGTCGCGAACGACGGACTGGCCAGCGCGAAGAAGCCGGACAGGAAGATCAGCGTCAGGAACGGGGCGATGTTGCGCATCTGCGAGCGCAGGAAGGGCGCAAGCCCTCGCGTCCGCTGCCCCGCCGCCAAAGCCGTGTCACTGCTTGCCATGGTGCTTCTCCGTCACGCCGCTTCCAGCAGGCGGTCCTTGCTGACCGGCTCGTTCTTGAATTCGCGCACCAATGCGCCGCGCTTGAGCACCAGGATGCGGTCGGCCAGCGACAGCACCGTTTCCGGCTCGGTCGACAGCACGATGATCGCGAGCCCCTGGCGCGGAGATCACGGACGATGTTGATGACGTCGTTCTTGGCGCCGACATCCATGCCGCGAGTGGGCTCGCAGAGCACCAGCAGTTTTGGCGGATAGGTCAGCCATTTCGCCAGCGCGACTTTCTGTTGGTTGCCGCCGGAGAGCATGCCGAGATCGAGGCCGACCACGGGCGGCCTGATCTGGAGCTGCTCGACCTGGCGCTTTGCGATGTCGCGCTCCTGCGCCGGCTTGAGCAGCAACGCCGAGATGCGATCGAGGATGCTGATCGAGATGTTCTTGTAAACCGGCTCCTGGTGAAACAGCATCGCGCGCCGGCTCTCCGGCACCAGCGCCACCCCGGCGCGCCGCGCCGCCGCCGTGCTCGCGAAGGTCTTGGGCTTGCCCTCGACAGCGAGCGTGCCGCCGTCCGGCTTCAGCTTGCCGAACAAGATGCGCGACAGCTCCTGCTGGCCGCAGCCCATGAAGCCGTAGATGCCGAGCACTTCGCCGGCGCGCGCCTCGAAGGAGATGTCCTTCAGGCTGCGGGCCAGCGACAGCTGGTCGACCCTTAGGACAACCGAGCTGTCGCTCGGTTGGGGCAGCATCAAATCGTCGCTGTAGCTGTGCTCGAGCGCTTCGCCGCCGCGGCCGATCATGGCCTCGATCAGCGCGCCCTTGTTGGTCGCGGCACTTGCCGTCTCCGCGACCTTCCGCCCGTTGCGGAACACGGTGACCGTGTCGGACACGCGCAAGATGTCCTCGATGAAATGCGAGATGAAGACGATCGCCGTGCCTTCCTCGCGCAGGCGCCGCAGGGTCGCGAACAATCGCTCGACCTCGGGCGGAGAGAGGGCGGACGTCGGCTCGTCCAGGATGACGATGCGCGCGCCGGAGAACAGCACGCGCGCGATCTCGATCAGCTGCTGCAGCCCAATCGGGAGGTCGCCGAGCCTGCTCATCGGATCGACGTCGATGCCGAAGCGGGCGAGCTGCTCGCCGGCCTCCCGCGCCATCCGCCGCCATTGCACGAGGCCGAGCCGGTTGGTCGGCTGGTTGCCCAGAAACACGTTCTCCGCAACCGTGAGGTCGGGCGCGACCGACAGCTCCTGGTGCACCATGGCGATGCCGGCGCTGTGAGCGTCGCGGGCCGAGCGGAAATGCGTCTCCTGTCCGTCGATCAGGAAGCGACCCGAGAATTCGGTGTGCACGCCGGCGATGATCTTCATCAGCGTGCTTTTTCCCGCGCCGTTCTCGCCAACGAGACCATGGATCTCGCCGGGTGAGAGCGCGAAGTCGACACCACGAAGCGCCTCGACGCCGCCGAAGCTCTTCGTGATGCCCTGCAGTTCCAGAATGGGCGAACGATCCTCTCGCATGGAGGCTCAGATCAGGAAGTGATCCTGCATCCACTGCATGCCGGCGGCGTTGGCCTTGGTCACGACCGGACCGTCGGTGACGACGTTCTTCGGGATGCCCTGTCCGCTCTTTTCGCCCCCGACCACGGCGGAGACGCCCGCAATGATGGCGCCGCCATGAATGCGGCAGGACGGATTGCGCACGGTGGCGAACATGCGGCCTTCGCTGACGGCCTGGATCGCCGGCGGCATCGCATCCACACCGCCGATCAGGATGTTGGTGCGGCCCCGCGCCTTCATGATGTTGGCGGCGGCGAGCGCCATGTCGTCATTGTGGAAGAACGCCGCGTCGATCTGCGGATACTTCGTCAGGTAGGTTTCCCAGAGACGCGCGGTCTTCGACACATCCCAGTCGGCCGGCTGGGTGTCGAGCACCTCGATCCCAGGGAATTGCTTCACGACGTTGTTGAAGCCCTTGGCGCGGCCCTGCGCGCCGGTGTGGCCGAGGGCTCCTTGCGTCATGATGATCTTGCCCTTGCCGCCCATGGCGTTGCACAGCGCCTGCGTCACCGAGGCGCCCATGAACTCGTTATCGGGGGCGAGGAAGGAGTGGACGTTGATCTGGTCGAGCGGCGCAATCAGCGTGTCCATGTCGATCACGGGCGTGCCGGCGTCGATCATCTTCTGCACCGGCTGGGTGAGCGTGCCGATGCCAAAAGCCTGGATCGCGACGAAGTCCCATTTCTGCGAGGCCATGTTGTCGATCGCCGCGCGCTGCTTCACGGCATCGAGCTGGCCGTCGAACCAGGTGACCTCGACATTGAACAGCTTGCCCCAGAATTCCGCGGCCTGCTTGCCCTGCGCGCACCAGGTCGCCTGGAGGCCCGCGTTGGAGAACGCCGCCTTCAGCGGCTTCTCGCTTCGTCCGACTTCGGCTGCAAGGGCGGGGTTTATGCCCATGCTGCCGAGGATGGCAGTCGCGGCGCCGGCGGTTGCTGCCGCCTGAAGAAGATCGCGCCTCGTCGTCGAGAAATCTTTCGTCCCGGACATCGCTCGCTCCCATACAATTCTATCTCGGCGCGTCATTGATTGCGCGACCGATGTTCGAAAGTGTCTCACAAGAGTTGGTGCCACTCAATCCGCAATCAACGGCGGGGTCGCCGCGAGCTCGTGTTGGTGCAGCGCAAAGCGTCAGGCCTGTACGGCGGCGAACGCGTCGATCTCGATGAGCAATCGGTCCCATGCCTGCGCCATGCCCGGCGACCATTCATCGCGGAGAAGATCGCGCAGCGTATCCCTGATGACGGCGAAGAAGGCGATGAACAGCTCGCGCGGCGTGCCGTAGCCATCGTGCGATACGACCTCGCATGTGATCAGCCGGAATTGCCCGCGGCGATCACCGGCGAAGTCGAGAATCGCCTCGATCGTGAGTGCGAGCATCGATCCCATCACGATCTCGCTGCCTAGCGTGCGGAACATCGCCCGGGTTTCGGGATGCTGCTCGAACAGCCGCTGATAGACGAGTGGCGTGAGATCGATGCAGCGCGAGGCTGCAAGTTCAAAGCTCTGTTCGATCGGATTGGGAGAAGGATTCATCGGTGCTTTAGCCCCGCAGACAAAAAAAGAGCGGGGCCCTAGCCCCGCTCGAAAATTGTGTCGACCCTATTATCCCCGATTCTAAGATTTGATCTTGATTGGCGGGGCGACGCTGCATTTTGCGCGTCAGGGGCTCCTCCCGAGACTTGGACCACCAGACTTCGACCTCGCGGCCAGCCTGAGCAAAAGGATGCTAGATCAACTTTTCTCACTTGTCATCATTTTCGGCAACGAATGTTCAAAATTCGAGCAATTGACGAAATGATCGGGCGGCCGGCCGCATAAGTGTATGACAAATATAAGAAATCTGTGGATGGGCCAGGTCTCGACTGCCTCAAATCCCGGAGGTCCCCTCCCTTGGGCCGGCCGGACCACAGTTCCGGGGAATTTGCGCGGGACCAAGAAGGCGGCGGAACCGGGCTCGACTTGGCCATCCGCCGGTGTTTAGTTAGTAGACGAACAAACGGTTCGGCGGATGCGCGCACGGCTGCAAAAATTCCTACCTCTGGTCCTGCTTGCCCTAGTGATGCAGGTGCTGGCGCCGATTGCCGCCTGTCTGGCGGCCGGCCAGGCCGTGGCCGATCCGCTGTCCGCCGCCGTCATCTGCCACAGCGCAGGCGAGCAAGGCGGGCTGAACGATCCGGCGGGTACGCCGGTCGCACATGCCGGTACGTGTGCCCTCTGTTGCCTGGCGCAGGTGGGCGCGTCGCCCGATCGCCGCCGCACGCCGCACTCTCCGTTCCCTTGCGCCACGCCCAGCGCGTGGTGTGGCACGCGGCGGAGGCATTCGCCGGCGCGGCCCATAAGGGTACAAACGCCCAGGCGCGCGCCCCGCCTCAATTTTCCTGACGACTCTCGTGATCGCCGCGGTCCGCCGCAGGCGATTGATGCTGTCGAATGGCCGGAGAGAAAGCCCGGCGTCAGGAATGCCCCATGTTACGTTGTCATGCCCGCCTTGGCGTGAGCGTCGTTGCCATTCAGGCCGCGCTGCTTGCGTCGTCGAGCGGAGCCTTTGCCCAAGACAGCAGCGCAGTGCTGCCGCCGATCACGGTTGAGGCGCCTCACCAGAAGCGTACGCCGGCGGTCCGACCGCCACGCAATTCTGCGCGATCGGCCCGCATCACCCGAAGCCTGCGAACGACCCCATCACCGCAGGAAACCGTGAGCGACCAGAGTGCAGGGGCTCCGGGTGCCCTGACGGTTCTGACTGCTCAACAAGCGCTGGCGGAAATTGACCAGACCCGGGCGGCGTGGCGCTCGTGTCGGCCGAGGCGTACAGGAACTCGACGCCGTCCAACACGATCAAGGATGTTCTGGATTACGTGCCCGGCGTGTACGCCCAGCCCAAATGGGGCGACGACACCCGCCTTTCGATTCGTGGGTCCGGCCTGTCGCGCAATTTTCATCTGCGCGGTGTGCAGCTCTATATGGACGGCATTCCGATCAACACTGCGGATGGCTATGGCGATTTCCAGGAGATCGATCCGAGCGCCTACAAATATGTTGAAGTCTTCAAGGGCGGCAACGCGCTTCAGTTCGGCGCCAATTCGCTGGGAGGCGCGATCAACTTCGTGACCCCGACCGGCCGCGACTCGTTTCCGCATGGTGTGTCCTTCGATGTCGGAGGATTCGGCTACAAACGACTTCAGGCGAACGCAGGAGGCGTCAACGGTCCGTGGGACGGCTTCGTGACCGCTTCCACGCAGGCCGCAGACGGATTTCGCGATCACAGCTTCGGCTCGAGCAACCGCTTGAGCGGTAATGTGGGCTATCAGTTCTCCGCGGATGTCGAGACACGGTTCTACCTCAATGCCAACGAGGTGCGGCAGCGAATTCCGGGTACCGTGACCAAGATGTCCGCTTTGACCGATCCGGAAGCTGCTGCACCCGCGAATGTTGCGATGGATCAGCAGCGCAATATCGATACTGTCAGGCTCGCCAACAAAACCACCGTTCGTTTCGATGACACCAAAGTCGAATTCGGCGCCTTTGGCGTCGATCGCCATTTGATGCATCCGATCTTCCAGTGGCTGGACTACCGTTACAAGGACTACGGCGGATTCGCGAAGATCACGGATGACCGCACCATTGGCGGCTTCCGCAACAAGTTGGTCGCAGGCGTCAATGTGCTGAACGGCAGCATTGACAACCAGCAGTTCGCCAACATTGGCGGGCAGAAGGGCGCACTGCTTTCTTCCTCGATCGATCGGTCGGAGAATATTTCCGCCTATGTCGAGGACAGCTTCTACGTCCTTCCAAATCTTGCGCTGATCGGCGGCACGCAATTTCTGTACGCGACCCGCAATCGGCAGGATCGCTTCATCAGCGACGGGGATCAATCGGGGGCAACGCGCTTTAATCTCTGGTCGCCGAAAGGCGGTGTGTTGTGGCAAATTGATCCGGCCTGGCAAGCCTTCGCCAATGTCTCGCGGAGTGCCGAGGTGCCGAGCTTCGGCGAAAGCGCGATTGGTCTCGGCATTCCGACGATCCCGTTCACCAGCATCCGCCCGCAGATTGCGACCACGTACGAAATCGGGACTCGCATGAAGCGATCTGATTATGCCTGGGAACTGACGGCCTACCGGGCCAACATTCGCGACGAATTGCAATGCCTCTATAGTACTTTCGGCAATTGCAATGTGACCAATGCCGACCGCACCTTTCATCAAGGCATCGAGGCCGGCGCGAGCGCAGCAATCCTTCGTGACATCTTCGTCAATGGCCCTGCGCCGGACAAGGTCTGGCTGAATGTCGCCTATTCCTTCAACGACTTCCGCTTCGACAAAGATCCGACCTTCGGAAACAATCGATTGCCGGGAGCTCCAACTCACTACCTGCGGGCGGAGCTTCTCTACAAGCACCCTTCCGGTTTCTATGTTGGACCCAACGTCGAATGGGTGCCACAGGCCTACTTCGTCGACAGCATGAACACGCTGACGACAGAGCCTTACGCCCTGTTGGGATTGAAAGCCGGCTTCGACAATGGTGGCCCGATGTCTGCCTACATCGAGGGGCGTAATCTCACCAACAAGACCTACACAGCCAGCGCGAGCATCATCGATCGAGCGACGGCGACGTCAGCATTGTTTGAGCCGGGCACGGGACGGGCAGTGTACGCTGGAATGAGGTATCGATGGTGACGTGCAAATGGGCGCTTGGGCCTATATTCGGCCCGCGGCAGGCCGGCATTCCGAATGCCGATGCTGACGGAAGGTCGTTGTGGAAGAATGCAGGGCCATTCTCGGCCCGATCAATCGCGAAAGAGGCAATCAACATGAAGACTATCGGACGAACTCTCCTTGCAATTTCACTGTTGCTGACCGCCTGTGCCGCCGCGCAGGCCGAGGACATCAAGGCCGGCGATCTCGTCATCTCGCAGGCGTGGAGCCGGGCGACACCAGGCGGAGCCAAGGTGGCCGGCGGCTATCTGACCATCGAGAACAAGGGCACCGTGGCAGACAAGCTGGTCAGCGTTTCCGCCGATATCGCGGGGAAGGCTGAGGTCCACGAGATGGCGATGGACAATGGCGTGATGAAGATGCGCCTGCTCGACAAGGGGCTCGTGATTGATCCCGGCAAGACGGTGAAGTTCGCCCCCGGCGGCTACCACCTGATGCTTCAGGAGCTGAAGGGTCCCTTCAAGCAGGGCGACAAGGTGCCGGTGACGCTTCAGTTCGAGAAGGCCGGCAAGGTCGCCGTCTCCCTCGACGTCCAAGGCGTCGGCGCGCAGGCGCCCGGCGACAGTGGGCACATGATGAAGAAAATGCCTGATCATTCGGGAATGAAGATGTGACCAGCGTGATCTGGACCTTCGGGAGACTCAATATGTCGAAGCGAACCTGGCTGATCTTTCTGGGCGTATTTGCGGCAACGCCAGCGACTGCGCACGTCTTCCTCGAAGGCAAGCAGGCGACAGTGGGGGGATCGTACAAGGCCGTCTTCGCCGTCCCGCACGGTTGCGCGGGCTCGCCCACGGTGAAAATCCGGGTGCAGATCCCGGAAGGCGTGATCGCGGTGAAACCGATGCCGAAGGCGGGCTGGAGTGTTGACGTGGTCGAGGGCAAATACGCCAGCGAATACGACTATCACGGCAACAAGCTCTCCTCCGGCGTCAAGGAGGTGACCTGGTCCGGCGGCAAGCTGCCGGACAAGAACTATGACGAGTTCGTCATGCACACGGCCCTGACCGACACGCTCAAGCCGAACACGATCCTGTACTTCCCCGTCGTCCAGGAATGCGAGACCGGCCTCAGTCGCTGGATCGAAATTCCAGCGGAGGGGGCAGGGCATTCGCATGAGAGCAAATCGCCGGCGCCAGGCGTAAAACTCCTGCCAAAACCCTGATGCGCCTGCTCGCCGCGGTCGCGACGCTGCTCCTCGTTGTCGGTTTCGCGACCGGCGCTTCGGCGCACGCGGCGCTGGTCGCGGTCGAGCCGGCGAGCGGCAGCATGCTCGCGAGCGCGCCGAAGGCGGTGGAGTTGCGTTTCAACGAGACAGTGACGCCGGGCGCGATCCGGCTGATCGACGGCGCAGGCAGGGCGCGGGATGACGTGCGCGTCAGCGCATCGGGCGAGACCATCTCGGTTGCGATGCCGGCGGACCTGCCGCAGGGCACGGCCGTCGTCAGCTATCGCGTGATCTCGCAGGATGGCCATCCCGTCGTTGGATCGGTGATCTTCTCGATAGGCACGCCGACGGGGACGCAACCTCCCGCAAACGCCGATGGCGGATTGAACGTGCTGATCTGGCTGGCGCGGGTCGGTCTCTATCTTGGCGTGTTCGTCGGCGTCGGCGGCGTTTTCTTTGCACGGTGGGTTGCGTGGTCGATGACCGGCATAACTGTTCCGTGCGTGGCGCTCGCCATCGGTCTCCCGAGCGCGGTGGTGTCCCTTGGCGTGTTGGGGCTTGATCTCCTCGGGCTACCGTTGTCGGCTCTCGCGACGATGGCTCCCTGGAAAGTGGCATTCGGGACCAGCGCGGGCCCCGCCTTGCTCGTGGCCGTCGCTGCAATGCTGTTCGCATTGCTGGCGCTAGGCAGCGCGTGGTGCGCGCGCGCTCTGGCCATTATTGCCTTCGTCGGCGTCGGCTTGTCGCTGGCAATGACCGGGCACGCCGCTACGGCACCGCCCGAACTGTTGACCCGGCCGGCAATCTTTCTCCATGGTCTTGGTGTTGCCTTCTGGATTGGAGCCCTCGCACCGCTGGTCGCCCTGTTATCGAAGCGGCCCGCCGTGGCATTGCCTGTCGTGAACCGCTTCTCTCGCCTCGCCGCGCCGGTCGTTGGTGTTCTCGCATTGACCGGCCTCGCGCTCGCCATCGTCCAGCTTGAGGATCCGTCTGCATTGGTCGAGACCCGCTACGGGCTCATCCTCTCGATCAAGCTCGCGCTGGTCCTCGTGCTGTTGGCGCTTGCCGCGCTCAACCGCTTCCGCCTGACCCCGGCGCTCGCGGGAGATCACAAGGCTGCGCCGGCCCTGAAGCGCTCGATCGTGATCGAATGCGCCATCGCGCTCGGCATCTTCGCCGTGGTCGCCGGCTGGCGCTTCACGCCGCCGCCGCGGACGATCGTTCCGGAGACCCCGCTGGCGATCCACATCCACACCGACAGGGCGATGTTTCAGATCCTGGTCTCGCCGGGTAAGGCGGGTATCGACGATTTCGTGCTGCAGCTCATCACTGGCGAGGGGGCGGTGCTGGAGGCCAAGGAGGTGACGCTGACGCTGAGCCTGCCCGAACGCGGCATCGAGCCGATGGAGCGGAACGCCTCGCTCGGGCCGGACAGCTACTGGCACGTGCGCAAGGTCGAGCTGCCCTTTGCGGGCCGCTGGCATGTGCGGATCGACGCGCTGGTGAGCGATTTCGAGAAGATCACTCTGGAGGACGAGCTTGAGGTGGCGGCGCCCTGAATCGGGCTCTTCGGCACATCACGTCGAATCTGAAGTCGACGGAAAAATGACAGGAATTCCGCTGTGTTAGCGGGTTTTCCTCATTCCCGGTCTTGTGTTTTGGCTCCCAATCCGGTTTCACTGCAAGTCATCACTGATTCCTCGAGTATTGCCATGCGGTTGTCGCGGTTCTTTCTGCCCATTCTGAAGGAAAATCCGAAAGAGGCGGAGATCGTCTCGCATCGGCTGATGCTGCGTGCCGGCATGATCCGGCAGGAGGCCGCCGGCATCTATGCCTGGCTGCCGCTCGGCTTCCGCGTCTTGAAGAAGATCGAGCAGATCGTGCGCGAGGAGCAGGACCGCTCCGGCGCGCTGGAACTGTTGATGCCGACGCTCCAGCTCGCCGACCTCTGGCGCGAGAGCGGCCGCTACGATGCCTATGGCCCCGAGATGCTGCGCATCGCCGACCGGCACAAGCGTGAGCTGCTGTATGGCCCGACCAACGAGGAAATGATCACCGAGATCTTCCGCGCCTATGTGAAGTCCTACAAGAGCCTGCCGCTGAATCTCTATCATATTCAATGGAAATTCCGCGACGAGCAGCGTCCGCGCTTCGGCGTGATGCGCGGCCGCGAGTTCCTGATGAAGGACGCCTATTCATTCGACCTCAACGAGGCCGCGGCGCGCGTCGCCTACAACAAGATGTTCGTCGCGTATTTGCGCACCTTCGCGCGGATGGGGCTGAAGGCGATCCCGATGCGCGCCGAGACCGGCCCGATCGGCGGCGATCTCAGTCATGAGTTCATTGTGCTGGCCGAGACCGGCGAATCCGGCGTGTTCATCAATCGCGACGTGCTGGACCTGCCGGTGCCGGGCGAGGACGTCGACTATGAGAGCGATTTGACGCCGATCATCAAGCAATGGACCTCGGTCTATGCGGCGACGGAAGACGTTCACGACGCCGCGCGCTTCGAGCAGGAAGTGCCCGCGGACAAGCGGGTGAACACCCGCGGTATCGAGGTCGGGCAGATCTTCTATTTCGGCACGAAGTATTCCGAGGCGATGAAGGCGCTGGTGGCAGGCCCCCACGGTGTCGACGTGCCGATCCACGGCGGCTCCTACGGCGTCGGCGTCTCGCGCCTGCTCGGCGCCATTATCGAGGCCTGCCATGACGATGCCGGCATCAAATGGCCGGAGGCCGTTGCCCCGTTCCGCGTGTCGATTCTCAACCTCAAGCAGGGCGATGCCGCGGTCGATGCGGCCTGCGAGAAGCTCTATGCGGAGCTGTCCGCCAAGTGCGTCGACGTGCTCTACGACGACACCGACCAGCGCGCCGGAGCCAAATTCGCCGCCGCCGACCTGATCGGCATTCCGTGGCAGATCATGATCGGGCCGAAAGGGCTCGCCGACGGCAACGTCGAGCTCAAGCGGCGAAGTGACGGCGCCCGCGAGATCATGTCGCCTGCGGACGCGGTCGCAAGACTTGTGGGCTGATAAGGCTGGTCGGCTGAATATTGTTCATCGCCCGAGATCGCGGCCGCCAATCCGGCCACATTTGACCCCGAATCATGGGACTATCGAGCGATGGATGAGACCATGACCGAAACTGTTCAAACCGCGCCTTTTGCGCCATTCGAGTGGATGCTGTCGGCGCGTTACTTACGGGCGCGCCGCAAGGAGGGATTCATCTCGGTCATCGCCGGGTTCTCCTTCCTCGGGATCATGCTGGGCGTGGCGACGCTGATCATCGTCATGGCCGTCATGAACGGCTTCCGCAAGGAGTTGCTCGACAAGATCCTCGGGCTCAACGGCCACATCCTGGTCCAGCCGCTGGAATCGCCGCTGACCGACTGGAAGGACGTCGCCGACCGCCTCAGTCAGGTCCAGGGCATTCGGCTCGCAGCGCCCGTGGTGGATGGCCAGGCGCTGGCGTCATCGCCGTGGAACGCCTCCGGCGTCCTGGTGCGCGGCATCCGCTCCGACGACCTCAACAACCTCACCTCGATCGCCAAGAACATCAAGCAGGGCTCGCTCGAGGGCTTCGATGACGGGCAGGGGGTCGCGATCGGCCGGCGCCTCGCTGACCAGCTGTCGCTGCACGCCGGCGACAGCATCACGCTGGTGGCGCCTAAGGGCGCGGTCACGCCGATGGGCACGACACCGCGCATCAAGCCGTACAAGATCGCCGCGGTGTTCGAGATCGGCATGTCCGAGTATGATCTCGGCTTCGTGTTCATGCCGCTCGCGGAGGCGCAGGCCTATTTCAACCGCAGCAACGACGTCACCTCGATCGAGGTCTTCACCACCAATCCGGATCAGATCGTCGCGTTCCGCCAGGCCGTGACGGAGGCGGCGGGCCGGCCGGTGTTTCTGGTGGACTGGCGGCAGCGCAACTCGACCTTCTTCAACGCGCTCCAGGTCGAACGCAACGTGATGTTCCTGATCCTCACCATGATCGTGCTGGTCGCCGCGCTCAACATCGTTTCCGGCCTGATCATGCTGGTGAAGGACAAGGGCAGCGACATCGCGATCCTGCGGACCATGGGGGCCTCGCAAGGCTCGATCATGCGCATCTTCCTGATCACGGGCGCCTCGATCGGCGTGGTCGGTACGATGGTCGGCTTCATCGTCGGGCTGGTGATCTGCCTGAACATCGAATCGATCAGGCAATTCCTGTCCTGGCTGACCAGCACCGAACTGTTTTCGCCAGAGCTATATTTCCTGTCGAAGCTGCCCGCCGAGATCGACATCGGCGAGACCTCGGCCGTCGTGATCATGGCGCTGACGCTGTCGTTCCTGGCGACGCTGTATCCGTCCTGGCGCGCCGCGCGCCTCGATCCCGTCGAAGCGCTGCGGTACGAGTGAGGGGCTGATGGAGCAGCAGGGGGCGGAAGATGTACCGGTCATTTATCTCCACGAGATAAAGCGACAGTACTTGCAGGGCGAGGTGCCGCTGACGATCCTCGACGGCGCCAAGCTCGCGCTGTGGGCGGGCCAGTCCGTCGCGCTGGTGGCGCCGTCAGGCTCGGGCAAGTCGACGCTGCTGCACATTGCGGGTCTGTTGGAAGCGCCCGATTCCGGCGAGGTCTACGTCAATGGCGCGCCGACCTCGCAACTGCCCGACATCGAGCGCACCCAGCTTCGCCGCACCGATATCGGCTTCGTCTACCAGTCCCACCGGCTGTTGCCGGAGTTCTCGGCGCTGGAGAACGTCATGCTGCCGCAGATGATCCGCGGCCTCAAGAAATCCGAGAGCGTCAAGCGCGCCAAGGAGATCCTTGGCTATCTCGGCCTCGGCGAGCGCATCACGCACCGTCCGTCCGAGCTGTCGGGCGGCGAGCAGCAGCGCGTTGCAATCGCGCGCGCGGTGGCCAATGCTCCGCGGGTGCTGTTTGCGGACGAGCCGACCGGCAATCTCGATCCGCACACCGCTGACCACGTCTTCCAGGCCCTGATGCAGCTCGTCAAGGCGACCAAGGTCTCGATGCTAATCGCGACCCACAACATGGAGCTCGCCGGCCGGATGGACCGCCGCGTGTCGCTGTCGAACGGCCAGGTGGTCGAGCTCGAGTAAAAACCGCGAAAACAACCCCATGCACAGTAGCCAAGTGCTTGGGCGCACTGACGAAAAAAATGGTGCTCCCGGGAGGTTCAAGGCCGGATCACCGTCAATTTGAACGGCCCGCCATTGGCTGCGGCATGGGCTACCGCCTCATTGGCGTGGTCGAGGTCGAAGGCCGTGGCCTCGTACTCCTCCAGCCTCAGCAGTCCCGCGCGCACCAGCGCGATCAGGCGGCTTGCCGCATCCGGCGGATACATCCAGACGCCGTGGATGCTGATGCAGTTGCGCATGATCCAGGGGTAGGGCAGCTCGAGGCCAGCGCCGCCGGCCATGCCGACGCCACCCATCAGCACGACGCGGCCATTGGGGCGCACCGTCATGATCGCCGCGCGCACCACATTCGTGCTCACCGAGGGCGGCATGATGTCGAGCACGCAGTCGATCGGCCCGGGCGCCGCACGCTTCATGCTCTCGCGGTCGTCATCCTCGTTGCCGGAGAGTTTGACCGGCTTCACGCGATCGCCGAAACGGCGGACGAGGTCGGCCAAGATCTTGTCGTTGCGGCCGGGCGCGACCACGCAGGCCGCGCCCATCGCGAGCGCGACCGAGACGGCTGCGCTGCCGAAATTGCCGGTGGCCCCGCTCACCAGCACGGTCTCGCCGGGCTGAAGGCTGGCGGCGAGAAAGCCGCCATAGGGCACCAGCAGCGTCCCCAGCGCGCACCATCGCGTGGCGTCCTCCGACTCGATCGTGCCAAGCCGTTTGACGTTCTCCGTCGGCACCCGCATCTGCTCGGCGAACGAGCCATGGCGAAAATGCTGTTGCAGGCGCATGGCGCCGGCACCGGGGGCAGTGAGTCCTTGCAGGGCAATGTCGGGCGCTGCGGCGTCGTCGCGCGAGCGCACCGTCGGGTCGCAGAACACCCAGTCGCCAACGCTGAGCTTGGTTGCGTCCGGGCCGATGGCGCGCACCCGGCCGATGCCGCCTGGCCCCGGGATGATCGGCAGGTCGAAGGCATAGTTGCGTGCCCCGCTGAAGACCTCGTTCATGTAGGACAGCACCCGCGTTGCGATGACGTCCACGATGACCTCGCCCGTGCCGAGCACAGGGTCCGCGGCTTCCTCAATCGCAAGCGGCGATCCAAATGATTTCAATACGGCAGCTTTCATGATCTCACCTCAAAGTGGGTTGAAGCCCATATGCGCCGCCGTTCCAGGCCCAGGAAGGCCTGGTATTATCCTAGTATTCCCCAAGCCCTCCATCGAGGCACGTCACCATGGCCGACCCACGCCGCGTCGAATTCGGCGACTTCCTCAGGTCCCGCCGCGAAAAGCTGTCGCCGAAGACGGTCGGGCTTCCCGCGGGCCGGCGGCGTCGCACGGCGGGCCTGCGCCGCGAAGAGGTGGCGCAGCTCGCCGGTATCGGCGTCGACTGGTACATCCGCCTCGAGCAGGGCCGCACCGTCAGCCCCTCGGTCACCACCGTGGATGCGCTGGCGCGAGCGTTGCGCCTCAGCAAGACCGAGCACGCCCATCTCAAGGCACTTGCGCGCGACGGCGATAGGCGCGCGTTCACGCGCGAGATCGTGCCGCCCCCGTTCGGCGGATGATCGAGAGCCTGGCGCAGCCGGCCTATGTCACGGGGCGGCGCTGGGACGTGCTGGCCTGGAACGCGGCGGCCGAGGAGATCTTCGGGTTCGGACAATTGCCCGAGCAGGACCGCAACACGCTGCTGCTGGTCATGACGAACAAGCAGACGCGAAAATTCTACGGTGCCGGCTGGGCTGACATCGCCAAGAGCATGGTCGCGATGTTTCGCGCCACTCACGACGTCTGGGCCGGCGATCCCGCCTTTACGGAATTGCTGACGCGGCTGCGCCAGGGCAGTCCGGAATTCGTCAAATGGTGGGAGGCGCACGAGATCCGCAGCACTGCCGCGGGCCTCAAGATCATGAACCATCCGACCAAGGGCGTGCTCCGGTTCGAGCACACGAGCTTTCAGGCCAATGACGATCCGGCGCTGAAGCTCGTGATCTACACGCCGGTGTAGATTGCGGAAACATGGGGTCGAAGCTCGTCACGTATGACGGTCGATGATCTGAAGGAGCCGATCGCAGGACGCCTCGATCCTCTTGTGGGGAGATGTGGCGACGCCCAGCAACAGGCCGGATCGCGCCGAGGCCGCGGACGCATGCCATAGCGACAGGGGCGTGGGCGCCAACCCAAACGATGCTGCTTCCCTCGCGATCGCGACGTCGGAGGTTCCGTCCGGCAGTCTCAGGACCGCGGCCAATCCGGCGATCGCAACGTCCTTCGCAACGTCCTTGGCGCGTGCCTTCAAATATTTCAGCAGCGCATCGCCTTGCGCGGCATAGGCCCGCTTCGTGCGTCGAAGATGCCGCAGATAGTGGCCGTCGCGGATGAATTCGGCGGTTGCGAGCTGTACGGAGGGCCCGGGCGCCGGAGCGAGGCATGCCGCTACCTCGGCAAAACGGGATGCCAGAGAGGCGGGTGCAACGACGAAGCCCAGCCGCAAGGCAGGAGTCAGGGTCTTGCTGAACGACCCGATGTGAATCACGCGCCCGAAACGATCGAGAGAGGCGAGCGCCGGTGTGGCCCGCCCTCTCAGCTGAAGCTCGCTCAGATAGTCGTCCTCGATCACCCACACCCCTTCCTGGGCTGCCCAGTCGAGAAGACATGAACGTCTTGCCAGCGACAAGGTGGAGCCAAGCGGTGCCTGCTGTCCTGGCGTCACGACCACCAACGCAGCATCAGGAGCGTGTTTCAGGCCGTAACGGACGTCAATGCCGTCTACATCAACCGGGATCGGCCTGATCGACAACCTTGCAAGCTCAAGGCCGTGTCTTGTGAAGGGGAAGCCCGGGTCCTCCATCCAGACCTTCTTCTGCTCGAGGCCGAGAACCCGCAGTGCCAGTCCGAGGCCGCTGCTGAAGCCGCCGGTGATGATGATCTGCGACGGTGCACATTCGATCCCCCGCGCCAGCGCGAGATATGCCGCAATGTCGCGCCTCAATTCCAGCTCGCCGCGGGGATCCCGATAAATGGCCGGTGCGCTGGTTTCCGCGCGCACCGCCCGCGTGCGCATCCTCGAGAAGAGCTTGGCGGGAAAGGTCTCGTGAGCGGGCACACCCATTTGGAAAACGGCCGGTCCCGCAGTGAGCTCCTGGTACATCTCCATGAACGAGCCGGGGTGGGGAGCGGCTTCCTGCCGAGGGGTAAAGGCGGGTCGATCCGCAACACGCGTTCCGGTCGCGCGCGACGCGACGATCAGTTGCGCAGAGGAAAGTTTTTCGTAGGCCGATCGCACGGTGCCGCGCGCCACGCCCAGCTGAGCCGCCAAATCCTGCCATGAGGGCAGACGAGCTCCCGGAGCCAGCACGCCGCTCTCGATGGCAGCTCCGATACCTCTGCGGATTTGTTCCGCCAATGGCGTCTTCGCAGATCGATCGAGCTCCAGCTGCAGCGGTTTGACCATGCCCCCGTGGTACACGATTTTCGTCCATTCTTGGTGCTTTTTTGTAGACCAGGGCGGGGCCATTTATCGGGCAGGGAAGTACATGGCGGAAGTACATGGCGACAGCCGCCGAACAGAACCGATCATGGAGTATGAAAATGGCTAAGCGTCTCGACTACGACCGCATTGCACCCGCAGGCATGAAAGCGCTCGGCGGCGTTTACGGCTATGTCATGCAGAGCAATCTTCCTGCAACGCTCGTCACTCTGGTTTATCTGCGCATTTCGCAGATCAACAATTGCGCCTACTGCCTCGACATGCACACGCGCGATCTGCTGAAGAGCGGACAGAAGATCGAAAAGATCGCGCTGGTGCAGGCCTGGGCGGAAGGCGGTCATCTCTTCGACGAGCGGGAGCGTGCCGCCCTCGCATGGGCTGAAACGGTGACCCGTGTGGCCGACACCGGCATCCCGGATCAAGCTTACGAGGCTGCCCGCGCCGTCTTCGAGGAGCGCGAGCTCGTCGATCTCACCATCGCGATCGGCCTGATGAATGCGTACAATCGCATGGCAATCAGCTTCCGAAATACGCCACAGGCCGCGAAAGAGATGGCAGCCTGACCCCGGTGCCGGACGGCAAGAGGGTAAACACATGCCATCGACTGCGACGGCATGTCCTGAGATATCGGCGATTCAAGGCAGGAGCTTGAAATGACCATCGCAATTTCCGGCGTGAAGATTCCCGACAGCAAGATCGCACGGGAGGCCGCCGAGCTGGTGCGCCAGTACGAAAACGACATGTTGTTCAACCACTCGGTCCGCGTCTTTGTGTTCGGCGCGATCAAGGGACATCGGCAAAATCTGAAATTCGATTCCGAGCTGCTCTACATCGCGGCGCTGTTCCATGATCTCGGGCTTGTCGACCATTACCATACACAGACCAAGCGATTTGAAGTTGATGGCGCCGATGCCGCCCGCGAATTTCTGAGGGGGCACGGCATCGACGAGCCAAAAGCCGATCTGGTTTGGGAGGCGATCGCGTTACATACGACGCCCGGAATTCCACAATACATGCGGCCGGACATCGCTCTCACGAATGCGGGTGTGTTGGTCGACGTCGTGGGGATTGGCTATGACGAGTACTCGCCAGAGCAGCGCGACCAGGTGACCACCGCATTTCCGCGCGGTGATTTCAAGAACGAATTCCTTCAGGTACAAACCTGCTCGGCCTTGAAGAAGCCGCAGACCACGTTCGGGACTGTCAATTTCGATTACATCGAAGATCACGACCCCACATTTCACAAGCCGAACGCATGCACGCGCATCCGCAACACTCCCTGGCGGAGCTGACCTTCGGCGCGATGTTCGAGTTTCGCCACGTTGACTCATGGCGACGGTGCGGCCGGGGGCGTTACGCTGGCGTTCGGCTGCTGAATGGCCGGCCACGGGCTCTTCGGAGCCGGCGTCGCCGCCGCGCATGACGCCGCAAGCTGCGGCCACACTGACGTCAGGCCCGTCAAGTCGATGTCGAATTTCGTGATGTCCGCCTTGTCGTCGGGTAACAGCGTGGTTTCGCGGACATGGAGGGAGCGGGACGCCAGTATCGCCTTGAGCATGTCCGGATCGATGCTGCCACGCCAGACTTCGTATTTTCCGGTCCGCAACGCAGACCCTCCGGCCGCGTTGTCCGGAGCGGCGTCCGCCGTCACCAGGATGGTGGTCTTGCCGACGGCCGTCTCGTCGATCTCGCGCGCGAATGTCAACGGCACGCGCTTTCCGCTTTCGCAGGACAGACGCCATTCCATAGGCCGGAACGAAGCGCCGTTCTCCTTCAGCATCGCGAACTTGCGGGCGAAGGGGCGCGCTTCCTTTTCCAGTTTCCACGCCGTTTCGGCAAGCGAACGCGTGTCGATGCCGAAACGATAGAGCTCGGCGCGCGTCAGCAGGTGCAGGTTTTCGAACTTCACCGTCCGGATCAGATCGTCTAGCTCGCGGCTGATCCCCATCGCCGCGATGAACGCAGCGCGATCGCGATCGGCCCTGGCCATCCGGCGCTGCCTGTATTCCGCGACCGCCGCCGGAGGCGGATGCCCGTGAAAGGCAAGGACCAGCCTGGAATTATGGACCGCCAGCGCGGCGTCGGGGGCGACCTCGCGCGATGTCGCTCCGAGAAACAGGTAGCCGCAGGCCGAGTTGCACATCGCATGGTAAGTGGTGAGTTCGGCTTCCACCTCGCCGCCGGTATTTTTTATTTTCAGGCACGCGGCGTCCACCTGCGTGCCCGCGGCGCACGCCGTCGCGATGGTCCGGCCAACCCGACCGATCGCCTTGCGGCTGCGCAACAACCGCCCGATGACATAGGACTGCTCCACGTTTCCGCCCGGTGAATAGAGGTAGATCGGACGCTGCGTGTCCTTGACGCCGGCAAGGAAGCGGCGAATGCGCGGCGCAGCGTCCTGGTCGATATCGCCCTCGATGGCGATCCAGCGGTCGCAGCCCGGTCCGCAGGCGTCTGGTGGTCCCTTGGCAAGATAGATCGTCAGCCTGGATGCAAATCCAGTCTTCTCGGCCGGCGTCCCTTCGGCGTGCAATGCGCCAGGAAGCATCAGCGAGGCCAGGACAAGCAGACTACGGGCGAGCATGAAACGACGGGGACCACCCGCAGTGAAAAGCAGAGATCGATGTTACACGATGATCCGCGCAGCCACAACTTGCGGTGGCGCATCCGCACGGGTCTGTCCGCGACGGCTGGATTGGCAATCTGGCGGCGATGTGGGAGCAGGCAGAACAGCATCTCCCGAGGGGACGGTGACGACAGGAACCTAAATGCCATCATGCGGTTATCGCGCAGACAATTTGCGCGACCCGGCTGCATCACTCAGAAAGTCAGGCGGGCTACCTGTGGTCGAAGCGAACAGCAGCGGGACGATCAAGCAGTAGCTCCTCGTGGAGCTAGGAACGTGGCAGGGGAAGACCAATGACGACAGCGACCGGGATCCGCTCGGCCGATCGCAATTCCGTCTTAGCCACACTCGGCGACTTCATCCGAGAGATCAGCAATCCCGACGATCTCGCCTATGCTGCGGCGGAACTGCTCGGCCGCAGCCTGAACGTCAGCCGGGCGGGCTATGGCACGGTCGACACCTCAGCCGAGACCATCACCATTGTCCGCGACTGGAACGCACCGGGCATCCTGAGCCTCGCAGGCGTGCTGCGCTTCCGCGACTATGGCAGCTACATCGAAGATCTCAAGCGGGGCGAGACCGTCATCTGTGCCGATGCTGAAAAAGACCCTCGCGTCGGCGATCGTGCCGAGGCTCTCGAGGCGATCTCTGCGCGTGCGCTCGTCAACATGCCGATCTCGGAGGCCGATGGGGTCGTGGCGCTGCTGTATTTGAACAATGCCGGGCCGCGCGAATGGAGCCCCGAAGAGCTGGAGCTCATTCGCGATGTTGCCGAGCGTACGCGCACGGCCGTTGAGCGTCGCCGTGCTGAGACGGCCGTGCGGGAGAACGAAGCCCGGCTGCTTTTCCTGGACGCACTCAACAAGGAGACGGCCAGGACCCGCGATGCCGACGGCGTGATGGCGGTGACGACCAGGATGCTTGGCGAGCATCTCGAGGTATCGAGCTGTGCCTATGCCGATATGGATCCCGACCAGGACGGCTTCACCATACGCGGGGATTGGGCGGCGCCGGGCGCGGTGCATATCCTTGGTCACTACAGCCTGGCTGACTTCGGGAAGAAGGCGGTGCGAGAGCTCGGCGCCGGCAGGCCCCTGATCATCAATGACAATTTGAAGGAGCTTGCGCCTGAGGAAGCCGCCACTTTCCAGAACATCGGGATCGGTTCGACGATTTGCATGCCCTTGGTCAAAGAAGGGCAACTCACCGCCTTGATGGCGATCCATCACCGGGGCCCGCACCAGTGGACGCCGCGCGAACTCGCCTTGCTCACCGAAGTGACCGAACGGTCGTGGGCCCACATCGAGCGCGTCCGATCGGAACAGGCGGCGCGGGAGGCCGCCGAACGACTGACGCTTGCAAACAAGGCGGCTGGTATCGGCACCTGGGACTACGACCCGGTCAACAACGTTCTTCGATGGGATAGCCGCTGCAAGGAGGTGTTCGGTTTATCGCCGGACGCCGAAGTCAGCTATGAAGGGTCGTTCCTGAAGGGCCTTCATCCCGAAGACAGGCAGCGCGCCCACGAGGCCGTCTCCGCGGCGCTGACGCCGCACGCGCCGGCAAACTACAACATGGAATACCGGACCATTGGCATCGAGGATGGGGTCGAACGCTGGATCGCCGCGACCGGTCAAGCCATCTTTGCCAACGGCCAAGCTGTTCGGTTCATCGGAACGGTTCTGGATATCACCGCGCAAAAGAAAACCGAGCGTCATCTCAGAATACTCAATGATACCGGGGCCTCGGTCTCTCGCGAACGCGACCTCGACAAGATCGTCCAGATCGTGACGGATGCCGGCGTCGGACTCACCGGTGCTCAATTCGGCGCCTTTTTCTACAACGTTCTGGCGCCGGATGGCGGCAGCTACATGCTGTATTCGCTGTCTGGTGCGCCGCGATCCGCGTTTGAAAACTTTCCGATGCCGCGTAACACAGCCGTCTTTGGCCCGACCTTCGAGGGCTCCGGCGTGGTGAGGTCCGACGATATCCTGCGGGACCCCCGCTATGGCAAGAACGCGCCGCGGAAAGGCATGCCCGAGGGCCATCTTCCGGTCCGATCCTACCTGGCGGTCCCTGTGATCTCGCGCACCGGCGAAGTTTTCGGCGGACTTTTCTTCGGTCACGCCGAGACGGGTAAATTCCAAGCCGAGCAGGAGTCCGCGTTGCTTGGTATTGCGGGCCATGCCGCCACCGCTATCGACAACGCCCAGCTCTTGACCCGGCTCGAGGCGCTCAACGCCGGATTGGAGCAACGTGTTGCCGACGAAATTGCCGAGCGCATGAAGGCCGAAGAGCAATTGCGGCAATCCCAGAAGATGGAAGCCGTCGGGCAGTTGACCGGCGGCATTGCCCACGACTTCAACAATATGCTGGCCGTGATTCTCGGCAGCCTGAATCTTGCCAAGCGGCGGCTCGGCAGGGGAGAGGTCAGCATAGACCGCTTCATCGAGGGCGCCATCGACGGTGCAAATCGCGCAGCCACGTTGACGCAGAGGCTGCTCGCGTTCTCGCGCCAACAGCCGCTCGCGCCTGAGGTCGTGGACATCAACAAGATGGTCGGCGGGATGAGCGAGTTGCTCGAGCGCTCGCTGGGCGAGCTGATCCGCCTCGAGACGGTGCTGGCGGCTGGCCTCTGGCGGGTCAAGGCAGACCCGGCCCAGCTGGAAAGCGCGATGATCAACCTCGCGGTCAATGCGCGCGATGCCATGCCGAAGGGCGGCAGGCTGACAGTAGAAACCAGCAACGTCTCGATAGACCGAAAATATGCTCGCGAGTATGCACTCGCACCCGGGCAGTACGTTCTCGTGGCCGTGACGGACAACGGCACGGGAATTCCGGCCGACGTGCTGGGCAAGGTGTTCGATCCGTTTTTCACGACCAAGGTCGTGGGCAGGGGCACCGGTCTCGGCCTCAGTCAGGTCTACGGTTTCGTGCGGCAGTCGGGCGGCCATGTCAAAATTTACTCGGAAGTCGATGTTGGCACGACCGTGAAGATCTACCTTCCACGCTTCGCCGGCGAGGAGGCGGGCTCAGCTCTGTCACAGGAAGAAATACCCGCCGGTGCAAGCCATCAGAACGAAACCATTCTCGTCGTGGAAGACGACGAGCGCGTCCGCAACATTTCGTCCGAAAGCCTGCGCGAACTTGGCTACAACGTCATCGAGGCAGCCAGCGCCAAAGAGGCGATCAGGACGATCGAAAATGGTTTCGTTCCAGATCTGCTGTTCACGGATGTCGTCATGCCCGACATGACCGGCGCCGAGCTGGCGGCCGAGCTGTCGAAACGATACCCGGCGCTGAAAGTGCTGTTCACCACCGGCTACACGCGCAATGCAATCGTTCACAATGGCGTGCTCGATGCCGGCAAGCATCTGCTTCCCAAGCCCTTCTCTATCGAAGACCTGGCTGCCAAAGTCCGCACCTTGCTCGACGAGATCTGAACGCGTTTTGGAAACGATCTCTTCCGTTTGCAAGCTGCCTTCACAAGGGCTATGTCCCGGCTTTCGGAAGAGCATGACATGACAATCTCGGATGACAACGACCTCGCGCGCCTGAAGGAGATCGGGCGCATTGTCGCCAATACCCTGGAGGCAATGGGAAAGGCGCTCGAGCCGGGCATGTCCACCTCCGAGCTCGACCAGATCGGGCGAACGCTGCTGGAGGCCGCCGGTGCACGTTCGGCTCCGGAGCTGGCCTACGACTTTCCGGGCGCAACCTGCATCAGCGTGAACGAGGAGATCGCTCATGGCATCCCCGGCGATCGGCGGATCGCGCGCGGGGACCTCGTGAACATCGACGTGTCAGCCGAGAAGAACGGCTTCTTTGCGGATACGGGAGCCTCATTCGCCGTTCCACCCGCAACCCGCGCGGTCGAACGTCTTTGCAGGGACGGCCGGCGGGCGATGTGGACGGGCCTGCAGCAGGTCGGAGCCGGCAAACCGATTGCCGGTATCGGTCAGGCCATCGGGACCTTTGCGCGGAAGAACGGTTACAGCCTGGTCAGGAACCTTGCCAGTCACGGCGTCGGCCTGTCGCTCCACCAGGAGCCGACGGAGATCGCAACGTGGCCCGACCGCTCCGAACGCCGCATCATGAGCGAAGGCCTCGTGTTCACCGTCGAGCCGTTCCTGTCCCTTGGCGCGGAATGGGCAGAGGATGGCGATGATCCATGGACGCTCTACAGCAGCCCCGAGGCGCCGACCGTTCAATACGAGCACACCGTGATCGCCACGCGAAGCGGACCGTTGATCGTTACGATGGCTGGTTAAGGAGGCTCCTCAAGCCACCGGATCTCGGGCAGCATCCGAACGGGTTCGATCATCCAGAGCCAGCGGCGGCGCCGGTCTCGCCGACCAGATTGCCGAGCGTGGCGTCGGAAGCTCAACGCAAGGCGGGCCGCATATCGAAGTCCCGATTTAATTGACGCGCCGCGAGTGGCGAGGGGGCTTCTTCTGCGCAAAATACGGGTTCGCCACGCACGTCGCTGACCGACCGAGGGCTAAAAATCTGCACTGCTCGAGAGAGGTGTAGCGGCAATCGAAATAGCCGACGGGACCGTAGATCTGCATGCAGACCGGATAGCTCGGATCGTAGGTCTGCGCGTGCGCAGGCGCGCCGGCGAGCAGCAGGCCGATCGCGAGGAGCGCGAAGCGAGCGCGACGCATCTCAGCGCGGCAAATAGTAACCGGGCGAATAACCCGGCACCTGCGCGCGCGGCCTGTTCTGATACGCGTAGGGATCGTCGCTCTGGCCTGCGAAATACGGGTTCGCGATGCAGGTGAGCGCGCGGCCCGACGAACTCGCCTGGCACTGCGCGTAAGTGTCGAACGTGCAATTGCTCAGCCCCGGCCATTCATCGCCGGTGAGGCAGAAGGCATGGTGGGTCCCGAACGCGCGCGCAGGCACGCTTGCGCTAAGCGTGAAACCAAATGTGGCGAGGGCGAGCGAAAATGTGGCGACAATGGGGAGAGCAATTCGTCTGCGCATTCGATTCTCCAATCACGCGAACGTGCGCGCGACGTTGTTACGCGCGCATGCTGCGTATGTCGTGTAGTCGACAATGGAACTCATGAAAACTCTTGTTTCAAAGGGTTTCCCGCGCGCGCTGGTAAATCTTCATTAATGAAGCGCGATCCTTTGGCGCGAACTGTGGCGTCGAGGTTACAGCAATTCTGTCGAGCGCTGCTATGACGACGCTACGGCCCGGGGGCCTAACGACGAAACTGGAACGGGAATCAAATGAACAAGAATCTGTTGCTTGCTGCTGTGAGCCTTGTCGCGCTCGGCGCGACCGCACCGGCGGTGGCTGCTGACCTCGCTGCGCGGCCTTACACCAAGGCGCCGGCGATGGTCGCCGCGATCTACGACTGGAGCGGCTTCTACATCGGCGTCAACGGCGGCGGCGGTTCCGCCCATTCGACTTGGGATCTCGTCGGCGGTGGCCGCGAGGGTTCGCACGATGCGACCGGCGGCACGGTCGGCGGCCAGATCGGCTACCGCATGCAGTCGGGCCAGTGGGTGTTCGGTATCGAAGGTCAGGGCAACTGGGCTGACTTCTCGGGCGACAACGTCAGCGCGCTGTTCGCGACGCGCAACCGCTCCAAGATCGACTCGTTCGGTCTGATCACCGGTCAGATCGGCTACGCCTGGAACAACGTCCTCCTTTACGCCAAGGGCGGTGCGGCTGTCGCCGGCAGCAAGTATGAAGTCTCGACCCTTGGCGGGGCGCTGCTGTCCTCGAACGATCAGACCCGTTGGGGTGGCACGATCGGTGCCGGCCTCGAGTACGGTTTCGCCCCGAACTGGTCGGTTGGCGTCGAGTACAACCACATCTTCCTGCAGGACAAGAACGTCACGTTCGCAGGCCTGGTTGGCACCGATCGCATCCGCCAGGACGTCGACATGGGCCTCGTTCGCTTGAACTACAAGTTCGGCGGCCCGAGCCTCGGCCGTTACTGAGTAAAAGACTGCTATCGATCGCTCGACTTCGAGCGGTTGGCGAAAGCCCCGGCCATCGGCCGGGGCTTTTTTGTTGCTTAAATTCAGCGGGTTAACCATTCTGTTTGGAGATGGTCGAGATGGCTTGACTCCTGAGAACGAAATGAGAACAATGTTCTTCATACGTTCTCACCATGGAGTAAGCCATGTTCAGGATTTTCGTTGAAGAGGCCGCCGCGTTGGCGTCGATCGCGCTGTTTGTCGGGATGATTGCGATCTGGGCCCAGGTGCTCCCGCAGCTCTAGGCGCGGGCCTAGGTTGGGGAAAAGCAGGACGACGCGGCCGATCGGCCGCTCCGGCGTGGACTCTGGCACCATGACGCCCCACCATTCTGAGGCGAGTCGGCCGGGCGGGTGCAGGATGCCTCCGGTGCCGGTGACCGCTCCATCTCATCTGCAAGAGGCCGTCACGCGACCATGCCGAGCGCCGGATTTGTCCACCTTCACGTTCACTCGGCCTATTCGCTGCTCAAGGGCTCGATCAAGATCGCCAAGCTCGCCGAGCTAGCGAAGAAAGACCATCAGCCGGCGCTGGCGTTGACCGACACCGACAACATGTTCGGTGCGCTGGAGTTCTCCGACAAGATGGCGGGCTCCGGTATCCAGCCGATCGTGGGCTGCGAGATCGCGATCGAGTTCGGCGACCAGGATCCCAATGCGCGCAACGTGCTGCTGCCCTCGCGCGTGGTGCTGCTGGCCGCGCAGGAGCGCGGCTATCGCAGCCTGATGCGGCTGAACTCGCGCGCGTTCCTGGAGACGCCCGACACTCATGCTCCCCACATCAAGTTCGACTGGCTCGAAGGCGAGACCGAAGGTCTGATCGCGCTGACGGGCGGTCCGGACGGACCGATCTCGCTGGCGCTTGCCGGCGGTTATACCGAGCTCGCGGCGGCGCGCTGCGAGCGTCTGGCCAGCCTGTTCGGAGACCGTCTCTACATCGAATTGCAGCGCCACAACATCGAGAAGGAGCGGCGGGTCGAAAGCAGCCTGATTGACATCGCCTACACCAAGGGCCTGCCGCTGGTTGCGACCAACGAGCCGTATTTCGCCACGACCGACGATTATGAAGCCCATGACGCGCTGCTCTGCATCGCCGGCGGGCGGCTGATCGCGGAGACCGAGCGCGAGCAGCTCACGCCCGATCACCGCTTCAAGACCCGCGCCGAGATGGCGGTGCTGTTCGCCGACATTCCGGAGGCGCTGGCCTCGACGGTGGAGATCGCCGAGCGCTGCTCGTTCCGGCCGATGACGCGCAAGCCGATCCTGCCGTTCTTCACGGTCGGCGCTGCCGCAAGCTCGATGCCGCCGCAGTCGAGGCGGCCGAATTGAAGCGGCAGGCGGAGGAGGGGCTCGCCAACCGCCTGCGCGTGCACGGCCTCTCGCAAGGCACGACGGAAGAAGATTACAACGCGCGGCTTGCGTTCGAGCTCGACGTCATCATGCGCATGAAATACGCGGGCTACTTTCTGATCGTCTCCGACTTCATCAAATGGGCAAAGGGCCAGGGCATCCCGGTCGGGCCGGGCCGCGGCTCCGGCGCAGGCTCGCTGGTGGCGTGGGCGCTGACCATCACCGACCTCGACCCGATCAAGTTCGGCCTGCTGTTCGAGCGCTTCCTCAATCCGGAACGCGTCTCGATGCCGGACTTCGACATCGACTTCTGCCAGGATCGCCGCGGCGAGGTGATCAGGTACGTCCAGGAGCGCTACGGTCGCGACCAGGTCGCGCAGATCATCACCTTCGGGACGCTGCAGGCGCGCGGCGTGCTGCGCGACGTCGGCCGCGTGCTGCAGATGCCCTATGGCCAGGTGGACAAGCTCACAAAACTCGTGCCGCAGAATCCGGCCGCGCCGGTGACGCTGGCCGCCGCGATCGAGAGCGAGCCAAAACTCCAGGCGTTCCGCGACGAGGATCCGGTGGTGGCGCGCGCCTTCGACATCGCGCAGCGCCTCGAAGGCCTGACCCGTCACGCCTCGACGCATGCGGCCGGCATCGTGATCGGCGATCGGCCGCTGAGCGAACTCGTGCCGATGTATCGCGATCCCAAATCCGACATGCCGGTGACCCAGTTCAACATGAAATGGGTCGAGCCCGCGGGCCTCGTGAAGTTCGACTTCCTCGGCCTGAAAACGCTGACCGTACTCGACGTCGCGTGCAAACTGCTCAAGCCGCGCAACATCCACGTCGATCTCGCGACGCTGCCGATCGACGATGCCGAAAGCTACCAGATGCTGGCGCGCGGCGAGGTGGTCGGCGTGTTCCAGGTTGAAAGCCAGGGCATGCGGCGCGCGCTGGTCGACATGCGCCCCGACCGTTTCGAGGACATCATCGCGCTGGTCGCGCTCTATCGACCGGGTCCGATGGCGAACATCCCGACCTATTGCGCGCGCAAGCACGGCGACGAGGAGCCGGAATATCTCCACCCCGTGCTGGAGCCGATTCTCAAGGAGACCTTCGGCGTCATCATCTACCAGGAACAGGTGATGCAGATCGCGCAGGTGATGTCGGGCTATTCGCTTGGCGACGCCGACCTGCTGCGCCGCGCCATGGGCAAGAAGATCCGCGCCGAGATGGAGAAGCAGCGCGAGATCTTCGTCGCAGGCGCAGTGAAGAACGGCGTGCCGAAGGGGCAGGCCGATACCATCTTCGAGCTGCTGGCGAAATTCGCCGACTACGGCTTCAACAAGAGCCACGCGGCGGCCTATGCGCTGGTGTCCTACCACACCGCCTACATGAAGGCGCATTACCCGGTGGAGTTCATCGCCGCGTCGATGACGCTTGATCTCAACAATACCGACAAGCTGTCCGAATTCCGCGCCGAGGCGCAGCGCCTCGGCATCAAGGTCGAGCCGCCCAATGTCAACCGTTCCGGCGCGACTTTCGAAGTCGGCGACAAGACCATCTACTACGCGCTCGCGGCGCTGAAGGGCGTCGGTATTGCGGCCGTCGAGCAGATCATCGCGGAGCGGACCAAAAACGGCTTGTTCACCTCGCTCGCCGACTTTGCCGCGCGGGTGTCGCCGCGCGCGATCAACAAGCGCATCATCGAAAGCCTCGCCGCCGCGGGCGCCTTCGACACGCTGGAGCCGAACAGGGCGCGGGTCTTCGCCGGCGCCGACTCGATTCTCGCCGCATGCCAGCGGGCGAACGAAGCTGCAACCATCGGCCAGAACGACATGTTCGGCAGCTCGGCCGACGCGCCGACCATCATGCTGCCGCAGATCGAGCCCTGGTTGCCGGCCGAGCGGCTGCGCCGCGAATATGACGCGATCGGCTTCTTCCTGTCGGGACATCCGCTCGACGATTACGCCACCGTGCTGAAGCGGCTGCGCGTGCAGTCCTGGGCCGAGTTCTCCCGCGCGGTGAAGACCGGCGCCACCGCCGGCAAGGTCGCGGCCACCGTGGTGTCGCGCATGGAGCGGCGGACCAAGACCGGCAACAAGATGGGCATCATGGGGCTCTCTGATCCCACGGGTCACTTTGAGGCGGTGCTGTTCTCCGAAGGCCTCGCGCAATATCGCGACGTCCTGGAACCGGGCGCCGCGGTGCTGCTCCAGCTCGGCGCCGAGCTCCAGGGCGAGGACGTCCGCGCGCGCGTGCTGCACGCCGAGCCGCTGGACGAGGCCGCGGCCAAGACGCAGAAGGGCCTGCGCATCTTCGTGCGCGACACCAAGCCGCTGGAATCGATCGCCAAGCGTCTCGCCGGCCCCGACATGGCGAACGGCGCCGCGCCGAAGGTCGGCAGTCCGGGCATCGCGCCCCGCTCCAACGGCGACGGCGAGGTCTCGCTGGTCATGATGCTCGACCTCGAAACCGAGGTCGAGATGAAGCTGCCCGGCCGCTTCAAGGTCTCGCCGCAGATCGCCGGCGCCATCAAGGCGGTCGCCGGTGTGGTGGACGTGCAGCAGCTCTAGCAACGCGCACGGTGTTGCAGGCGGCTGCATGTCTTGCGCGGGACATGCGGCGGCCCTGTTGCAACCTTTCGCTGTTTTCGGTTAGCATGCACTCGGGGAAAATCTGAGGGCGTGATGCTATTGCGTGGGCTGGTATTGCTCGTGGCTGCGGCACTGCTGTGCGGCTGTGAGACGGCGAGGAGCGGGCTCGGATATTCGGAGACGGTACGAAAGCTGGGTCCGCCGAAAGCCGGGCAGGCCCGTGTCGTCGTGTTTCGCGAGAAGGGCTTCGGCGGCATCGGCGATCCGGACTGGGAATTTTCCCTCGACGGTACGCCGATCAAGGGCCTGAAGACCGGGACATATGTCTATGTCGATCGCCCGGCAGGCCAGCACCAGTTCGTAGCAGAGGAGGCGGCGCTCGGCGTCACGCGCGTGGACTTTTCGGCTCAGTCCGGCCAGACCGTGTTCTTCGTAGCGCGCTTCAGTCAGCGCAAGAGCGCCATGATCGCGAATGCGAGCACGGGGGTGCTGGGCTGGGGTCTCACCCTTGCGATGACGTCCGGCTATAAAAATCAGGGGCCGCTGGATTTCCTGCCCTTGGATGAATCGGCCGCCAGGACGACGATCGCAGAGCTTCGGTTGGCAGAATAGCCTCCGCGCGAAATTCGAGCTCCGCCCGCACCGTCATTTGTGGTGTCGTCACAGCGTTGCGGCTATGATCGCCGTGAGGCCGTTCGTCCATCGCGCCGGGAGGGAACGTGACATGTGCGACAAGTGCAATGAATCCCCACATGAGAGGATCGCGCCGTCGCGACGATCCGCGATGTTGTTGGGTGCCTCGGCGCTCGGCCTCGCCCTGACCGGCAGAGCCTTCGCCAAAGAGACCAAGGCGCCGCCCAAGCCGCAGAACGTGCTGTCGCCCGACGCATCATTGAAGCGCCTGACGGAAGGCAATGCCCGCTATGTCGACGGCGTGTCGCGGCGGCACGATTTCAAGCACGAGCGCGAGGCGTTGGTCGGCGGACAGAATCCGTTCGCGGCCGTACTGAGCTGTGCCGATCTCGCGCATCGCGCCGGAATATGCCTTCGACACTGGCCGCGGCGATCTGTTCGTTTGCCGCGTCGCCGGAAATTTTGCCGGCACCGAAACCATCGCCAGCATGGAATACGCGGTGGCCGTGCTGAATGCGCCGCTGATCCTCGTGCTCGGCCATGACGCTTGCGGCGCGGTCGATGCGACGCTGAAGGCGATCAAGGACAACAAGCCGCCGCCGGGCCATATTCCATCGCTGGTCGATGCGATCACGCCTGCAGCGAAGGCTGCGATGCAGCAGGGTGGGGACGTCCTCGACAAGGCGATCCGGCAGAACGTCATCGACAACGTCGCGAAGCTGAAGTCGGCAGCGCCGATCCTCAATGCGGCCGTGGAGCAGGGCAAGCTGAAGGTCGTCGGCGGCATCTATCGGCTCACGACGGGAACGGTCGACCTGATCGCGCAGGTCTGACGAGACGAACCGGCTCGCGCCGGTTCGTTGTCGCGAGGCTGACGCAGGCGCCCTGGCGTTGGTGCCGGGCGCCATGCCGCCGCCTCAATCCAAGCCTTCGTTATTTGGAAGCCTTTCGTTCAAGTGTCATTCAGCTCGCCACGCGTCTGATGCGTGGCGGCATCTCAACAACAAAAACGGGCAAGCAAGTCATGCGTGGGACGCTCCGAGCCTTCATTTGCCTTCTCCTGCCAATCGCGGTCCTTGCCGCGGGCGCGCCGGATCCGGCGCGTGCACAGCAGCAGGAAAAGCGTATGGCGCTCGTGGTCGGCAACGGCGCCTATGCCAAGTCGCCGCTGGCGACGACGGCAAACGATGCCGGCCTGATCGCGCAGACGCTGCAGGCGGCGGGCTTCGACGTCGTCGGCGCCCGCGATCTCGACGGCGACACGCTGCGCAAGAGCTTTCGCGATTTCATCCAGAAGGCGCAGGCCTCCGGACCGGGCACCGTCGCGATGGTCTACCTCGCCGGCTATGGCGTGCAACTTGCCGGTGAGAACTACTTCATCCCGGTCGATTCCAACATCACCCGCGACACCGACATTCCGACCGAAGGCCTGCGCATCGGCGACTATCTCCGCCAGCTCGCCTCCGTTCCGCTCAAGGCCAACATCGTCGTGCTCGACGCTGCGCGGGCGCAGCCCTTCGTGGAGGGCGGCCAGCAGATCGCGAGCGGACTTGCGCTGGTCGAGCCCGACGCCAACATGCTGGTCGCGTTCAACGCCGCGCCCGGCACGGTGGCGCCCGAGGAGCCTGGACCTTACGGCATCTATGCGCAGTCGCTGGCGGAGATGATCCGCACCGGCGGCCTACCGCTGCCTGAGGTGTTCGACCGCGTTCGCCTGCGCGTCAACGAGGCCAGCAAGGGCGCGCAAGTGCCCTGGAACGAGCAGAAGATATCGGCGCAATTCTCGTTCTTCGAGCGCGGACCTGACGCGCCGCCGCCTGAGGCCGCACCCGACCAAGTCGCCGCGATGCGCAACAAGCCGATCCGCGATCTCGGCGTGCAGGATGCCTATGCCGCCGCGCTCACGCGCGACACGCTGCCGGCCTACGAAGAGTTTCTCTCCGCCTATCCCGGCGACCCGCTGTCGAAGCGCGTGATGGTGATCGTCGCGGCGCGCCGCGAGGCCATCACCTGGCGGCGGACCTATCGGACCGACACGCCGGAGGCCTATTGGTCGTATCTGCGTCGCTATCCGCGCGGTCCGCATGCGGCGGATGCGCGCCGGCGCTTGGCGATTCTCACCGCGCCGGCCGAGCCGCCGCCGAGCTTCGCGATGATCGACTACGACGTGCCGCCACCGCCGCCGGAGGAGGTGGTCTATGTCGAGCGTCCCGTGCTGTATTTCAGCGATCCGGATTTTGGCTTTGCGCCGCCACCGCCGCCGCCGGTCTATTATCTGCCACCGCCGCCGCCGGATTTCGTCGTGCTGTCGCCGCCGATGCCGGTGGTCGGCCTGTTCGTGCTGCCGCAGCCGATGTTCGTGCCAATTCCTGTGTTCGTCAGGCCGCCGGTCTATGTCGCACCGCCCCCGAACAACATCATCTATCAGAACATCCATAACAGGACGGTCATCAACACGGTGATCAACCAGCCGCCGGCACCGCCGGCGGGTGCGGGTGCCGGAGCGGGCAATCTCGCGCCAGCCATTGCCGGGCGCACCAATCCGGCTGGTCCCGCCATGCCGCAGGCGGTCGTGCAGCGCGCCGCCCTGATTCAGCAGGGCAAGGCGCCGATGCCGCCGAGCGCGACGATGCAGCCGACGGCGAGGCCAGGAATGCCTCCGGCCAGGCCGGCCAATGCCGCACCGACCGGTACGCCACCTACGACTCCACCTGCCAGTCCGCTTGCCACGCCACCGGCCAAGCTGCCCCAAGCCAACACCCTGCCGGTTCCCGGCACCCATGGCGGTCCACCTGTACCGCCAGCGGGAGCCGGGCCACTGCCGGGCGGCAGACCCGGGCTGCCCACGGCCACTGCTCCCGGCACACCGCCGCCGACCCATCCGGGAGGGCCTGCGGGAGCGCCGACGACTGCTGCTCCCGGCACCACGCCGCCGGGTCATCCCGGTGCGCCGACCGCCGCCGCGCCGGCGACTGCGCCCACGGCGACAAACCCGGCCGCTGTGCCCGGCCAACCGCCGAAGCCGCCGGTGGCCCAGGCCCCGCCCGGGACCGGGACCGGGCCTGGGGACCATGGCAAGTCCGCGACCCGCGAGCCGGCTGGTTCGCCGCCTGCTGCCCGCACGCCTCCTGGCGCAGTTGGACGACCGGTCACGCCGCCGCCCTCGGCGGCGCGGGAGCCGATCAGGCCGCAGCATCAGCCGACCGCAGCTCCCGCCCAGGCTGCCCGGCCGTCGGCGCCACCACCGCGGTCTCAGGCCGTGGCGCGGCCGGCGCCTCCGCCTCCGCCGCGTGTTGCGCCGCCGCCACCGCCACGGGCGGCTCCACCCGTGGCGGTTGCTCGACCGGCGCCGCCGCCAATGGCGCGGCCCGCGCCGCCGCCGCCGGTCGCCCGGCCGGCGCCACCTCCGCCGCCCCGGATGGCCGTCGCGCCACCGCCGCCGCCGCGCCCGGCAGCACCTCCACCGCGTCCTCCGGCTCCGCCGCCGGCGGCAAAGAAGTGCCCGCCGAACCAGCCCAGATGCTAGGCAGGGGCTAGGCCGGAGCGATCTTTACGGAAGGGGGCCTCTTGCGGGCGAAAGCCGCCCCGAAAGGCCCTTATTTCCTTGCTTCTGGCCGAAATCGCGCTATACACCGCGCCATCTCACACGGAAGCATGGCTCACAAGGCCGTCCGGTGGCAGCCGGGGCGACAACGCTCTGTCCTGCTCACACGCTTCCGGAGGAACCAACCGGAGAATTAGAACGATGGCACTACCCGATTTCACTATGCGTCAGCTCCTCGAAGCCGGCGTGCACTTTGGTCACCAGTCTCACCGCTGGAATCCGAAAATGGCGCCGTTCATTTTCGGCGCCCGCAACAACATCCACATCGTCGACCTCGCGCAGACCGTGCCGTTGCTGCACAACGCCTTGCAGGCGGTCAGCGACACCGTCGCCAAGGGCGGCCGCATCCTGTTCGTCGGCACCAAGCGCCAGGCGCAGGACGGCGTTGCCGACGCGGCCAAGCGCTGCGCTCAGTACTTCGTCAATTCGCGCTGGCTCGGCGGCACGCTGACCAACTGGAAGACGATCTCGGGCTCGATCAAGCGCCTGCGTCATCTCGACGACGTGCTC
This sequence comes from Bradyrhizobium lupini, assembly GCF_040939785.1. Taxonomy (NCBI): domain Bacteria; kingdom Pseudomonadati; phylum Pseudomonadota; class Alphaproteobacteria; order Hyphomicrobiales; family Nitrobacteraceae; genus Bradyrhizobium; species Bradyrhizobium lupini. The sequence continues at coordinate 7,522,445 of NZ_CP162553.1, forward strand.
GCCGGCGGCGATGCCTCCTCCTACACCAAGAAGGAGCGCCTGACCCTTCAGCGCGAGCGCGACAAGCTCGACCGCTCGCTCGGCGGCATCAAGGACATGGGCGGTCTGCCCGACCTGATCTTCGTGATCGACACCAACAAGGAAGACATCGCGATCCAGGAAGCCCAGCGGCTCAACATTCCGGTCGCGGCGATCGTCGACACCAATTCGGATCCGAAGGGCATCACTTATGTGGTGCCGGGAAATGACGACGCCGGCCGCGCGATTGCGCTCTATTGCGATCTGATCGCGCGCGCAGCGATTGACGGCATTTCACGCGCGCAGGGCGATTCCGGAATCGACGTCGGTGCTTCGGTTCGGCCGGTCGCAGAAGAGCTGCCCGCCACGAGCGGCTTCCAAGGCCTTGCCGGCCCGCGCGGGACGTCCGACGACCTCAAGAAGCTCCCGGGCGTGTCGGGCGCGATCGAGAAGAAGTTCAACGATCTCGGCATCTTCCACTTCTGGCAGCTGGCTGAGCTCGATCACGATACCGCGCACAAGATCGGCGAAGAAGTCGGCCTGCCGAGCCGCGCGGACGCCTGGGTGGCCAAGGCCAAGGCGCTGACCGCGGAAGCGGAATAGTCAAAAAGAGCGATGGGTTGGCCGGACAAGCTCCGGCCACCATTTCAGTTGACGCGAATTCCTGAGATGGACCGCGGCGAGGCGATCTGGCCGCGCCGCGGCAAACCGGCAGGCAAAAAGGATTTTGAACGATGGCAACGATCACAGCTGCGATGGTCAAGGACCTGCGCGAGTCGACCGGCGCAGGCATGATGGACTGCAAGGCCGCGCTGACCGAAAACGACGGCAACATGGAAGCGGCGCAGGATTGGCTGCGCAAGAAGGGCCTGTCGAAGGCCGCCAAGAAGTCGGGCCGCGTCGCCGCCGAGGGTCTGATCGGCGCGCTCACCAAGGGCAACAAGGGCGTCGTGGTCGAAGTCAATTCCGAGACTGACTTCGTCGCGCGCAACGGCCAGTTCCAGGGCCTCGTCAAGATGATCGCCCAGGTCGCATTCAACACCGGCGCCGATGTCGACAAGATCAAGGCCGCCAAGGTCGGCGACGTCACGATCGAAACTGCGATCAATGACGCAATCGCCACCATCGGCGAGAACATGACGCTGCGCCGCGCAGCTTCGCTCGAGGTCAGCCAGGGCGTGGTGTCGAGCTACGTCCATGGCGCGGTGGTCGAGGGCGCCGGCAAGATGGGCGTGATCGTGGCACTGGAATCCCCCGGCAAGGCCGACGAGCTCGCAACGCTTGGCCGCCAGATCGCGATGCATGTCGCGGCCGCCAACCCGCTGGCGCTGGATCCGTCCGGTCTCGATCCGGCGGTCGTCAAGCGCGAGAAGGACGTGCTCGCCGACAAATATCGCCAGCAGGGCAAGCCCGAGAACGTGATCGAGAAGATCGTCGAGTCCGGCCTGAAGACCTATTACAAGGAAGTTTGCCTGCTCGAGCAGGCCTTCATCCACGACACCGGGAAGTCGGTGGCGCAGGCGGTGAAGGAAGCCGAAGGCAAGGTCGGCGGCGCGGTGAAAATCGCGGGCTTTGTGCGCTATGCTCTCGGTGAGGGAATCGAGAAGCAGGAAAGCGACTTCGCGGCCGAGGTCGCGGCGGCCAGCGGCAAGAAGTAAGCGCCGGAACGTTCCTTCCGGCGTGCCGCCGGAAGCGGCGCCCGGACAAGGAAAGTGCTCATGACTGATCCGGTCTATCGTCGCGTCGTGATCAAGCTGTCCGGCGAATATCTCGCGGGACCGCAGGGTTTTGGCATCGATCAACCGACCATCGACCGGGTCGCCGACGATCTGATCGCCGCTCGCCACCTCGGCACCGAAGTCGCCGTCGTCATCGGCGGGGGCAATCTCTTTCGCGGCGTCGAGGTCTCCTCGCGCGGCGTGTCGCGCCCGACCGGTGATACCATGGGCATGCTCGCGACGATGATGAACTGCCTCGCGCTCGAGGCCACGATCGAGCGCAAGGGCACGCCTGCGCGCACGCTGTCGGCCTTCGTCATGCCCGAGATTTCCGAGCTGTTCACCCGCACCGCGGCACATAAATACCTCGCCGAGGGCCGGATCGTGCTGCTCGGCGGCGGAACCGGTAATCCGTTCTTCACCACGGACACGACCGCGGTGCTGCGCGCAGCCGAGATCGGCGCCCAGGCGGTTCTGAAGGCGACCAATGTCGACGGTGTCTACTCGGCCGACCCGAAGAAAGACCCGACGGCGACGCGATTCGACCGTCTGACGCATTCGCAGGCGATCGAGGGCGGCTACAAGGTGATGGATGCGACCGCCTTCGCGCTTGCCCGCGAGACGTCGCTGCCTATCATCGTGTTCTCGATCGCGGAGCCGGGCTCGATCGGTGCTGTACTGCGTGGCGGCGGCCACGGAACCATTGTCGCCGGCTGACGGCTTGTCGTTGCACCCTCAGAGAAGGGGTGCGGAGAGGTCGCCGGGATTTTGAAGGAGAAACGTGATGGCCACGGACAATTTCGATCTCAACGAAGTCAAGCGCCGCATGCAGGGCGCGATCCAGTCGCTCAAGCACGAGCTTGGCGGCCTGCGCACCGGTCGCGCCTCCGCCTCGATGCTCGATCCGGTGCAGGTCGACGCCTATGGCAGCCACATGCCGCTGAACCAGCTCGCCACCGTCAGCGTGCCGGAGCCGCGCCTGATTTCGGTGCAGGTCTGGGACAAGTCGATGGTCAAGGCGGTGGAGAAGGCGATCGTCGATTCCAATCTCGGCCTGTCGCCGGCGACTGAAGGCCAGGTTCTGCGCCTGCGCATCCCCGAACTCAATGAGGAGCGTCGCAAGGAGCTCGTCAAGGTCGCGCACAAATACGCGGAAGCCGCCAAGGTCGCTGCGCGCCACGTCCGCCGCGACGGTCTCGACGTTCTCAAGAAGCTCGAGAAGAATCACGAGATGTCCGAGGACGATCAGAAGCGCCACGCCGACGAGGTGCAGAAGGCGACCGACGGCACGATCTCCGAGATCGACCAGTTGCTGGCCGCCAAGGAAAAAGAAATCCTCACCGTCTAAAGCACGATGGATCGCGCTCTAGGTTATTGTTCGCGCATGATTTACGGAAAACCGCTTCGCACTTTGCGCTAACGCGGCCCTTCGGGTCCGGATCATGCTTTAAGGCACCTCATGTCCAACGCCGCCGCGCCCGCAACGGAAGGACCAGAACGGTCCGATGCGCCTGCGCATGTCGCCATCATCATGGATGGCAACGGACGTTGGGCGGCCGCGCGCGGCTTGCCACGGGCGGAGGGCCATCGCCGCGGCGTGGAGGCCCTGCGTCGCGTGGTTCGGGCGTCGCATGAACTTGGCATCCGCTATCTCACCATCTTCTCCTTCAGCTCGGAAAACTGGTCGCGTCCGGCGAGCGAGATCGGCGATCTGTTCGGCCTGTTGCGCCGCTTCATCCGCAACGATCTGGCGAGCTTGCATCGCGACGGCGTCAAGGTACGCATCATCGGCGAGCGGGATGGGCTGGAGGGCGACATCTGCGCACTTCTCAATGAGGCGGAGGAACTGACGCGCGATAACACGCGCCTCACGCTCGTCGTCGCATTCAATTACGGCTCCCGGCAGGAGATCGCGAAGGCGGCGCAGAAGCTCGCGCGCGAAGTCGCCGAGGGCCGGCGCAATCCTGACACGATCGATGCCGAGACACTGGGGGCGCATCTCGACGCGCCCGACATTCCCGATCCCGATCTCATCATCCGCACCAGTGGCGAGCAGCGCCTGTCCAACTTCCTGATGTGGCAGGCCGCCTATAGCGAGCTTGTCTTCGTGCCGATTCACTGGCCCGATTTCGACAAGGCGGCGCTGGAAGGCGCAATCGCCGAATTCGCCAGGCGCGAGCGCCGTTTCGGCGGCCTGGTCGCGAAAACCGCCTCGTGAGCGAGCCCAACTCCGCACCGGCCGGCTCTCAGCCTGCCCCGAGCAATCTCGTGATGCAGATCCTCGCGGCGCTGGTGCTGGCGCCGCTCGCCATTGCGCTCGCTTATGCCGGCGGCTGGCTGTGGGCGCTTCTCGTCACCCTGGTGTCGATCGGACTGTTCGCGGAATGGCTGATGGTGGTTGGCGCAGGCTCGACCGCGCTGACCGGGGCGGGGACGATCGTCATCGCCACGATGGGCTTGTGCGTTGCCTTCGGCGCGCTGAAGACCGCAATCATCACCGGCCTGATTGGCGGGGCGGTCGTGACGGTGATCGCGCGGGGCAAGTTCGTCTGGGCGGCCTCCGGATTTGCCTATGCGTCGGCGGCGCTACTCGCCTCGATCCTGCTGCGGAAGGATTTCGTGAACGGCTTCGCCGCGCTGATGTTCGTGCTGCTCGTGGTGTGGGCGACCGATATCGGCGGCTATTTCGCCGGCCGCGGCATCGGCGGACCGAAGCTGTGGCCGCGCGTGAGCCCGAAGAAGACCTGGTCAGGGGCGCTCGGCGGCTTTGCCGCGAGCCTTTTTGGTCGCGGTCGCCTTTGCCGCTTGCGGGGTTGGAAAGATAGTTCCATTGCTGCTCGTCAGCGCGGTCCTCTCAATCGTGTCGGCCTGCGGCGATCTGTTCGAATCCGCGGTCAAGCGGCGCTTCGACGTGAAGGATTCCAGTCACTTAATTCCTGGCCACGGCGGGCTATTGGACCGTCTGGACGGTTTTGTCGCCGCCATCCTGGTGGCATGGATTATCGGCTTCCTCCGCCATGGTGTGCATAGCGCCGGAAGCGGTCTTATGGTTTGGTGAAGATATGAGCGCGGTTCCATTGCGTAACAACAAGGCTGCGGCATCGAGCGTCCGCAGCGTCACGGTTCTCGGCGCCACCGGCTCGATCGGCGACAGCACGATGGATCTGCTGCGCGCCTCTCCCGAGCGCTACCGTGTCGAGGCGCTAACGGCGAACAGCAATGTCGAGGCGCTGGCAAAGCTCGCGAAGGAGTTTTCCGCGCGCTTCGTTGCGATCGCCGACACCTCCAAGTTTGCCGAACTCAGGGCTGCGCTCGCGGGCACCGGCACCGAATGCGGCGCCGGTGAAAGCGCGGTGATTGAGGCCGGCGCGCGTCCGGCCGATTGGGTGATGGCCGCCGTGAGTGGCGCGGCCGGGCTGAAGCCGGCACTGGCGGCGGTCGATCGCGGCGCGCATGTCGCGCTCGCCAACAAGGAATGTCTCGTCTGCGCTGGTGATTTCTTCATGCAGCGCGCGGCCAAAGCGGGCGCCTGCATCCTGCCTGCGGATTCCGAGCACAATGCGCTGTTCCAGGCGCTCGCCTCGGGCAATCGCGACGAGCTCGTCCGTGTCATCATCACGGCCTCCGGCGGCCCCTTCCGCACCTGGAAGCCTGCCGACATCGAGCAGGCGACACTCGCGCAAGCCCTGAAGCATCCGAACTGGAGCATGGGCCAGAAGATCACGATCGATTCCGCCTCGATGATGAACAAGGGGCTCGAGGTGATCGAGGCCTCCTATCTGTTCGCGCTCTCGCCCGACGAGATCGACGTCCTCGTTCATCCGCAGTCGATCATCCACGGCATGGTTGAGTTCTCCGATTGCTCGGTCGTGGCCCAGCTCGGCTCACCCGACATGCGCACGCCGATCGCGCATTGCCTCGGCTGGCCCGACCGTATCAAGGGTCCGGCCGCCAAGCTCGATCTGGCCAAGATCGGCCAGTTGACCTTCGAGGCGCCAGATTTCGAGCGCTTCCCCGGGCTGCGCCTGGCCTTCGATTCTCTCCGGACCGGGAAGGGGGCGACCACGGTCTACAACGCCGCCAACGAGGTCGCGGTCGCCGCCTTCATCGCCGGCAAGATCCGGTTCGGGGCGATTGCCAGGCTGGTGGAGGAGACGCTGGATGACTGGATCCGCAGCGGGAACCAGGCGCCGCTGACGTCAGCGGACGATGCAATCGCTGTTGACCATGTTGCGCGAAATAGGGCTGCCGCCCTATTGCCTCAAATTGCCTTAAAGGCATCCTAGATGGTTCGGGGCCAGCGCCTTGCGGCACTGGATGAGGGAATTCGATGATCGACTTTTTCGTCCATAGTTTCAATACGTTGAGCCATGGGCTCCTCGGCTACGCGGTTCCCTTCCTGTTCGTCCTGACCATCGTCGTGTTCTTCCATGAGCTCGGCCATTTCCTGGTCGCGCGCTGGGCGGGCGTTCGCGTGTTAACTTTTTCGCTCGGTTTCGGACCTGAGCTGGTCGGCTTCAACGACCGCCATGGCACGCGCTGGAAGATCTCGGCGATCCCGCTCGGCGGCTACGTCAAGTTCTTCGGCGACGAGAGCGAGGCTTCGACGCCGTCGTCCGAGAAGCTTGCGGCCATGACGGCCGAGGAGCGCGCCGGCAGCTTCCATCACAAGAAGGTCGGCCCGCGCGCCGCCATCGTTGCCGCCGGACCGATCGCCAATTTCATCCTGGGCGCGCTGATCTTCGCCGGCATGGCGCTGTATTACGGCAAGCCGAGCACGATTGCGCGCGTCGACGGTGTCGTCGCCGATGGCGCTGCGGCGGCAGCCGGCTTCAAGATCGGCGACGTCGTCGTCCAGATCGACGGCAAGCCGATCGAAAGCTTTGCCGACATGCAGCGCATGGTTGCGATGAATGCTGGTTCGCCGCTTGTCTTCCAGGTCAAGCGCGACGGTTCCATCGTGTCGCTGACCGCGACGCCGGCGCTGCTCGAGCGCAAGGATCCCTTCGGCAACAGCCACCGTCTCGGCGTGCTCGGCGTCGAACACAAGTCTCAGGCCGGGGAGGCCTCGACGTCGCCGGTCGGCGTCGGCGAAGCGCTCAAGATCGGGGTGGAGCAGGTCTGGTTCATCATCACCAGCACCTTCAAGTTCCTGGGCTCGTTGTTCGTCGGGAACGGCAATCCGAACGAGGTCAGCGGCGTGCTCGGCATTGCCAAGATGTCAGGGCAGGCGGCCAGCGCCGGGTTCCAGTTCGTGATCAACCTCTGCGCGGTGCTGTCGGTGTCGATCGGCCTGCTGAATCTGTTCCCGATCCCACTGCTCGATGGCGGTCACCTTATGTTCTATGCGGCGGAGGTCGCCCGTGGTCGGCCCCTGTCCGAGCGGACCCAGGAGATGGGGTTCCGAATCGGGCTTGGCTTGGTGCTGATGTTGATGGTGTTTGCGACCTATAACGACATCCTGCGAATGGCCGCATCCTGATAGGGGCTTTTTTGTGGCGTTGCCCGGGCGTTGCTCTTGGGCAACGTCTTGGAATGAAAATGAAATTACGGCGCGCTCGACCGTTTGCGGCGTCGGTGAAATTGTCTACAAGCGGCTTGAACTTGGGGAATCTCCAGACCGGCGTTGGGGTTGGGTCTGGTACGGAATGATAAGGGCGCGTTGCGCAATGAAGTTTGGACTGCGACTCCGGGGGGCTTGCTCGCAACCCTGATCATGTTCGGCGCGCCGGTGCTTGCCCCGGTTGGGGCTGCCTTTGTGTCTTCGTCTGCGCTTGCTCAGACCGTGCAGTCGATTTCCGTCGAAGGAAATCGCCGGGTCGAGGTGGAGACGATCCGCTCCTACTTCAAGCCGGGTCCCGGCGGTCGCCTGGATCAGGGTGCCATCGACGACGGCCTCAAGGCGTTGATCGAGACCGGCCTGTTCCAGGACGTCAGGATCAACCGCGGGGCCGGTGGCCAGATCGTCGTCTCCGTGGTGGAAAACCCGGTGATCGGCCGCATTGCCTTCGAGGGCAACAAGAAGATCAAGGACGAGCAGCTCACCGGTGAAGTCCAGTCCAAGGCGCGCGGCACCTTCTCCCGCGCCATGGTGCAGTCCGACACCCTGCGAATCGCAGAAATCTATCGCCGCTCCGGCCGTTACGACGTTCGCGTCACGCCTGAAATCATCGAGCAGCCGAACAACCGCGTCGATCTCGTCTTCACGGTCGAGGAGGGCGCCAAGACCGGCGTCAAGTCGATCGAGTTCGTCGGCAACAACGCGTACTCGTCGTACCGCCTGCGCGACGTCATCAAGACGCACGAATCGAACCTGCTGAGCTTCCTCGCCAGCAGCGACATCTACGATCCCGATCGGGTCGAGGCCGACCGCGACCTGATCCGCCGCTTCTATCTCAAGAACGGTTTCGCCGACGTCCAGGTCGTCGCCGCGCTCACCGAATACGATCCGGAAAAGAAGGGCTTCAACGTTACCTTCAAGATCGAGGAGGGCTCGCAATACCGGGTCGGCTCGATCGACTTCCGCTCCAGCATTCCGAACTTCGATCCCACCTCGATGCGCAACTATTCGCGCGTCAATGTCGGCTCGCTCTACAACGTCGAGTCGGTCGAGAAGTCGGTCGAGGAGATGCAGATCGAGGCCTCGCGTCGCGGTTACGCCTTCGCCGTGGTCCGTCCCGGCGGCGACCGCAATTTCGAGGCGCACACCGTGTCGGTCGTGTTCAACATCGACGAGGGTCCGCGCACCTATATCGAGCGCATCAACCTTCGCGGCAACACCCGCACGCGCGACTACGTGATTCGTCGCGAGTTCGACGTCTCCGAGGGCGATGCCTACAACCGCGCGCTGGTCGACCGTGCCGAGCGCCGCTTGAAGAACCTCGACTATTTCAAGAGCGTGAAGATCACGACGGAGCCCGGCTCGTCGAGCGACCGCGTGATCCTGCTCGTGGACATGGAAGAGAAATCGACCGGCGACTTCTCGGTCTCGGGTGGTTATTCCACCACCGACGGCGCGCTGGCCGAAGTCTCGGTTTCCGAACGCAATTTGCTCGGCCGCGGCCTGTTCGCCAAGGCGGCGGTGACCTACGGCCAGTATGCCCGCGGCTACTCGCTGTCGTTCGTCGAACCCTATCTGCTCGACTACCGGGTCGCGCTGGGTCTCGACCTCTATCAGCGTGAGCAGAGGTCCAACAGCTACATCTCCTACGGCACCAAGACGCTCGGCTTCTCGCCGCGCCTCGGTTTCTCCCTGCGTGAAGATCTGTCGCTGCAGGTGCGCTACTCGATCTACCGGCAGGAAATCACGCTGCCGTCGTACCTCGCGAACTGTAACAACAACCAGTTCCTTGCCGACGGTGTCACTCCGAATCCGGCATTCAATCCAAGCCCGGCTTTCTCCGCGGCGAGTGGTATTCCTCTGGCTCCCTCGACCAACGGCCTCGGCTGCTACAGCGACGGCGAGGCCTCGCTGCCGGTCCGCAAGGAGCTTGCCAACGGCAAGACCCTGACCTCGGCGCTCGGCTACACGCTGACCTACAACACGCTCGACAACAACAAGAACCCCACCGACGGTCTGCTGGTCGATTTCCGGCAGGACTTCGCCGGCGTCGGCGGCGACGTCTCCTATCTGAAGACTGTGGTTGACGCGAAGTACTACACTCCGCTGGTCTCCGATATCGTCGGTCTCGTTCGCCTCCAGGGCGGCATGCTGAACAAGATGGGCAGCGATCTGCGCATGCTCGATCATTTCCAGATGGGCCCGAACCTCGTCCGCGGCTTTGCCCCGAACGGCATCGGACCGCGCGATTTGAACCCCTTCGGTACGCAGGACGCGCTTGGCGGCACCAAGTATTGGGGTGCTTCGCTCGAATTGCAGATGCCGTTCTGGTTCCTGCCGAAGGAAGTGGGTCTGAAGGGCGCCGTCTACGCCGACGCCGGCGGACTGTTCGACTATCAGGGACCGACGACGTGGTCGGTGACCAACGAACTGACCACGACCAAGAATTCGAGCTGCACGCCGTCGACCGTCAATCCCGCTTCGGCTGGAACCTGCACCGGCCTGGTGTATGACAATGGCAATGCGGTCCGGTCGTCGGTCGGCGTCGGCTTGATCTGGGCCTCGCCGTTCGGTCCGCTGCGCTTCGACTACGCCGTGCCGCTGACCAAGGGCAAGAACGACCGTACGCAGGAGTTCCGGTTCGGCGGCGGCACCTCGTTCTAATTCGAACAGCACGGCACGATCCGGACCACCGGAGCCGGTTTCCGAAAGGGATCGTGCCAATCCAGGAGATGAGGCATGATGCGGCTTGGCCGCTTCATGCCGAAGCCGGACCGCGACGGGGTGGAATGGCGCAGCCGACCTTCTTCACACAGCCGCCCGCCTCAGCGCTGGCTGACATCGCCACGCTGACCAAGGCGGAGTTGGTCGATCCCGCCAGGGGCGGCCAAATCATCAGGGGTCTTGCTTCGCTCGACGAAGCCGGCCCGATGCACCTGACGTTCTTCGACAATCTCAAATATGCCGATGAGCTCAAGGCGACCAAGGCCGGTGCTTGCCTGGTGAGCCCACGCTTCGAGGCGCGGGTGCCCGCGCATGTCGCCGTGCTGCGGGCGCCACAGCCGTTCCGCGCCTTCGTCAGGATCGCGCGGGAGTGGCATGGCGACGCGCTCCGGCCGCAATCCTGGACCGGCAACGACGGCATCGCGCCGTCGGCCATCATCGACCCCACCGCCAGGCTCGAGGACGGCGTGATCGTCGATCCCTTGGCCGTGATCGGCCCTGACGTGGAGATCGGCAGCGGCACGGTGATCGGTGTGGGGGCCGTGATCGGCCCCGGCGTCAAGATCGGCCGGGACTGCAATGTCGGCGCACGCACCGCCATCCAGTGCGCGCTGATCGGCAACGACGTGCTGATCCACCCCGGTTGTTCGATCGGCCAGGACGGCTACGGCTTCATCTTCTTCGGCCCCGAGGGCCATCTGAAGGTGCCCCAGACCGGCCGCGTGCTGATTCAGAACAACGTGGAGGTCGGCGCCGGCACCACCATCGATCGGGGCTCCTTGCGCGACACCGTGATCGGGGAAGGGACCAAAATCGACAATCAGGTCCAGATCGGCCACAATGTGACCATTGGCCGGCACTGCCTGCTGGCAGCCCAGATCGGCCTTGCCGGCAGCCTCACCCTCGGCGACAACGTGGCGCTGGGAGCGAAGGTGGGCATCAACAATCACGTCAAGATCGGGGATGGAGCTCAGGTGACTGCCATGAGCGGCGTCAAGGACGACGTTCCTCCCAACGGACGTTGGGGTGGTTTTTTCGCCAAGCCGACCAGGCAGTGGTTCAAGGAAATTTTGGCGGTCGAGCGCTTGGCGCGCGACAGCAAGGCCGATCCGAAGCAGGAGGAACGGGAGTGACGGACGAAGCACCGGTCAGGTTCGAGCTTGTGGACATCAACATGATCCTGCAAACGCTCCCGCACCGTTTTCCGATGCTGCTGATCGATCGCGTGATCAACATCCGCACCGATTACAGCGGCATCGGCATCAAGAATGTCACCTTCAACGAACCGCCGTTCCAGGGCCACTTTCCCGATCGCCCGGTCTATCCCGGCGTCATGATGATCGAAGCGATGGCGCAGACCGCGGGTGTGATCGGCATCAAGTCGGTCGAAGGCACCGAGAAGCCGCGCGCGGTCTATTTCCTCACCATCGACAAGTGCAAGTTCCGCAAGCCTGTGCTGCCCGGCGATACCATCGAATACCACATGCGCTCGATCGGCCGCCGCAAGGCCATGTGGTGGTTTCACGGCGACGCCAAGGTCAACGGCCAGGTGGTTGCGGAGGCCGACGTCGGCGCCATGCTGACCGACTGAGCGGGATCAACTTCTCTGGATGCGCTCGCGCGCAGGACACGCGTACCGGCCGCCGCTGACCTCGCGCTTGATGTTCTGGTTGAAGAACTGTCCCATGGACGGTGCGCCCAGCAGGCGCTCGACCGTGTCGACCGGTACGCCGCAATAGCGGTCATAAACGCCTTCAACGGCCACGACGAGGGCCTGCTGCGCACGGTCGTAACAGACCCGCTGAAGCACCGTGCTGCGGCTGATGTCGCGGCACTCGAACGTCGCGAGGTCGATGGGGCGGTGTTCGGCGGTCTCGATCGTCTCGGAGACGATCGGCGCCGCGGCGAACTGTGCGAGGAGAAGTGCCAGGGCCCTGACCACGATACCTGAAGCTCCGCGTGAACTTGTTGATGACCCGGGAAGGCTGCCTCATCCGGCACTTGAAACACGGAGAGATCATACGTCACTGGACAGATCGGGCATAGTCGCGCTAACCAGCGGAAAACCGAGCGACTTCAACACCTAATCAGACCTTCTTGATGAGTCAGATTGCTTGATGAGTAAGATTGACCCCACCGCACGGATCGCGGACGGCGCCGTGATCGGCGAGGGCACCGAGATCGGCCCCTTCTGCATCATCGGCCCGCATGTCGCGATCGGCAATAACTGCAAGCTGATCGGACAGGTCACCGCCATCGGCCACACCTCGATCGGAGATGGCTGCGTGATCTCGCCGTTCGCGGTGCTGGGCGGGGCGCCCCAGGATCTCAGCTACAAGGGCGAGCCCACGAAGCTTGAGATCGGCTCGGGCTGCACCATCCGCGAAGGTGCGACCATGAATGTCGGCACCATCAAGGGCGGTGGCCTGACGCGCGTCGGCAACGACGGCTATTTCATGAACAACAGTCATGTCGGGCATGACTGCATGGTCGGCAACAACGTGATCTTCGCAACCTCGGCGACGCTCGGCGGCCATTGCGAGATCGGTGACGCCGTCTATATCGGCGGCCTGTCCGCAGTGCATCAGTTCACCCGCATCGGCCCCTATGTGATGGTTGGCGGTGTCTGCGGCGTGCGCGACGACGTCATCCCGTATGGGCTGGTCAACGGCCAATATGCGGTGCTCGAAGGCCTCAACCTGATCGGCATGAAGCGGCGCAAGTTCACCAAGCAGCGGCTTGTGACCGTGCGCGCGTTCTACCAGAAACTCTTCCATGGCCCCGCTACCTTTGCCGAACGCCTGGAGGCGGCGCGGCCGCTCGCCGGTGGAGATCCGGCGATCGGCGAAATCCTCGACTTCATCGGCAAGGGCAAGCGCCCGCTCTGTCTTCCCGCCATCGCGAAGTGATGATGGAATGGCCCCGGGCATGACATCGGCGGCTTCGGAAATTTCATCGCCGGTCGGCGTCGTCGCTGGCGGCGGCGCGATGCCGTTCGCGGTTGCCGACTCGCTCGCCGCCCGCGGCATCACGCCGGTGTTGTTTCCCCTTCGGGGAGCCTGCGATCTCGCGCGGGTAGAGAAATTCCGTCATCGCTGGATCTCGGTCGGCCAGCTCGGCCGCGCCATGCGGCTGTTTCGCGAGGAGGGCTGCCGCGACCTGATTTTCATCGGCACGCTGGTGCGACCTTCGCTCTCGGAGGTCCGGGTCGACTTCACGACGCTTCGGCTGCTCGGCAATGTCATCCGCGCCTTCCGCGGCGGCGACGATCATTTGTTGTCCGGCGTCGGGCGCATTCTCGAGCAGGGCGGCTTTCGGATGGTCGGCATCAAGGATGTCGCGCCCGATCTGCTGATGCCCGAGGGCTGCATCAGCCGCGCCTGGCCGAGCGACACCGGCAAGACCGACATCGAGCGCGGACGCGCGGTGCTGACCGCCCTCGGTCCGTTCGACATCGGCCAGGCCGCGGTCGTGATCGACGGCCATGTGGTGGCGGTCGAGGATATCGAGGGCACCGATGCACTGCTCGCGCGCGTGGCACGGCTGCGCGAAGAGGGCCGCATCCGCGCCGCCACCGGGCGGGGCGTGCTGGTGAAGGTCCCAAAGAGCGGGCAGGATCTGCGCTTCGACCTGCCGACGATCGGCCCGCGCACCCTCGAGGGCGTCGCCGCCGCAGGGCTGGCCGGGATCGCCGTCGTTGCCGGCAACACCATCGCCGCCGAGCCGCAGGCAATGATCGCACTCGCCGACGCAAAATATCTCTTCGTCATCGGCCTGCCGGCGTGATGCAGGGTCGCGATCCCAAGCGCAAGATCTTCCTGATCGCCACGGAGGAATCCGGCGACCGGCTCGGCAGCGCCTTGATGAAGGTGCTGCGCCAGCGCCTCGGCGACGGCGTGCAGTTCGTGGGCGTCGGCGGCCACACCATGGCGCGCCAGGGGCTCGAGACGCTGTTTCCGATCGAGCAGCTCTCGATCGTCGGCTTCGCCGCGGTCGTGCAGCAATTGCCGAAGATCCTGCGGCTGATCCGCGAGACCGCGGAGGCCGTGACCGAAGCCGCGCCGGACGCGCTCGTCATCATCGACAGCCCCGATTTCACCCACCGTGTCGCCCGCCGCGTGCGGACGCGCAATCCGGCGATCCCGATCGTCGACTACGTCTCGCCACAGCTCTGGGCCTGGCGGCCGGGACGGGCGCGGACCATGCTCGGCTATGTCGACCATGTGCTCGGCCTGTTGCCATTCGAGCCGGAGGAATACCGCAAGCTCGGCGGGCCGCCATGCAGCTATGTCGGCCATCCCCTGATCGAGCAATTGCCCTCGCTGCGGCCGAACGCGGAGGAGCAGGCGCGCCGCGACGGCGAGCCGCCGGTCTTGCTGGTGTTGCCCGGCAGCCGCCGCAGCGAGATCAGGCACCATCTCGACGTGTTCGGCGCGACGCTCGGCCGATTGCAGACTGAAGGCCGCGCGTTCGAGCTGATGCTGCCGACCATGCCGCATCTCGAAACCACCATCCGCGAAGGCATCGCGAACTGGCCGGTCAAGCCTCAAATCGTGGTCGGCGAGAACGAGAAGCGCGCTGCCTTCCGCATCGCGCGCGCGGCACTGGCAAAATCCGGCACGGTGACGCTGGAGCTCGCGCTATCGGGCATTCCGATGGTGACGGCCTATCGCGTCGGCGCGATCGAAGCCTTCATCCTGCGCCGCGCGATCCGTGTCTCCTCGGTGATCCTCGCCAATCTCGTGATCGGCAAGGATGTCATCCCGGAGTTCCTGCAGGAAGACTGCACGCCGGAGAAGCTGGCGGCCGCGCTCTCGGAGCTTCTGACCGATTCACCGCTGCGCCGGCAGCAGGTGGAAGCATTCGCCCAGCTCGATGCGATCATGTCGACCGGCAACAGATCGCCGAGCGTGCTCGCAGCTGACATCGTGCTGGCGACGATGCGCAAGGGTAGGCGGGCAGGCTTGGACGTGTACTCATAAACGTTGGCTTGCCAGCGCAAAGCGGAAGCCTCCTAACCTTGGGCGTGATCGGCGGTTTGTGACCCAGAGCAGACCTCGCGTCGATTTGCATCTCTCATCGTCTCGGTAAGACTGCCAACATCCTCGGTCCACCAAACAACCACGGCAAACCGGGATGTCAGGTGCATGTCAGGATCTGCGCGCAATATCTTGTGCGCTCGCCTAGGTGCGGCCTCCTGATTGGATTTACCTAAAGGGACGCATGCGTCTTGCTCTAAAAATGTTCAGATTTCTTGTCGCGATCTTGCTTCTTGGGATTTTAGGGTTCGCTGGCTGGCTGACCTTCAGCCCACCCAATGGACTAGTGTCCGCCTCGGCTTATGCGGCAAAAATGGTTTGCTCGAATGTGTTCATTGCCGAACGTGATGCGGATGCGGTGATCAAAACCGACCTCGCGTTAACACATCCACGCATTGTCGAACGTCTGAAGATCAACGTCGACACCGCCAACCAGCGTGTCGAGGCGGCATATCGAGGCCTGTTCGCCAAACGCTACGCCCAATATGAGGAAGGACGTGGTTGTACGCTGGTGTCTAAGGACGAAGTCCCCGACCGTGCCGAGCCGCCCTCACTGCCCGGAAAGCCTAGTGCGCTCTGGCCGGTCGGCGAGAGTGCTCAATTGTCTGACGACAAACACTTACTGGCGACGCTGAACGATCCGGCTCTCCAGGGGCCGGGCATGCGCGCGATCGTCGTGGTCCAGGACGGGCGCATCATCGGAGAAACCTACGGCGAAGGCTTCAACGCTTCGACGCCCCTCCAGGGCTGGTCGATGACGAAGACCGTGAACGCCGCCTTGGCCGGCATGGCGATCAGGGACGGAAAGCTTTCGCTGGACCGAAAAAATCTGTTTCCGCAGTGGACTGGCGACGCGCGCGCGGACATCTCGGTGGCCGATTTGATGGCCATGACAAGCGGATTGAAATGGAGCGAGGACGGTGACTCTCCCGACCCCGACGGGTTAGAAAATCTCGCACATGATGCGGCGGCTTTCGCGCGGGACCGTCCGCTTGTCGCCCCGCCTGGGACGCAGTTCAACTATTCCGGGGGTTCGTCTGTCCTGTTGGCCCGGGTCTGGCAGAACGCGGTTGGAGCCGACGCGCGAGCGTATCCGCAGGAGCGATTGTTCAAGCCTTTGGGCATGACCAGCGCTGTTCTTGAGGCTGACCCTTCAGGCACATTCCTTGGCGAAGCCTTTCTCTTCGCCAATGCGCATGATTGGGCGCGCTTCGGCGAATTCCTGCGCATGAACGGAGAGTGGAACGGTGCTCAGCTTTTGCCGCCGGGCTTTGTCGATTACATGCGCTCGCCTGTGCCAGCGTCCGATGAGGGACATGGCCCGGTCTACGGTCGCGGACAGCTTTGGTTGGGGCCGGGCCGGGATTCCGACTCCCTACCGACACGTTCATGTTGCAAGGGCACCTGCGCCAGGTGATTGCGATCATCCCCTCGCGTAAACTGGTGATCCTGCGTATGGGTCTCACGCGGGAAGATATCGGGTACAGCGTCGCGAAACTACTGTACGCGATTGTGGCGGCGCGCCGATCGAATGAATGAGCGATTACTTCCGCTTGTGGCCCAACTCGGACCCAGGGAGAGTTACGCCAACGCGACTGCTATCAAGATACGGAGCGGACCTCTACGAGGCAGCTCGGGTTTGTGAGTACACGCTCTAGCCGAGACCAGCGTCGACCTGAAAACACTGCCGCGTGATGCGCTGGCTCTCATCGGAGGCGAGGAACAGCGCCATGCTGGCGATGTCGTCGGGTGTCACCGCGTCGGGAATGGCCTGGCGCGTGCGCAGCTCGGCGATCACCTGGTCGTCTGGGTACCACAGCCGGCGCTGACGCTCCGTGATCACCATCCCCGGCGCTATCGCGTTGACGCGGATGCGGTCGGGCCCGAGCGACCGGGCCAGGGAGTTGGTGAAGCCGACGATCGCGGCCTTTGCCGCGGCGTAGACAGGCAGCCCCGGCGCGCCGCGCATCCAGGCAATCGACGACATGTTGATGATCGAACCGCTGCCGCGCGCCTGCATCTGCGGCACCACCGCTTGCGCAGCAAAGAAGACGTGCTTGAGGTTGACGCCGATCATCCAGTCGAATTCGGCCGGCGTCACCTCGGCCAGCACCTGACGCTGATCATTGGCGGCGTTGTTGACGAGGACCGCGGCATCGCCAAGCGATCCCCGGACCTGCGCCATGGCGCCGCGCAAGGCGTCGATGTCGAGGAGATCGCACGGCACGAACAAGGGTACGGTCCCGGCCGCGGCCTTCACTTCCGCGACCAGCGCCCGGCCGGCTGCTTCATCGAGATCCAGGAACGCGACGCGCGCCCCTTGCGCCGCGAACGCCCGCACGAAGGCGGCACCGATGCCGCTGGCGCCACCGGTGATCAACACCACGCGGTCCCTAAGGCCGGCATAGCTCGTTCTTGTCATGCGATCAGTCGCTCCGTCTCGGGGTCGAACAGGCAGATGCGACGCGTGTCGAGCGCGAACGGGGCGGCGGCGCCCGGTGTGGGGCGGATGTCCGGCGTGATGCGCGCCAGCGCAGGCTCGCCGCCAAGCCGCAGCAGCACGATCGTTTCGGCTCCCGTCGGCTCGACCATCTCCACCGGCGCGTTGACGACGACGGGCGGATCGGCGGAGAACACGCGGCTGCCCTCGGCGAGGCATTCCGGCCTGATCCCGACCACCACGTCACGGCCGACGAAAGGGGCCGCCGCGTCGTATTGACCAAGGCGGAGGCGGACCTCGTCCGGCCGTCCCGCGCCGATCACGACCACCGGCCCGCCGGCATCGGCCTCCAGCCGTGCCGGCATCGTGTTCATCGGCGGCGAGCCCATGAAGCGGGCCACGAACAGATTGGCGGGATAGCGATACACGGTATCCGGGTCGGCAAACTGCTGCACCACGCCGCGATGCATCACGGCAATGCGCGTCGCCATCGTCATCGCCTCGATCTGATCGTGTGTGACATAGACGATGGTGGCGCCGATGCGCTGGTGCAGCCGCTTGATCTCCATCCGCATCTCGACGCGCAGCTTGGCGTCGAGATTGGAGAGCGGCTCGTCGAACAGGAAGAGCAGGGGATCGCGCACCAGCGCCCGGCCCATCGCCACACGCTGGCGCTGGCCGCCGGAGAGCTGCGAGGGCTTGCGGCCGAGCAGCGGCTCGATCTGGAGCAGCCTGGCCACATTCGCCAGCGCCTTTTCCTGCTCGGCCTTCGGGACGTGACGGCATTCCATGCCGAAGGTGATGTTCTGGCGCACCGTCATCGACGGATAGAGCGCGTAGGACTGGAACACCATCGCGATGTCGCGGTCCTTCGGCGGAATGTCGTTGACGATACGTCCGCCGATTTCCACGGTGCCTGCGCTCGGGAGGTCGAGCCCAGCGATGATGTTGAGCAGCGTGGACTTGCCGCAGCCGGATGGGCCAACGAGCACGGTGAATTCACCGCTCTCGATGTCGAGATCGATGCCCTTCAGCACCTCCAGATTGGCGTAGCGCTTGGACAGGGAGCGAATGCTTAGGGCTGCCATGACAATCCGATCATTTCACGGCCCCGGCGGTGAGGCCGCGCACGAAATACTTGCCGCCGATCAGATAGATCAGCAGGGTCGGCAGGGCGGCGATCATCACCGCCGCGCTCTGCACGCCATGCTGCGGGATGTCCGCGACTGCTGCGGATAGCGCGATCAGCGCGGCGGTGACGGGCTGCTGCTGACCAGTCGTGAATGTCACGCCGTAGAGAAATTCGTTCCAGATATGCGTGAACTGCCAGATCACGGTGACGACCAGAATAGGCGGCGAGAGCGGCAGGATGATGCGCCAGAAAATACGAAAGAACCCTGCGCCATCGATGCGCGCAGCTCTTATCAGATCCTGCGGGATGGCAGTGTAGTAGTTTCGGCAGAACAAGACGGTAAAGGAGAGCCCCTGGATCGTGTGGATCACGACCAGGCCCGTGAGCGTGTTCATCAGGCCCGTATCGCGCAACACGATGGTCCAGGGAAGCAAGCGCATCTGCTGGGGAAGGAAGAGGCCGAGGGTCACGATGCCGTAGATCCAGTTATCGCCGCGAAAACGCCAGAGCGACACAGCGTAACCGGCGACAGCACCGAGCAGAGTCGAGAAAATCGTCGCGGGAATCGTGACGAGCGCCGAGTTCAGCATGTACGGCCGGATGCCGGCGCAGGTCTCGGCGACGCAGAAACCGCTCCAGGCCGCGGCGTAGTTGCTCCATGCCCATTGCTTCGGCCAGCCGATCATCGACGCCTGCGCGATCTCCTCGTTGGTGCGGAGCGAGTTCAGCCCGACAACAACCAATGGCGCGAGCCATGCTGCAGCGATCAGCGAGACGACGAGATAGATCAGAATCCGGCTTGGCGCGATGGTTCGCTCACGCATGGATCGCCCGCCGCCGCTGGACATAACGCCACGCTGCATAGGGCAGCAAAACCGCAAGAAGAATGAGCAACATGAGCACTGCCGCCGCCGCTCCGCGTCCGAGCAGGCTGCGCTGGAACATCAGGTCATAGACGACGAGGGCCGGCAGCTGGGTGGCGATCCCGGGTCCGCCATTGGTGAGCGCGCGGACGAGGTCGAAGGTCGAAATCGCGAACTGCAGCTGGATGACGATGACGGTGATGGTGATCGGCCAAAGGGTCGGCAGGATGACACGCCGGTACATTCGGATCGGTCCGGCGCCGTCGATCTGCGCGGCCTTGATCAGGTCGGCGTCGACGGAGCGAAGGCCGGCGAGGAACAGCGCCATGGCGAAACCGGACGATTGCCAGATCGCAGCGATGACAATGGTCCAAATGGCCATGTCGCGGTCGATCAGCCAGTCGAACCGGAAGGAGGTCCAGCCGAGGTCGCGGACCAGCTTCTGGATCCCGAGGCCGGGATTGAGCAGCCAACTCCAGACCGTGCCGGTGACCACGAATGACACCGCCAGAGGATAGAGGAAGATGGACCGCAGCAGGTTCTCGCCGCGAATGCGCTGATCGAGCAGGATCGCAAGGATGAGACCGGTCGCCAGGCTCAGCAACACGAAGGCGCTGCCAAACAGCAGCAGATTGTCCAAGGCAATCTGCCAGTTCCGCGATGCGGCGACCGCAGAATAGTTGCGCAAGCCGACCCAGCCCGAGACCGGGACCAGAGTGGACGGCGTGAACGATATCCAGATCGTCCACAGCGTAAACGCAATGAGATGCGCGGCGGACAACAGCAGCGGCACCCAGATCGTCAGATATTCAGGCAGCCGGCGTACCCAGCCAGAGGCTGCCGGCCGGCCCGGTGTTGTCGAGACGGCGATCGTCAACGTGAGCTCTCGACGGCTTCGGCGAGGCGTATGGCCGCTTGCTCCGGCTTGATCGTCTTGTTCTTCACGTACTCCGTGATCACGTCGATCATCGCTGCGGTCATGCCGTTTTCCTGCGCCATGTTGTGCGCAAGGCTGAGGACGGCCTGATTGCTGGCAATCGCGTCTTTCAGGGCTGCTGCGGTCCGCCGTTGCCCGTCCGACCAGCCTTCGCCGGAGAGATCGACATCGGTGCGCACGGGGATCGATCCCGTGATCTGCGAATACATAGTCTGGATCGCCGGATCCATGACGAGCTGGGCCATCAGCGTCTGGCCGGCCTGCAGGTCGGGCTCCTTGCGCTGCCAGAATATGAAGGCATCGGCATTCAACAGGAAGACCGGCTTGCTATTGTCGCTCGGGCCCGGGGCGATGATGAAGTCCTCGAACTTGAAGCCGGCGTTGCGCAAGACGCCCTGCGCCCACCCGCCCATGATCATCATCCCCATGTCGCCGTCGACAAAGCGCTTCAAGTTGGTCGAAAAGTGCTGGGCGCCGACGTTGGGGTCCATCCAGTCGGCAATCTTGCGCACCTGTACGAAGGCAGCCTTTATCTCGGGGCCCTCCAGGGCCTTCTTGTCGAGATTCATGATGGCTGCGCGGTAAGCGGTGGGGCTGATGCCCGCCAAAGCGGCCTCGAATTTCTGGCCGTCGTCCGGGCGGGTGCCACCGTTGGCGATGGGATAGGGGACGCCGCCTGCTTTCATCTTCTCGGCGAGGTCGTTGAACTCAGCCCATGTGACGGGGACCTTGTCGGCCTTGGCCTTGTCCATCGCGCGTTTGGAGAGAAACAGCATGTTGGTGCTGTAGATCTGCAACGGCAGTGCAATCCACTTGCCCCCCGGCTTGTGCAATTTTGCAAGATCCGGAGCGACAACCTTTTCGTAGCCGGCGGCAGCGACGACGGCATCGAGATCGACGGTTGGGGCAATCTTGGACCAGGCCGCGATCTCGGGACCTTTGAGCTGCGAGCAGGCCGGCGGATCGCCGGCCATGATCTGGGCACGCAGCTTGTTCATCATCTCGGTGGTGAAGCCGGGGACGGGCGAGTGCTGCCAAACCCCGCCTTTCTCCTCGAATTTCTTGCCGAGTGCCGTGATGGCCGCCCCATCGCTACCTGCGGACCATTGCGAGATCGCAGTCAGACGCGGCTTGATCGCGCCTTGCGCGCGGGCGAATGCCGGCAGCGCGAGCGCGGCCGCAGATCCGGCGAGCAGTTGGCGCCTTGTTGTCGTGATCGGCATGGCAATTTCCTCCCGGTGTGAACTCTTTCGCGCGAGAGCCGCGCGGCATCAGGTACGTCAGGCGGCCTCGGCCGATGCGGCCGGCATGCCGCCGCGGCAAGCGAGGCAGAAAGATGCGAATGCCAGCGCCGCCCGCGGATCGTTGCCGTTCGACGGCGGCACGAAAGCGAGCGACACTTGCGCGTGTTTGCGGCCGCCCAACAGGCTGGCGTCGATCCCCTCGACGAGCGCGTTGCGATCGTCCTCGGTGAGGAGGACGGCCAGCCGCTGATCGCGACGCCCTTGCATGGCTTCACGTTCAGCGTATTGCCGATCGCAAGGCCAAGCCGG
Organism: Bradyrhizobium lupini; assembly: GCF_040939785.1. Taxonomy (NCBI): domain Bacteria; kingdom Pseudomonadati; phylum Pseudomonadota; class Alphaproteobacteria; order Hyphomicrobiales; family Nitrobacteraceae; genus Bradyrhizobium; species Bradyrhizobium lupini. The sequence continues at coordinate 7,544,429 of NZ_CP162553.1, forward strand.
AACAGCCGCCGGCGCAATTCCTGCCGCACGCGCGACGAGAGCGGCATCGCGGTCACCCACTCGCTGCCGAGCTCAAGCAACTCGGCTTCCGCGACGCCAAGAAGCTCGGCCAAAGCGGGAAGCGACGTATAAGCCTCGACGCAGCCATGATGACCGCAGCGGCAAATTGGTCCGTCGGCTCCGAACACCATGTGGCCGAGCTCGACCGGCTGGAGGGCATCGTCCTCGACCGCGTCATCCATCCAGGTGCCCGCGACGCCCTGACCGACGAAGACGAAGAGATGCGCGCCGCTGAATGGATAATGCTCCGTGCGGCAACGGTGAAAGATGGCGTGCGCGACGACCGAATTGGTGAACTCGACCCGCACGCCGGGAAGCGTCTCGCCGAACATCTCGCTGATCCGCCCGACATCGCAGGGAATGATCGGATTGCCTGACGCGCCCAGCCGGCCGAGACCCGGGATCGAGACGCCGATCTGTGCGAGGGGGATACGTCGACGCCGCGTCCACTCGCGCAGCAATGTCATCGCTTCGCGAAACGCCCGGCCGACCGTCGCGACGGTCGGCGTCTTCGGCAGCGGCACATGCCCGGTGTAGTGCAGTTCGCCCGACAGGCCCCCGACCCCGACGCTGAGCCGCTGAGTGGTCAGCTCGAACGCCGCGAGCGCCACCGCTTTATCGAGTGACACGAGGCCCGTCGGGCCGCCGACATAAGGGGCAGGGCGCCGCACTTCCTCGATCAGGCCTTCGGCCTTCAGATCCAACAGGATGCGCGACAGGCTCGCTTCCGACAGGCGCACGGCCTTGGCCAGCGGCGGGCGAAACGACGCGCCTGACTGAAGCAGATGAATCAAAATGGCAGCACGCGTCTGCCGCCGACTTCTCGGCTGCTCCGGCATTTCCATCCCTGTCGTCATTCTTACTTAGAGTAAGAATTTGCGCGCGAAGCGTCTCAACGTCAAGCGTCGGCCGAGGCATTGCGCTGACTTGTTGTTGTGCGCGGCAGCAAGATTGTCTCAGCGCAAACAAAAGCGGCGCCATCTTGTGATGGCGCCGCTTCGAAAGCCGTGATGGGCTCGAGCTTACTTCCGGTTGTTGATCGCGACGTAGTCGCGGCGGGTGACGCCGGTGTAGAGCTGGCGCGGACGGCCGATCTTCTGCTGCGGATCCTCGATCATTTCGCTCCACTGGCTGATCCAGCCGACGGTGCGGGCGACCGCGAACAGCACGGTGAACATCGAGACCGGGAAGCCCATCGCCTTCAGCGTGATGCCCGAATAGAAGTCGACGTTCGGGTAGAGCTTGCGGTCGATGAAGTACTGGTCGCTGAGCGCGATCTTCTCGAGCTCGAGCGCCACCTTCAGCATCGGATCGTCGCCATGGCCGGTCTCCTTGAGCACGGCGTGACACATCTTCTGCATGATCTTGGCGCGCGGATCGTAGTTCTTGTAGACGCGGTGACCGAAGCCCATGAGGCGGACTTCAGAGTTCTTGTCCTTCACCTTGGCGATGAACTCGGGGATCTTGTCGACCGAGCCGATCTCGGCGAGCATCGCGAGCGCTGCTTCGTTGGCGCCGCCATGGGCCGGGCCCCACAGGCAGGCGATGCCGGCCGCGATGCAGGCGAACGGGTTGGCGCCGGAGGAGCCGGCGATACGCACGGTTGAGGTCGAGGCGTTCTGCTCGTGGTCGGCGTGCAGGATGAAGATCTTGTCCAGCGCGTCAGCCAGCACCGGGTTGATCTTGTAGTCCTCGCACGGCACGGCAAAGCACATGTGCAGGAAGTTCTCGGCGAACTTCAGCGAGTTTTTCGGATACACGAAGGGCTGGCCGACCGTGTATTTGTAGGCCATCGCAGCCAACGTCGGGATCTTGGCGATCATGCGCATGGAGGCGATCATGCGCTGCTTCGGATCGTTGATGTCGGTTGAGTCGTGATAGAACGCGGCGAGCGCGCCGACAGCCGCTACCATGATCGCCATCGGATGGGCGTCGCGGCGGAAGCCCTGGAAGAAGCGGGCCATCTGCTCGTGCACCATCGTGTGATGGATCACGCGGTCGTCGAAATCCTTCTTCTGCGCGGCGGTCGGAAGCTCCCCGAACAGCAGCAGATAGCAGGTCTCGAGGAAGTCGCCATTCTCGGCGAGCTGTTCGATCGGATAGCCGCGGTATTCCAGCACGCCCGCGTCACCGTCGATATAGGTGATCTTGGACTGGCAGCTCGCGGTCGAGGTGAAGCCCGGGTCGTAGGTGAACAGGCCGGACTGGCCGTAGAGCTTGCCGATATCGATGACGTCGGGCCCGACGCTGCCGCTGTGGATCGGAAGATCGAAATTCTTGTTTCCGACCGTCAGTGTGGCGGTCTTATTGCTTGGTTTTGCGTCCATCAGAGGTCCCCGATGTATGGTGAAACGGGCCGGACCCGGAGGCCCCGATGAGATATCGCGGGGCAGGCCGGATGTTCCAGAAGGTACGGCTGAGATGGGTATATTATTGCTGTGTGCGCTGCAAGATGGCGCCACGCATGGTCGACTTACGTCGTAGCCTGGTCCTTGGGCCCGGTCCTTAGCGCGGTCCTAGGCCTATTCCGTGGCCTGATCTTTAAGCCGGCCCAGGCTTTCCTGGCGTCCCAAGACGTCCAAAACCTCGAATATGCCGGGCGACGTCGTCCGTCCCGTCAGCGCGGCCCGCAGCGGCTGGGCGACCGCGCCGAGCTTGAGACTATTTTCCTCGGCAAAGGCGCGCAGCGCGGCTTCCGCATTGGCCGCGCTCCACGTCTCGACTTTCTCCAGCGCGGAATGAAGCTGGCCGATCAGCTTGCGGTTCTCAGGCGTCAGCAGCGCCGCCGCCTTCGGGTCAAGCTCCAGCGGCCGGTCCGCGAAAATGAAATAGGCGCTGTCGATCAGCTCGATCAGCGTCTTGGCGCGCTCCTTCAGGGCCGGCATGGCCTTCAGGAGCTGCGCGCGCGTGGTGTCGTTTAACTTGGCCTTAAGCTCGTCGCGGCTGGGCACGACGTGGTCGAGCACGTCCTCGAACATCTTCACGAGTGATTGATCGTCGGCATTGCGGATGTAGTGGCCGTTGAGGTTTTCCAGCTTGGCAAAATCGAAGCGCGCTGCTGCGCGGCCGACGCTGGCAAGATCGAACGCCGCGATCATCTCCTCCGTCGAGAAGATTTCCTGGTCGCCATGGCTCCAGCCGAGCCGGACGAGATAGTTGCGGAGCGCGGACGGGAGGTACCCCATGGCGCGGTAGGCATCGACGCCAAGCGCGCCGTGCCTCTTGGAGAGCTTTGAGCCGTCCGGGCCATGGATCAGGGGGATGTGGGACATGCTCGGCAGCGTCCAGCCCATCGCGTCGTAGATCTGCTTTTGGCGGGCCGCGTTGATCAAATGGTCGTCGCCGCGGATGACGTGGGTGACGCCCATGTCGTGGTCGTCGACCACGACAGCGAGCATGTAGGTCGGGTTGCCATCGCCGCGCAGCAGGACGAGGTCATCCAGATTCTCGTTCTGCCAGACCACGCGGCCCTGGACCTGGTCCTCGATCACGGTCTCGCCGGTCTGGGGCGCACGGAGCCGGATGGTGGGCTTTACGTCGGTCGGGGCCGTCGCCGGATCGCGGTCGCGCCACAGGCCGTCATAGAGGCGCGTGCGCCCCTCTGCGCGCGCCTTCTCGCGCATCGCGGTGAGCTCCTCGGCGGTGGCGTAGCAGCGATAGGCCTTGCCGTCGGCGAGCAGCTGCTCGGCGACCTCGCGGTGGCGGGCGGCGCGGCTGAACTGGTAGATGACGTCGCCATCCCAGCCGAGCTCCAGCCATTTCAGGCCGTCGAGGATGGCGCCGATCGCGGCCTCGGTGGAGCGCTCCCGGTCGGTGTCCTCGATCCGGAGCAGCATCTTGCCGCCGTGCTTCTTCGCATAGAGCCAGTTGAACAGCGCCGTGCGCGCGCCCCGATATGGAGGAAGCCGGTCGGCGAAGGAGCGAAACGGGTGACGACGGGAGAGGTCATTCTTGGCAGGGCCTATGCATTGGAGGCGGTGGTATATAACAGGACCGGAGCATAACTAAAGCCCGGCAGCGGACCGCCAGGGGTTGCTTGAGACCTTGCCTAAGCCCTTGGCTCAGCCAAGGGAATTTGGCAGAAGGGCCGCTGATTTCCCTACAGGATTTTCGTAATGACAGAACCGGTGGCGAACGAGGTTGGGCGCGATTTCATTCGTGACATCATCCAGGCCGACCTCGAGCAGGCCAAATACAAGGAGATCGTGACCCGGTTCCCGCCGGAGCCGAACGGTTATCTCCATATCGGCCACGCCAAGTCGATCGCGCTCAATTTCGGCATCGCCCAAGAGTTTCCGGGCCGTTGCCATCTGCGCTTCGACGACACCAATCCGGTCAAGGAAGAGCAGGAATATATCGATTCCATCCAGGCCGACGTGCGCTGGCTCGGCTTCGACTGGGGCAAGAACCTGTTCTTCGCTTCGGACTATTTCGACCGCCTCTACGAATGGGCGGAGCAGCTGATCCGCGACGGGCTCGCCTATGTCGATGACCAGACCCAGGAGCAGATTCGTCTCGCGCGCGGCACGCTGACCGAGCCCGGCAAGAACTCGCCGTTCCGCGATCGCACCGTGGATGAAAACCTCGACCTGTTCCGTCGCATGAAGGCGGGCGAATTCCCGAACGGCGCGCGCGTGCTGCGGGCCAAGATCGACATGGGTGCGGGCAACATCAATCTGCGCGACCCCGTGCTGTACCGCATCCTGCATGCGCACCATCCGCGCACCGGGACCAAGTGGAGCATCTATCCAAGCTACGACTATGCCCACGGCCAGTCGGATGCCATCGAAGGCATCACGCACTCGATCTGCACGCTGGAGTTCGAGGACCATCGGCCGCTCTACGACTGGTTCATCGAGAAGCTGCCGGTGCCCTCGAAGCCGCACCAGTACGAATTCGCGCGGCTGAACCTGACCTACACGCTGCTGTCCAAGCGTGTGCTGACCCAGCTCGTCCGCGAGGGCCATGTCGCGGGCTGGGACGACCCGCGCATGCCCACCATGGCGGGCATGCGCCGCCGCGGCGTGCCGCCGGCCGCGCTTCGCGAATTCGTCAAGCGCATCGGCGTTGCGAAAGCCAATAGCGTGGTCGACGTCGGCATGCTGGAATTCTGCATCCGCGAGGAATTGAACCGCACGTCGCAGCGGCGCATGGCGGTGCTTAAGCCGCTCAAGGTCGTGATCGAGAATTATCCCGAGGGGCAGACCGAGGAGCTCGAGGCGATCAACCATCCGGATGATCCCTCCGCCGGCACCCGCAAGATCACGTTCGGTCGTGAGCTCTATATCGAGCAGGACGACTTCATGGAGAACCCGCCGAAAAAGTTCTTCCGTCTGTCGCCGGGCAACGAGGTGCGGCTGCGCTACGCCTATTTCGTCAAGTGCACCGGCGTGATCAAGAACGATGCCGGCGAGGTGGTGGAGCTGCGCTGCACCTACGATCCCGCGACCAAGGGCGGCAACGCGCCCGATGGCCGCAAGGTCAAGGCCACCATGCACTGGCTGCCGGCGGCGACATCCGTGCCCGCGGAAATCCGCATCTACAATCAGCTGTTTGCCAAACCGAGCCCGGACGCCTCGAACTTCGCCGCCGACCTCAATCCGCAGTCACTGGAAATTCTCGCTAATGCCCGCGTCGAGGCATCGGTCGCGGAAAGCAATTCGACCGAGCCGATGCAGTTCGAGCGCCAGGGCTATTTCGTGCGCGACAAGGACTCGACGTCCGACAGACCGGTATTTTCCAGGACTATCGGTCTGCGCGACACGTTCGCGAAGGAAGTTGCCAAAGGCTGAAAAGAGCTGCGAGACCACAATGAGCAACGAAGCCGACGCTATCGTTTCCGGCATCATCGCGAAATGGCGCGCCGGCTTCGCCACGCTCGATGCGGCCGCGCTCTCATCGCTCTATGCGAGGAATGCCTTCTTCTTCGGCTCCAACCCAAAGCTCTACCGGGGCAGGGCCGGCGTCGCAGACTATTTCAACGGCCTGCCGCGCTGGCGCAAGCCGAGCGCGGTGTTTTCCGAGGTGACGGCGGCGCAGGCAGGTCCTGATCTGATCAATATGGCCGCGACCATCTCGTTCGATCTCGCCGGCGAACGCCCCGATTTCTCGGTCAAGATGAGCTGGGTCATCATGCGCGAGGACGGCGAGTGGAAGATCGTCAATCACCATGCTTCGTCGCAGGCGCCGCTGATCTGACGAGCGGGCACACGGCTTCGTCATTCTCGTGAGAGAACGAACGTGCTCCCCGCGCGTTGGGGTGGGTCCAACAAGGAACCCACCATGCAGAACATCGCAGAGCATATGGAAGTGATCGGCGCCGACGGCGTCCACATCGGCACCGTCGACAAGGTCGAAGGCAATCGCATCAAGCTGACCAAGAAGGACAGCGGCGAGGGCAGCCACAAGGGCCATCATCACTTCATCGACAAGGGCCTCGTCGCCGATATCGAGGGCAACAAGGTCAGGCTGTCGGCCAAGGCGGATGTGGCCGTGACGATGGAAGAGGAAAAGTAGCGGCCGCGCCCCTTCGTTCCTGATCCGTACCGCTATCCGCCCACCTGCACGTTCCGGTAGCTTCTGGCTTCGTTGCGTATCATCGAGTGCAGGGAATGGCCGAGCCGGGCCGGCCGGTACGATCGCAGGGGATCGCGGGGACGTGGCCCGCGGGCCGCGCCGCGTCCGCGGGCGGCCTCGCGCCTGCAGGCCTCGACCTCTGGACATCGCTGGCCGAGACCCTCCGCGCCTGGCTGCGCGCCGAGGCGGGCGCCGGGCGGCTGTTGCCGTGGGTGCCCGTCGCGTTTGGCTGCGGCATCGCGCTTTATTTCTCTGCCGATCATGAGCCGGTGCTGTGGGTCGTTGCCACGACCGCCATCGCGCTCCTGCTTGGCGCGGCTCTGTTGCGGCGGAGCCGGCTGTTCGCCCCGGCCATCATGATCGCGGCGGTCGCGGCCGGCTTTGCCGTCGCAACCTGGAAGACGGCGCGCATCGCCCACCCGGTGCTGGCAAGGGCGCTCTATTCGGTGTCGTTGTCGGGCTTCGTCGAGGCTCGCGACATCCGCGAGCGTACCGATCGTTTCGTGCTGCGCGTCACGGCGATGGAGGCGCAGCGCAGCGACGTCAGGCTCGAGCGCGTGCGCCTGTCGGTCCGCAAGGGCACCGCGCCGGAGGTCGGTAGCTTCGTTCAGCTGAAGGCACGGCTGATGCCGCCACTCGCGCCGGTGCGGCCCGGCAGCTACGACTTTTCGCGTGACATGTTCTTCCAGGGCATCGGCGCCTCCGGCTTCGCGATGGGCGCCATCACGGTGGCGTCGCCGCCTGAGACCGGCGGCTTACGGCTGCGTTACGCGGCCTTCATGCAAGGCCTGCGCGATGCGATCGATGCCCGCATCCGGGCGACGCTCGACGGCGACAATCGGGCGATCGCGACCGCGCTGCTCACCGGGCGGCGCGATGCGATCACCACGCCCGTCAACGATGCGATGTTCATCTCCGGCCTCGGCCACGTGCTCTCGATCTCCGGTTATCACATGGCCGTCGTTGCCGGCGTCGTGTTCTTCGCGGTGCGCGCGCTGCTCGCTCTGATCCCCGGATTGGCGGCCGGCTTCGCCATCAAGAAATGGTCGGCCGCCGCCGCGCTGGTCGCCGCTGCGTTCTACCTGCTGCTGTCGGGCGCGGAGGTCGCCACGCAAAGGTCGTTCTTCATGACGGCGGTGGTGCTGATCGCGGTGATGGTCGATCGCCGCGCCATCACCTTCCGCACGCTTGCTGTGGCTGCGCTGATCGTGCTGGCGGTCGCGCCGGAAGCGCTGGTGCATCCGAGTTTTCAGATGTCGTTTGCGGCAACGCTCGGCTTGGTCGCACTGGTGCAGATCGGCATGCCCAATTTGTTTGCCTCGCCGGACAATTCGGCGACTGCGCGCATTGCGATGTGGGGTGGGCGCGAGATTGCGATGCTGTTCATGGCTTCGCTGATTGCGGGACTTGCGACCACGCCCTATGCCGCCTTTCATTTCCACCGTGTCACGCCGTTCGGCGTGCTCGCCAATCTCGGCGCGATGCCGGTGGTCTCTGCGCTGGTGATGCCGGCGGGGCTGTTGGGGCTGCTTGCTGCGCCGTTCGGGCTGGACAGCGTGTTCTGGTGGGTGATGGGGATTGGCATCGAGTGGATGGTCGCGGTCTCGCGCTGGGTCGCGTCCTTGCCGGGCGCGGTGGGCCGCATCCCGGCGTTCGGGATCGCGCCGCTGATCGCGGCGAGCCTGGGAATCATTGTGCTCGGCTTGTTGCGCACGCCGCTGCGCTGGTCCGGCGCCCTGGTGCTGCTGGCAGCGATCCTCTGGGGACTGTCGGCGCGGCAGCCCGACATCCTGATTGCCGGGGATGGCGCCAGCGTCGCGGTGCGGGGCAGGGACGGATATCTGCACCTGATCAGGACGAACAAGGACAGCTTTCTGCTCAAGGAATGGCTCGCTGCCGACGCCGATCCGCGCGATGCGGGCAGAGCCTCGCTTGCCGATGGCGTGTCCTGCGACGAATCCGGCTGCGTGACGCCACTGGCCGACGGGAGGCTGGTCGCGCTGGCACTGCGCGTCGACGCTCTCGCAGACGATTGCAGTCGGGCCGCCCTGGTGGTGACGACGTCCCGCGCCGCCCGATTGCGCGGCGATGGTGGTCGATCGGCAGCGGCTCGCCAGCCAGAGCGCGCTGGCGCTGACGCAGCGTGGTGACGGTTTTGTGGTTCAGGCAGTGAGGGCGAGAGGCACGAGCCGCCCCTGGTTGCCGGCCGGCGCCGGCGAGGGTGATTTCGACGGCAGCCTCGCGCCAAAGTCGACCGCGCCTCGCATCAAGGACGCAACGCCGGCGGACACCGATCTGCAAGCCGACGATTGATCTGATGGTGCGGAGCAACGCAGTGGTTCGGTGCGTCCGTTCGGATCTGCGGGGTGCAAACCACACCATCTCGCCGGCCACGGCCGGCGATGGCGATTCAATCCTGACCTCCGACTTCGTAGCCGGAGGGCGGCTCTGTCAGCCGATCGGCAGGTGCGTGACGGTCGGCTGCCTGTCGGCGGTGATCTGCGCCTTGTGCTCGCGCTCGGTGACCGACTGAGTCACCGGCAGTTGCAGCACCGTCGCGCGCTGGCCTTCGACGAGCTGCGTCACCAGCACGTATTTGCCGTCGGGGAATTCGATCGCATCATGATGGCGGTCGGGAACGTGCGGATCGATCTTGCCGAACTTGCCCACGCGGGAATTGATGGTGCGCGTCCAGATCCAGCGATTGTCGTAGCGGACGTCGTCGGCGAAGGCGAGCTCCGTCCCCGGCAGCAGGCAGACGGCAACAGACGGATCGGCTGCAGAGGCGAAGCCGCGCGTCGAGGTGCCGCGGAAGCTTGTCGTGACGATCGTCTCGCCGACTTCGGCGGGGCGCGACGCGACGGCATGTAGGCTGTAGTCACACATCGGGTGCTCCTCATGCTGGGATAGCAACCCGCGTCTCTTATCGAGGCGCAGGCCTCTATCAGAGTGGAAGCACGAACGCTCTGCTTGGTTGTGGGCAAATCTGCGGCTGGCTTCCGCAAGCCGCGATCACATTATCTTTCCCGAATTCAATAGGAACAAAGCTCGCCGCGATGCATTCGGGAGGCGCGTACGCGAACATTGCCAACTTGGCTGCAACGGCCGAACTTGACCGCTGGTCGCTGTTTCCTCGAACAACCGAGCCGCGAAGCGGTGCTGCTTGAAGCGGTGCTGCTTCGTCGGCGTGGCGAGGAGCCAGCGTTGGAGGAGGGGCCGGATAGTCTGTGCAGAACCAGAAAGGCTATCCAGCCGGAGCGGACGATGATCCGCTCCAATCTCTGACCGGCGATGCCGATCGGAAGCGCGCGAGGCGCCAAGCACCTCCGGCATGAAGTGCTTCCGATATGAAGTACTGCCGATAGAAAGACTCCCGGTATCAGTACTTCCGGTAAAGCCCGATCAGCTTGCCCTGAATCTTCACCCGGTTGGGCGGCAGGATGCGGACCTCATAGGCCGCGTTGGCGGGCTCGAGCGCGATCGAGGCGCCGCGACGGCGGAAGCGCTTCAGCGTCGCTTCCTCGTCGTCGATCAGCGCCACCACGATGTCGCCGGTATCGGCGCTCTCGTTGCGCTGGATCAGGGCCATGTCGCCGTCGAGAATGCCGGCTTCGACCATCGAGTCGCCGCGCACTTCCAGCGCGTAATGCTCGCCCGAGCCGAGCATGTCAGGCGGTACGCTGATAGTATGGCTGCGGGTCTGCAACGCCTCGATCGGCGTGCCGGCCGCGATGCGGCCCATCACCGGCACCGCGACGGGACGTTCGCCCTCGTCAGCGGGCAGGCTCGCGCTCGCACGCACCTTGCCGAGATTGCCCTCGATGACGCTCGGCGTGAAGCCGCGGCGGCTGCCAGCGGCTGCCTGGAGCTCCGGCAGCTTGATGACTTCAATCGCACGGGCGCGGTTGGGCAGGCGTCGGATGAAGCCACGCTCCTCGAGCGCCGTGATCAGGCGATGGATGCCCGACTTCGAGCGCAGATCGAGCGCATCCTTCATCTCGTCGAAGGAGGGCGGCACGCCGCTTTCCTTCAGACGTTCACTGATGAACCGCAGAAGCTCGTATTGTTTGCGCGTTAACATCTCGACCAAAGTCCCCCGGTTGATGTCGTCCGATTCCGAGACGCTGAATTCGGCCATAAGCCGCTGCATGCTCGAAACAAATCATGAACAGACACTATATGTTCGATACATGTTCCGCAACTGCTTAATTTACCGTGAACAGAGCAAAGTGCGCGGAACGCGCGTTGCGGGGGCGCTCAGACGGGGAGCCGCAACACTTCGCAAGCCGTGCCGGCTTCGGCCTTCGGCGCGAATGGTGCGCGGACGAGAAGTACCTGTGCTGCAGCGAGATCTGCAAGCAGCGAAGAGTCCTGATGATTGACGGGAACAACGACGCGTGTGCCATCGTCACGCTCCTCAAGATGCGCGCGCAGATAGTCCTCGCGCTGGTCGTTGGCGCCGACGTCGCGGCCGAGCACGGCGCGTTCACGGCGATGGTGAATCACTGAACGGCCCGACAGGGCGCGAATCAGCGGCACCATGAACAGGAAAGCGCACACGTAGGACGATACGGGATTGCCCGGCAGGCCGATCACACCCATTGCGCCGAGTCGCCCGTGCATCATTGGCTTGCCTGGCCGCATCGCGATCTTCCAGAACGCCATCGCGATGCCTTCGTCCCGCAGTGCCTGCTGGACCAGATCGTGGTCGCCGACCGATGCGCCGCCGGTCGTGATCAGGACGTCGGCGCCGCTCTCGCGGGCGCGGCGGATGCCGGCGGTGGTCGCCTCCAGCGTGTCGGCGGCAATACCGAGGTCGATGGTCTCGGCGCCCTCGCTGCGGGCGAGCGCGTGCAGGGCGTAGCCGTTGGAATAGACGATCTGGCCGTGGCCGGGCGTGGTGCCCGGCATCACCAGCTCGTCGCCGGTGGCGAGAATCGCGACTTTCGGACGCCTGACAACGGCAAGGTGCGGATGATCCATCCCGGCGGCGAGCGCGAGGTCTCGCTCGGTCAAACGGCTTCCTTGCGCAGGAGCACGTCGCCCTCGCGGAAATCGACGCCGGCGGGGCGGATGTGCCGGCCGGCGATTGCGGCTTCCTTGATCGTGATCCGCTTGCCGGCGGCGACCGTGTCCTCCTGGATCACGACGGCGTCCGCGCCAAAGGGAACGACGCCGCCGGTGAAGATCCGCACGGCCTCGCCGGCTCCGACCGTCCCCTCGAACGGTCGGCCCGCTGCGACTTCGCCGATGACGGTGAGCTCCGAATCGATCGTCGCGGCATCGGCCGCGCGCACCGCGTAGCCGTCCATCGCCGACATCGCCTGCGGCGGCTGCGTGCGCCGCGCCACGACGTCACGCGCGAGCACGCGATGGTAGGCCTCGTCGAGGGAAATCATTTCTTCCGGCAGCGGCTCTGCACCCGCCAGCACCGCGGCAAGCGCGTCAGAAACCGGCATCAAGGCCACGGCGAAAACTCCTGCTCGGCACGTTCGGGCGAATGTTCCGCACGTCTTCTAGCCGAGCGCAGGCGCAGAGGCAAAAGCGGCTGAGCAGGCACAGTCATCCCGCCCCTTCACATTGTTCCGGAAGGCAGGATCAAGCGCGTCGCGGCATGATCCGAAGGAGGTCACAGATCGGCAGGAGAGTGGTCATGGAAGCGACGAAAATCATGGCAAGGCGAGAACGCGCCATGGCCTGAATCGATCAGCTCCCTGCCTGCCCGGGAGTTACGTCGGGCGCCTTGGATCCCTGATCCTTGTCGGGCAGCGGGTCGGCTTGGGATTTCAGGTCGGCGGCCTTGCTCACAAGCTTGGCGGAAAGGTCCGAATCTGAAGTTGTCCTCGCGAATTCAAGAAGAAGAGAGGCCTGCTTGGTGAGGTAGGTTTTGCCCAGCACGATGATGCATCCGTCCGTAGAAGTCCCAACGGACTCTAAGAGTCCGGAAGGCGGTATTCCGTTCCCGGAACTCTGTATAAAAATGTACAAAGTGATCCGGTTCCTCAATTTTTCAAAATTGGTCCGTCGGGCCGTGCCGTCGTGGGTTTCGCGACAACGGACCGTCGTCAAATGCCCAATGCCTTCAATGCGTTCCCGACGTCACGCGGCGAGGTCACATGCACCGCCGTCAAGCCGCGCGCGCGCGCTCCCTCGATGTTTTCGGCAAGATCGTCGAAGAACACGATGCGCCCGGCGGGCACGCCGATCGCCGCAACGACGTGGTCGAAGGCCTCCGCATCCGGTTTGCGCAGGCCGATGCTGGACGACAAATACAGCTCGCGGAAATGGCCGAGGAGGTCGGCATATTCCCTCGAGAAATGGTCCACGTGCGGCCGGTTGGTGTTGGAGAAAGCATAGAGCGGCATCTGTTTCGCTGCGCGCGGCAGCAGCTCGGCGATGTCAGGCATTTCGCCGGCGAAAATCGCGTTCCAGCCTTCCAGGAACTGCGCATCCGAAATGCCGATTCCGAGCGAGGCTCGCAATGAGGCGAAATAGTCCTCATCGCTGATCTTCCCCATCTCGTGCAACCGATAGGCTTCGCTGTCCCGCACATAGCGCGCGACGATGGCTTCGGGCTTGCAGCCGGCATGTCCCGCCCAGCAGGCGATCGCCTTGGAGAAATCGATATCGAGCACGACGCGGCCGAGATCGAACAGGAGCGCATCCGCGCTGCCGGGAGAGAGCGATGTCACCTGCGTCCTTTCACTCAGTATCGATACGGCTCGTGGTCGAACAGCGGAAACGCGCTGAACACACTCGGCGCGTTGGTTGCGGTCGCCTGGTGCAGGCAGGATTTGTTGACCTCGGCGAACGAGGTCGCACCCAAGAGGCCGAGGCAGCGCAGCACTTCGTCCTCGAGCAGTTCCAGCATGCGCGCCACGCCGGCTTCGCCGGCCGCCGCCAGCGCCCAGCATTGCAGCCGGCCGATGCCGACGAGGTCGGCGCCCGCCGCGATCGCCTTGACGATGTCGGTGCCGCGACAGACACCGCCATCGACCATGATCTTGGCGCGGCCGTTCACGGCGTCGACGATCTCGGGCAGCACGTGCATGGCGCCGCGACCGTGATCGAGCTGACGGCCGCCATGGTTGGAGACGTAGATCCATTCGACGCCGTGATCGATCGCGATCAGCGCGTCCTCCGGCGTCGCGATGCCCTTGAGGATCAGCGGGATCTTGAACTTGTCCTTGATCATCTTCACCGTCCGCCACTCCAGACCCTTCTGGTAATCGCCCCCGGTGGCGCGCAAGCGGCTCTCGCGAACGTAGCGCTTGGCGATGTCACGTTCGCGGCGGCTGTAGTGGGCGGTGTCGACGGTCAGGCAGAAGGCGGCGTAGGCGTTCTTCTCGGCCCGGCTGACGACGTCGGCGACGAAGGCGTCATCGCCGCGCACATAGAGCTGGTAGAGCCGCAGCGCGTCGGACGCAGCTTCGGCGGTCTTTTCTAGGCCGGGCTCGGACACCGAACTGAGCATGTGCGCCGCACCGAAAGTGCCGCAGGCGCGTGCCACGCTCGCCGCACCATCCGGATCGAAGATCTGGAGCGCGCCGACCGGGGCGAGGACCACGGGCAGGCGCATCTTGCGGCCGAACTGTTCGACCGAACCTGTAACCTTGCGAACATCGCGCAGCACGCGCGGGCGGAAAGCGATCTCGTCCAGCGCCATGCGGTTGCGACGCATCGTGGTCTCGGTCTCGGCCGCGCCGACGATATAGTCCCATGCATTCTGGTTGAGGTTGGCGCGGGCTTTCCGGATGAATTCATGCAGATTCTGGAACGGCTCGGTGCTGGCGCCGAGCTCGACGTTCCTTTCCGGTTGGATGCGGGGTGCTTCGTTCATTGTTATCCTCCCGAGAATTTGAAGCCTTCCCTGATCGCCTAACCCGTCCGGGGCGCCAAAACCATCCTAAAATGGCATGGCTGCGAGGCGCGGGCCGGCCGGCCGACCCCCGCTGCGCACGAACCGGTCCTGCAACGTTGCCGAAAGTTTGGGTCCGGACCAACCGATTTTTACGGTGTACCCGCCGGCGTGGCATCCCGGCCTTGAAGAAACCAGAATGGTATTGTGAGAAGCAGGCTGGATCGCCATTTGCATGGCGGCTCCCAGCCCACCGAACCGCGAAGCAAAAAGGCCAGCCTATCCATGCGGAAAACCCTGCTGTTTCCACTGGGCGCGCTCACCGGAGCGTGTCTGACCCTTTTGGTAGCCAGTCCGCACGGCGGCGTTTGGGCGGCACGGGCGGCAGCGAGCGCGGATGACGCCTATTCCAAGCTCAATCTGTTCGGCGAAGTGTTCGAGCGGGTGAAGGCGAGCTATGTCGAGAAGCCTGACAATGCCAAGCTGATCGAAGGCGCGATCACCGGCATGGTGACCTCGCTCGATCCGCACTCGCGCTACATGAACGACAAGGCCTGGACCGAGATGCAGGAGACCACCTCCGGCGAGTTCGGCGGGCTCGGCATCGAGGTCACGATGGAGGAGGGGCTGGTCAAGGTCGTCTCGCCGATCGACGACACGCCGGCATCCAAGGCCGGCATCATGTCGGGCGACCTCATCAGCAAGATCGACGGCGATGCCGTGCAGGGCATGACGCTCGAGCAGGCCGTCAACAAGATGAAGGGGCCGGTCGAGACCCAGACCAAGCTCACGATCGTGCGCAAGGGCGCCGACGCCCCGCTCGACGTCGCGATCAAGCGCGAGATCATCCATGTGCGTCCCGTGCGCTTCCACGTCGAGAACGGGGATATCGGCTATATCCGCGTCACCTCGTTCAACGAGCAGACCACCGATGGCCTGAAGAAGGCGATCGCATCGATCACCAAGGAGGTTCCGCCGGAGAAGCTGGTAGGCTACGTGATGGACCTGCGCAACAATCCGGGCGGATTGCTCGACCAGGCCGTGTCGGTGTCGAGCGCGTTCCTGCAGCGTGGCGAGGTCGTCTCGACTCGCGGCCGCAATCCGGAAGAGACCCAGCGCTTTACCGCCCATGGTGGCGACCTCACCAAGGGCAAGCCGCTGGTGGTTCTTGTCAACGGCGGCTCCGCCTCAGCCTCGGAAATCGTGGCCGGCGCGCTGCATGACCACAAGCGCGCGACGCTGATCGGCACGCGCTCGTTCGGCAAGGGCTCGGTGCAGACCATCATTCCGCTCGGCACCGGCAACGGCGCGCTGGCGCTGACCACGGCGCGCTACTACACGCCCTCGGGCCGCTCGATCCAGGCCCAGGGCATCGCGCCCGACATCGAGATCCTCCAAGACGTGCCGCCCGAGCTGAAGGGCCGGATGGACACCATGGCGGAGTCCCAGATGCGCGGTCATCTCCAGGCAGCCGACGGCACCGAGCAGACCGGGTCGCAGTCCTATGTCCCACCGGAAGCGAAAGACGACAAGGCCCTGCATACGGCCTACGACTTCCTGCACGGCCAAACCGCGAATGCGGTCGCCGCCAAGCCGGCGTCGAAGGCTGCAGTGCCGAACTAGGCGCTCGCGACGGTAAGGTGTTGATCGCCCGGGAGCGGATAGTCGTTCCCGGGCGAACTTGTTTCGGGACGCTGTGTCAGCTCGGGTTCATGGCCGCGAAGGTGGCCTCGTAGCAGCCATCGCGCTCGGCCCAGCGGCGGGCGCGGTCGCGCTCGACCAGACCTCGCCGCCGGGATGAACCCGCAACTCCAGCAATTGCATGACCTCCGCGACACCTGCGTCGTGTGTATCGAGGAGAGCTTCTGGGAATGCCGCTGCGCCGACCACGAGGTCCGAACTAGCTTGCCTCGCGGCGGCGGCCTTCGTTGCCGCCGCGCCGGGCGAGACGGCTGCGATGAGCTGCGAACAGCTCCAGCACCTTGTCGGCGGGCTTTGCGGCGCTGAACAGATAGCCCTGCATCTCGGAGCAGCCGAGCGCGCGCAGCAACCGCTGCTGCTCCTCGGTCTCGACGCCCTCGGCCGTGGTGGTCATGCGGCGGGCGGCCGCGAGATTGACGACCGCCTGCACGATGCTGGCGGAGCCGTCGGGGCCGGCGATGTCGTTGACGAAGCAGCGGTCGATCTTGATCTTGTCGAACGGGAAGCGGTGCAGATAGCTTAGCGAGGAGTAGCCGGTGCCGAAATCGTCCAGCGCGATGCGGACGCCGATGGCGCGGAGTTGATGCAGGATCGCAAGCGCCGTGTCGTCGTCGCGGATCAGCACCGCCTCGGTGATTTCGAGCTCGAGCCGGCTCGCCGACAAATTGGAGGCGGCAAGCGCCGCCATGATCTTCAGCGCCAGCGTGCCGCTCTTGAATTGCACCGGCGAGACGTTGACGGCGAGGCGGATGTCGTCGGGCCAGTTCGCCGCATCCCGGCAGGCGGTCGCCAGCACCCATTCGCCGATCTCGTTGATCAGGCCGGTGTCCTCGGCGATCGGGATGAACTCCGCCGGCGAGACCATGCCGCGCTCGGGATGGCGCCAGCGCACCAGCGCCTCGCAGCCGGTGATGCGGTCGTCCTTCAGGCTGAGGCAGGGCTGGTAATACACCTCAAGGCCGCCTTCGAGCCCGCCTTGAGCGATGGCGTGGCGCAGGTCGATCTCGAGCTGCCGCCGCTCGTGGATCTTGGCGTCCATCTCCGACTCGAAAAAGCGATAGGTGCGGCGCCCCGCGGCTTTGGCGGCGTACATCGCCATGTCCGCGTTCTTCAGGATCTGGTCCAGCGCCGTTCCATGTTGCGGCGCCAGCGCGATGCCGATGCTGGCGTCGGTGGCAAGATGATGCCCCATGCAGTCGAACGGCGCCCGGATGGCCTCAAACACCCGCGCGACGAGCTCGCTGACCTGATCCGGCGATGTCACCGCGCTCTGGACGATGGCAAATTCGTCGCCGCCGAGGCGCGCCACGAAGTCCGCCGGCCCCGCACAGCGGTGGAGGCTCTGCGCGACCGACTTCAGGAGCTCGTCGCCGACGAGATGCCCGAGCGCGTCGTTGACGCCCTTGAACTCGTCGATGTCGATGTAGTGCACCGCGAGTTGTTCGCCGCCGGCGACGAGATCGAGTTCCTGACGCAGATGCTCGTGGAACATGGTGCGGTTGGGCAGGTCGGTCAGTGCGTCGTAATGAGCGAGATGGGTGATGCGCTCCTCGATACGCCGGCGCTCCGTGATGTCCTCATGCGTCGCCACCCAGCCGCCATCCGTGAGCGGTTCGTTCACGATCTGGATCGAGCGACCGTCGGAGGTCTCGACCACCATGGAATTGCGCACGTGGACGTCGCGCAGGACCCGTGCGACATACTGGTCCGCATCGCCGGTGAACGAGCCGGTGGCTTTGCGGTGTGCAATGATGTCGTGAAAGCTGCAGCCGGGTCTCACGATTTCGGCCGACAGCCCGTACATCTCGATGTAGCGCTGATTGCAGATCACGAGCTGCTGCGAGGCGTCGAACAGCAGCAGGCCCTGGGTCATGTTGTTGACGGCGCGGTCGAGACGCTGCTTTTCCAGCGTCAGCCGTTCCCGCGAAAGACGATGCTGCTCCAGGAGCTTGCGAACGATCGCGATCAACACGCCCGCGATGGCGAGCGCGGAAGAGGCCGCGACCGAGATCAGGATGCCGATCTGCTCGCGCCAGTCCGTCAGGGCCGTCGCGCGCGTCGTGGTGGCCATCATCAGGATCGGGAAGTGAGGCAGGGCATGTGAGGAAATCAGCCGGTCCTCGCCGTCGACGGGGCTCATGAAGCGGCCGGTAAAATGGTCGAGCCCGAAAACCCTTTGATGCGCGAACGGACCGTTCTTGAAATTCCGTCCCATCAATTCACTGGAATGGGGATAACGGGCGAGCATCGTGCCGTCCCGGTGCAGCATCGAGATCGTCGTGCTTTCGCCGAGCACGGCGGACTCGAAGAATTTTTCGAAGTTTGCCGGCTCAATGCCGCGTCCGACCACACCCATGAATTCGCCGTTCGGTCCGACGACCTTGCGCACGATCAGGATGGTCCATGCGCCGGAGATGCGACTGTAGAGTGGCTCGATCAGGACGTCGGGAGCGTCGGGATCGTACCGGAAGGTCTGGAAATAGGCGCGATCGGCAACGTTCACGTTCGGGGCCGGCCATGCCGCCGACGAATTGATCAAATTGCCTTCGGCATCGATGATATTGACGCCGCCCATGTAGGGCAGTGCCTCGATCTTCGAACGCAGCATCCGGTGGAGGTCCTGGCCGGCGAGGCGCTTGCGATAGTCCGCCGCACTGGTGATGCCGCTTGCGCGGACGTAGTCGACGAAATCCTTCTGGATGACCGCGAAATCCTGCAATTGCTGGTCGAAATGATGGGCCAGCATCAGCACGGTGTTTTCCAGCTCGCGCCCGGAGCTGCGCAGCGCACGTTCGCGGAAATTCTGCGCCATCAGCGTCGCGCCGACGGCGATCGCAGCGATCAACAGCGTGCCGCCCACCACCAGCCAGCGGATCGGTCCGCTGCGCACGAAGGCCTGGTCAAAAAGGCGACTGCCGAATCCCGTCATCATGATCGATCGTTGTCGTGCACACGCCAGGGTCAATTCTTGGCCCCGGAAACATCCGTTGGTTTACGGGAACGGAGTGGAGGCGAAGTTAGCAAGCTGGGTTAATGGGCCGTGAAGGGACCCTCGCAAAAGCAATCAATATGCGATCGAGTATGGGCTGATTGCGCTCGCGATCGTCGCCGTGGTGGACGGCCTGGGCAGCAAGCTCAATTCAAAATTCGGGTCGATCAGCGCGTCGTTGAAGTAGCAGCCGCAATCAGACGCGGTAATGGCCGGACTTGCCGCCGAGCTTCTCGACCAGATGGATGCCTTCGATGCGCACGCCGCGCTCCACCGCCTTGATCATGTCGTAGATGGTGAGGCAGGCGACCGAGACGGCGGTGAGCGCTTCCATCTCGACGCCGGTCGGGCCCGTGACCTTCACGCTGGCGCGGACGAGGCAGCCCGGCAGCGTTGCGTCTGGCTCGATCTCGACCGTCACCTTCGACAGCGCGAGCGGATGGCAGAGCGGGATCAGCTCCGCGGTGCGCTTGGCGGCCATGATGCCGGCGATGCGGGCGGTGCCGAGCACGTCGCCCTTCTTGGCGTTGCCGGACACGATCAGGTCAAGCGTCGCCCTGGTCATGACGACGCGTCCTTCCGCGACCGCGAGCCGCTCGCTGGCGGGCTTGTCCGACACGTCAACCATCCGCGCCTCGCCGGAGGCGCCGATATGGGTGAGGGCAGGGCCGGTCTTGGTGTTGGACTGGGTCTTGGACTCGGACTTGGCTGGTTTCGTCGCGGTCGGCTTGCGGGCCATGTCAGCGCGTGCCCGTCGCGCGCGCCGTCGTCTCGCGCGCCAGCAATGTGCGCGTCGCAGCGGTAACATCGGCTTGCCGCATCAGGCTCTCGCCGACCAGGAAGGTCGACATGCCGACGCGCTCGAGCCGGGCGAGATCGGCGGGCGTGAAGATGCCGCTCTCGCCGACCATCAACCGGTCGCCGGGGATCAGCGGCGCCAATGTTTCGCTGGTCGCAAGCGTGGTTTCGAAGGTGCGCAGATTGCGGTTGTTGACGCCGATCATCGGCGAACGCAGCTTCAGCGCGCGGTCAAGCTCGACGCGGTCGTGGATCTCGATCAGCACGTCCATGCCGTGGGCGATGGCGGCATCCTCGAGCTCTTTTGCCGCGGCATCATCGAGCGCCGCCATGATGATCAGGATGCAGTCGGCGCCGTGCGCCCGGGCCTCCGCCACCTGATAGATGTCGAACATGAAATCCTTGCGCAGCACCGGCAGTGACGTTGCCGCGCGGGCCGCCACCATGAAGTCGAGATGGCCCTGGAACGAGGGCGTGTCCGTCAGCACGGACAGGCAGGCAGCGCCGCCGGCCTCATAGGCCCTGGCCAACAGCGGCGGATCGAAATCGGCGCGGATCAGGCCCTTGACGGCGACGCCTTCTTGACCTCCGCGATCAGCGCGTAGTCGCCATTGGCGTGCTTGGCCTTGATCGCGCGCAGGAAGCCGCGCGGTGCTGCTTGCGCCTTGGCCTTCGCCTCTACCGCCGACAGCGGCTGCGCGCGCTTGGCCGCAGCGATTTCTTCGCGCTTGTAGGCTTCGATCTTGGTCAAGATGTCCGACATGTCAGGCTCAGCCGTTCGAGACCGCGATCAAATGTTTCAGCCGCGCGCGCGCCGCGCCGCTGTCGAGCGATTTTGCGCCGATCACGACACCTTCCTTGAGATCCCTGGCACGCCCCGCTACGACCAATGCGGCAGCGGCGTTGATCAACGCGACGTCACGATAGGGGCTCGGCTTGCCGTCGAGCACGCCCTGCAAGGCGATAGCGTTGGCGTCGGCGTCGCCGCCTTTGAGCGCACCGGCCTCGCAGCACGGCAGGCCCGCGTCCTCCGGCGTCACCTCGAAATTCCGGATCTCGCCATTGTGGAGCGCGGAGACGAAGGTCGGGCCGGTGAGGGTGATTTCGTCGAGGCCGTCGGAACCGTGCACGACCCAGGCGGATTCGGAGCCGAGGTTCTTGAGCACTTGCGCCAGCGGCTGCACCCATTGCCGGGAGAACACGCCGACCATCTGCCGTTTCACACCGGCCGGATTGGACAACGGACCGAGCAGGTTGAAGATCGTGCGTGTCGCAAGCTCCACCCGGGTCGGGCCGACGTTCTTCATGGCGGGATGATGGGCGGGCGCGAACATGAAGCCGATGCCGCATTCGCGTATGCAGCGGCCGACCTGTTCGGGCCTCAGATCGATCTTCACCCCCAGCGAAGCCAGCACGTCGGCAGCGCCCGAACGCGACGATAGCGCGCGGTTGCCGTGCTTGGCCACCGGCAGACCGGCGCCCGAAACGATGAAGGAGGCACAGGTCGAGACATTGACCGAGCCGGAGCCGTCGCCGCCGGTGCCGACAATGTCGACGGCGTCCGCGGGCGCATCGACCGTGAGCATCTTGGAGCGCATGGCCGAGACCGCGCCGGTGATCTCGTCCACGGTCTCGCCGCGCACCCGCAGCGCCATCAGGAGGCCGCCCATTTGCGAGGGCGTAGCCTCGCCGGACATCACGGCGTCGAAGGCGGAAGCCGCTTCGTCACGCGACAGGCTGGCGCCGGTCGCCACTTTTCCAATGATCGATTTCAGGTCGTCCATCGCGTGCTTTCAACTCACTGGTTCGCGCCGGTCACCTGCGCGAAGGCGGCCTGATTAATCGTGGTCCCGATGTCGGTTTCAAGCTTGTTGACGTAGGACGCGACCTGCTCCTCGGTCTGCGCGCGGTCGAGACTGTCCTTCAGCTTCTTGACCGCATCGGAAGCGGCATCGACGGTGGGATCGATGATCTCGGTAACGCGGAACACGATCACCTCGGTGCCGCCGGTCACTGCCGTCTGCCCGACGCCGTCCTTGGCGACGCGGAAGGCGGCCGACACGACGGCCGCGGGCACGCTGGCGGGCGAGTCGTCCCGCTTGAAGCCGGTGGCGGTCTCGACCTTGGCGCCGATCGCGGCTGCTTCGTCGGCGAGCTTGCCGCCAGATTCGAGCTTCTGCACCATCTCGGTCGCCTTGGCCTTCAGCTTGGTCGCGATCTGGTCCTGGCGCCAGCGCACCTCGACCTGGTCGCGAACCTCGTCGAGATTGCGGTCGCGCGAGGGCGTGATGGCAAGCACGTCGTACCAGACATAGCCGCCCTTGAACGAGATCGAGTCGTTGTCGACGCCGACATCGGTGTTAAAGGCCTGCGACACCACGTCGAGGCCCTGCGGAATGCCGGAGACCGGCTGGCCGCTCGGCGCGCGGCCGGAACGGTCGACGGCGTCGATGGTCACGGCGGTGAGGCCGAGCTTCTGCGCCGCGTCGATCACGCTGGCACCGCCGCCGCGCTCGTCTTCCATCTTGTCGCGGAGATCGGCGACCTTGACGCGCGCACGCTCGGTGGCGATCTCGCGCTTGATGTCGGCGGCAACGCTCGCGTAGTTCGCCTCAGTGCCCGGCTCGATCTTTTCGACCTTGACGATCGACGTGCCGAGACGGCCCTGGATCGGCTGGCTGATTTCACCGGCGGGAAGCGCGAAGACAGCGTCTCCAACTGCGGGATCGAGCGAGGATTTGGTCACGAGCCCGAGATCGACGTCAGACGCGCTCAGTCCGCGCTCCTTGCCGAGGTCCTCGAACGACGTCCCGCTGGTGAGCCGCTCGCGTGCGGCCTGCGCCTCGGCGGCGTTGGGGAATACGATCTGCTGGATCTGGCGCTTCTCCGGCGTGCCGAGCCGGTCCTTGCGCTGGTCGAATGCTTTCTTGGCGTCCTCGTCCGACACCTCGCTCCACTTGCCGATCTCCTCCGGCGAGATCACGACGAACGCGATCTTGCGATATTCGGGCGCGCGGAACTGGACCTTGTGATCCTCGAAATAGGCGGCGAGCGCCTCCGGCGATGGCGCGTCGATGGTGCCTGCCTGAGCTGCGTCGAGCCTGACGAATTCAATGGCGCGCTGCTCGTTCTGGAAGCGCGTCAGCACGTCTAGCATCGCCTTCGGCGGCTCGAGGCCGGCACCGATCGTGCCGGTGATCTGCCGACGCAGTGAGACCTTGCGCTGCTCCGAAACGTAGCGCTGCTCGGTATAGCCGAAATTGCGGATCACGGACTGAAAGCGGTTCGAATCGAAGTTGCCGCCGACGCCCTTGAAGTTCGGGTCGTTCATGATGAGCTGGCGGATCTGGTCGTCGGACTGGCCGAGCCCGAGCCGGCGCGCCTCTTCGTCGAGGGCGGCTTCCGCGATCGTCTGCTGGAGCACCTGACGGTCGAGGCCGAAGGCGCGCGCCTGCTCAGGCGACAGCGGCCGGCCGAACTGGCGGCTGATCTGCTGGAGGCGATCAGTGTAAATCTGGCGGAACTCGTTCAACGAAATCTCGGTGCCGCCGACCTTGGCCACGGTGGACTGCCCAAAGCCCTTGAAGATGTCGGCAATGCCCCAAACGCCGAAACTGATGATCAGCACGCCCATCACAATGGCCATAATGGTCTTGCCGAGCCAGTTTGATGAGGCCTTGCGCATTCCTCGAAGCATTTGGTCCAACTTGTTTGGCAGGAGGGGAACGGGAGCGCGTCTTAATGCAGATTCCGCAAAAGCGCGTCACCAAATTGATCAACCATCATAAAGTGGTGGCTTTCCCCCCGCAACCTCGGGTCCGACAGGCTTTCGATCCCTGCGGTTAAAAGCCCCTGGTCTCTGGAACTGCCACGGGACCTCTGCTAGCGCATGCGCAACCCAAATTTTGCTGGAATTTGACATGATCGATGCCATCCGCCCCCTGATCGCCGGCAACTGGAAAATGAACGGCCTGAAGGCCTCGACTGCCGAATTCGGCGCCATGCTCAATGGTGCGACAGAAGTGGCCGGCAAAGCCGATTTGCTGGTTTGTCCGCCGGCGACCCTGATCGCAGCTTTCGCCGAGAAGGCCTGCGGCAAGAAGGTCGCGGTGGGAGCCCAGGATTGCCACCCCAAGGCCTCTGGCGCCCATACCGGCGACATCGCCGCCGAAATGCTGGTGGATTCGGGTGCGACCGCTATCATCGTCGGCCATTCCGAGCGCCGCGCCGACCATGGCGAGGGCGATGCCCTGATCCGGCAGAAGGCAGAGGCCGCCTGGCGCGCCGGGGTGACGGCGATCGTCTGTATCGGAGAGACGCAGGGCCAGCGCGATGCGGGCCAGACCCTGGATATCCTGCGCGGCCAGCTCACCGGCTCGCTGCCGGATGGCTCGACCTCCGCCAATCTGGTCGTGGCCTATGAGCCGGTCTGGGCGATCGGCACCGGCCTGACCCCGACGTCTCGGGATGTCGAGCAGATTCATGGCTTTATCCGGGAATTCCTGACCTCCAGGTTCAAGGCCGACGGCGCCGGGATGCGCATTCTCTATGGCGGCTCGGTCAAGCCCTCGAACGCGGCCGAGCTGATGGCCGTGAAGAACGTCAATGGCGCGCTGGTCGGCGGGGCCAGTCTGAAGGCGGCCGATTTCCTTGCGATTGCGCAGGGCTGCCCTAATTAGGCAGGGCCGTCCCTGGCTGGTTCAAACCACTGGTCCGGGGCTGATCGGGGGTGGCAATGCCCCGTCCGATCGTGTAACACCGCGCAACTTCAGGAAAACCCCGCGAAGCACGATTGGCCGCCGTCTCGGCGCTGTCGGCTTGTGACGGAAGGACACTATGCAGACCGTTGTCATCGTCATTCACCTCATGATCGTCACCGTTATGATCGGCGCCGTCCTGCTCCAGAAGTCGGAAGGCGGGGGCCTCGGCATGGGAGGCGGCGCAGGCTTCATGTCGAGCCGCGGCACGGCGAACCTTCTGACGCGGACCACCGCGATTCTGGCCGTCGGCTTCTTCCTCACCAGCCTGTTCCTGTCCTGGTATGCCGGCTACGACCGCAAGCCGTCGTCGATCATCGGTGCGCCGGCGTCGCAGACACAGCCGGCCGGTGGCGGACCGATCGCGCCGCCGACCTCGGGTGGCATCCTGGATTCTGCTGAAGAAGGCCGACGAGCAGCAGCAGGCTCCGGCACCGAGCGGCCCGCAGGTACCGCGTTCGCAATAAAACAGGGGGGCCATGCAGGGCGGCTTCTACCGTCCTGGATCAACAATCCCTATCAAGGCTCTGTCACCACTCTCAGTTCTGGCTCACCCACAGCCCCGCAAAATGTTTGGGGCGGAATACGAATCGCTTTGGCGAATCGAATTCGAGGGATTAGAGGTTAAGCCCCATGGCGCGGTACATATTCATCACCGGCGGCGTGGTTTCTTCGCTCGGCAAGGGTCTGGCTTCAGCGGCACTCGGTGCCCTGTTGCAAGCTCGGGGCTACAAGGTCCGCCTCCGCAAGCTTGACCCCTATCTCAATCTCGATCCCGGAACGATGTCGCCGTATCAGCACGGCGAAGTGTTCGTGACCGATGACGGCGCGGAGACCGACCTCGATCTCGGTCACTATGAGCGCTTCACCGGGCGGCCGGCGACCAAGGCCGACAACATCACGACCGGGCGCATTTATCAGGACATCATCTCCAAGGAGCGGCGCGGCGATTATCTCGGCGCGACCATCCAGGTGGTTCCGCATGTCACCAACGCCATCAAGGATTTCGTCCTCGACGGCAACGACGATTACGACTTCGTGCTGGTCGAGATCGGTGGCACCGTCGGCGACATCGAGGGCCTGCCGTTCTTCGAGGCGATCCGCCAGCTCAAGAACGAGTTGCCGCGCGATCACGCCATCTACATTCATTTGACGCTGCTGCCTTACATCCCGAGCGCCGGTGAGCTGAAGACAAAGCCGACGCAGCACTCCGTCAAGGAGCTGCGCTCGATCGGCATCCAGCCGGACATCCTGCTCTGCCGTACCGATCGCGAGATCCCGAAGGAGGAACGGCGCAAGCTCGGGCTGTTCTGTAACGTGCGCGAGAGCGCCGTCATCGAGGCGCGCGACGCCGACAGCATCTACGCTGTCCCTCAGGCTTACCATGCGGCAGGCCTCGACGACGAAGTGCTTGCCGCCTTCGGCATCGGCTCGCGGATTCCGCCGGAGCTGCGGAGCTGGCAGCAGATCAACGAGCGCATCCGCAATCCCGAGGGCAACGTCACCATCGCCATCGTTGGTAAGTATACCGGCATGAAGGATGCGTATAAGTCGCTGATCGAGGCGCTCTCCCATGGCGGCATCGCCAACAAGGTGAAGGTCAATCTCGACTGGATCGAAAGCGAGATCTTCGAGAAGGAAGATCCCGCGCCGTTCCTCGAGCACGTCAACGGCATTCTGGTGCCCGGCGGCTTCGGCCAGCGCGGCGCCGAAGGCAAGATCCGCGCGGCGCAGTTCGCGCGCGAGCGCGACGTGCCGTATTTCGGCATCTGCTTCGGCATGCAGATGGCGGTGATCGAGGCAGCTCGGAATCTCGTCGGGATCGAGGAGGCCAACTCCACCGAGTTCGGCCCGACCAAGGAGCCCCTGGTCGGCCTGATGACGGAATGGCTGCGCGGCAACGAGCTCGAGAAGCGCACCAACGCCGGCGATCTCGGCGGCACGATGCGCTTGGGCGCCTATCCCGCGGCGCTCAATCGCGGCAGCCGCGTTTCGGAAGTCTATGGCGGCGCGACCGAGATTTCCGAGCGCCACCGCCATCGCTACGAGGTCAACACCGCCTATAAGGATCGCCTCGAGCAGCACGGGCTGAAATTCTCGGGCCTGTCGCCCGACGGCGTGCTGCCGGAGATCGTCGAGTACGAGGATCACCCCTGGTTCATCGGCGTCCAGTTCCATCCGGAACTGAAGTCGCGACCGTTCGAGCCGCATCCGCTGTTCGCGTCGTTCATTCGCGCGGCAATGGTTCAGAGCCGCCTGGTGTAATCGCTCAGCGCGTGGCGGTGCAGTCACCTGCAAGATGCATCGGCTCCGGCGCGGCCGGCATTGACGTATCAGGCGCAAGCGATCCCGTGACGAGCTTCATCTGCGGCCGTCGCGTCAGCTTGTAGACGGCGGCCGGCGGCACGTTCAGCAGGGCACGATCCACCAGCTTTGCGCGCAAGCCCAGCCGGTCGAGCACGGGCCGCGGGATCGGACAACTCATGCCATAGGTGAACTGGTAGAAGGCGCCGCCGGGGCGGACATGACTGAACGCGCCACCGACGATCGAGACCACCTTGCGCGTCGACATGTTGAGCAGCGGCAGGCCGCTCACGACCGCGCCGACGGGCGCGCCGTCATAGAGGCGCTCCGTTGCGAGCCGCCCTGCATCCATCCACAAGACGCGCGCGTTCGGAAAACGCATCTGGAGCACCTTCATGAAGTCGGAGCCGTATTCGATCAGCGTGAGGTCCTGCTGGCGCACGCCGCGTTTGAGCAGCTTGTAGGTGAACGCGCCGGTGCCGGGGCCGAGCTCGAGAACAGGGCCGGTCGATGCGGTGATCTCGCGGGTGATGAGATCGGCCAGCGCCGCGCCCGACGGCGCGATCGCGCCGACGCGGCGCGGGGCTGACATCCATGACAGGAAGAACGAGAGGAAATCGTTGGGCATGCGCACTCCGGCATCTTGGTTGCGCCTCGCAGGTCAGAGGTGAGGCGGCCGAAGAATCGCTTGAGTGCATTGCGACAGCATTGCGGGCCGCATGCCGATTGCATCAATTCTCCCGGACTGGCGGCAGTGAAATCCTGAAGCACGCGCCGCCGGTCGCTGCGTCCGCGACCGAGATGTGGCCGCCATGCAGGAGCACGATCTCGCGCACCATGTTGAGGCCGAGGCCGGCACCGCGATCGAGCGGTGTCAGCCGGTAGAACGGCTCGAATATCTGTTCGCGCTGATCGGCCGGAATGCCGGCGCCTTCGTCCGTGACCTCGATGTTCGCGGGCCTGCTGACACGAATGCCTATGGTGCCGCGGCGCGGGCCGTGCTGGATCGCATTCTGCACAAGGTTGGTCAGCGCGCGCTCCAGCGCCGCCGCATCGCCGATCGTTTCGACCGGCGTGGAGGGGGCGTCGAGCGCCAACTCGTAGCCGGCGGCAATGGCCAGCGGCGCAAGATCTGCGGCCGCGCTTTGCGCGATTGCGACGAGGTCAACGCGCGTGAAGGGATGGCCGCAGCGGTCGAGCCTTTGAATGTCCAGCAGCTGCTCGGCAAGCGTTGCCAGCCGCGCGGAATCCTCCAGCAACCGGGTCTTGTCCGGCCCCGCTGGAAGCGACTCCAGCCGCGTGTTCAGGATCGCGATCGGTGTGCGCAACTCGTGTGCGGCATCGGCGACGAAGCGCTTGTGGCGGGCATAGCCCTGGTCCAGCCGCGCCAGCGCGTCGTTGACCGCAGTCACGAGCGGCACGACTTCCAGCGGAATCCGGTCCAGCGACAGCCGCGCGCCGCGTTGATGGATGTCGATGCGCCGCGCCTGGTCCGCCGTCGCATCGAGCGCCTCGAAGGCGCGCCG
Organism: Bradyrhizobium lupini; assembly: GCF_040939785.1. Lineage (NCBI taxonomy): Bacteria > Pseudomonadati > Pseudomonadota > Alphaproteobacteria > Hyphomicrobiales > Nitrobacteraceae > Bradyrhizobium > Bradyrhizobium lupini. The sequence goes on from NZ_CP162553.1 coordinate 7,572,998, forward strand.
CACGATCATCGGCGTGGCGATGAACGTCGCCGTTCCCATGAGAAGCAGACCGGGCAGGGCGATGCCGAGCAATGCAAGCGATGTCATGAACAACGCCTTGGCGCCGGTGAGCTTGCCTTGCGTCGCAGTGATGATTTGCACATTGCCGGCGTCGGTATCGACCCGCTTCAGCCGCGCCGGGGGCTTGCGCGGATCGTCCTCGAACAGCTGCCAGCCGAGCCGGGCCTGGCTGATCTGGTCGAGGCCGCTGCCGATGGCGGCGAATTCGGCCGGCACGGTGCCTTCGCTGAGCGAATGTCCCTGCCTGTCGCGGACCAGGAACCAGAGATCGGGGGTCTCGCTGCGCAATTGCTTCAGTTCGGTCGTCGACCGCAGGACCAGGTCGCCTTGCGCGTCGCGTCCGAGCGCGCGCTGGACGATATCGATCACGCGATCTTCGTCGCGTCCGGCGATCACGAATCCCGACGCGCTCAATGCCCCGACGACGACGGCAACGAGCGCCGTGAGCAGCACCGCCTGGAGCGACAGCAGGCGCAAGCTCAGCCGCGAGCGCAGACAATAGGGTTCGTGGTGCTTGCTCATGGCAGCTTCTTCAGGAGATAGCCGACGCCGCGGATGCCGTGGATCTCCACGCGCGCATCGGCTTCCGAGAGTTTGCGGCGCAGGCGCGACACATGCGTATCGAGCGCATTCGACTGGATCTCGTCGTCGAAACTGTAGACGGCTTCTTCCAGCGCGGAGCGCAGCACGGTCCGGCCCATGCGGCGGACCAGGGCTTCCAGCACGAGGAGCTCGCGTCGCGGCAGCTCGAGCGGAGCCCCGTCGATGCTTGCCTCGCGATGGCCGAAATCGAAGGCGAGGCGGCCGGCGTGCATGATGTCGGGATGCAGCCCGGCGGGCCGGCGCAGCACGGCGCGCAGCCGCGCCAGCAATTCCTCCACCGCGAACGGCTTTGACAGATAATCATCCGCCCCGCAGTCCAGTCCGGCGACCCGGTCGGCGAGTTCGCCGCGCGCCGTCAACACGATGATCGGCACGCCGTCGGCGCGCGCCCTGAGTTTCGGGATCAGGGTGAGACCGTCGCCATCGGGAAGCTGGCGATCGAGCAGGACGGCGGCGTGGACGTCGGCAGAAATGGCCTCTTCCGCCTCGGCAAGCGTCGGGGCGTGGTCCACGACCATGTCGTAGCGCTTCAGCGCCGACGCCAGCGCGTCGGCCATTTCGGCCTCGTCCTCGACGAGCAAAATCCGCATGATCCGCACCTCAACCTCAATCGCGCCATTCTAGCGGCCGTATCATTGCGGCAGCATTGCGGGAACCGGCTCTCGATGAAGCGGCTTGAGCGGCTCTAGCCATGCACGGAACGCTACCGGGGCGGCCGAGCGGGCCTCAAGACACCGTCGGGGCCGGCCGTTATAACCGCCGGACCTGATCAGGGAGGAATACGAATGATCTACGAAATGCGCATCTATCGCTGCGTGCCCGGCCGCCTGCCGGCACTGCTCAAGCGGTTCGAGACCGTCACGCTGAAGGTGTGGGAAAAGCACGGCATCAAGCAGGCCGGGTTCTTCACGACCCTGATCGGTGAATCCAACCAGGAGCTGACCTATTTCCTGGCCTGGGAGTCGCTCGCCGAGCGCGAGAAGAAGTGGGCCGCCTTCATGACCGATCCGGACTGGATGAAAGGGCGCGCCGAGAGCGAGGCGGACGGCCAGATCGTCGGCAACATCGTCAGCCAGATCCTGGCGCCGACCGCCTTCTCGTCGGTGAAGTAGAGACGGCCGGCGCGAGGGCGTCGCGGGGAGCCTGGGCGCAACCCTGATATTCTGGGAGCCCAGGCCGAATGGGGTTGATCCGCCCTTCATCGCGGCTATGGTCGCGCCGAACGAGGGATTTGCCTTGAGCTCTTCGACGTCAGCGGCTCCGGTCGTCACCATTGGCAAGGTCAAATTCGGCAATGATCTGCCGATCTCGATCATTGCCGGGCCGTGTCAGCTCGAAAGCCGCCAGCATGCGCTGGAGGTGGCCTCCGCGCTGAAGGAGATCGCCGCGCGACTGCAGATCGGCCTCGTCTACAAGACCTCATTCGACAAGGCCAATCGCACCAGCGCGTCGGCCGCGCGTGGCCTCGGACTTGCACAATCGCTGCCGATCTTCGCCGAAATCCGATCGTCGCTCGGCCTGCCGGTCCTGACCGACGTGCATGACGCCGGGCAGTGTGCCGAGGTGGCGCAGGCGGTGGATGTGTTGCAGATTCCCGCCTTCCTGTGTCGCCAGACCGATCTGCTGCTGGCGGCCGCCGCAACCGGCAAGGTCGTCAACGTCAAGAAGGGTCAGTTTCTTGCGCCCTGGGACATGGCCAACGTCGTGTCCAAGATCACGAGCGCGAACAATCCCAACGTGCTCGTCACCGAACGCGGCGCGTCCTTCGGCTACAACACCCTGGTCTCCGACATGCGCGCCTTACCGATCCTGGCGCGTACCACCGGCGCCCCCGTGATCTTCGACGCGACTCATTCGGTGCAACAGCCGGGCGGGAAGGGGACGTCTTCCGGAGGGGAGCGCGAATTCGTGCCGGTGCTCGCACGCGCAGCCGTCGCCGTCGGTGTTGCCGGTATCTTCATCGAGACCCATCCCGATCCTGACAGCGCGCCGTCCGACGGACCCAACATGGTGCCGCTGCGCGAGTTCGAAGGGCTGATCCGAAGGCTGATGGCGTTCGACGCGCTCGCCAAGGATTCGACCAAAGCCGACCCGCGCTGATGCAGCAAGGCGAGGCGCGGGCGCACGATCACGGCCTGCCGGCCGCGCTTTACGTCATCTCCGGTGCAAGCTTCGCCGCGGCGCTCTCCGCGCGCGCGCTCGATCCGGTGCTGCCGCACGTCGCGGAGGACTTTGGCGTCAGCATCGCGACCGCTGCCGGTTTTGCCGCGGTGTTCGCCTTCACCTTCTCGATCATCCAGCCGATCGTCGGCGCCGCCGCCGATCTGTTCGGCAAGACGCGGCTGATGATCGGCTGCCTCGCGCTGCTCGGCCTTGCCAACATCCTGGGGGCGCTCTCGAGCTCATTCTCGGTTCTGTTCGCGACCCGTATCCTCGCCGGTATCGGCTCCGGCGGCGTGTTTCCGGTGGCGCTCAGCCTGACCAGCGATCTCGTCGGTCCGGAGAAGCGCCAGGTCGCGATCAGCCGCACGCTCGCCGGCGCGATGACGGGCAATCTCCTCGGCGCCTCGGCCTCCGGCCTGATCGGCGATTTCCTCGGCTGGCGCGGAGTGCTGGCGGTGCTCGGCGCGCTGGTGATCGTTGCCTCGATCGCGGTCGCCGCCGGTTTTCGTGGCGCCAAGGTCAAGCATCCGCCGAAGACGAGCCTGTCGGCGCTGAAGGCGGGCTATCGCACCATCTTCACCAACCCGAACGCCTATGTCTGTTATGCGGCGGTGTTCATCGAAGGCTGCTGCGTGCTCGGCCTGTTTCCCTACTTCGCTTCGTTCCTGTTCGAGCTCGGTCAGACCTCGCTCTCGATCGCGGGCATCGTCATCGCGGGCTTTGCGGTCGGCGGCTTGTTCTACACGCTGACGGTGTCGCGCCTGCTGCCATGGCTGGGCATGAAGGGAATGATGATCGCGGGCATGACGCTGGTGGCTTCGCAGCTCGTTGCCGTCGGCTTCGGCCTGCGCTGGGAAGTGCAGGCGTTCAATCTCATCGTGATGGGATGGGGCTTCTACATCGCCCATGGCTGCCTTCAGATGTTTGCCAGCGAACTCTCGGTCGAGGCGCGCGCAACCGCGTTGTCGCTGCATTCGTTCTTCTTCTTCATGGGGCAGACGGTGGGGCCGCTCGCCTATGGACTTGGCCTCCAGCATGGCGGCAAGATGCCGACCCTGTTCGCGAGCGCCGCGATCATGGTCGCGCTGGGCTTCGCCTGTGCGCGGCTGTTGAAACAGCGGGCGCCATCGGATGCAGTCGCCTAAAAGATGTCTAGCGCCTGACGCGGCGTATCGTCATTTAGAACCTCCTTTTCTCAGTTTTTGCTTCATCTGGGAAAGCATCTTGGGGCCCCCCGCCGATAGTCTCTCGGCAACCGCACCAAGATCCGGATCAGCATTACGATATTTGCTGCCCCATAAGCCAAGCTCGGCGAGGACAGGCAGCAGATCAATGCCCGCCTCCGTAAGGCGATAAATCGCCTTCAGTTTATGCGTGGGGTCGTCATGACGGGTAAGGACGCCGCCTTCTTGCAGCGTTTGAAGCCGCTCCGCAAGCGTCCGCGATGATATCGATTCATCGGACTGCAGAAATTCCCGGAAGTGCTGTTTCCCCGCGAAAACGATGTCACGCACAATCAGCAGCGTCCAGCGATCGCCGAGCAACTCCAGCGACAGACTGATTGGGCAACCTGATCGCTGTCTTCCCGACATCCGTAGTTCCCTTTGTAAATCGATTTACTATTGACATCATTCGAGGCTGGCGTCAATGCTTCCAAATGTAAACCAATCACAAAGTCTCAATGCTGGAGGAGTGGTGGAAAATGCCCGCAGATATCCATCAGGTTGCAAGCGGCGGCTTTTACATATTTCAGAAGGTGACAGAGCTCCTGGGCAGGAAACTGCGCAAAGACGTGACTTATCGATCTGTCCCGCTCGATGACGCCCGCAGCAGCATGATCGCAAACGGGATATCAGCCAGCTTCACGGAAGCGTTGATCGAAACCCCAGCGAGCTTCAATCGCCAAGAGCGATGGGCACTCGACACGCCAACTTCAGAAAACACAACTCGAACGACCTTCAAACAATGGGCTGCTGAATCGTTCGCAGCTTCGATCCTTGCATGATTCTGAGAGAATAGACCGATGCGAAAACTTATCCTTCAGATGCAGGTGTCAGCCGATGGCTTTGTCGGCTCCTACGGAACGGTAAATTGGCAGCTATGGGGTTGGGGTGACAACAACTTTTGGGATGATGAACTGAAGCGCGATTTCAATGCTCACTTCGAGCGCATCGACACGATTCTTCTCAGTCGGAAGATGCTGAATGAAGGGTATCTACGGCATTGGGAGAACGCAGCGAACCGCTACCCAACTGAGCCATTCTACGCGTTCGCTAAGCGTATCACAGAAATGAGCAAAATGGTTCCGACGAATAAGCCAACGGAGCCGGCGTGGGAACGAACCACGCTTGTCAGCGGAGATTTGCACGAGGTGGTCGGCGCCTTAAAGAGCCAACGAGGGCGCGACATTGGCGTGTTCGGTGGCGCGGGGTTTGCCGCGGCGCTGATCGAACAAGGTCTCGTTGACGAGTTTCAATTCTACGTCAACCCGGCGGTATTGGGTGACGGCGTCAGGATCTTCGCGGCGTCGGGGTTCAGGAAGCTAAAATTACTCGAGGCCAAGGCTTATTCGAGCGGCATGGTTGTTAGCCGCTATACCTCGTCCCCCGAGCGAGCAAATCTTCGCGGTCGAGACCGAACGCGGTGAGTCAGAAACGGTCTCTTCAAGCTCAGCCCCGGCCGCGATAGGGCGCGACGCCCTGCTCGGGCACCCACAATCCCTTCGGCGCGCGGCCCGTCTGCCAGAACACGTCGATTGGAATGCCGCCGCGCGGATACCAATAGCCCCCGATGCGCAGGAACTTCGGCTTGATCTCGCTCGCGATGCGCTTGCCGATCATCACGGTGCAGTCCTCGTGGAAGGCGCCGTGATTGCGGAAGCTCGCGATGTAGAGCTTGAGCGACTTCGACTCCAGCAACCATTGGCCGGGGGCGTAGTCGATCATCAGATGTGCGAAATCCGGTTGTCCCGTGACCGGGCAGAGCGAGGTGAATTCCGGCACGGTGAAGCGTACCAGATAGTCCGTGCCCTTTTGCGGGTTCGGCACGCGGTCGAGCTGCGCTTCTTCCGGTGTGTGCGGCCATTCGACCGCGCGGCCCAGCTGAAGGGATTTCTTCGCCATTGTCGTCACATCCTGTTCCGCGTGCCGGGATGGACGCAAATGCCGCTGTCGTCAACCGGCGGCGACCGTCTGGATCATGATGATCCGGTCGTTGCCGGATTCGCAGCCCCAGAGCTCGCCCGGCCTCCCGTCGAGCTGGCGCACATTGGCGTTAGCCTTGTCGCTGGCGAACACGTTGAAGCGCTCGGTGGCGGGATCGAAGCGGACGATGGCGTTGGCGGAGAAATCGGTCAGCCAGACTTTGTCCTTGTCATCGACATAGACCGCGTAGGTGCGGGGACGCTCGCCGGGCAGCTTCCAGGTCTTCCAGGAGGCTTCCGCGGGATCGTGCACCGAGACGTGGCCACTGTTCCACTCGCTGACCCAGATCCGGCTTTTCGAATCCGACCAAACCCGTCGCGAACCTTGGCTCGGCGTCGGCGGCTCGACCACACTGGCGCTGCCCGTCGCCGGATCGATCCTGGCAATATAGCTGCCGGCAAGCGAGGCATACCAGACGTCGCCCTTGGGCGTGACGGTGATTCCGTAGGGGCCGACGCCCTTGGGCGCCCTGAACACGTCCATCCCGCCCGCGTTCGGCTTGAGGCGGCCGTAATAGCCGGACTGGCCGGTGAACCAATAGGTGCCGTCCTTGTCGAACACGCCGGTGTTGAGATTGGCGTAGGCGAACTTCTCGGGCAGGCGGAACAGGGTGACCTTGAGGTCGGAAGGATCGACGCGGGCGATCGCATTCTGGCCGCCCTCGGTGATCCAGGGCGCGCCGTCGGGGCCGATGGTCACGCCGTGCGGGGCGGCGCCCTGGCCGAGGCTGACCGTCTTATGGCTGCCATCCTTCGGATCGAGCCTGCCGAGCAGGCCCTTGCCCTGGGCCGTAAACCAGACCGTGCCATCGGGAGCGGGAGCGAGGTCGTGCAGACCGATGCCGGAGCTAATGGGGTAGTATTTTGTCCGGAACGGGCCTTCCTGCGCAAAACTCGGGCGGGTCGCGAGGAGGGCGATGCTCGAGGCAAGAAACTGGCGGCGATTCATGGCGTTACCCCGACTGTTTCAGATTGAGGTTTTGCGCGCAGACCAGATGCGGTCAACCTTAGTCCGAGCCGCTTCACGCGTCAGTCGAAGCCCACCCTCCAAGCGTTCACATTTGCTTGCGGTCCGTGTAAGACCCGCGGCACCGATCAGCCCTAACGAACGGAAGTGCACATCATGACCGCCATCATCGACATCATCGGCCGCGAAATTCTCGATAGCCGTGGCAATCCCACCGTCGAGGTCGACGTCGTGCTGGAAGATGGCGCGCTTGGCCGTGCTGCCGTGCCGTCCGGCGCCTCCACCGGCGCCCATGAGGCGGTGGAACTACGCGACGGTGACAAGACTCGCTATCTCGGCAAGGGCGTCACCAAGGCGGTCGGCGCCGTCAACGGCGAAATCTTCGAGGCCCTGAGCGGCCTCGATGTCGAGCAGCAGGCCCAGCTCGACCAGATCATGATCGACCTCGACGGTACGCCGAACAAGAGCCGGCTGGGCGCCAACGCCATCCTCGGCGTGTCGCTCGCCTGCGCCAAGGCGGCCGCGAACTCGCTCGACATGCCGCTCTATCGTTACGTTGGCGGCACCTCGGCGCGGCTGCTGCCGGTGCCGATGATGAACATCATCAACGGCGGCATGCACGCCGACAATCCGATCGACTTCCAGGAGTTCATGATCCTACCGGTTGGCGCGTCCTCCTTTGCCGAGGGCTTGCGCTATGGCGCGGAGGTCTTCCACACCCTGAAGTCCGAATTGAAGAAGGCCGGCCACAACACCAATGTCGGCGATGAGGGCGGCTTTGCCCCGAACCTGCCGTCGGCGGACGCCGCGCTCGAATTCGTCATGAACGCGATCGGCAAGGCCGGCTACAAGGCGGGCTCCGACATCGTCATTGGCCTCGACTGCGCCTCGACCGAGTTCTTCAAGGACGGCAAATACGTCTACGAGGGCGAGGGCAAGACCCGCTCGATCTCCGAGCAGGCCAAGTACCTTGCTGATCTCGTCTCGCGCTATCCGATCGTGACCATCGAGGACGGCATGTCGGAAGACGACATGGACGGCTGGAAGGAGCTGACCGACCTCGTCGGCAAGAAGTGCCAGCTCGTCGGTGACGATCTCTTCGTCACCAACGTCAAGCGCCTCGCCGAAGGCATCAAGGCCGGACGGGCCAATTCGATCCTGATCAAGGTCAACCAGATCGGCACGCTGACCGAGACGCTCGCCGCCGTCGAGATGGCGCACAAGGCCGGCTACACCTCGGTGATGTCGCACCGCTCCGGCGAGACCGAGGATTCTACCATCGCCGACCTCGCGGTCGCCACCAATTGCGGTCAGATCAAGACCGGCTCCCTTGCGCGCTCCGATCGCACCGCCAAATACAACCAGCTCCTGCGCATCGAGCAGCAGCTCGGCAAGCAGGCGCTCTACGGCGGCAAGGCGGCACTGAAGGCGCTGGCATAAGCCAGCGGTCGGACAAGAACAGGGGAGGATCGACATGAGCGACGGCAAGAACGGCCTGCAACTGCGTTCGCTGATCAAGAAGAGCGGTGAGCTCGAAATCTCGCTGCTCGACGTGCCGACCCCCGAACCCGCCGCGGACGAGGTTGTCGTCCGCGTCGAGGCCGCGCCGATCAACCCGTCCGACCTCGGGCTCTTGATCGGCGCGGCCGACATGAGCACGGCAAAGGCTTCGGGCACCAAAGAAGCTCCCGTCATCACCGCGAAAGTGCCGGAAGGCGCGATGCGGGCGATGGCAGGCCGGCTCGACGAATCCATGCCGGTCGGTAACGAAGGCGCGGGAGTCGTGATCAGGACCGGCTCCTCGGATGCCGCGAAGGCGCTGATGGGCAAGACCGTCGCCATGATCGGCGGCGCGATGTACACGCAGTATCGCACGTTGAAAGTGCGCGAGTGCCTGCCGCTGCCGGAAGGCACCACGCCGGCCGAAGGAGCCTCCTGCTTCGTCAATCCGCTGACCGCGCTCGGCATGACCGAGACCATGCGGCGCGAGGGTCACAAGGCGCTGGTGCACACTGCGGCCGCATCCAATCTCGGGCAGATGCTGAACAAGATCTGCATCAAGGACGGCATCCCGCTGGTCAACATTGTGCGCAGCAAGGAGCAGGCCGACATCCTGCACAAGATCGGCGCCAAATATGTCGTCGATTCCACCGCACCGAGCTTCCTCGGCGATCTCACCAATGCGCTGGTCGAGACCGGCGCCACCATCGCCTTCGACGCCATCGGTGGCGGGAAGCTCGCCGGCGACATCCTCAACTGCATGGAAGTCGCGATCAACAAGACCGCGAAGGAATACAGCCGCTACGGCTCCAACGTGCACAAGCAGGTCTATGTCTATGGCGCGCTCGATGTCCGCCCGATTGAGCTGCCGCGCGGCTTCGGCATGGCCTGGGGCGTCGGCGGCTGGCTGCTGTTTCCGTTCCTGATGAAGATCGGGCAGGCGGACGGGGCCAGGCTGCGCCAGCGCGTCGTCGACGAACTGAAGACCACGTTTGCCAGCCACTACACCAAGGTGGTGTCGCTTTCCGAGGCGCTCGATCCCGCCAACATCGCGGTGTACGCCAAACGCGCCACTGGCGAAAAATTCCTCATCAACCCGAACAAATAATCGGGACGTGCGACGGCACGTCACCGAAAGAAGGTCTTGCCTTCTGAGCGAAGCCGGGGATTATTCCGCCGCCATTTGCACGCGGGAAAACCGCGGGGCGCTCAGAAGGGGACCTCATGACCGATCTTAATCGCCGCCATTTGCTTGCAGGCGCCGCCACCTTCGGTGCGGCTGCCGTGACCGGCTTTGGGCCGACCGCCGCCAATGCCTCAGTACCGCAAGCCGGCACGCAGGCGCCGGGCTTCTACCGCTACAAGGTCGGCAGCTACGAGTGCACCTCCATCAATGACGGTGCGCGCACTTTCCCGATGCCGGACAAGTTCGTCGTCAACGCGCCGAAGGAGGAAGCGCTGGCCGCTGGCGAGGCGGCCTACATGCCGAAGGGCATGGTCACGGTGCCGTTCAACCCGCAGCTCATCAACACCGGCTCCAAGCTCGTGCTGATCGATACCGGCAACGGTGTCGCCAATCTCGAGCCCAGCAAGGGCGCGGTCGGCCGCACGCTGCAGAACCTCCAGGCCGCCGGCGTCGCCCCCAAGAGCATCGACGTCGTGCTGCTCTCGCATCTGCATCCCGACCACACCAACGGCATTCGTCTCGCCGACGGCGCGCTTGCCTTCCCCAATGCGGAGATCATGGTGCCAGGCAAGGACTGGGAGTTCTGGACCAGCGAGGACAACGCCGCCAAGGCCGAGTCCAACGCGATGATGAAGAACTACTTCGCCAACGTGAAGAAGACCTTTGCCGGCCTCGAATCCAAGGTGACGAAGTACGAGTGGGGCAAGGAGGTCGCACCGGGCATCACCTCGATCGCGACGCCCGGTCACACCCCGGGGCACACCTCGTTCGCGGTCGCCTCAGGCGATTCCAAGGTGCTGATCCAGTCCGACGTCACCAACATCCCGGAGTTCTTCCTGCGCAATCCGAACTGGCATGTGGTGTTCGACACCGATGCAGCGCTGGCGCAGGAAACCCGCCACAAATTCTACGACATGGCGGCCGCCGAGAAGGCGACCGTGATCGGCTTCCACTTCACCTTCCCCTCGGTCGGCCATGTCGAGAAGGACGGCGCCAAATATCGTCTGATCCCGTCGGCGTGGAATCCGACCATCTGAGCCGATTTGCAGATTTGTACCAGGGATCGGGCCGCCACTTGGCGGCCTGATTGTTTGGGCAACCGTTCAGAAACCCAGCGTTTCCAAATCCGTCCAGTCCATGCACTTGCATCTATCGGTCGAGATCGCTTAAGTGCCGACCCGGCACTCCCGCTGAAGATTTCGAGGACACTCTATGGCCTACAATATCGTCACGATCGCCGGCAGCCTGCGTAAGGACAGCTTTTCGCTCAAGATCGCCAATGCGCTCGCCAAGCTCGCGCCGGCCTCGCTCAAGCTCGAGGTCATCACGCCGGCCGGCATCTCGTTCTTCAACCAGGACCTCGAGGGAGCGCCGCCGGCGGATTGGCTGTCTTTCCGCGAAAAAAATCCAGAAATCGGACGGCGTCATCTTCGTCACGCCGGAATACAATCGCGCGATCCCGGGGGTGCTGAAGAACGCCATCGACGTCGCCTCGCGGCCCTATGGCAAGAGCTCGTTCAACGACAAGCCGGTCGGCATCATCGCGAACTCGCCGGGCCCGCTCGGCGGCGTCAGTGCCGCCAAGACGCTCCAGAACATCCTGCCGGGCATTTCCGGCCCGATCATGCAGCAGCCGGAGGCCTATCTGAACGGGGTGGGCGACGCGTTCGATGCCGACGGCAACCTGACCAAGGAGTCCTTGAAGCCGGTGCTCCAGGCCTATATCGACGCGTTTGCGGTGCACGTCGCGAAGCATCACGGCTGAGGCCGCGAACCCCGGGTCTCCGTCATGGCCGGGCAAAAGCGCGAAGCGCGTCTTCGCGCTAGATGTCCCGGCCATCCACGTCTTTGCCAAATTGACGAAGAACGTGGATGCCCGGCACAAGGCCGAGCATGACGGCTGAGCCAGGCATTGGAACGCCAAGCGGGCGGGCAATTAGCACGCCCTTAACCAACCTGTCCCATCTTCCCAGGATGGTCTCCCGCGCGCGCCTGAAATCGATCCTGACCGGTCTTGCCCTCTATGCGATGGCGGCCGCCATCGTCGGCTATTTCGGCGTCAACGCCTATACCGGCAAATACGGCCTCAACGCCCGCCAGGAGCTCGACCAGGAGATCGTGGCGCTGACCAGCGAACTGGCGCAGCTCAAGCGCGAGCGCGCCAGGAGCGAGCAGCGCGTTTCGCTGCTGCGCTCCGCGAAGATCGACCCCGACATGCTGGACGAGCGGGCGCGCTTCCAGCTCGACTACGTCAATCCGCGCGATCTCGTCCGGACAATCCCGGCGAACTGACACGCGAGCGGCACAAGCGCCATTTGCGGGGTTTGCGGTCTGCCGCTGACTCCATCGAGCCAGCGCGATTGCGATATGCAAGCAGCCCGTTGCTTCCTGCGGCTGACGTGAGCGGGTCTGCGATCGGTATTCCACACACGATGCGGGAGTCGGGGAGCTAAATGTTGCCCGATCCGCGTCAAAGATTTTGCAATATTACGATCGCGTTGCAGTGCGGCATAATGAAAGGCGTGCCATGCCGCCGCGGTGCTTTCCAAGGGCGTTTGACTTGGGTTAGACAGGGCTGAAGTTTTCTCTGACCCGGAATTCCCATGGCCGCACCCAAGAAAGCCGCCGCGAGTACTGCACAGGACAAGACCGACGGCGGTTCGCCCCCGGAATTCACCAGAGAGCAGGAGCTCAAGGCGCTCCGCGACATGCTCCTGATCCGGCGGTTCGAGGAAAAGGCCGGCCAGCTCTACGGCATGGGCGCGATCGGCGGCTTCTGCCACCTTTATATCGGCCAGGAGGCCGTGGTGGTCGGGATGCAGATGGCCCTGAAGCCGGGCGATCAGGTCATCACCGGCTATCGCGATCACGGCCATATGCTCGCCACCGGCATGGAGGCCAAAGGCGTCATGGCCGAGCTCACCGGCCGTCGCGGCGGCTATTCCAAGGGCAAGGGCGGCTCGATGCATATGTTCAGCAAGGAGAAGCACTTTTACGGCGGCCACGGCATCGTCGGCGCACAGGTCTCGCTCGGCACCGGGCTCGCTTTCGCCAATCACTATCGCGACAACGACAATGTCAGCGTCACCTATTTCGGCGACGGCGCGGCCAACCAGGGCCAGGTCTATGAGAGCTTCAACATGGCGGAGCTCTGGAAGCTGCCGGTGATCTACGTCATCGAGAACAACCGCTACGCCATGGGCACTTCGGTCTCGCGCGCCTCGGCGCAGCAGGATTTCTCCAAGCGCGGCGCCTCCTTCAACATTCCCGGCCAGCAGGTCGACGGCATGGACGTCCGCGCCGTGAAGGCCGCCGGCGACGAGGCGGCGGCCTGGTGCCGCGCCGGCAAGGGACCCTTCATCCTGGAGATGCAGACCTACCGTTACCGCGGCCACTCGATGTCCGATCCCGCAAAGTACAGAACGCGCGAGGAGGTCGAAAAAGTCCGCCACGACCAGGATCCGATCGAGCAGGTGCGCAACCGCCTGTTGGCCGCCAAGGTCAGCGAGCAGGATCTGAAGGCGATCGACGCCGAGGTGCGCGACATCGTCAACGCGTCCGCCGATTTCGCCCAGCATGATCCCGAGCCGGATGCCGCCGAGCTCTGGACCGATATTTACCGCTGAACGCGCGCAAGCTTTCTTTTGGAGCCGATATGCCAATTCAAGTGCTGATGCCCGCGTTGTCGCCCACGATGGAGAAGGGCAACCTCTCCAAATGGCTGAAAAAAGAGGGTGAGACGATCAAGTCCGGCGACGTCATCGCCGAGATCGAGACCGACAAGGCGACCATGGAGGTCGAGGCGACCGATGAAGGTACGCTCGGCAAGATCCTGATCCCCGAGGGCACCGCCGACGTTGCCGTGAACACACCGATCGCGACAATTCTGGCCGATGGCGAAAGTGCCGCCGATCTCGCCAAGGCGCCCGCGCCTGCCCAGCAGCAGAAGGCTGCCGAATCCGCAGCCCCTGCCGCCGCGAAGACCGAGGCTCCAGCTCCCAAGGCTGCGCCGGCGCCGCAGGCCGTCGCAGAACCCGACCCGGAAGTGCCCGCAGGCACCGAGATGGTGACGCAGACCATCCGCGAAGCCCTGCGCGATGCTATGGCCGAAGAGATGCGCCGCGACGCCGACGTCTTCGTGATGGGCGAAGAGGTTGCCGAATACCAAGGCGCCTACAAGGTGACGCAAGGGCTGCTTCAGGAATTCGGCGCCAAGCGCGTCATCGACACGCCAATCACGGAGCACGGCTTTGCCGGCATCGGCGTCGGCGCCGCGATGACCGGGTTGAAGCCGATTGTCGAGTTCATGACCTTCAACTTCGCTATGCAGGCGATCGACCAGATCATCAACTCCGCGGCCAAGACGCTCTATATGTCCGGCGGCCAGATGGGCTGCTCCATCGTATTCCGCGGGCCCAACGGCGCCGCTTCCCGCGTGGCCGCCCAGCACAGCCAGGATTATTCGTCCTGGTATTCGAACGTCCCCGGCCTCAAGGTCGTCGCGCCGTTCTCGGCCGCTGATTACAAGGGCCTGCTCAAGGCTGCGATCCGCGATCCCAATCCGGTGATCTTCCTCGAGAACGAAATGCTCTACGGCCACACTGGCGAGGTGCCGAAGCTCGACGATTTCGTCATTCCGATCGGCAAGGCGCGCATCGTGCGCTCCGGCAGCCATGTCACGATCATCTCGTGGTCGAACGGCATGAGCTACGCGCTGAAGGCCGCCGACGAACTCGCCAAGGACGGCATCGAGGCCGAAGTGATCGACCTGCGCACGCTGCGTCCGATGGACACCGACACCATCGTCAACTCCGTCAAGAAGACGGGACGTGCCGTCACGGTGGAAGAAGGCTGGGCCCAGAGCGGTGTCGGCGCCGAGATCGCCGCGCGGATCATGGAGCATGCCTTCGACTATCTGGATGCGCCTGTAACCCGGGTCTCCGGCAAGGACGTGCCGATGCCGTATGCCGCGAACCTGGAAAAGCTCGCGCTGCCTTCGGCTGCCGAAGTGGTCGAGGCCGCCAAAGCCGTCTGCTACAGGTAGACCATGGCGGGTCCGAAGGAGCAGCCATTGCCACCCGACGTCCTCGTCCGCGATGATGCGGTCGAGATCCTGCGCGTGTTCGTGCTGGACGGCGGGCTGTCGATGGCGTTCCAGCGGGCCTTCGACGAGCCCGACATGTGGGGCCTGCTGCTCGTCGATCTCGCCCGTCACGCCGCGCGCGCCTATGCGCGCGAGAGCGAATACACCGAGGAGGACGCGCTGAACCGGATCATCGAGATGTTCCAGGCCGAGATCGAGCGTCCCACCGACACCGGCACCACGACGCCGCGCGGGAAGGGGCACTGACCGTGGCGATCGAAGCCTATCATTTCGATTTCATGCTGGAGGCGATCCGCGAGGCGGAAGCCTCGATCGCGCAAGGCGGCCTGCCGATCGGCGCCGTGCTGACCCGCGACAACAAGGTCATCGCCCGCGGCCACAACAACCGCGTGCAGGAAAACAACCCGATCCTGCACGGCGAGATGAGTTGCCTGCGCGAGGCGGGTGCGATTTCGTTCCACGATACCGTCATGTACACCACGCTGTCGCCATGCGCGATGTGTGCCGGTGCGCTCGCACTGTTCAAGGTGAAGCTCGTGGTGATTGGAGAGTCCGTCACCTTCGAGGGCTCCAAGGACATTCTCGACAAGTTCGGCATCTCCTGGATCGACCTTGCCGACGACCGCTCCATCACCATGATGAAGAATTGGCGTTCCATCCCTGCCAATGAGCGCCTGTGGCAGGGCGACATCGGCAACTAACCTGGTCTGTTCGTCTTCGGTCCGGAGACGGATTTTTGCAAAGTTCTTCTTGAGGTCAGCATGCCCATCAACATCCTGATGCCCGCTCTTTCGCCGACGATGGAGAAGGGCAACCTCGCCAAGTGGCTGAAGAAGGAAGGCGACAAGGTCAAATCCGGCGATGTCATCGCCGAGATCGAGACCGACAAGGCGACCATGGAGGTCGAGGCCATCGACGAGGGCACGATCGCCAGGATCCTCGTGCCCGAGGGCACGCAGGACGTCCCGGTCAATGATGTGATCGCGGTGCTGGCCGGCGAGGGCGAGGACGTGAAGGCGGCAGGTGCCGCCAAGCCCAGTGCTTCCACCGCACCTCCGAAAGCTGCTGAAGCTCCCGCTGCTGCGCCGGCTCCTGCGCCTGCTGCGCCCAAGGCCGCGCCGGCGCCCGCCGCAGCACCTGCACCGCAGGCCGCAGCACCGGCTGCGCAGAGCAACGGCCATGCCGGCCGCGTGTTCTCCTCGCCGCTGGCGCGCCGGCTCGCCAAGGAAGCTGGCGTCGATGTTGCGATGGTGACCGGCACCGGCCCGCACGGCCGCGTGGTCGCGCGCGACGTGGAGCAGGCCAAGTCCGGCAAGGGCCTCAAGGCTCCCGCGGCGACGCCGTCGGGCGCGCCCTCGAGCGCGCCGACCATGTCGGACAAGCAGATCCTGTCGCTGTTCGAGCCGGGCTCCTACGAGGTGGTCCCGCATGACGGAATGCGCCGCACGATTGCGCAGCGTCTGACCGCGTCGATCCAGAACGTCCCGCACTTCTATCTCACCATCGACTGCGACATCGGCAAGCTGCTCGCCGCGCGCGAGGAGATCAATGCGGCTGCTCCCAAGGACAAGGAGAAGAAGCCGCTCTACAAGATCTCGGTCAACGACTTCGTCATCAAGGCGATGGCGGTGGCGCTGCAGAAGATCCCGAATTGCAATGTGAGCTGGACCGAATCCGGCATGGTCAAGCATCACCATTCCGACGTCGGCGTCGCCGTGGCGATGCCGGGCGGCCTGATCACGCCGATCATCCGCAAGGCCGAGACCAAGACGCTGTCGACCATCTCCAACGAGATGAAGGATTTTGCGGCACGCGCGCGCTCGCGCAAGCTGAAGCCCGAAGAGTACCAGGGCGGCACGACGGCCGTCTCGAACCTCGGCATGTTCGGCATCAGCCACTTCACTGCCGTGATCAATCCGCCGCATGCGACCATCCTCGCGGTCGGCACCAGCGAGGAGCGGCCTGTGGTCCGCGGCGGCAAGATCGAGATCGCGAACATGATGAGCGTGACCCTGTCCTGCGATCACCGCGCCATCGACGGCGCGCTCGGCGCGGAACTGATCGGCGCCTTCAAGCAGCTGATCGAAAATCCCGTCATGATGATGGTCTGACGCGCGGTAGAGGGGGCACCGTTGCATGTCCGTACCCGCTGGCCATGGATGTCGCTGCTGCTTGGAGCAGTCGTCGCGCTCAACCCGATTGGGCTCGATCTTCTTTACTCCGCGTTCTTTGCCGGTGAACAACTGGCACGGAACATCGCCCAGCCGGTCGTGCTGATCGCCTTGGCCGTAATGGCTTTGGCGACGATGCTCGAATGGCTGGTGAGGTCTTTTCTGATCAAGCGCCGCGCCCGCGGCGCCTCTTGAGTTGAATGGGAGCCGCCATGGCCGAGACATCCTTCGACATCATCATCATCGGCTCCGGTCCGGGCGGCTATGTCACCGCGATCCGCGCCGCCCAGCTCGGCTTCAAGGTCGCGATCGTCGAAAAATCCTATCTCGGCGGCATCTGCCTGAACTGGGGCTGCATCCCGACCAAGGCGCTGCTGCGCTCGGCCGAGATCTACCACTACATGCAGCACGCCAAGGATTACGGCCTGTCGGCCGATAACGTCTCGTTCGATCCGAAGGCGGTGGTGCAGCGCTCGCGCGGCGTCTCGAAGCGGCTGAACGACGGCGTCGGCTTCCTGATGAAGAAGAACAAGGTCAGCGTGATCTGGGGCGCGGCCTCGATCGACGCGCCCGGCAAAGTCACCGTGAAGAAGTCGGACGTCGAGGGCCCCAAGGGTGCGCCGGGCGAGGGAACGTATCAGGCCAAACACATTATCGTCGCGACCGGCGCGCGGCCGCGGGTGCTGCCGGGCCTCGAACCCGACAAGAAGCTGATCTGGACTTATTTCGAGGCGATGGTGCCGGAGCGGATGCCGAAATCGCTGCTGGTCGTCGGCTCCGGCGCGATCGGCATCGAGTTCGCCTCCTTCTTCCACACCATGGGCTCGGACGTCACCGTGGTCGAAGTGCTGCCGCAGATCCTGCCGGTGGAGGACGCCGAGATCGCCGGCCTGGCCCGCAAGCGTTTCGAGAAGCAGGGCATCAAGATCCTGTCCTCGACCAAGGTGACCAAGCTCGAGAAGAAGGCCGACAGCGTCGTCGCTACCATTGACGACGGCAAGGGCAAGCCTGTGACGACCGAGTTCGAGCGTGTGATCTCGGCGGTCGGCGTCGTCGGCAACATCGAGAACCTTGGACTCGAGAAGCTCGGCGTGAAAACGGATCGCGGCGTCATCGTGATCGACGGCTACGGCAAGACCAACATCCCCGGCATCTATGCCATCGGCGATGTCGCGGGGCCGCCGATGCTGGCTCACAAGGCCGAACATGAAGGCGTGATCTGCGTCGAGGCGATCAAGGGCCTGCATCCGCACGCCATGGACAAGAACCTGATCCCGGGCTGCACCTATTGTCAGCCGCAGGTGGCCTCCGTCGGCCTCACCGAAGCCAAGGCCAAGGAGAACGGCCGCGAGATCCGCGTCGGCCGCTTCCCCTTCGTCGGCAACGGCAAGGCCATCGCGCTCGGCGAGGACCAGGGCTTGGTCAAGGTGATCTTCGACAAGAAGACCGGCCAGCTGCTTGGCGCCCACATGATCGGCGCGGAGGTCACCGAGCTGATCCAGGGCTACGTCGTCGCCATGAACCTTGAGACCACGGAAGAGGAGCTGATGCACACGGTGTTCCCGCATCCGACCCTGTCGGAGATGATGAAGGAAGCCGTGCTGGATGCGTATGGACGGGTGCTGAATATTTGACGGGCGCGCATCGCCGCCCACCACGTCATTGCGAGCGAAGGGAAGCAATCCAGACTGCCTCCGCGGAAAGACTCTGGATTGCTCCGCTGCGCTCGCAATGACGAGCGGAGGGATCTGTTTGCAAAACAAGAAGGAAATCACCCCATGCAAGACAACGACAACCTCACCATCGAACGCCCGACCTTCGTCACCCATCTCGAATGCGCGATGGAGGGCGATCATTACGCCGCCGACCAGGTCCACAACCTCTCCAAGGCCGGCAAGCCGCTGCTGGTGCGCTACGACCTTGCCGGTGTGAAGACGGCACTGACGAAAGACGCGCTCGCCCAGCGCCCCGCCGACATGTGGCGCTACCGCGAGCTTTTGCCGGTGCGTAAATGTCAGGATATCGTCTCGCTCGGCGAGGTCACGACGCCGCTGATCCGGCTGCCCAAGCTCGGTGCAAAACTCCTCGGCGGCGAGATCATCGTCAAGGACGAGGGGCGCTTGCCGACCGGCTCGTTCAAGGCGCGCGGCCTCGTGATGGCGGTGTCGATGGGCAAGGCGCTCGGCATCAAGCATATGGCGATGCCGACCAACGGCAATGCCGGCGCGGCGCTCGCGGCTTATGCGACCTCCTGCGGCATCAAGACCACGATCTTCTGCCCGGCCGATACGCCGGAGGTGAACGTCAGCGAGATCGAGCTGCAGGGCGCCACCGTCTACCGCGTCAACGGCTATATCGACGATTGCGGCAAGATCGTCGGCGAGGGCAAGGCGAAAGTCGGCTGGTTCGACACCTCGACCTTGAAGGAGCCGTACCGCATCGAAGGCAAGAAGACGATGGGGCTCGAACTCGCCGAGCAGCTCGGCTGGGACGTGCCCGACGTGATCTTCTATCCGACCGGCGGCGGCACCGGCCTGATCGGCATGTGGAAGGCGTTCGACGAACTAGAGAAGATCGGCTTCATCGGCAGCAAGCGCCCGCGCATGGTCGCGGTGCAAGCCTCCGGCTGCGCGCCCATGGTGCGCGCCTATGAGGCCGGCACCGAGCATGCGACGCGCTGGGAGGACGCTCACACCATCGCGTCAGGCATTCGCGTGCCGCAGGCGATCGGCGACTTTCTCATTTTGCGCGCGGTGCGGCAGAGCAACGGTTTTGCCATTGCCGTCGACGACGACAAGATCTCGTCGGCGCTCAGCGAGGTCGCGCGCGAGGAGGGGCTGTTGCTCTGCCCCGAAGGTGCTGCCACCTACGCCGCCTACAAGGACAGCCTCGCCGACGGCCGCGTCAGCAAGTCCGACCGCGTGATGCTGTTCAATTGCGCCACAGGCCTGAAATACCCGCTGCCGCCGGTCACCCGCACGCTCGATCGTCATAAGCCGATCGACTATTCGCAGTTCTAGCGCGGCATTTCGTCCCTTCACGAACGATCCCTCTTCCCGTACGCGGGAAGAGACAAAAACAACAATGACATTGCTGGGAGAAGACAATGAAGGCCGCCTGGGCTGCGCTGATTGCTATTCTCGCTGTTGCAGGCGCCGCGCGCGCCGACGACTATCCCTCGCGTCCCATCACCATCATCGTTCCCTTCGCCGCCGGCGGTCCGTCGGATGCGATGGCGCGAGTGCTTGCCGAGCGGATGCGGACATCGCTTGGGCAGCCGCTGGTGATCGAGAACGTCACCGGCGCGGGCGGCTCGATCGGCGTCGGCCGCGCCGTGCATTCGGCCCCCGACGGCTACACGATCTCGTTCGGCCATCTCGGCACCCACGTCGCCAACGGCGCCGTCTACAAGCTCAATTACGACCTGGTCGCGGACCTGGAGCCGGTGGTGCTGCTGCCGAGCAATCCGATGATCGTCGTCAGCAAGAACGCGGTGCCCGCGACCTCGCTGAAGGAGCTGCTGGACTGGCTGAAGTCGCGACCGTCGCCGCCGACCGCCGGCACCGCCGGCGCGGGCTCGGGTAGCCACATCGCCGGGGTCTATTTCGAGAGCGTCAGCGGCATCAAGCTGCAATACGTACCGTATCGCGGCACCGCGCCCGCCCTGAACGATCTCATTGCCGGCCAGATCGACATCATCGTCGACCAGACCTCGAACTCCATCAACCAGGTCCGCGCCGGCACCATTCGCGCCTACGCCATCACCGATGACAGGCGCCTGTCGTCGGCGCCCGACATCCCGACGGCGGAGGAGGCGGGCCTGAAGGGCTTCAACATGACGCTCTGGTCCGGCATGTGGGTGCCGAAGGGCACGCCAAAGGCGATCGTCGCCAAGCTCAATGCCGCTGCCGTGGAAGCGCTGAACGATCCCGGCGTGAAGAAGCAGCTCGAAAGTCAGGGGCTTGAGATGACACCCCAGGATCAGCTCACGCCCGAGGCCCTGGGCGCCCGCCAGAAGGCGGAGATCGCGAAGTGGTGGCCAATGATCAAGGCGGCGAACATCAAGGTGGAGTGAGCGCCGTGTCGCCAGGGCTCGGCGCCAGCGTATCACGTCTCGGTTTGATCGGAGCCGGACAGGGCCATCCGCAGACATTCAAGCAGAGCGGGCGTGGAGAACGGCTTCGCCAGAAAGCAGATAGCGCCCGCTTTCAGCGCGCGGTCGCGCACGGCATCGTCGGGAAAAGCCGTCATGAAAATGAAGGGCGTGTGGTGACCAAGGCTGCGCATGTGCGTCAAGAGCTCAAGGCCGCCCATCAACGACATCTGCACATCCGCGATCACGCAGGACGTCGTCTTCAGTTCGGCCGATTGAAGAAATTCGTCAGCGGAGCGAAAGATGTTGACCGTGTATCCCCGCGACGTCAGCAGATTATTGGTCGCAAGGCGGACTGATCGATCATCGTCGATGACGGAAATGGCCGAGGGGATTGACAAGATGATCGCTCCTGATCGGGGAGCCGCCGATCACGGTGCCGCACTTGACGAAAGTGAGCCCTTGGAGCGAGCTTGAAAAGCATACTTAGGTTTGCACCTTTCCGCCCGGGCGTGAGATTCCGAGCGCCTCCACCATTCTGACGAGATCGGCCAACGACTTGGCGCCCATTTTCCGCATGATCTGCCCGCGGTAGATCTTGACGGTAATCTCAGCCAATCCGAGCTCGGCAGCGACTTGCTTGTTCATCAGGCCGGACGCCACCAGGGCGAGGATGTCGCGCTGGCGCGCGCTCAAACCCTCGAATCGGGACCGCACTCCCGCGACCGACTCCTCGGCATTGCGTCGCTTGCGATCCCGTTCGATCGCGGCCTGAACCGCATCCAGCATGTCCTGGTCGCGCACCGGCTTGGTCAGAAAATCGATGGCGCCGCTCTTCATGGCCCTGACGGTCATCGGAATATCACCATGACCGGTGATGAAGATAATGGGCGTGTGAATGTTCGCCTTCGCTAGGTCCGACTGCAGGTCAAAGCCGCTTGAGCCCGGCAGGCGGATGTCGAGCACAAGGCAGCTGGGGACCGCCGGTGGCTTGGCTTCCATGATCTCCGCCGCGGAGCCGAAAGCCTCGACCTTGAGGCCGACGGATTGAAAGAGGTTGGTGAGCGCACGGCGCATCGATGGATCGTCGTCGACGATCAAGACGATCGGATCGTCGGAACTCGTCTGCACCGTCGCCACCTTGGGATGGTCGGTCACGACGTGTCCTCGATCGGCAAGGGCAGGGCAATCTGGAATGTTGCTCCGCTTCCGTCATTGGGGAAGGCCGAGAGCCGGCCCGCATGAGCCTCGATGATCGATCGGCAGATCGACAGTCCCATCCCCAGGCCGCTCGGCTTTGTCGTGAAGAAAGGTGTGAAGATGCGCTCCGTCGCGCCGTCGCCGAGGCCGACCCCGCTGTCTGTCACGATCAGGAGCATGCGGCCTTCGCCGTGCTCGCTCGCCTGGCTGGAGCGGATCGCAAGCTCGCGCGGACGGTCCACATTGGCGTGCATGGCTTCAATCCCGTTCATGACCAGGTTGATCAGCACCTGCTGCAGCTGGATCCGGTCGCCGCAAACGCTGGGTAGAGCGGACGCCAGCTCCATTCGTACCGACACGGCATGGGTGGCAAGCTCGCGGCGGACGAGCGCCACCGTCTCCCTGACGAGCTGGTTCATGTCGACCGGAGCCATCTCGATCTCGGTCTTCTTCGCAAGCGTTCTGATCCGGCGGATCACCTCGCTGGCGCGATTGGCGTCCTCGACGATCCATTCCACGGAACGGCGTGCGGCATTCAGTTGGGCTGGTTCGCGGCCGAGCCATCCGATACAGGCATCCGCATTGGAGATCACGGCGGCCAAGGGCTGATTGATCTCGTGGGCGATCGAGGCCGTAAGTTCGCCGAGCATCGTGACACGCGTCACGTGAGCTAGTTCGGCTTGCGCCTTGCGCAGCGCTTCTTCGGCCTGCTCGGCGCGGATGGCCGCCGTCACGTCGCTGCTGACGCCACGATAGCCGAGAAAGTTGCCGTTCGCGTCGTGCAAGGGCTTGCCGCTGGTGCGCACGTAGATCGGAGATCCGTTGCGATCCTTGCTTCGGTAGACCAGGTCGCGAAACGGAAGGTGGGCATCGAGCGTCGCGCGATGCCGCTCCCACTTCTCGGGCTCGAGCTCGGCATCGGGTGGAATGTCCCAACGGGCGAGACCGATCACGCCCGTGGGCACGGGACCGGCCGTGTCGGCATGTTCCGAAATCCGTGTGATACGGTGGTCCGGCCCGCTCTCCCAAAACCAGTCCGAGGCGGTTTCGGCATAGTCGCGAAATCGCTGCTCGGACAGCTTGAGCTCGTCAAAGGCTTTTTGCAGCGCTTGTCTGGCGGCAAACTGCTCGGTGACATCGACGTGGGTGCCGATGATTTCCGTGACATCGCCGTCCCCGCCGACGACGGGATGCCCCTCCGTATGGACGTGCCGTACGGAACCGTCCGGACGCAAAATCCGAAAATCAACTTCGAAAGGCTGCTTTTGCCGGATTGCCTGACGTTCCACATCGACGATCCGGCGAAAGTCTTCGGCGAGGATCCGTTGTTGGAAAGCCTGCGCCGACAGATCGATCTGGTCCGGGTTGAATCCGAACAGGCGATAGAGTTCGGCCGATCGGTAGGCAAACTCCTGACTGCGCACGTTCCAGGCCCAGCTGCTCGTGTGGCTGAGGCGCTGGGCTTCGGTCAGATAGGCTTCGCTGCGACGCAGCCGCTGTTCGGTTTCCTTTGCCGTAGTGACGTCAGTGACCGCTCCGACAAACTCGATGTGGCCGGATCCATGTCTCACCACGCGTGCCACGGAATGGAGATATTTGATGGTTCCATCGGGCATCAGCAGGCGATACTCATGGTCGAAATCGCCGACCTCACGGAAGGCCCGATCAAGGGTCTTGCTGACCGCATTGCGATCTTCCGGATGAATGCGCTGGAAAACGAAATCGAGCGTCGGTTTGACCTGCGGGTCACATTGGAAGATGCGAAAGGTCTCCCTGGACCAGACGGCCTCGCGGGTTGCCAGGCTCAGGCCGAAGCTGCCGGTGCGGCTCAACTCCTGCGCTTGGGCAAGGTAGGCCTCGCTCTGCCGCAGCGCATCCTCCGCCTCCTTGCGCTGGGTGATGTTTTCGCAGGCGACCAGCACGATCGGCGTGCCGTCGCCGCGTCGCATGGCCTTGGCGTTCTCACGGACCCAGAGAACCGAGCCGTCCTTCCGGATCTTGCGAATCTCCCAGGTGTGCGACTGGTCCACGGTTTCCAGGCACAGCCCGACACAGCGACGGACGAAATCGCGGTCCTCTTCGAAAAAGACGTTCAGCACAGATTGGCCGGTCAACTCGGCCGCCGTGTAGCCCAGTTGCGCGGCGCCAAATGTATTTACGTTGAGCACCGTTCCGGCCGGATCGACCATGAAATACATGACCGGATTGTGCTCGAACACTTGTCGCCATTGCTTCACGGCGTCGCGCAGGTCGGCATTGTCCTGCCGCCAGCCATCCCCAGTCGCGGGCTCGCCTTTCCCCGCATTGCCGAGAGATCGAAGCGCCGCAAGGCCGCCGAGCAGGAATTGCGCGGCCGAATTCCCTAGTTTTGCGATCTGGCCAGGCATCATCGCAAGCGTCCCGGCCCGCGTGGGGCAGGGAGAGTAGAGCACTTTGCGACAGCAGGGGCAATTCCCTGATCAAAGCAGGATTCCGCATCGAAAGTTCGCGGGCTCCGTGCAGCTTGCCAGCGTTGCGCCGTCTCGTTGCGAGCGGACGAAACTCCGGTAAATCACCGGACAAACCTATGTATAGGTCGCGCAATCCTAGTCATACGCTGCATTTACCTCCGTACAATTGAGCGGCCCGTCACATGGGGACTAGTCTCACCGGCAATCCAGTGGTGTCGATCGCAACGCTTGAACAGTTGAGTAGCGCGGGGTCGTGCACTCAAGAGGCCAGCTTCGCCTCCGCCGGCGCTGACTTGCCGATGATCTGGTCACGATTGAGAAGCCGCATTTCGTTGACGAACGTGATGATTGTGCATCAGCGCCCGTGGGGATCCTCGACCGTCAGAGGCGCCCATCAGAGGCCAGGAGGAGAGGATCATGTGCGATAAGCCCGAACACTCCGAGCGCCCTTCCGCCGCAAAAAGCTGCGCCGTCTGCAGCGGGAAGTTCGGCCTGATCCGGTATTATTCCTGGCGAGCGCCGCTTTGCTCCCGGAAATGTCTCGATCGCTTCAGAGCGCGCCGCGAACGCGATCGCCGATGGCTGTTTCGGTCTCAGGCGGCGTAAGCACCAGTCACCGGATCCGCTGCGTTCGGCAATTCTGTATCGGGAGGCTGCGCGTTGAACCGTTGTTGCAAGCTCCTCTTGGCGATCACGCTGCCGCTTTCGTTGATGACTGGAGCGGAGGCGGACGAGGCCGGACAGGATGGCGCACATCGTCATCCGCCTCGGGATCTGCTCCTCCACGAGCAGTTCTATTCGAGTTGGCACATGCCGGACAATCCGGTGCTGACTTGCTGCAACAACGCCGACTGCTACCCGACCGAGATACGGCGGGTCGAGGGGAGCATCTACGCGCTGCGCCGGGAAGACGGGAAATACATCCTCATTCCGCCTCAGAAGGTCGAGCGAAACAGGGATAATCCCGATGGCCGCAACCATCTTTGCGCGCCGCCGCCGTCCGCCTCTCTCGTCGACACGGTCTACTGCTTTGCGCTCGGAGGTGCCACATGAGGTTCATATTGGTGAACGGCAGGACCCCTTTTCGCAAAACGTCCTGCCTCTGGTGCTGCGAGGAGATCAGCGGCGGCTATCTGCGCGATGCGAAGACGCTGCTGCCCTACTGCGGCTACGAGTGTTACGCGCTTCATGGCGAAGCTGCGCCGCTGATCGAGGGGCGCACACGAGCGGCGTCTTGAGCGGATAGGGAGGGCGAAACGGGCGGTGGATTTGCCGTCCGGGCGAGAGGACATCGCGATGAGATTCATGTTCGTCAATCAGGAAGGGCCTCGCCACGGCGGTACCTGCAGCGCGTGCGCGCAGCCGCTGGGCGCGAGTTACGTCCGCCATGTGCCCGCTGAGCGGCGGTACTGCGACTATGATTGCTACCGTCGATATCAGCAGACGGCGGTGGAAATGCTCTGGCGTTACCGCAGTTCGCTCGAAGCGATCACGGTGTCGAGCTGGAACTGGATTCTACAGACGGGCGCGCTCTCGCGCTCGCTGACGGAAGCATTTCTGCGCGCGTACGAACCCTCTGACCACGGAAGGAGGTGACGGCTCGCCAAACGATGCGGACCCGCGCAGAGAGGTCGGTCGCAGTCACTGCATCCAGCTTCACGCCGCGTCCAGCCCCGGCGTCGCGAAGCTAGGGCGCGGCGGCTGCGGCCGATGCCGTCGGCATCGCGCCCCTGTTCGGCGTCGTAACGCGCTGCTCGGACTTCGCCGCGACGACGCTGCTGGCCTCAAACCTCGCACGATAGACCAGCACGTTCTCGATCACGCGCTGGACGTAGTTGCGCGTCTCCGACAGCGGGATGCGCTCGACCCAGTCGATCGGATCGACCTTGGGATCCCTGGGGTCGCCGCGCGCCTGCACCCATTCGCGCACGCGGCCCCGGCCGGCATTGTAGCCGGCGAAGGTCATGATCTGGTTGCCGCGGTATTCCGACATCAGCGCACTGAGCTCGGCCGCGCCCATCTGCGTGTTGTAGACGGGATCGGAGACCATCTTGTCCCAGTCATAGGTCAGGCCGAAGCGCTTTGCGGTGTCGCGGCCCGCTTCCGGCGTCACCTGCATCAGCCCGACTGCGTTGGCGGCCGATTTGTCGCGCTGGTCGAACGAGCTTTCGGTGCGCGCCACCGAATAGATCACGCTGGGATCGATCGTGGGCGCCACCTGCTTATGTTCAGGGATGCCGATGGTCGGGAAGGCGTAGTGATCGAGCGCGAGCCCGCGCGCCAGCGCCGACTTGCCGACCTCCAGCATCACGCGCGCATCGTTGCGCCGGCCGGCGAGCTCGCCGAGCGCTTCCAGTGCGGCGACGTCGGTGCTCTCCTTGGCAAAATCCTCGGCGAAGTAAAACACCATGTCGCGCTCACCGACGCCGTAGAGCATGTCGGCGGCGCGCACGCGCTCGTCCGCGGGCGGCGCGTCGACTGCTGCCAGCACGGGCGAGGGCGCACGCAGCTCGATGCGGTCGAGACCGAGCCTGGCGCGCGCGAGCTGGCCGTAATAGGCGGTCGGATAGCGCGCCGCCGCCTGATAGCTCAGGCGCGCATCGGCCGGTGCGTTCATTGCCTCGGCCGCGCGGCCGCGCCAATAATGCGCGCGCGACAGCGCGATCGGATTGGCGGAGCCTTCGTCGATCGCGGCGAAATGCGTCATCGCCGCCTTGGGATCATCGAGATAGCGCAGCGCGATCCAGCCGCACATGAAGTGATAGTCGGCGCGATAGACCTCCATCGCGGGCACGGCTGCCGAGCGCACCAAATCATAGGCGGTTTTGAACTTGCCCTGGTCGAGCAGCTTTCGCGCGAGCAGGCGGCGCTCGCGCCACCAGGCGTCGGTGTCTTGCGCCGCCATCGTATCGGGCGCGGCGGCCAGGATCACCTCGGCCGCGTCGTCGATGCGGTCATTCTGGAGATGCCATTGCGCGCGGCACAGCACATAGCCGAGGTCGCGGCGCGCCTCGGCCGAAATGTCCTCCAGGTAATCCTTGGCCTTGCTAGCCTTGCCGGTGACTGCGGCGCAGGCCTTGACGATCGCGAGCGCATCCTCGCCGAGCCGCTTGGCTGCGCGCCGCGCCCCCGCATAGTCCTTGGCGCCGAGCCGCTTGTCCATGCGGGCGCGATGATCCTCGGCGGTCAGGAGATCGCGGAACGCTTGGTAGGAATCCTCCTCACTGCGCTCGGACAATTCGTCCGTGCGCCAGGCATCGCGCACGAGACGCGCGGCCCTGTCGCTGTCGCCCTCGGTCATCAGCACGCGGGCGAGCGCGAACTTGCCCTTGGCGCTGGTCGGCCGGTCCATCGTGAATTTGTGCACGGTCGCCGCGTTGGCCTTCTCCTGCCACAGCCGCGCCTCGGCGCGGCGGCGGAGCAGCGCGCTGCTCGGCCAGTCCGGATTGGCGGCGAGGAAGGCGGCGTAGCGCTTGAAATTCGCCGTGCTTTCGGAATGGCGCAGCATAAACCAGTCGGCGAGTTTCTGTCCGGCCGGGTCGGCAATGCGGTCGCGCGCCGCGCTGGCGTCCTCGGTCTTGCCCTTCCGCGCGAGATCGATGGCATCCTTCAGCGCGGCGAGATCGCCAGTCAGCGGCGGGGCTGCCGGCTTGTCCGAGGGCGCGTCGTCCTGCTTCTTCGACTTGCGCTTGGCCTCGGCATGCTTGCCGTGCCGCGCCTTGCCCGCGGAGGCGTGGCGCTGCTTGCCGGTTTTCGCCTCATGCGTCTTCTTCGGCGCGGACGATTTGTGACCGCTCTTCGCTGCCAGCTCTGTAGGGATGAAGGCCAAAGCGGCCACGGCAACGACACACGCGAGCGAGCGTAGGCACTGGTTCATTCCGTGGTCCCCCTGCGAAACCAGTACAAACCAAAGTCCGCGACGAGATGCGGCTCGAGAATCAAAACGGCGTCAAAATGGTGACACGACGTCGTTTCGCATCCTGAAGCTGTTCCAACAATGCGGCGAAATACGGATGGAGCCAGGGAACCTGTGCAACGGCGGGGCGAGCGGGTCTCTTAACCTTCATTAACGAATACGGCTCGCGCGACGGTTGCGGCGGTTCAGGACGCCTCGAAGCGGCCAAATTGCGCGTATTCCCGGCGGCAAATCCGTTGTATTGGGTTCCAAAGCCTTTCCCCTTCAGCCCATTGTCCCGCGCCCATGCCGATTTTCAACCAGTCGATCCGGCGCAAGATCGTCGGGATTGCGCTCGGCCTCATCATCCTGATGGTCGTCACCGCGATCCTGTCGATGGTGATGTCCAGCCGCGTCGGCCATCTTCTGGATGAGCTGACCGCGCGGTATATTCCGGCTTACGGCCACCTGGCGCGGTCCAATGTGCGTTCGCTGGAGCGGGCGCTGGCGATGCGGCGCATGGTGATCGCCAAAATGCAAACGCCGCCGGACGAAGAGGGCTTTGCGGCGCGGCTGAAGATCTTCAGGGAAACGGACGCCCAGGTCGAGCAGGAGGCCGAAGCCGCGCGAAAGCTGATCAACGCGATCATCGACGATGAGAGCACACCGTCGGACAACGCGGCACTCGCCCGGATCGAGACGCGCATCGAGAATGCAGTCAAGGAGCTTCGCCGCGAACTCGACGAGGAGGACGCCAAGCTGCTCCGGCTGCTCGATGCCAAGGACTTTGCGGCCACGCGCGACGTGCTCGTCCATGTGGACGCGCTCCGCGATCTCTTCACCCAGCGGATCGATGCGATCCGCGCCGAGATGCTCTCGCAGGTGTTCGTGAGCACCGCGCAGGTGATCCGCCATCAGCGCCAGGCGATCATCGTCTCGGGCATCGTGACCATCCTCGCGGCGATCGTCGGACTTGCCTTTGCGATCATGGTCTCCACCGGGATCACGCGACCGGTCCGGCTCTTGCTGGCCGGCACCCGCGAAGTCGAGGCGGGCCGCTTCGACAAGACCATCAGTGTCTCGACGCAGGACGAGATTGGCGAACTCGCCTCCGCCTTCAATCGCATGGTCGAGCAATTGCGCCAGAACGAGCGCATCCGCGAGACCTTTGGCCGCTACATCGATCCCAAGGTGGTGCAGGGGCTGATTGACCGGCCGGAGGTCGCCGTCGACGGCCAGCGCCGGGTGATGACCATCATGTTCTGCGACATGAGCGGCTTCACCGCGATGAGCGAGGGCATGACCCCGCGCGGCCTGGTCAAGGTGATGAACCACTATTTTACCGTCATGTCCGGTCCGATCAGGAGCAACCGCGGCATCATCGACAAATATATCGGCGACGCCATCATGGCCTATTGGGGCCCTCCCTTCATCGAGGAGGAAGAGCCGGCGCTGCTCGCAGGCCTTGCTGCGATCGAAATGGCCGATCAGGTGCCCGCGCTGCAGAAGCAATTGCCGGATCTGCTCGGCATCCGCGCCATGCCCGGGCTTTGCGATCTGCGGATCGGCATCGCCACCGGCGAGGTCCTGACCGGCAGCATCGGCTCCGAGCTGATGATGAGCTTCACCGTGATGGGCGACGCCGTGAACCTCGCCTCACGACTGGAGGCCGTCAACAAGACCTATGGCACCCGTATCCTGATCTCGCAGGCGACGGCGGACGCGATCGGCTCGCACCTCGGATTGCGCGAGGTCGACCGTCTTGCGGTCGCCGGCCAGAGCGCGCCGCAAACGATCTTCGAGGTGATGGGCCGGGCAGGCGCACTCACGGCCGCGCATGAGAGCCTGCGTTCTCACTACGCCGAAGGCCTCGCCGCCTATCGCGCCCGCCGCTTCGACGAGGCCCGCGCGGGCTTCAACGCGGCACTTGAAGCCGTCCCAGGCGACGGCCCCTCGCGGGCAATGCTTGCTCGTATCACGCGGTTCGAGGCCCATCCGCCGGACGAGGGCTGGGACGGCGCCTGGCGGTTGGAGCAGAAATAGTCGGCCGCGCGGGAAAAATTGATTCTACTCGATAACGATGTTCGCAGTGACCTATTTCCCGGGCTTAGGTTTGGTGTCCTTGAGGCGTTTGATGGGGACACGCCGATGACAGAACTTGAGAACAGGCTCGAACGGTTCGAGACGCTCACCGCCGAATGCGAGCTGATCGCCAGGCTCGCCACCGACAGCACCAAGCGTGAGTTTTATCTGAAGCTCTCGGAGCGGTATCGCCAGCTGGCGGTGGACATGCGGCAGGCCATAGCGAGCCAAGCTGCGGCCTGACGCCGGCAATCCGTTCTTAACACTTGGCGCGCATCCTCAATGCAGATGCGGGGACGCCTCCGGTGATTTCCCGCTGTGGTAATGCCGGGGCTCGCTGCGGTGCAGCGCGCGTCGCGAGATTGTTTTGTCGTGCCTAGCAGGGCGATCCCATGCGCCTTTTTGCGGTCATCATGTTTGGACTCATGACGGCAGCCTGCAACCAGGAGCAGGAGATCACCGGCTCGACCCCGGTCTGCGCGATGCGGAACTACACTTCCTTCAATCCCCGCGACATGACCCAGTGCGTTGCCGCCTGCAAGGCGTGCGACCACGGCAACACGGTCACCTGCAGCACGTCGTGCACGCTCAAGGGCGCCCGCTGAGCGGCTCCGCCTCCTGGTTCGGGGCCGATGGTGTCTCGACGGTGTTTTGGCACCGGAACGATTCACATGGATCAATCATTGAAGGGATGGCAGGACGCGGAGTCCTTTGGAATGGGTATGCTCGATCCCGGTCGGTTCCTGGTGTCATGCTCTCACTGCGCAGCCTGGCCGATGGCCGCCAATGTAAGACGTTCGAGCTGGTCGGCTTCGCCGAACGAGGTCCGCTTCGTTTGCCCGCGCTGCCGCCGCGAGGAGACCGCGATCATCTCCGCCTCCGGCGAGTTGACGCCGATCCGGCGCGTCGACGTCCCGCCGCGCGACGTCACCGCGGCCTGGGCTCAGGCCCAGCGCCCAAGAGGGCGAGCGTAGCCCGCCGTTTAAGGAGAAGAGGGCCGAGCGCAGCCAGCTGAGGGCAAGAGGGCGCGCGTCACCATCCGTCGGGACCTCTGATGAGGCGGTTGGAACTGCCGCGGGAGGTGATCCAAGCAGGTGCAAATGTGCTAGGATCGTCGGCATGAGTTCATCCATGCCCCGTCCAATCCTGCCGCCCCTCGGCGACCGTTTCCGCCTTAACCCGGTCGCGGCGCGCCTTGCGCCGCTGTTCGGCTTCGCGCTGCTGATCGTGTCATGCGCGCTGGCAAGCTTTGCATTCGCCTGTGCCACGCCGTTTGCGGCTTGCGCGGTTGTCGCCGCCGCCATGCTGCCGCTGCGTCCGGCGCTGCTCGTCGTCACCGGCGCCTGGCTGGTGAACCAGGGCATCGGCTTCGGCGCGCTGCACTATCCGATCGACCCCAGCACTATCGCCTGGGGCTTCGTCATCGGCGCTGCTGCGCTGCTATCGACCGCAGCAGCATCGACGGTCCTCCGTAGGCTGCCGCGAGGCCGCACGCCACTGATGCTTGCGATTGCATTCGTTGCCGCCTACGCGGTCTATGAGTTCGCGCTGCTTGCCGCGACGCCGGTCCTGGGCGGCGAGGGCGCCTTCACCGCCGCCATCGTGACCCGGATCGGGCTGACCAGCGCCATCTGGCTCGCCGGCCTCGTCGCCGTCTGTGAGATCGTCCGTCTGGCCGATCCGTTCGGGCGCGCGATGCGGAACGCCTGAGCGCCAACCAAGGCACTGAAGTCCGGTCATGCCGATAACCGGACCTTTGCCCAGCGCTGCAAGGCGACCGCTGTCCAAACCGTCTCGACAAACCCGAACGGCCAGGCGCCCTGGAGAAAGCCATAGACCCCGCTGAACGCGCAGGCTGCCGCGAAGGCCAGCACGAAATGCGGTCCGCGCGGCTCAAGCGCGTAAAACAGCAGCATCGCACTGACCGACAGCACTCCGAAGATTGTGATTGCGTCCATCAGCCGGCCGGAGGCTTCGGCTTCTTGGCGACACCGAGGGTGTGGACGACGGCGGGCCCCATAACCGGCCACAGCGCGGCCGTCGCGGTCAGAACGGTCGCGGCGCACATTGCAGCCAGCACGGACGATCGGATTTTCAAGCCGCGCGTCCGCGATCGACAGACGATCCAGACCCAGGCGCAGACCACGACGGCGATGGACAGTTTCGTCATCAGCCCGTGCGCATGGTCGAGCACCGCGATCAGGCTGCCCACGCTGGCGAGCACGACAGCGGGTACCCTGCGCCCTCTTGGACAAGAGGGTGAAGCGACGAAGCAAAGCTCGGGCGGAATCAGCCGCGAGAACGCGAAGCGTGTCTGCAAGTTGAATCTGCATTGGCGGATGGCGATTGCTGCCCCTTGCTCCGTCATTGCGAGCGCAGCGAAGCGATCCAGAGTCTTTCCGCGGAGGATTCTGGATTGCTTCCGCCTTCGCTAAAGCTTCGGCGGACAAGTCGCTCCGCTCGCAAAGACGATGTGGAGAGAGTGTGCACAACACTTCGATCTGTGGCCTGGACGCAGCGCCCTTGCGGCGCGTCCGGACAGGCGGGGAGATGATGAAGCGCCGACTCACCTTGGCTGCGCCTCGTCGTCGCGCCGAAGTTGCAACGCAGGCACGCACCGGAAACTTGAAGTTGTGGGATTGTCCTCCCGCCGGGGGTATCGCAGTAAGCTCGATCGTGTCCTCACGGCCACGATTGTGCCGTCCGTGCAACACTCGTCACGGATTTAACCATCTTCTCTGTCCGTTCGCATCGACGCCGCTTTTTGGCCACACCCGAACATGAATAAAATCACTCGAATATTTTAGCGGCAGCGGTGATCCTGGAAGACGACGGAAATCCCCAAGGTCGATTCAAAAGGTCGATTCAAATCTTGGCTCTGATTTTTCGGGTCTGAAAGGGTTGGCCGGGGAAACTGGTTTGCGATGGACGCGAAGAGCAACATCAAGCAGAGGCTGCCGAGCCGTCACGTGACGGAAGGTCCTGCGCGCGCGCCCCATCGCTCCTACCTCTACGCCATGGGTCTGACCACCGACCAGATCCACCAGCCCTTCGTCGGCGTCGCCTCGTGCTGGAACGAGGCCGCGCCCTGCAACATCTCCCTGATGCGCCAGGCGCAGGCGGTGAAGAAGGGCGTCGCAGCCGCCGGCGGCACGCCGCGCGAGTTCTGCACCATCACCGTGACCGACGGCATCGCCATGGGGCATGACGGCATGCGCTCCTCGCTGCCGTCGCGCGAATGCATCGCCGATTCCGTCGAATTGACGATCCGCGGCCACGCCTATGACGCTCTCGTTGGCCTGGCCGGCTGCGACAAGTCGCTGCCGGGCATGATGATGGCGATGGTCCGTCTCAACGTGCCCTCGATCTTCATCTATGGCGGCTCGATCCTGCCCGGCAATTTCCGGGGCCAGCAGGTGACCGTGCAGGACATGTTCGAAGCCGTCGGCAAGCACTCGGTCGGCGCAATGTCGGACGAGGACCTCGACGAGATCGAGCGCGTGGCGTGCCCCTCGGCGGGTGCCTGCGGCGCGCAGTTCACCGCCAACACGATGGCGACCGTCTCCGAGGCGATCGGGCTGGCCTTGCCGTACTCGGCCGGTGCTCCGGCACCCTATGAAATTCGCGACGCCTTCTGCATGACCGCGGGCGAGCAGGTCATGGAGCTGATCGCCCAAAACATCCGGCCACGCGACATCGTCACCCTCAAGGCGCTGGAGAATGCCGCCGCCGTGGTCGCCGCGTCCGGTGGCTCGACTAATGCTGCACTGCACCTGCCGGCAATCGCGCACGAGTGCGGCATCAAGTTCGACCTGTTCGACGTCGCCGAAATCTTCAAAAAGACACCGTACGTCGCGGATTTGAAGCCAGGCGGCCGTTATGTCGCCAAAGACATGTTTGAAGTAGGTGGCATACCGCTTCTGATGAAGACGCTGCTCGACAACGGATTTCTCCACGGTGACTGCATGACCGTCACCGGTCGAACGATCGCCGAAAACCTCAAAAGCGTGAAGTGGAATCCGCACCAGGACGTGGTGCACCCGGCAGACAAGCCCATCACCGTCACCGGCGGTGTGGTCGGTCTGAAGGGCAATCTGGCGCCAGAAGGTGCGATCGTGAAAGTCGCGGGAATGTCCAACCTCAGGTTCACCGGTCCGGCCAGGTGCTTCGACCGTGAGGAGGATGCTTTCGAGGCCGTCCAGAAGCGCACCTACCGCGAAGGCGAAGTCATCGTGATCCGCTACGAGGGGCCGAAGGGCGGTCCCGGCATGCGGGAAATGCTCCAGACCACCGCGGCGCTGACCGGCCAGGGCATGGGCGGCAAGATCGCGCTCATCACCGACGGCCGCTTCTCCGGCGCCACCCGCGGCTTCTGTATCGGCCATGTCGGGCCGGAAGCCGCCATCGGCGGCCCGATCGGGTTGCTGGAGGACGGCGATATCATCGAGATCGACGCGGTCGCCGGTACCCTTAACGTAAAATTGAGCGACCAGGAGCTTGCCCAACGCAAGACCAAATGGACCGCTCGCGCGACTAACCACACGACGGGCGCGCTCTGGAAATATGCTCAGCAGGTTGGACCAGCGGTCGGTGGGGCAGTGACCCATCCGGGCGGCGCGCACGAGAAACAGTGCTATGCGGACATCTAGGCGTACCATCGTTGCATTTGTGTTGGGGGCTACTGCGCTGGCCGCGCCGGCGCTCGCCTTTGACGGCGCACCCGTCAGCCAGAAGGATGCGACCATCCCGGTGGTCACGACCTTGCCGGGCGCAGCAGGCAAGGTGCGCAATGTACCGCCAGTCGTGCCCCAGGAAACCTCGCTCAGCGCCCTGCAATATGCCGCGGAGGGTGGCCACCCCATCGCGCAGTGGAAGCTTGGCCGCATGTACGCCAATGGCGACGGCGTCGCCCAGGACGATGTGCGTGCGTTCGAGTATTTCACCCGCATCGCCAACGCGCACGCCGAAGACAGCCCGTCCGCGCCGCAGGCGCAGATCGTCGCCAACGCCTTTGTGGCGCTCGGCCGCTATTATCTCAGCGGCATCCCGAATTCGAAGGTCAAGCCGGACCAGGAGCGGGCGCGGGAGATGTTTTCCTATGCCGCGTCCTATTTCGGCAATGCGGATGCGCAATACGATCTCGCCCGCCTGTACCTGAAGACGCCGGACGCTTCGCGCGAGGATTTCCGCTACGGCGCGCGCTGGCTTGGGCTCGCCGCGCAGAAGGGCCAGCACGAGGCCCAGGCGCTGCTCGGCCAGATGCTGTTCAACGGCGACCGCCTGCCGCGGCAGGCCGCCCGCGGCCTGATGTGGCTGACGCTGGCGCGCGACAGCGCAGGCAGCGACGAGACCTGGATCAAGGAAAACTACAACCGCGCCTTCGCAAAGGCCTCCGACGACGATCGCGCCATGTGCCTGCAGATGCTGGAGCAATGGGTGCAGGGTCGACGGGAGTGATGGGTTGAGGCGGCCTCACGCCGCCTCAAGATCGAGATCCGCCCACACCGGCACGTGGTCCGACGGCTTCTCCCAGCTGCGCACATAGCTGTCGATGCCGACATTGGCGAGCCGGTCGCTGGCCTGTGGCGACAGCAGAAGATGGTCGATCCGCAGGCCGTGGTTCTTCTGCCAGGCGCCGGCCTGGTAGTCCCAGAAAGTGTAGAGCCCGGGCTCGTCGGTGACGGCCCGAAGCGCATCGGTCAGGCCGAGGCCGAGCAGGGACTGAAAACTCTCCCGCGTCTCGGCCTTGAACAGGGCGTCCTCGGTCCAGGCGGCGGGATTATGGACGTCCCGGGCATGCGGGATGACGTTGAAGTCGCCTGCGAGGATCAGCGGCTCCTCGGTCTTGAGGCGCTCCTTCGAATACTCAAGAAGCCGCGACATCCATTTGAGCTTGTAGGGATATTTCTCGGTGCCGACCGGATTGCCGTTGGGCAGATAGAGGCAGGCGATGCGCAGCACGCCGGACTTGAGCGTCACCACGCCTTCGAGGAAGCGGGCATGGGCGTCCTCGTCGTCGCCGGCCAGCCCCGACTTGGTCTCGTCGAACCGGAGCTTGGAGAGCAGGGCGACACCGTTGAACGTCTTCTGGCCGTGGGTGACCACGTTGTAGCCGAGCGCCTCGATCTCCAGCCGCGGGAAGGCTTCGTCGACGCATTTGATCTCCTGGAGGCAGACGATGTCCGGCTGGCACTCCTTCAGCCAGGTCAGGAGGAGATCGATGCGCTGCCGGACCGAGTTCACGTTCCAGGTGGCTATTCTGATGGGCATCTTGGCGGCTCCGGGCAGGGGCCATGGTTAGAACAAAATGCAAACGCGCCCGTCAAGGACGCTGCGAAATCTCCCACAAAATTAACCCGGCTTAAGTCGGGCCTGGGCCATTGATCGTGGAAAGGTTTTTCGAATGGGACGGCCGAACAAAGCCATGAAGCCAACCGAGCCCCGCGACGGGTTGATCGGCGCGTTCCTGTACTGGCTCGGCGGCTACGAGATCGAGGACGGCCTGACCGCCGGTCTCAGCGACCGCGAGCTGAGCCGCATCCGCGCCAAGCAGATCGACGCGGTGATACGCCTGATCCCCGTGACGATGGCCGTCGCCATGCTCAACGTCGCCGTTGTGCTGATTTTGTTCTGGGGTCGTGGCTGGAACGACTTTCTCGCGATCTGGGGCATGACCCTCGCGACCGCCGCCTCGCTCGCGGTGCGCGCGTGGCGGCGCTCCCACCAAAGCCCGCCTCAGGAAGCCTCACCCCGCGCCGCGCGGCAGATGTTGCGGCAGGCGTTCTTCCTCGCCGCAATCTGGGGCACGCTGCCGGTCGCGCTGTTCAGCCGCATCGAGCCGACCAGTCAGCTCATTCTGGCCTGCCTTATGGTCGGCATGATGTCCGGCGGTGCCTTCACGCTCTCGACCTTCCCGCGTGCGGGCCTTGTCTATCTCGCGACGACGACGATCGCCTGCGCCGGTGCGTTGCTGTTATGCGGCACCGGGCCTTACCTCGTGACCGCCGTGTTCCTGCTGCTGTTCGCGTTCTTCATGGCGCGCAACATCGTCTCGCAAGGCAATCTGTTCCTTGGCAATCTCAAGGCCCAGCTTGAGCTCGAGCGCCAGACCGAGATCATCTCGCTGTTGCTGAAAGATTTTCAGGAGAACGCCAGCGACTGGCTGTGGCAGACCGACGCCGAAGGGCATTTCGTCGACGTGCCCGAGCGCTTCGCCGCGGTCGCACAGCTGCCACTGCCCTTGCTGAAGGGCTCGCATTTCGCCGACGTGCTCGACATGCTGTGCCCCGAAGACAAGAGCGCGGCCTACAATGTCGTCGGCCTGATGGAGCACGCCGAACCGCTGCACGAGATGAACCTCAAGGTCGTCGCCGGCGGCGAGGCGCGGCTGTGGTCGCTCACCGCGAAGCCGGCCTACGACCGCGACGGTCAATTCCTCGGCTATCGCGGCTTCGGCCGCGACGTGACCGAGCGCTGGCGCGCGGAAAAGGCCGAGGCCGAGAGCCGCGCCAAATCGGATTTCCTCGCGGTGATGAGCCACGAGATCCGCACGCCGATGAACGGCGTGCTCGGGCTTGCCAGCATGCTTCTGGAGACAAAACTCGATCCGGAGCAGCACGAGGCCGTCACCACGATCCGCGAGTCCGGCGACAATCTCCAGCGCATCCTCAACGACATCCTGGACCTCTCCAAGCTCGAGGCCGGACGCTTCGCATTCGAGGTGATCGACTTCGCGCCGCAGGCGCTGGTAGAGACATTGGCGACCGTCGTGCGCGCGAGTGCCAAGAGCAAGGGGCTCGCGGTCAAGGTCAAGCTCGATCCGAACCTGCCGCCGACGCTGCGCGGCGATGTCGCGCGTATCCGCCAGGTCCTGCACAACCTCGCATCCAACGCGGTGAAGTTCACCGACCAAGGCGAAGTCACGATCGCAGCCGTCTGTCAGGCCCGCCGCGATCTGCTCGCCACCGTCGAATGGAGCGTGACCGACAGCGGTATCGGCATCGCCCCCGAGAAGCTTGGCCAGCTCTTCTCCGACTTCGCGCAGGCCGACGCCTCGATCAGCCGCCGCTTCGGCGGGACCGGGCTTGGGCTTGCGATCTCCCGGCGCATCATCGAACAGATGGGCGGCACCATCGGCGTCACCTCGACGCCGGGCGAGGGCTCGACATTCAGCTTCACGCTGGTGCTGCCCTGGAGCCAGGAGCAGGCGTCCGACTACATTGCCGACCGCGACGAAGCCGACGACCTCAAGGCGCGTATCGCGAGTCTCGACCGACCGCTGAGGGTGCTGGTCGCCGAGGACGACGCCGTCAACCGCATGGTCGTGAGCAAGATGCTTGGCGCCTTCGATGTCGAGTTGCGCGTCGTGACCGACGGTGTTGACGCCGTCGCGGCCATGTCCCAAGGCGAATACGATATCGTGCTGATGGACGTGCGGATGCCCGACATGGACGGCCTTGCCGCAACCCGGGCGATCCGTGCGCAAGGTGGCCGATTCAGATCCTTGCCGATCATCGCGCTCACCGCCAATGCCTTCCCCGAGGACGTCAAGATCTGCCGCGAGGCCGGCATGTCGGACTTCCTGGCCAAGCCGCTACGCAAACCCGCGCTGCTGGCGGCGCTGCTGCGCGCGCTCGATGGACATGTGATGGCGGGAGACGCACCACTTCAGCCGGAGCTCATGTCGGTCGACGTGGAGTGGACGGACGAGGAAAGGCAGATGACCGGCGCCTAGCCGGCGACGTCAGATCGAGAAGCTGGTCCCGCAGCCGCAGGACGCCGTGGCGTTCGGATTGTTGACGCGGAACGAGGCGCCGATCAGATCGTCGACGAAATCGACCTGCGACCCCGCCAGGAACGGCTGCGAGGCGGAATCGACCAGCACCACCGCATTGTCCTGCTCGATCACGAGATCGTCGTCAGTGCGGGCACGGTCAATGTCGAACTTGTACTGGAAGCCGGAACAGCCTCCGCCCTCGACCGAGATCCGCAGCATCGCGCCAGACCCTTCGCCCTTGAGGATCTCCCCAATCCGGCGTGCGGCCTTGTCACTGATGGTCACGTCAGTCGTCATCGTTCGTCTCCGATAGGCCCGCGGTCACACCAAGGTCACCTGAAGGTCACGTGCCCTATTCAGTTGGTATCCCGCGTCCGGCATAGTTAAGTGCCACCATACGCAGAATCAAATGGATAGAGACTAAATTCGCCGTGTCCGTCGGAATGGCTGCCCCCCACGCGCCCTATGCCTGCGATCCCGAGCGCAGTCGCGGCCGATTGGTCGCGGAACCGCCAAGCCGGACCCGCAGCCCGTTTCGACGGGATTGCGACCGGGTGATCCATTCCACCGCGTTCCGCCGGCTGAAATACAAGACCCAGGTGTTCGTGTTCCACGAGGGCGACCACTACCGCACCCGGCTGACCCATTCGCTGGAGGTGGCGCAGATCGCCCGCGCGCTGGCCCGGCAGCTCGGGCTGGACGAGGACCTCACGGAAACCCTGGCGCTCGCCCACGATCTCGGCCATCCGCCGTTCGGGCACGCCGGCGAGCGGGCGCTGGACGCCTGCCTGAAGGATTTTGGCGGCTTCGATCACAACGCCCAGACGCTCCGCGTCGTTGCGGCCCTGGAACAGCGCTATCCCGAATTCGACGGGCTCAACCTGACCTGGGAAGCGCTGGAGGGCATCGTCAAGCACAACGGCCCGCTGACCGATCGCAGCGGTGCGCCGGCCGGGCGTTATCGCGAGCGCGGCGTTCCCGTCGGCATCGCCGACTACATCAAGATCTATGATCTCGAATTGTGGAGTTTCGCCTCGCTGGAGGCACAGGTCGCCGCGATCGCGGACGACATCGCCTATGATGCCCACGATATCGACGACGGTCTGCGCGCCGGCCTGTTTCACCTCGACGACCTCAAGGTGATGCCGCTGACCGCGGAGATCATCGCCGAGACTTCTGCGCATTACCCCGATCTCGAAGACGTCAGGCGCGGCGCCGAGCTGGTGCGCGAGCTGATCTCACACTTGATCGGTGCCGTGTTCGCCGAGGCCCAGATAAACCTTACCGCCGTGAAACCGCAATCCGCACAGGACGTGCGCCAGCAGAGCCGGGCATTGATCGCATTCCCCGCAGCGGTCGCCGAGGAGGAGGCCGCCATCAAGCGCTTTCTCTATCAGCACATGTACCGCCACAAGCGGGTCATGCGGGTGATGGGCGAGGCGGAACAGATCCTGTTCGACCTGTTCGCAAAATACCTCACCTCGCCCGGCGAGCTGCCGCCGGAATGGCTGGTCGGGGCGGAGGCGGACAATGAGGGCGACCGGGCCCGCCGGATCGGGAATTTCATTGCCGGAATGACCGACCGTTTCGCCCTGACCGAGCACCAGCGGCTCTTTGACTCGACCCCGGATTTGCGTTAGGCGGCGCCCATGCCCGACACATCCTCAGCACTGCACCTGTTCGCCGACGTGCTCGCACGCGTGCACGCGGTCTGCCGCGCGCTCGCGGCGGAAGCCAACTGGCCCGAGGGCATCGATTTCTCGCGCGTGGTGGTCGAGCCGCCGCGCGATGCTTCCCATGGCGACATGGCGACCAACGCAGCCATGGTGCTTGCGAAAGAGGCAAAGGCAAAGCCGCGCGACCTCGCCGAGCAGATCGCCGAACAGCTGCGCGCGGACCCGTTGATCGCCAAGGTCGACGTCGCAGGTCCAGGCTTCATCAACCTGACGCTGGAGCCGGCCGCATGGGCCGAGGCGCTACGGACCGTGCTGCGCGAGGGCGCCGATTACGGCCGCGTCCGCGGCGGCTCCAAGGTCAACGTCGAATATGTCTCCGCCAACCCCACCGGACCGATGCATGTCGGCCATTGCCGCGGCGCCGTGTTCGGCGATGCGCTGGCGAGCCTGCTTGAATTCGCAGGCCGTGACGTCACGCGCGAATATTACATCAACGACGCCGGCGCGCAGGTCGACGTGCTCGCCCGCTCCGCGTTCCTCCGGTATCGCGAGGCGCTCGGCGAAGACATCGGCGCGATGCCGGAAGGCCTTTATCCCGGCGACTATCTGAAGCCGGTCGGGCAGGCGCTGGCGCAGGAGCACGGCGACAAGCTCCTCGCCGTGAGCGAGGGCGCGTGGCTACCGACGGTGCGCGCCAAGGCGATCGCGATGATGATGGACGAGATCAAGGATGATCTCGCCGCGCTCAACATCCGCCACGACGTGTTCTTCTCCGAGCGCTCGCTACAGAACGCCGGCAACAACAAGGTCGCCGAGACCATCGATTTCCTGCGCGCCAAGGGCGACGTCTACCAGGGCCGTCTGCCGCCCCCAAGGGGGCTCCGACCGAGGATTGGGAAGATCGCGAGCAGTTGCTGTTCAAGGCGACCGCCTATGGCGACGACGTCGATCGCCCGCTGATCAAGTCGGATAATTCCTACACCTACTTCGCCGCCGACATCGCCTACCACAAGAACAAGTTCGATCGTGGTTTCGCGGAGATGATCGACGTCTGGGGCGCCGACCATGGCGGCTACATCAAGCGCATGCAGGCGGCGGTGAAGGCGACCACCTCCGGCAAGGGGGCGCTCGACGTCAAGATCGTCCAGCTGGTGAAGTTGCTGCGCAACGGCGAGCCGGTGAAAATGTCCAAGCGGAGCGGGGACTTCGTCACCTTGCGTGAGGTGGTGGATGAAGTCGGCCAGGACGCCGTCCGCTTCATGATGCTCTACCGCAAGAACGACGCGGTGCTCGACTTCGACCTCGCCAAGGTCATGGAACAGTCGCGCGACAACCCGGTGTTCTACGTGCAGTACGGCCACGCCCGCGGCCACTCGATCTTCCGCAACGCCCGGGCCGAGGTGTTCCCGGAACTCCCGGAGGAAACGGAAAAGCGCATCGCCTGGCTGGGTGAGTCGGCGGTGGAACGGCTGTCGGACCCGGCTGAACTCGACCTTCTTAAGCGGCTCGCAATATTTCCGCGCATGCTGGAAGCGGCCGCAACCGCCCACGAGCCGCACCGAATTGCCTTCTATCTCTATGATTTAGCCAGCGAATTTCATGCACTTTGGACGAAGGGGCGCGATTTGCCCTATTTACGCTTCATTATCAATAATGATGCAGATCTAACGAAGGCGCGGCTGGCCATGGTCCAGGGCGTCGTCTCTGTCCTGGCATCGGGCCTCGCCATCCTCGGCGTCCATGCTCCGGACGAGATGCGGTAGTTTGGGGCGAACTACTTAAGGGATTTCGGGGGTAACCGGCAGAAGCCGGATCGCTTAGACTTGGTTGAAAGCCTTGTGGGTCGAAAGCCGCGCCTTGGTCGAGGGCGCGCGGCTTTCCCGAAGGGACGCATCATCACGATGGCCGAACGATATCAGGACAGACCGTTTCCTTCCGATGACTATCGCGGTGGCGATCAGCATGGGAGGGCGGAGAGCGGTGATCCCTTGGCCGAACTTGCCCGCCTGATCGGGCAGACCGATCCGTTCGCAGCGCAAGGGCGGCCGGGCGTGCACCCGCCTGCAGCACCTGCGCCTGCCCAGAGCTATCAGGACGACGACTATCGCCAGGACGATGGCCAGCAGGACTATGCCGAGCAGGCCCCGCCGCC
The DNA here is from genome assembly GCF_040939785.1 of Bradyrhizobium lupini. Taxonomy (NCBI): domain Bacteria; kingdom Pseudomonadati; phylum Pseudomonadota; class Alphaproteobacteria; order Hyphomicrobiales; family Nitrobacteraceae; genus Bradyrhizobium; species Bradyrhizobium lupini. Next base: position 7,616,278 of record NZ_CP162553.1, read on the forward strand.
GCCCGGGCCACCCTCATGGATGCGGCGCGCCAATGTGCAGCCGCAGACGGTGCCAGCTGAGCCTGCCTATCCCGCTTCCGTAAACCCGGTTCATCCACTGCATCGTTATTCAGCCCAGCCGACTGCGCCCGAGCCTGAACCTGATTATCGTCAGCCGCAGGCCTATCCGGATCAGGCCTATCAAGCTCGCACCCATCAGGGGCAGGCCTATCAGGATCAGGCATATCAGCAGCCCGATCAGGCTTACCAGGAGCAAGCCCACCAGCAGCCCGATCCGGCGCGCTACGACGAGGCGCTCTACGGACGGCTGGAGGCGGGCGAGCAGGACTATCAGCGCGATCCCGCCTATCCCGACGATCCTTACGCGTTCCAGAGCGACTATCCCGAGGCCGATCTCGACGAGCCGAAGAAGCAGCGCGGCGGCATGATGACCGTCGCGGCGATCCTGGCCCTTGCCGTGGTCGGGACCGGCGCTGCGTTCGCTTACAAGACCTATGTGGGCTCGCCCCGCAGCGGCGAGCCGCCGATCATCAAGGCCGACAACACGCCGACCAAAATCGTGCCGGCGCCGTCGGACTCCTCGGCCAAGGTACCGGACCGCATGGTCACCGGAGATGGCGCCGAGAAGATCGTGCCGCGCGAGGAGGCGCCTGTCGACGTCAACGCCAAGGCGGGAGGTCCCCGCGTGGTGTTCCCGGCGCTGAACCAGAACGCGAACCCGCCGCCAGTCGCGAGCGTGTCGCCGTCCAGCATTCCGCTGTCGAGTGCGGGCCCGAATCCGAGCAACGGCACGCTGCCGAACAATTCGCCGCGCGCGATCAGGACCGTGGCCGTGAAGGGCGATCAGACCGACGCCACCGCGTCGCAAGCGGCCACGGCCGCGAAGCCGACAGCTCTCCCGAAGCCCGTTGCGGCACCAGCTGCACCACGCACGCCGCCGACCTCGGCCAATGCCAGTGCCAATCAGCCGCTCTCGCTTGCGCCGCAATCGGCGCCGGCCGCGGAGCCACCGCAGCGGATGGCTGCGACCAATCCGACGCAAATTGCGCCCGCGAGCAGCGGTGGCGGCGGCTACGTCGTGCAGGTCTCCTCGCAGCAGACCGAGGATAGCGCCCACGCCTCGTACCGGGTGCTTCAGAGCAAGTACGGCAGCGTGCTTGGCTCCCGCGCACCCGTGGTCAAGCGGGTCGACCTGACCGACAAGGGCAAGGGAATCGTCTACCGCGCCTTCGCTGGGCCGTACGGATCGCTCGAAGAGGCGAACCAGGCCTGCAACAGTTTGAAATCCGCTGGCCTGTCTGCCTGCTTCGTCCAGAGGAATTAACGGCCGTTTCCTTGACCCTCTCGCGGGTCAGGGTTAATCGGCCGTATGAGCACGCGGGCCTTCATTACCGGCGTTTCCGGAACGGAACTAACCGCCGCCGAGCGGGAGTTTATCCGCAGCGAACGCCCGTGGGGCTTCATCCTCTTCAAGCGCAATGTCGAGACGCCGGCTCAAGTTGCTGCACTCGTTGCGGAATTGCGGGCGGTTGCGGGTTTCGCTGATGCCCCTGTCCTGATCGATCAGGAGGGTGGGCGGGTGCAGCGCCTGACGCCGCCGCATTGGCCGGTCTATCCGCCGGGCGCTATTTTCGCAGGCCTCTACGATACTGATTCGGCGCTCGGGCTGACCGCGGCGCGCCTCAGCGCCCGGCTGATCGCGTGCGATCTCGCAGATCTCGGCATTACCGTGGATTGCTTGCCGCTGGCCGACGTGCCGGTGGCTGGCGCCAACGCCGTCATCGGGAACAGGGCTTACGGCACCGAACCGGGAAAGGTCGCCGCGATCGCCCGCGCGGTCACCGAGGGCCTGGAACAGGGTGGCGTGTTGCCGGTGCTCAAGCACATCCCCGGCCATGGCCGAGCTACGGCCGATACCCATTTCAATCTGCCGACGGTCGACACGTCGCGCGACGAACTGGATCGCACCGACTTCGCGGCATTCAAGCCTTTGGCGGATTTGCCGATGGCCATGACTGCACATGTTGTGTTTAGCGCGGTCGACCCCGCCCATCCGGCGACGACATCTGCGACAATGATCGCTGAGGTGATTCGCGGCGCAATCGGGTTCCAGGGTTTGTTAATGAGTGATGACGTGTCGATGAACGCGCTGTCGGGCAACATCGCCGAACGGACCCGCGCCATTTTTGCGGCCGGCTGCGACATGGCCCTGCATTGCAACGGCAACATCGAGGAAATGCGTGAGGTCGCCGGCCAGACACCCGAACTGGCGGGCAGGGCGCTGGAGCGGGCGAACGCCGCGCTCGCTGCGCGTAAAGGACCGCAACCGTTCGATCGCGCGGCCGCGCGCGCCGAACTGGAGGCATTGATCGCACGGGCAAACACGGCATCGGCATGACCGCAGAAATCCTATCGTTTGAAACCGGGCGGCCCGCAGAGCTCGCCGAGGGTGAGCCGGCGTTGGTGGTGGACGTCGAGGGTTATGAAGGTCCGCTCGACCTGCTGCTCGCACTGGCGCGGCAGCAGAAGGTAGATCTCGCCAAGATCTCGATCCTGGCGCTCGCCGACCAATATCTCCACTTCATCGAAGCCGCGCGAAAGATCCGCCTCGAGCTCGCCGCCGACTATCTCGTGATGGCGGCATGGCTCGCCTTCTTGAAATCGCGTCTGCTGCTGCCGGAGCCGCCGAGTGCGGAAGGCCCGAGCGCGGAGCAGATGGCGACGGCGCTCGCCAACCGCCTGCGCCGGCTGGAGGCGATTCGTGAAGCCGCCAACCGGCTGATGAACCGGCAGCAATTGCTGCGCGACATCTTCCCGCGCGGCGAGCCCGAGCAGATCGCCGAGATCAAGCATCCGAAATACACGGCAACGCTCTATGACCTGCTCACCGCCTATGCCGCGCAGCGCCAGTCGCGCGTGCTGGCGAGCGTGCATCTGGCCAAGCGCACGGTGTGGTCGCTTGCCGAGGCGCGCGCCACGCTGGAGCGGCTCGTCGGAAGCATCAGCGAGCAAGACGATTGGGGCGTTCTCGACGATTTTCTGCTTCAGCATGTCGCCGACCCGACGCAGCGCGCGACGGTGCTCGCCTCGAGTTTCGCGGCTGCGCTCGAGCTGGTGCGCGAAGGTCAGCTCGAGCTGAATCAGAAAGAGGCGTTTGCGCCCATCTATTTCCGGAAGGGGCGCCCCAAGCCGGTCATGGACGCAGCTCCTGCGCCCGATGCGCCGGTCGCTTAAGTGCAAGTGCAACAAGGAGAATCTGCCATGGCAAGCCTGGCTGAAGTGCGGGTAGAAGAGGCCGAGCCGATGGAGAACGAGTCCCAGGCACGTCCCGAAGAATTGCGGCTGCTGGAAGCGCTGCTGTTCGCTTCGAATGAACCGCTGGACACCGCGACGCTGGCCAAGCGCATGCCCGAGGGCGTCGACGTGAAGGCCGCGCTCGAGCAGTTGCAGGCCGACTACTCCCTGCGCGGCGTGAATCTCGTGCGGGTCGCCAACAAATGGACCTTCCGCACCGCGGGCGATCTCGCCTGGCTGATGACCCGCGAGAGCACCGAGACCCGCCGCCTGTCGCGCGCCGCGATCGAGGTGCTGGCGATCATCGCCTATCACCAGCCGGTGACGCGCGCCGAGATCGAGGAGATCCGCGGCGTCGTCACCTCGAAGGGCACGCTGGACGTGCTGCTGGAAACCGGCTGGATCAAGCCGCGCGGTCGTCGCAAGACGCCGGGCCGTCCCTTGACCTTCGGAACCACCGAGGACTTCCTGTCGCAGTTTACTCTGGAACAGCTCGGCGATTTGCCGGGCCTGGAGGAGCTGAAGGGCACTGGCCTGCTGGATTCGCGCCTGCCGACCGGATTCAGCGTGCCGACGCCGTCGGATGACCCGACTTTGCGGGAAGACGAGGATCCGCTGGAGCCGGGCGAGGACCTTGATCTGGCGCTGGCGCCCGCGGTCGAGCCCGAGACGCCGGAAGGCGGCCATGAGGGGGGCGAGGGTGGCAGCGAGGACTGACGTCCCGGCCTTTTACCGGCCGCCTGCGACCAGTTAACACTAGCAAAATTACGTAGCGCCAACAGCGAATTGCCGCTGCCTTGGTCCTTGTTTTTGACACCTGCCAAGCCTAGGTTTCGGTGAAGATCGGCCGGTCCCCGGCCATGCGCGTTTGGAGGGTTGCAGGATGGGTTCACTCAGCATTTGGCACTGGGTCCTGGTGATCGCAGTGGTCCTGCTGCTGTTCGGTCGCGGCAAGATCTCGGATCTGATGGGCGACGTGGCGCAGGGCATCAAGGCGTTCAAGAAGGGCATGCAGGACGACGACAAGGTCGCCGACAAGCCCGAGCCGGCCAAGTCCATCGAGCACAACAATGCCGCGCCGACCGCGGCACGGTCGGACGTCGGCAGCAAGGCCGTCTGAGCCAGAGAGCACGCGAGACGCGGGTAGCGGACCCGATCCTGCGCGCGAGGGATTGGGCCGGCTGCGGCTGGCGTGAACGGAAGACCTCATGTTCGACATCGGGTGGAGTGAACTGGTCCTGATCGGGGTCGTGGCCCTGATCGCCATCGGCCCGAAAGAGCTGCCGGGCGTGCTGCGCATGGTCGGGCAGTGGATGGGCAAGGCGCGCAAGATGGCCGCCGAATTCCAGGGCCAATTCCAGGAAGCGATGCGCGAGGCCGAAATGGCCGACCTCAAGAAGAGCTTCGACGAGGTCAAGGAAGCGGCTTCCGGCTTCGCCGGCAACAATTTGATGACCTCGCTCCAGAAAGACGTCAGCGACGCGCTCCGCGTCGATGCGCTGGACAAGCCCGCCGAGACCTCGATCTCCACCGCTGTCGAACCGTCGGCGACTTCAAGCGAAGCGCTGACGACGCCCACCACGCCGGAAGCGCCGACGCCGGAGACCTTCGTGGAAGCCGAGGCACATGCGGCCGTGAACGAGCCGCTCGCCATCACCCGTGAGGTCGAGCAGGCGCAGGTCGCTCAAGGTTCGGTCACGCAAGATTCGGTCACCCAGGACACTGCGCCGGCCGAGGCGATTAAGGGCGCCAAAGCGTCATGAGCGCCGCCGATATCGAGGCCAGCAAAGCTCCCCTGATGGACCATTTGATCGAGCTGCGTTCGCGGCTGATCAAAGCGCTGCTCGGCTTCGGCATTGCCTTCATCTTCTGCTTCTTCTTCGCCAAGCAGATCTACAACGTGCTGGTCTGGCCGTTCGTGTGGATCGCGGGTCCCGAGAACTCGAAATTCATCTATACCGCGCTGCTGGAATATTTCATCACCCAGCTCAAGCTCGCGCTGTTCGGCGCCGGCTTCATCTCGTTCCCGATCGTCGCGACACAAATCTATAAGTTCGTCGCTCCCGGACTCTACAAGCACGAGAAGCAGGCCTTCCTGCCGTATCTGGTCGCGACCCCGTTCTTCTTCGTGCTGGGCGCAGCACTGGTCTATTTCGTCGTGCTGCCCATGCTGGTCCGCTTCTCGCTCGGCATGCAGCAGGCCGGCAGTGACGAGACCGCGCAGATCCAGCTGCTGCCCAAGGTCGGCGAATATCTGTCGCTGATGATGTCGCTGATCTTCGCCTTCGGCATCGCCTTCCAGCTTCCGGTGATCCTGACGCTGCTGGGGCGCATCGGCATCGTCACGTCTAAAATGCTGCGCGAGAAGCGCCGCTATTTCATCGTCGTTGCCTTCGTCATCGCGGCCGTTCTGACCCCGCCCGATGTGCTCAGCCAGTGCTCGCTCGCGATTCCCTTGCTCGCGCTCTACGAGGGCTCGATCATCGCGGTGGGAATTGTGGAGAAGAAGGCGGCAGCTTCGCAAGCCTCTAGCGGCACCGACGTATCGACGCCGGCCAATCCGGCAGAGTAGGGCGCCCCATACTCCGGTGTCATTCCCCGCGAAAGCGGGGAATCCAGTACGCCGCGGCCTATCGGGAATCAGTGATGTTTCTGGAATACTGGATCGCCCGCTTTCGCGGGCGATGACAGCCGTGCTAGGGGAAGCAGCCATTTGCATAAATGCAAATCCAGGATTTGCAGGGTTGCAACAAGCCCCAGGACCACGGCCATGCACGACATCAAATCGATCCGCGACAACCCGCAAGCCTTCGACGCCGGCCTCGCACGACGCGGCCTGAAGCCGATGTCGGCGTCGCTGCTTGCGATCGACGAGACCCGGCGTGCGGCGATCCTGGCTTCCGAGCAGGCGCAGGCGCGGCGCAATGCGGCCTCAAAGGAAATCGGCGATGCCAAGAAGACGAAGGACGAGGCGCGCGCGGCGAAGCTGATGGCGGAGGTCGCCGAGCTCAAGACCACCATGCCGGAGCTCGAGGCGACCGCGAAGGCTGCCGACGAGGAGCTCGCCAAGGAGCTGGCGGCGATCCCCAATCTGCCGCTCGGCGAGGTGCCCGATGGTGTCGACGAGCACGGCAATGTGCAGCGCCATGTCTTCGGCAACAGGCGCAACTACGCGTTCGTGCCAAAACCCCATGACGATCTCGGCGCCGCGCTCGGTGACATGGATTTCGAGACCGCAGCGAAGCTCTCCGGCGCGCGCTTCGTCGTGTTGAAGAAGGGACTGGCGCGGCTCGAACGCGCGCTCGGCCAGTTCATGCTGAACCTACACGTTGACGAGCACGGCTATACCGAGATCAATCCGCCGCTGCTCGTGCGCAACGAGATCATGTTCGGCACCGGACAATTGCCGAAGTTCGAGGACGACCAGTTCTGGGCGATCAAGGGCGAATTGCTCGCCGCGCCCGACCATGAGCGGCTCCGGACCGAGCGTCTCGGGATCATTCCGACCGCGGAGGTGGCGCTCACCAATCTCGTCCGAGAATCCATCCTCGACGAAAAGCAGCTGCCGATGCGGCTGACTGCGCTGACGCCGTGTTTTCGCGCGGAGGCGGGCGCCGCAGGGCGCGACACCCGCGGCATGATCCGGCAGCACCAGTTCACCAAGGTCGAACTGGTCTCGATCACGACGCCGGAGACGAGCAAGGACGAGCACGAGCGCATGCTCGCCTGTGCCGAGGAAGTGCTGCGACGGCTCGAGCTGCATTACCGCGTGATGACGCTGTGCACCGGGGATATGGGTTTCTCGTCGCAAAAAACCTATGACATCGAGGTCTGGATGCCGGGTCAGGGCGACGGCGGGGCATTCCGCGAGATCTCAAGCTGCTCGGTTTGCGGCGATTTCCAGGCCCGCCGGATGGACGCGCGCTCGCGCGGCCCCGATGGCAAGCCGCGGTTCGTGCACACGCTCAACGGCTCCGGCACAGCGCTAGGCCGCGCGTTGATCGCCGTGATGGAGACCTATCAGCAAGAGGACGGCTCGATTGCGGTCCCCAGCGTGCTCCAGCCCTATATGGGCGGGCTGAAGGTGGTCGCACGCGACTAGGCGTGCCGCCAATCTGAAACGGAGAAACGTTTGGTTGCGAAGATCGGGCGGCCGGTTATCCTGCCGGCCACCCGACAACGCGAACCGATCGTTCATGGCCTTGCACCGCGATATCTTCTGGGTCGGCAGACAATGGGCGGTGACGGGTGCCGGTATCCAGGCCGTCGATCAGCGGCTGCGTGGCGTGCTCGACATCGCGATCACGCGGCTCTGGGACGACGATCTGGTCCAGAGCCGGCGGGCCAAGCCCGGTGTGAATGCAGCCGATTTCGACCAGGCGCTAACGCTGGCACGTGACCGCTTTCCACAGGCGCCGGTGCCGGACCCATTCGTCGCGCAGCTGGAGGCGCTCGGCGTGATTGAGGCGCCGATGGTGAGCCCGGTCGTGCCGGCGATGAGATTGCACGCGGAGGGCCGGCTTGCGCGCTTTCTGCCGCAATGGCGAGTTCGCCGATAACCGCCAAGCCGGCGACCAGGTGCCGCCCGGTCGGCCGGTTTGCCTGATCGGCCCCGGCCGGATAAGACGGCTCAGACCCGCTTCAGGAATCGACCTTTCCCATGCGCATTCTCTGCACCAATGACGACGGCATCCACGCCCCCGGCCTCAAGGTCCTGGAGGAGATCGCGCGCGCATTGTCCGATGACGTCTGGGTGGTCGCGCCTGAGCTCGACCAGTCCGGCGTGTCGCATTCGCTGTCGCTCAACGATCCGCTGCGCCTGCGCGAGGTCGGTCCGCGGCATTTCGCGGTGCGCGGCACGCCGACCGACTGCGTCATCATGGGCGCGCGCCACATCCTCGGCGCCAAGCTGCCCGATGTCGTGCTGTCCGGCGTCAACAAGGGCCGCAACGTCGCCGAGGACGTGGTCTATTCCGGCACCATCGCCGGTGCGCTGGAGGGCACCATCCTGGGGCTGCCGTCCTTCGCCCTGTCGCAGGAGTTCAGCGTGGAGACCCGCGACCGGCCGCTGTGGGACACGGCCCGCAAATTCGGGCCCGACATCCTGCGCAAGGTGATCGCCGCCGGCATCCCGAAGGACACCGTCATCAACGTCAACTTCCCGGCCTGCGCGCCGGAGGATGTGCTGGGCATCCGCGTGACGCGGCAAGGCAAGCGCAATCTCGGCTTCCTTAGGATCGACGAGCGCAGGGACGGCCGTGGCAATCCGTATTTCTGGATCGGCTTCGAGCGCACCGCGATGATGGATACGCCGGCCGACGGCACCGATCTCGCGGCGCTCCGCGAACGCTACGTCTCCGTCACGCCGCTCAGGCTCGACCGGACCAACGAGGCGTTTTCCGAGGCGCTGAGTGCGACGCTGAAGTAAGTCCGACGCTGAAGTAATCCGACCTGGAATGGGGCCTAGCCGCCGCGAAGCGCGGCTTCGATGGTCTTGCCGAGGGCGTCGAGCTGAAATGGCTTCTGAAGCGCCGGCCGATCGCGGTACTGCTCGGGCAGGCCCGAGGAACCGTATCCGGTGGCGAAGATGAACGGGCAGCCCTTCGCCTTGATGACATCGGCGACCGGCGAGATGACCTTGCCGTTGACGTTGACGTCGAGAATGGCGATGTCGAACTCGGTTGCCTGGGCGAGCCGCATGGCTTCGGTGATGTCGCCCGCCTCGGCTGCGATCTTGTAGCCAAGCTCTTCGAGCATGTCCGCGACCATCATCCTGATCATCACCTCGTCTTCGACGAGGAATACAGAGCGGCCAGTAAGCCCCGTCGCGGTCATGGTCGAGTCCTTGCCCATTGCCAAAAACGTTCGCAGATAACATGAATCGACGCAATGCGCGTTTCGACGAACGGATGCCTGAAAATGGCCATCGCGGCTCGCCCGTTGCAAGCCAATTTATGGTCAACTACGCCATCCGAAGCCTATCATGGGTTCCCTGAGCCGGAACAGGAATCTCGCGCCCAGGTTGGGCGTCCCGGACCGAAAACACAGCACAAGCAGGCAATGACCCCCCATCAGCACCCGCCGGAAAAGATGATGTTTCAGCTCACGCTGAGGCGTCGGGGCATCAGCGACCAGGCGGTCCTGAGGGCCATGGAGGAGGTGCCGCGCGATCAATTCGTCGACGACGCCGATCGGGACGGCGCATATCGCGACAGCGCGCTCCCGATCGCCTGCGGGCAGACCATCAGCCAGCCCTTTGTCGTCGCCTACATGACCGAGCAGCTCCAGCTTCAGAAGAAGCACCGCGTCCTCGAGATCGGCGCCGGCTCGGGCTACCAGGCGGCGGTGCTGTCGCGGCTCGCCGGCCAGGTGTTGACGGTCGAGCGCTACCGCAAGCTTGCGGATGCCGCACGTATCAGGCTTGAAAAACTCAACTATCACAACGTCGAGGTGATGCTGGGCGACGGACTCAATCTGCCCCCCAATATTGGCCCGTTCGATCGCATCATCGTCACGGCCGCGATGGAGCAGCTCCCGGAGAACCTGGTCGAGCGGCTGGAGGTGGGTGGCATCCTGATCGCGCCCGTCGGCCCGCATCAGGGGGTGCAGACGCTGATCCGGCTGAGCCGGACCGAAGCCGGGATCGAGCGCAAGGAACTCGTCGAGGTCCGCTTCGTGCCGGCGCTGCCCGGCGTGGCGCGGGAGCTGTAGAATTCCGGATTGGCTGCGCTGCCAACATCTTATTGGGAGGGTTAAGCCGTTATTTACTCGGCGCGTGTTTACTTAAAACACCAGTTCTGTTGCGTACGAGTGAGTAACCATGTCCGTTGCCGCCGAGTTGCTTTACTCGCGCCGTGTGCCGCAGGTCGCGGTGCTGGCGCTGATCTCCTTCAGCTTCGCAGGGTGCAGCGCCGACATGTCGTCGCGCATGTCCCAGTCGAACTTCTCCAATCCCTTCGCGCAGGAATCGACCGGTTCAGTGCAGCAGGCCCCGCCGCCGCAGCGTGAGTTGCCGCAATATTCGCGGCCGCAGACGCAGTCCGGTTATTATCAGTCGCAGCCTTTGCCGCCGGCGGTATCCACGCCGCAATCCTACCCCGTTGCAGCAGGCGGTGTGTCCGGAGGCGGACGCGGCGTGGGCTCCTACGCACCCCCGGCGCAGCCGCATCTCGAGACCACGGCCACCGTGCCGCCACGCTCGGTTGCAGCCGCCCAGCCGGTCGGCGGAACCAAGATCATCGTCGGCACCAGCGATACGCTCGACCTGCTTGCCAAACGCTATCGCGTCACGCCGCAGGCGATCCTCGCCGCCAACGGCTATAAGGGGCCGCGCGCGCTCTCGCCCGGCCAGCAACTGATCATTCCGCACCAAGCTACGGCGGCTGCGCCCGCGCCGCTTATGGCTCCCCTTGCCGCTGCCCCAGCGCCCGCTGCGAAGCCGGTTGCGGCCGTTGCCGCGCCGTCAAGCACGCACTTCGTGAACCACGGCGACACGCTCGCCAGCATTGCCCGCAAGAACCATATCTCGGCGGCCGAATTGGCCCGCGCCAACGGCCTCGATCCCTCTGCAAAACTCAAGCTCGGCGCCAGGCTGGCCGTGCCCGGGGCCAAGACCGCCGCTGTCGCAGCACCGCTTGCCGCGGCTCCGGTCGGAGCCGCTCCCGTCGCGGGGACGCTGCAGCCGGTTGCTGCCGCGCCTGCGCCCGCCACCAAGATGGCCGCCGTCGCCGCGCCGGTGCAGAGCGCGCGCCTGGCCCAGGCCACCGCCAACGTCGAAGACAAGGCCGCGGACACTCCCGCGAAAGCTGCGGAGACCACCAGCGCGCTGCCGACTTTCCGCTGGCCGGTGCGCGGCAAGGTGGTCACGAGCTACGGCGCCAAGACCAATGGCAAATCCAACGACGGCATCAATCTCGCGGTGCCCGAGGGCACGCCGGTCAAGGCGGCCGAAGACGGTGTCGTTGCCTATTCCGGCAACGAGCTGAAAGGTTACGGCAATCTGGTGCTGGTTCGGCACTCCAACGGCTACGTCACCGCATATGCCCATGCGAGTGAGCTGATGGTGAAGCGCGGCGATACCATCAAGCGCGGCCAGGTCATTGCCAAGTCGGGTCAATCCGGGGAGGTGGCGTCGCCGCAGCTCCACTTCGAGATCCGCAAGGGATCGAGCCCGGTTGATCCGCTTCAATTCCTGAACGGGGCGTGATGAGGCCTACATTGTCTCCCAACTGAAGCTGTCGTCGCCCGGCTTAACCGGGCGACCCAGTACGCCGCGGCCTCTCGATCGATCACAACCGTCTCTGGAATACTGGATCTCCCGCTTTCGCGGGCGATGACAGTTTTGGGTTGGGCTATGACTGTGGCTACGTCGCCGCCAGCTTGACGCCGAGCCGTCCCGCAAGCTCCTGGACGAACTGCCAGGCGACACGGCCCGAGCGCGAGCCGCGCGTCGTCGACCATTCAAGTGCCTCGCGTTCCAGGGCGTCATCGTCGATCTTCACGCCGAAATGGCTGCAATAGCCCCGCACCATGGCGAGATATTCGTCCTGGCTGCACCGGTGGAAGCCGAGCCAGAGACCGAAGCGATCCGACAGCGAGACCTTCTCCTCGACGGCTTCGCCGGGATTGATCGCGGTCGAGCGCTCGTTCTCGATCATCTCGCGCGCCAGCAGATGGCGGCGGTTGGAGGTGGCGTAGAGGATGACGTTCTCCGGCCGCCCCTCGATGCCGCCTTCGAGCACCGCCTTGAGCGATTTGTAGGACGCATCATTGCCGTCGAACGAGAGGTCGTCACAGAACACGATGAAACGGAAGGATGAGGCGCGAAGCTGTTCCATGAGGGCGGGCAGGCTCTCAATGTCCTCGCGATGAATCTCGATCAGCTTCAGTCTGTCGGCCGGTTTGCGCTCCGCGTTGATGCTGGCATGCGCCGCCTTCACCAGCGACGACTTGCCCATGCCGCGCGCGCCCCAGAGCAGCGCGTTGTTGGCGGGCAATCCGTTGGCGAAACGCTCGGTGTTCTCCATCAGGATGTCGCGCATCCGGTCGACGCCCTTGAGCAGGAACATTTCGACGCGGCTGACCCGCGGCACCGCCGCAAGGCGGCCGTCCGGGTGCCAGACGAAAGCATCCGCCTGCTTGAACGACTCGCGTTCGGCGGCGGGCTTGCCTTGCGCGGAGAGGTGCGCCGCAATCGTCTCCAGCGCGCGAACGATGCGCTGCTGGGAGACGTTTTGGTTCGTCTTGGACGTCGTCTTGGAAATCGTCTTGGAAGCCGCCTTGAGGGCCACCTTGGGACGTTTTGCCGCGACGCCGGCTGCCTTCGCGGCAGGGGTGCGAGGGCCTTTGCCGGCCGGGCTTTTGCTCGGTTTTGGGGCATGTCCGAAGTTCCTGAGAATGCAGCCTTATCGGGCCTGTGCGCGCGCCGCAAGGTGGCTAAAAGGGCGGTCTGGCAGCGTTGCAATTGGGGCAATGGCCGCTATAGTCCGCGCGAATTTGACCGAACCGGTCGCCATTTGGGCCTGACCGGTTTTCCCCCGTTCTCACGAGGATCGTCCGAATGCTGATTACCCCTGCGTATGCCCAGGCTGCGGGCGCCGGCGACACCAGCGGCATGCTGATGTCTCTGCTGCCGTTCGCCCTGATCTTCGTGATCATGTACTTCCTGATTCTGCGTCCGCAGCAGAAGAAGGTCCGTGACCACGCCGACCTGGTGAAGAACATCCGCCGCGGCGACACCGTCGTGACCTCGGGCGGTCTCGTCGGCAAGGTCACCAAGGTTGTCGACGACGACCAGATCGAGTTCGAGATCGCCGATGGCGTGCGCGTGCGGCAGATGCGCTCGATGGTCTCCGGCGTGCGCGCCAAGGGCGAGCCGGCCAAGGAATCCAAGGAAAGCGCCAAGGAAGACGCCGCGTCGAAGTGAGTGCTTCCGCGAGTCTCTCAAGTTTTCCTGCAAATCTCCTGATCTGACAGGTCCAGTCGATGTTGTATTTCACGCGGTGGAAGGCGCTCGGGATTATCCTGACGGCGCTGATCGTGTGCCTCTGCGCGGTCCCGAACTTCTTCCCCGAAGCGCAGGTCAAGACCTGGCCCGCCTGGGCGCAGCGTCGGCTCGTGCTCGGCCTCGATCTTCAAGGCGGCTCCTATCTGCTGCTCGAGGTCGACGGCAACTATGTGAAGAAGGAGCGGCTCGACCAGGTCCGCGACGACGTTCGCCGGACGCTGCGCGATGCCAAGATCGGCTTCACCGGCGGCGTCACCGTGCGCAACGACGCGGCCGAGGTTAGGATCACCAAGGAATCGGACCTGCAGCCTGCGCTCGCCAAGCTGCGCGAGCTGTCCCAGCCGCTGGGCGGACTGGTCGGATCCAGCGGTCAGCGCGACCTGGATGTGACTGACGCCGGCGGTGGCGTGATCCGCCTTACCATCCCGCAGGCCGCGATGCTCGACCGCATGCGCAAGACCATCGAGCAGTCGATCCAGATCGTCGAACGCCGCGTCAACGAGCTCGGCACCGTCGAGCCCGTCATCCAGCGCCAGGGCAACGATCGCATTTTGGTGCAGGTCCCCGGCCTCCAGGATCCGACCCGGCTGAAGGAATTGCTGGGCAAGACCGCGAAGATGGAATTCCGCATGGTCGATACGTCGGTGCCGCCCGATCAGGCGCAGCAAGGACGTTTGCCGCCGGAATCCGAGCTTCTGATGAGCGCGTCACCGCCGCCCACACCCTATGTGGTCAAGAAGCAGGTGCTGGTCGCCGGCGGCGACCTGACCGATGCCCAAGCGAGCTTCGACCAGCGCACCAGCGAACCCGTCGTGAGTTTCAAGTTCAATACGTCGGGCGCGCGCAAGTTCTCGCAGGCCACGCAAGAGAACGTCGGGCTGCCTTTTGCGATCGTGCTCGACAACAAGGTCATCTCGGCTCCCGTGATCCGCGAGCCCATCACAGGCGGACAAGGCCAGATCTCGGGCAGTTTCACGGTGCAATCGGCCAACGATCTCGCGATCCTGCTGCGCGCCGGCGCGCTGCCGGCACCGCTCACGGTGGTCGAGGAGCGCACCGTCGGTCCGGGCCTCGGCCAGGACTCGATCGAAAAGGGCGAGCTCGCCGCCTATGTCGGCTCGATCCTGGTCATCATCTTCATGCTCTTGACCTACCGGCTGTTCGGCGTGTTCGCCAACATCGCGGTGGCCATCAACGTCGCCATGATCTTCGGCCTGTTGTCGCTTCTCAACGCCACGCTGACGTTGCCCGGCATCGCGGGCATCGTGCTCACCGTCGGTATCGCGGTCGATTCCAACGTGCTGATCTACGAGCGCATCCGCGAGGAGTTGCGTGGCGGCCGCAACGCGATCTCGGCGATCGACGCCGGCTTCAAGCGGGCGCTTGCGACCATCCTCGATTCCAACATCACCACTTTTATTGCCGCCGCGGTGCTGTTCTACATCGGTACCGGTCCGGTGCGCGGCTTCGCCGTGACGCTCGGAATCGGCATCATCACCACGGTGTTCACCGCTTTCACCCTGACCCGGCTGATCGTGGCCTGGTGGGTGCGGTGGAAGCGGCCGCAGAGCGTGCCGATCTAGGAGCCTGATCGTGAATCACACTGTTCTCATCGGGCTCGGCGTCCTCATTGCCATTCTCACCGTGGTTGCGGCATTCGGCTGGCTGCCGTCGCTGCGCATCGTCCCCGACGATACCCATTTCGACTTCACGCGTTTTCGCCGGATCAGCTTCCCGATCTCGGCGGCGTTGTCGATCGTCGCGATCACGCTGTTCTTCACCCATGGACTGAATTTCGGCATCGACTTCCGCGGCGGCACCCTACTGGAGGTGCAGGCCAAGTCCGGCACCGCCGATATTGCGGCGATGCGTACGACGTTGGATGCCCTGCGTCTGGGCGAAGTCCAGTTGCAGCAATTCGGCGGCCCCGCCGATGTCCTGATCCGTGTCGCGGAGCAGCCGGGCGGCGACGCCGCCCAGCAGGAGGCCGTGCAGAAGGTCCGCACCGCGCTTGGCGATTCCGTCGACTATCGCCGCGTCGAGGTGGTGGGACCGCGCGTATCGGGCGAATTGCTCGCCTACGGCATGCTCGGCCTGATGCTGGCGATCGTCTCGATCCTGATCTACCTCTGGTTCCGATTCGAGTGGCAGTTCGCGCTTGGCGCCATGATCGCCAACGTGCACGACATCGTGCTCACGATCGGGTTCATGTCGATCAGTCAGGTCGATTTCGACCTGACCAGCATCGCGGCGCTTCTGACGATTTTGGGCTATTCGCTCAACGACACCGTCGTCATCTACGACCGCATCCGTGAAATGCTGCGGCGCTACAAGAAGATGCCGATGCCGCAGCTCCTCAACGAATCAATCAACTCGACGCTGTCGCGCTCGATCATCACCCATTTCACTGTGACGCTGGCGCTGCTGGCCCTGCTGCTGTTCGGCGGCCATGCCATCCACAGCTTCACCGCGGTCATGATGTTCGGCGTGGTGCTGGTCGGCACCTATACCTCGATCTTCATTGCGGCCCCGATCCTGATCTATCTCGGCGTCGGCGAGCATCGCGAGGATGCGGTCGATAAGGGTACGCCGGCGAAGAAAAGCAAGGCATGATCCGAACCGCATGCCCTCGCAGGAGTTTGGGAGGGCAGTAAGCTCATTCGGACGAAGCTCATGGCCGGCGATCCCAAAGCACCGCATTTCCCCCGCTCGGCGCCGATCGAAGCCTATGGCAAGGGCGGCTTTGCCTTTGCCGGCATGTCGCATCGGGGATCGCTGCTTTGCCTGCCCGACGCGATCTGGGCCTGGGACATAACGGACCCTGCAAAGATCGACCGCTATTCGCTGGATCGAGTCTTCAAGTCTGCCAACAGCATCGACACGCTCCTGGTCGGCACCGGAACCGGGGTCTGGCTGCCGCCGCCGGAACTGCGCCAGGCGCTCAAAGCGGCGAGGGTGGTGCTGGATGCGATGCAGACCGGTCCCGCCGTGCGTACCTACAACATCATGATGGGCGAACGGCGGCGCGTCGCGGCCGCGCTGATCGCCGTGCCATGAGTGGCTCCGCGCCGCCGCCGGATTCTGTTGCGTTCTGTGCTGACCTCGTGCGCAGCCACGACTTTCGGCACTATGCCGCGACCCTGTTCGCGCCCGCTGCCGAGCGCCGCGGGCTGCTGGCGCTCTATGCCTTCAATGTCGAGATCGTCCGCGTCCGCGATCAGGTGAGCCAGCCCTTGCCCGGTGAAATCCGCCTGCAATGGTGGACCGACATGCTGTCGGGCCAAGTCCATGGCAGTGCCGAGCGCAATCCGGTGGCGGCGGAGCTGCTCCGCGCAATCCGTGATTTCGACCTGCCGGTCGAGCCGCTGTCGCTGCTCGCCGACGAGCATCAATTCGATCTCTACAACGACCCAATGCCAACAATGGCGGCGCTGGAGGGCTACCTCGCGGCGACCTCATCGGCGCTGTTCGATCTCGCCGCCCGGATCATGGGACCACCGTCGGCGGCGGCCGAGCATCTCGCCCGCCATGCCGGGCTGGCGCAGGGCATCGTACAGGTCATCGCCAATCTGCCGCGCGATGCGGCGCGCCGGCAATTGTTCCTGCCGCAGCAGGTGCTGGCGAGCCACGATTGCGACGTGGAAGACGTGTTCGCCGGAAAGGAGACGCCAAACTTGCGCGCCGCGCTGGGCCAACTCTCGGGCGAGGCGCAGCAACATTTGACGACGGCCTTGTCGCTGCTGGTGGAGGTGCCGGCATCAGTGCGTCCAGCGTTCCTTCCGCTCGGACAAGCGCGGGCCGACCTCAAGCGCCTGTCGCAACCCGGGCGCAATCCATTTACGCCGCAACCGTCATCGCGGCTGCGTACGCTGTGGACGCTGTGGCGGGCTTCACGTTCGCGGGAATTTACCAAATAGCGGTTGGCTTATCGCCGGAGCCGGGCAAATGCTCTATGCTGTCCTATGGCTGAGTTGTCCCAAACCATATCTTCCGATCTGGGCGGCCTTCCGGTCGTACCGGCCGACATCCATGCCGCCGCCGAGACGATCCGCGGCACCGTCGTCGAGACGCCCTGTAGCTACAGCCGCACGCTGAGCAATATCTGCGGCTGCGACATCTGGCTGAAATTCGAGAACCTCCAGTTCACGTCCTCGTTCAAGGAGCGCGGCGCGCTCAACCGCCTCAAGGCGCTGACGCCGGAGGAGCGCGCGCGGGGCGTCGTCGCGATGTCGGCGGGTAACCACGCGCAGGGCGTCGCCTATCACGCCAAGCGGCTCGGCATTCCCGCCACTATCGTCATGCCGGTCGGCACGCCCATGGTGAAGGTCGAGAACACCAGGCATCACGGCGCCGAGGTGGTGGTGACGGGCGCCACGCTGGAGGAGGCGGCCGCGTATGCGCGCAGCCACGGCGAAGTCCATGGCATGATCTTCGTCCATCCCTATGACGATCCGCTTGTCATCGCAGGGCAGGGCACGGTCGGGCTGGAAATTCTCGAGGCCGTGCCGGAGCTCGATACGCTGGTCGTCCCGATCGGCGGCGGTGGCCTGATCAGCGGGATCGCCATTGCCGCGAAATCGATCAAGCCGTCGCTGCGGATCCTCGGCGTCGAGGCCTGGCTCTACCCCTCGATGCACAATGCCATCCATGACGGCAATTTGCCGGCACGTGGCGACACACTCGCGGAAGGCATCGCGGTGAAGTCGCCCGGCAAGATCACGACCGAAATCGTCCGCCGCCTTGTCGACGACATTGCGCTCGTCAACGAAGCCGAGCTCGAGCGCGCGGTGGCGACCCTGATCTCGATCGAGAAGACGGTCGTCGAAGGCGCCGGTGCCGCTGGCCTCGCCGCGCTGATGTCCGACCCGTCCCGTTTCGCCGGTCAGAAGGTCGGGCTGGTGCTGAGCGGGGGCAATATTGACACACGTCTGATCGCATCGGTCCTGACCCGCGAGTTGGCGCGCGAGGGGCGGCTCACCCAATTGTCGCTCGACATTCCCGACAGGCCCGGCCAATTGGCTGCGGTCGCGGCACTGCTGGCCGAGGCCGGCGCCAACATCATCGAGGTCTCGCACCAGCGCACGTTCTCGGATCTTCCGGCCAAGGCGACGTTGCTGCAATTGGTGATTGAAACCCGCGACAGCGCCCATCTCGACGAGGTCATGGCGAAGCTTGGCGCATCCGGATTGAGTGCGCGCTGTACCTGAGCGTGCATGATCGCCGCTATCGCCGCGTCAAACCCGCCAAATGGACGATCAGCCGATCGATCTCCGCGTCCGTATTGTAGTAGTGCGGGGAGGCGCGCACCACCGGCGGCAGCGAGCGGATTTCGGCATCGATGCGCGTGCTCGACGGATCTGAGGCACCGATCGTGATGCCGGCTGCGGCCGCGTCGCTGACGACCGCTTCCGCCTCGTACCCTTCCACCGTGAAGCTGACGATGGCTCCCGGAGCGCGTCCGAGGTCGCGAACTCTGATGCCGCGAATGGATGCAAGGCCGCCCCGGAGGCGGTCCGCCAGCATGCGGCAACGCCGCTCGATCGGGCCGATCCCGATATCGAGGGCATAATCGACAGCCGCGCCGAGCCCAAGCCGGGCTGCGTAGTTGTTCTCCCAGGTCTCAAAACGGCGCGCATCGTCACGCAGCCGAAAAGCGTCCCGGGAGACCCAGGGTGCGGCGAAGTGATCGATCATTGGCGGTTCGAGCCGCTGCAGCATTTTTCGGCCGACGTAGAGAAAGCCGGTGCCGCGCGGGCCGCGGAGGAATTTACGCCCGGTCCCCGACAACATGTCACAGCCGATGGCCTCGACGTCGACCACCATCTGTCCGACTGCCTGGCAGGCGTCGAGCAGATAGGGGATGCCGTGCGCCCGCGCTATCTTGCCGACGGCTGCAGCCGGATTGACCAGCCCGCCATTGGTCGGAACCCAGGTGATCGCAATCAGCTTCACGCGCTCATCGATCATGCGTTCGAGCGCGTCGACGTCGAGCTCGCCGCTGGCATCGCTCGGCACGACGTCGATCGCGACGCCTGTTCGGTTGGCGACCTGAAGAAAGGCGACATAGTTGGCCGCGTACTCCGCCTCGGCGGTCAGGATCCGGTCGCCCTTGCTGAATGGAAGCGCGTAGAAAGCCATCTGCCAGGCAACCGTCGCGTTCTCCATGAGGGCGATCTCATCGGGCGCGGCGTTCAGGAGGCGGGCGACCGAGCCGTAAACGGATTCAAGTCGGCGCGCCTCGCGGTCGGCGGCGGCATAGCCTCCGATCTCGCTCTCCAGATCGATGTGTTCCTTCATCGCCGCAACAACGGACGCCGGCATCAGCGCTGCGCCCGCGTTGTGGAGATAGGCGAGCCGAGAGGCAGCCGGGGTGTCGCGACGAATTCGGTCGATATCCATCATCCATGCCTCCGCGTCTCGCGATCCTCATGCATGGATTAAACGCGTCGAGGGATGCGAACAAGATGGCCAAGCTTGGTCTCAGATGCAAAGGCCGAGCAGCTTGATGTGGCAGCCGCTGGATTTTGGCTTGCTGGCGGGCGCAGCCTCGCGCTTCACCGCAACCAGCGGCTCCCCGTCTTTCTTGCCTTTGCCTTTGCCCTTCGGCTCGTAGTCGCCGGCGATCACCATTGCCCAATAGGTGCGCTTGCCGCTAGCGTTTTTCGCGCTCGCGATCCCGACGCGGGAAGCGTTGTGCAGCAGCAGATTCTTGCGGTGTCCCGACGAGTCGATCCACTGTCCGAGGGTCTTCTCGAAATTGTCGTAGCCGTAGGCGATGTTCTCGGCGGCGCGGCCTGCGCCGGCCGGTGCGACCCGGCGGTTGAACGGGCCGAGGGCGTCGTGACTGAGGTCGTCCTTCGTCGCCATCGCGCGCGCCTGGTCCATGGCGATGCGGTCGAGGGTCGAATCGCGGACGACGCGGACCTCACCATGCTTGAGGCGGAAGCTCGAGATCAGCTCGGCGGGGGACTCGGCCATTGCGGACGTGGTGGCGAGCAGCAGAAGGCTAGCGATCAGGCCGCCAACCACGCGATGCATCATGTACCCCCGAGTGCCCATGACCCCGCCAAGTCCCCCCACCAAGTTCGAATTATCGGATCGCTTCTCTATCGCCAATGTGGACGCTTCAAGGCGTGATCCACGTTAGCTCGCCGGCAGGTCGGCCTCGAAATTGAAGCGGTCGCGCAGGTTCTTGCGCTGCTCCAGGATGTCCTTGAGGAAAGCACGGTCCTGGTCGTTCTTCATCATCGGCTCGATCAGGTCGAGCTGGTTCATGGCGACCAGTTGCAGGATCTCCGTGCGCGGCTTGCCGTCCGGATTGCGTGGCAGTGCGTGCACGACCTGGATGTGTTCCGGCGGCTTTGGCCCCTTGGCAACGGTGAGCTCGTTGCGCAATTGGCCTTCGAGCGCGGCCTGATCGGCTTCGACGAAGGCATAGAGGCCGACACCGGAGCGGCGGTCGGCAAAGGCGACGATGGCGGTGTCGCGCACGGCGGGGTTCTTGCGGATCAATTCTGCCAGCACCGGCGCGTCGTTGACGAGCCTTCGGCCGCCGCCTTCACGGTCGGTGAAGTTGAACAGGCCGCGGGTGATTGCCCGATAGACCTTCTTGCCGGTGGCGAGCCAGAGGCTGGCGGCGAACGACTTCTTCGCCAGGATCTTGCGCTCGCGCGGCGTCAGCGCCTCGGGCGCGTAGGATCGCTTGTGCTTGAGCAGATGCCGGAGATCTTCATAGGCCAGGATCCGGTAAAGCCGGCCGCGACGGTCGAAGCAGGCGGCGAGCTGGAAGTCGGTCACATAGGCGCGACCGTCGCGGCCGACCAGCCAGTTCTGTTCCTTGGCAAGATCGTTGTGGCAGATTCCGGCGCGGCGCAGCCGTCGCAGCGCGGCCTTCGCCGAGCGAAAATAGGCGAGGTCGCCATGCGGTTTCGCCAGATGCAGCGCGACACCATCGACGAAGCTGCGCACCAGCGCGCGGCGTCCGGCCCACAGCAGCTCCGGGCCGACATCGAGTCCCTTAGCGAGTGCCAGCGCATGCTTCTCGCGGGCGAACAGGTGGCGCGCCAAAAGGAATGACCACCACGGCACCTCGTCGAGGCGGCGCAGCACCGCGTCGACCTCGCCGTCATCGTCGCGGAATCGGCCGCGCTCGACGGTCGAGAACACGTCGCGCTTGAGCAGCACGCCCTCGGTCCAGCGCGCCGAGAGTGTTGCGGCGTCGTCTTTGGGAAGGTTCATCGAAAACTCACGCCGCGGCGGCAATGCGCAGGTGATCGGCGATCCAGCGATCGAGATCGGCGAGCGCCAGCGCGCTCATCGCCTGCTTTTTGGCCACCGTCTTCTCGTTCCCGCGCAGCCGGCTTCCGTCGGGCTTCTTCGTCGGTGCGCTGGCGAGCGGCGGGAACAGGCCGAAATTGATGTTCATCGGCTGGAACGAGCGCGTGCCGGGCTCGATGGTCTCGATATGGCCGCCGGTGATGTGGCCGAGCAGGGATCCGAGCGCAGTCGTGACCGGCGGACTCGCAAGCGTCTCGCCGCGCACCTCCGCTGCCGCATAGAGACCGGCAATCAGGCCGACGCTGGCGGATTCCACATAGCCCTCGCAGCCCGTCATCTGGCCGGCAAAGCGCAGCCGCGGCTGCGCGCGCAGGCGCAATTGGCCGTCGAGCAGCTTTGGCGAGTTGAGAAAGGTGTTGCGATGCAGGCCGCCCAGGCGAGCAAATTCGGCCTTCTCCAGCCCCGGAATGGTGCGGAAGATGCGCTGCTGCTCGCCGTATTTCAGTTTCGTCTGGAAGCCGACGATGTTGTAGAGCGTGCCGAGCTTGTTGTCCTGGCGCAGCTGCACGATCGCGTAGGCCTTGGTGGTGGGATCGTGCGGATTGGTGAGGCCGACCGGCTTCATCGGTCCATGGCGGAGAAGTCTCGGGGCCGCGTTCCGCCATGACCTCGATTGGCAGACAGCCGTCGAAATAGGGCGTGTTGGTCTCCCATTCCTTGAACTCGGTCTTCTCGCCGGCGACCAGCGCTGCGACGAAGCCGTCATACTGCTCCTTTGTCATCGGGCAGTTGATGTAGTCGGCGCCGGTGCCGCCGGGACCGACCTTGTCGTAGCGTGACTGAAACCAGGCCACCGACATGTCGATGGATTCGCGATGCACGATCGGCGCGATCGCGTCGAAGAAGGCGAGGGCGTTCTCGTCGGTCAACTCGCGGATCGCATCGGCCAGCGGCGCCGAAGTGAGGGGGCCGGTCGCAACGATGACGTTGCTCCACTCGGCCGGCGGCAGGCCTGCGACCTCACCGCGGGCGATCTCGATCAGCGGATGATCGTTCAGCGCCTTGGTGACGGCCGCCGAGAAGCCGTCGCGGTCCACCGCCAGCGCGCCGCCGGCGGGTACCTGGTTAGCGTCGGCTGCGCGCATGATCAGCGAATCGAGGCGGCGCATCTCGGCATGCAGCAGGCCGACGGCGTTGTTGGCGGCATCGTCCGAGCGGAACGAGTTGGAGCAGACGAGCTCGGCAAGCCCATCGGTGCGGTGTGCCTCGGTCATGCGGGTCGGCCGCATCTCGTGCAGCACCACGGGCACGCCGGATTTGGCCACCTGCCAGGCGGCTTCGGAGCCGGCAAGGCCTGCGCCGATCACGTGCACGGTATTTGATTGGGGTCCTGTCATGGGGCGGACAGGTAGCGCTTTTCGGCGATCAGTGGAATCGCCGAGATCGAGTTTTCTGCCTCCGGATGCGACAACGCCCGCACGAGGCGGGCGCTATCGGTCCGTCCGGTTCAGGGCTGAACGATATCAGCCCTGATACTGACCGGCGGCAACGCGCGGGATGTCCGAGCGATCGAGGCCGATATCGGAAAGCTCGCGATCGCTGAGCTGGGACAGCTCGGCAACATTGCGCTGATAGTCCCGGAAAGCTTGGATCATGCGGATGAGCGAGAGCAGCATTGGTAATCTCCTGTAGTTCGATTCAGCTCTTGCCCGAGCCTCATCGTTGAAATGAATATAGGTGAGAGTGGTGCAGTGCGAAAGTTCCGATGCTGCGATGCAGCTAAGCGCTGAGTGCATGGCGCTGGTAACGGACGATTAACCCGAAAGCAGTCCCGCCCAAAGGGTAGGCGGAACAGGGAGCACAGGTCTGAAGTCCCGTGAATTCACGGATTTGCTATGGGCTAGTCGGTTCCGTTCGGAGCGAAATAAGTCGCTTTGCTCTTGTCCGCAAGCGGATCGACTAGCTTCTATAACCAAGTCTCACATGCGAGAATCGCATGATTCTAATGAATTGATACTCATTACTTGGCGCGTGCGTACACTTTTGCCAACTCTCGCCAGCGATTCGCCTGGTTGCAGCGGATCCACATGACGAAGGGCGGCGAGTCAGGACTATCCCGCTTGGTTAGCCACAACCGTCCCCGCTCGCAGTGCACACACGCTGACGTGTGGCGTTGATTACAAGCGTGTAATGAAAATCAGAAATTTTGCATGCAGCTCTGCGCGCCGCGCAACATCACGCAATTCTCGCGGGGAATTCATTGCGTCAAGTTGCCGCGCCCGGAGGAAGGTGATGTCGCAGATTCCGGCAATGTCGCTGGCTCTGGCCCAAGAACAAGAGAAGGAAGGTAACGTCATGATGAAGTTACTCGGGGTTATCGCAATTGCCGCCGTTGCGTTCGCCGTCACGCCGGCCCAGGCCGCCAAGCACGCCGCCGGCGGCTGCAGCTCGGCCAATCTGGAGAAGACAGAGACCGCGATCGAAAACATGGCCGATGGTGACGGCAAGTTCGTCGCGCAGAAGGAGATCGCGGCCGCGCAGGACTCGCTGCTCAACGGCAAAATGGGTGCGTGCGGCGCGCATCTGAACAAAGCGATGCACGCCACCATGGGCAAATAGGAACTTCAGGAACGCATTAGGAGAGGGCCGGTCGCCGAGCGATCGGCCCTACGCTTTTGTCCTGCAAGCATCTCATCTAAGGGGCGCGCGCGAGCTGGGTGGCGAAATAGGCGACGGTCTTCGAGTAGACCTCGCTCTTGTTCCACTGCTGCAGCACCGCGAAATTCGGACTGCCCGGCTGCCAATCCTTACCCTTCTGCCAGCCATAACCGGCAAGATAGTTCGCGGTGGAGGCGAGCACGTCAGGGGCGTTGTGCAGGAGATCGCGCTTACCATTGCCGTCGAAATCGACGGCGTATTTCATCCATGACGACGGCATGAACTGGGTCTGTCCGAGCTCGCCGGCCCAGGCGCCCTTCATGTCGGCCGGTGCGAGGTCGCCGCGCTGGACAATGCGGAGCGCATCCAACAGCTCGGCGCGAAACTGCTCGGAGCGCCGGCAGTCATAGGCCAGCGTCGCCAGTGAGCGGATGGTCGCGAACTTGCCGGTATTGACGCCGAAATCGGTCTCAAGACCCCAGATCGCGACCAGCACCTCGCCAGGCACGCCGTAGGTCTGCTCGATACGCGACAGCACCGAGCCGTATTGCTTCATCATGTTGGAGCCGCGCGTCAGGCGCGGCGGCACCATGCGGCCGGAAAACTCCTCGAAGGTCTGGCTGAAGACCTTCTGCGAGCGGTCGCGGTTGAGCACGTTCTGATCGAGCGTCACACCGGCGAGCCCGGCGGAAATGGCCTGTTGCGAGACGCCCTTGGCCGCGGCGTCCGTTTTGAAGTCTGCAAGCCACGCGTCGAAATTGCCTGAACCGCAGGCAACAGCGGCGAGCGCTGGCTGAGCGGATAGGATGGACGCGGTGATGGCTAAGGCTGCGAGGGCGAGACGAGAAATCGTCGGGGTCATTCGAGCAAATAAATTCCGTGAAGTGATCTGAACGGCGCGCGCAATCTCGATGGAAACCGCGGCCAAAGCAAGGCGTATGACAGTGCGCGATCCTGCCCGCACCGGGGCAGGATCGCATGTCACGATATCGTCAGGCGTCGGTCCGATTGCGCCAGGGGAAGAGGTTGGCGGGGAAGTCGGCGGCCGGCTTGCGTGCACGATGCGGCGGAGGCGGCACCGGACGCGCGCCCGGATCGGCCGCGATCACCTTGCGGTAGAGATGCCAGGTGGCATGGCCGAGCACGGGGACCACCACGGCAAGGCCGAGGAAGGCCGGAATGGTGCCCAGCGCCAGCAGGACGGCCACGATCAGGCCCCAGGCCGCCATCGGCACCGGGTTCTTCGCGACGACGCGCAGTGACGTCACCATGGCCTCGAACGCGCCGGCATGGCGGTCAAGCATCAGCGGGAACGACACGGCGCTGATGCACAGCGCGGCAAGGGCGAACAGGAAGCCGGTGCCGCAGCCGACCACGATCAGCCACCAGCCTTGCCGGCTCGTGAGCACGCGCGTCAGAAAATCCGAGATCCCGGATGCGCCTTCATAGCCGAAAGCGGCGACATAAATTGCCTGCGCGGTCGCAACCCAGGTCACGAACAGGGCCAGCAGCAGCGCGCCGAGACCGAGCATGGCGCCGAACGAGGGCGAACGCAGCACCTCCATGGCGTCCCAGGCGCTGGCCTCCTCATGGCGCTCGCGCCGGCTGGAGAGCTCGTAGAGACCGAGAGCGGCGAACGGGCCGATTAGCGCGAAGCCTGCGGCCAGCGGGAACAACAACGGCAACACTGAATAGCCCATCACCACGCGGGCGAGCACGAGGCCCAGCACAGGATAGATCACGCAGAGGATGATGGCGTGGCTCGGCACCGCCTTGAAATCGTCCCAGCCGCGCTTGAGCGCATCCTGCAGATCGGAGAGTTGGATGGTTCGGATCACCGGTCCAGCCGCTTCGGCGGTCTGGGCCATGGACGGGACATTGCCCGGGTAGAGTGTGGCCATGGTCGCTAGCTCCCTTGCCATGCGGCCGCATCTGGCGCCAGCAACGGCGCAAGCGGCCGCTATTCTGAGTTTCGCGATCCCCAACCAGACGCGAATTCCGGATGGCATCGCGAACTGAACGTCAACCGTACGCCCATTTGCGAGTCCTGTCCCTCACGCTTGGGTGAGATTCGATGCCGCGGTGCAATCTCTACAGTGTCATTCGGTCGTTATTTCGCCGCAGATAAGCTGATGCTGCGTGCTTGTTCGCGGAACTTTGGCGGGCGCAACGACGCAACTTGGTCTATAAGTGCCACTCAAGGCCCTTCCAGCGGGTCCTTTTCGGGGAGCAGACATGAGCATTTTCGGGAAAATTATGGGCGCGATCTTCGGTAGCCAGCCAGCTTCCGCCGCGCCCGCAGGCAGCGCACCGTCGGGCAGCGCGCCCGCAGGGGCCGCGCCGAGCGGATCCGCGGCGACGGTGGACGTTGCCTCGATCGTCGACGCGGCGGCCGCTGCGCACAAGGGCGAAAAGCTGGAATGGCGCACCTCGATCGTCGATCTGATGAAGGCGCTCGACATCGATTCCAGCCTCGCTGCGCGCAAGGACCTCGCCAAGGAGCTCGGCTACAGCGGCGACACTAACGATTCCGCGACCATGAACGTCTGGCTGCACAAGCAGGTGATGTCCAAGCTCGCCGCCAATGGCGGCAAGCTGCCGCCGGAGATCAAGCACTGACCGATCGCCCGGTCGCAATCCAAGGGCCCGCGATCGCGCGGGCCCTTTTGCATTCAGGCGACGAGATCCGCATCTTCCGGATGCCTGTCGAGATAATCGACGACGAAACCGCAACCGGCAATCACCTTCCTGCCGTCGCGCCGGATCAATTCCAGCGCACCCTTGACCAGCTCGGAGCCGATGCCGCGGCCGCGCAGCGCGCGCGGCGTCTCGGTGTGGGTGATGATCACCGCCGACGGCGTCAGCCGGTAATTGGCGAAGGCGATTTCGCTGCCGACATCGAGCTCGAAGCGGCTTCTGTCCTTGTTATCCCGTACCGACGGCGCCATGCAAAAATCCTTCCGACATGCTGCTTGCCTCTGATCTAGGCGCCTCAACCGGCCCTTGCCAAGGTGCGAGCAAGAGTGGTTGCCGCAGGGGAGATATCCGGAAACTGCGTGTCCCGCTCAGCCTGGAATTGAAGCCGGGCTTGCCGACGGCGCAGGAGTCGTTATGGAAGCTCGGGGCGTTGTAGCCCCCCGCCGCTTCTCGCAACGCCGGCGTTGGATCTCTTCCTAGGCCTGATCGCCCGGATGCTTCAATCGGTCGCCTTGGCGAACCTGGAATCCTCCGGCTGCGCCTGCGGGCGCAGGCATCCCTGGCAGATGACGAGGGAACGGTTGACCCTGGCGTCCCGTTCCTCCTCGATGCCATCCTTCGCCTGCCACCATTCCTTTGAATAGGGCTGAAGCGCGGCTTGCGACCTGTTGCGCTCGGATCGGGCCGCGCGCGCTGGTTCTGAAGCAGCGCGCGGGTGATTGGGATTTTCGCCGGCGCCGTCCCAGGCATAGCGCGCGGGCTTGAAGGCGGGATCGGAGGCGAGGTGCGCTTGTGGGCCCACGGCACATCCGGCAAGCGCCAGCGATAACATGAGGAGGGCGGGCGCTTTGACCATGATGCGGCACTCTGTACGCGAGAACTGAGCGAGGTTGCGCCGATCATGTTTAAAATTTCCTGAACGGTTGGATGGGCTGCGCTGCGCCCGGCAACCTTGCAGGGCTCCTGGCGATGGCGATAAATGGGCTGCAATGAGCGGGCGGCTCGCGTGCCGTCCGCCGCCGAAGAGGAAGCCCGATGCAGCCCCTGCGCATGTCCCGCCGCGTCATGAATCTCGCTCACATGCTGACCCAGAATGCGCGGCGGCATGGGGCGCGTCCCGGTTTCGTCTGGGGCGACAGATCCTGGACCTGGCGCGAGATCGATGCGCAGGTCTCGGCACTGGCAGCCGCTCTCGCGGCGCGCGGGATCGCGAAGGGCGACCGCATCCTCGTTCATTCCAAGAACGGCGATGAGATGTTCTTCTCGATGTTCGCCGCGTTCCGGCTTGGCGCGGTCTGGGTACCCACCAATTTCCGCCTGATGCCGGACGAGGTCGCCTATCTCGCGCAGGCCTCCGGCGCGAAGGCGTTTCTGTGCCATGTCGATTTTCCCGAGCACGCCGCGGCCGTAAGCGGTGGCGCGCTGGAATTCACCTGGAGCATCGACGGTCGGGCGCCGTTTGCCGAGACGTCGGTTGCGGATGCCGTCGCGTCGCGCGCCGGCACGGTGGTCGAGAACGTCGCAGTCGAGCACGACGATCCCTGCTGGTTCTTCTTTACATCGGGCACCACCGGCCGCTCCAAGGCTGCGGTGCTCACCCACGGTCAGATGGGTTTTGTCGTCACCAACCATCTCGCCGATCTTACGCCCGGCGTCACCGAAGCAGATGCCTCGCTGGTGGTGGCGCCGCTGTCGCATGGCGCCGGCGTGCATCAGCTGGTGCAGACCGCGCGCGGCGTGTGCACCGTGCTGCTGCCGACGGAGAAATTCGACATTGACGAGGCGTTCCGCCTGATCGAGGCGCATCGCGTCAGCAATCTCTTCGTGGTGCCGACCATTCTGAAGATGATGGTCGAGCATCCCGCCGCCGACAAATACGATCATTCCTCGCTGCGCCATGTGATCTATGCGGGTGCGCCGATGTATCGCGAGGACCAGAAGGCTGCGCTGAGGAAGCTCGGCAAGGTGATCGTGCAGTATTTCGGCCTCGGCGAGGTGACCGGCAACATCACCGTGCTGCCGGCAGCGCTGCATGACCCCGAGGACGGGCCGCACGCGAAGATCGGCACCTGTGGCTTCGAGCGTACCGGCATGCAGGTCTCGATCCAGGACGACGAGGGCCGTGAACTCGGCGCCAACCAGAGCGGCGAGATCTGCGTAATCGGCCCCGCGGTGCTGGCCGGCTACTATGACAATCCCGAAGCCAATGCGAAGGCGTTCCGCAACGGCTGGTTCCGCACTGGCGATCTCGGCCACATGGACGAGGAGGGGTTCGTCTACATCACGGGACGAGCCTCCGACATGTACATCTCCGGCGGCTCCAACATCTATCCGCGCGAAATCGAGGAGAAGATTCTGACCCATCCTTGCGTCGGCGAGGTCGCGGTGCTCGGCGTGCCCGATGCGACCTGGGGCGAGGTCGGCGTTGCCGTCTGCGTCGCCCGCGAGGGCGCGAAGCCGGTGAGCGAAGCGGAGATGGCGGCATTCCTCAGCCCCAAGGTGCCGCGCTACAAGATGCCGAAGCGGTTCTTCTTTTGGGAGGCCTTGCCGAAATCCGGCTACGGCAAGGTTCCCAAACGGATGGTTCGCGACGAGCTCGAGGCGCGCGGGCTGCTCGATCTCGACAAGACACGGGCGGGCTGAGCGAAGGTCATGCGCAGCATCAAGCAGCCCGGCGCGCCGGTCGCCGAGCGCATCCAATGGGCGGAGGCGAGGGGACGCGCTTTCTCCTTCACGCTTCAAGCAGGTCTGCCGCTGCTGGAGGCGGCGCGCCGCGGTTTCGCCGCGGAGGGATTCGCCGGCGGCGTGCTCAGCTTCGAGCGCGGCGCGCTCGGGCCGTTCGGCTATGTCATGCCGGCGCTGTCGAAGACCAGCGAGAACGCCGCGTTTTATAGCGACACATTCCGGCCAAGCGGCGTGACGCGCACCAGGCTCGGCAGCATGACGCTGGGCATGCGCGATGGCGCCCCGTTCTTTCATTGCCATGGGCTGTGGACGGAGGCCGATGGCCGCGCCGGTGGTGGCCACATGCTGCCGGACGTGACCGATGTCGCCGAGCCGTTCGAGGTCGAGGCCTTCGGCATCGATGGTGCGATGTTCGCCGCAGAGCCAGATCCCGAGACCAATTTCAAGCTGTTCGGGCCCGTGGCGGCTGCGAGCACCGGCGCACGCACGACCAGCCGCGCTTTCGCGCTGCGGCTGCGCCCCAATCAGGATTTCGCGGGCTGTCTCGAAGACTTCTGCCGCGCGCAAGGCATCGCGCGCGCGAGGATCCATGGCGGTGTCGGCTCGACAATTGGGGCGCGCTTCACCCATGGCGGCGTGACTGAGCCCTTCGCGACCGAGCTTGCGGTAACCGGCGGCGCGATTGCGGCCGGCTCCTCCGGCGCCCTCGAAGCCGCACTCGATGTCGCCCTGATCGACTACACTGGCGGCATAGCGGAGGGCCGTCTGATTCGTGGCGACAATCCCGTGCTGATGACCATGGAGCTGGTGCTCGAGGTGTTGGGCTAGTATCGGCGAGCGATCATCAGCGGGTGCGTAGCTTGGCGATGGCCAAGTATGTGGAGTCACTGATCCCCGAACTGGATCCCTGAAACAGGTTGAGCAGGGGGGATTGACCCTGGCCGGTGCTCTGGCTGTTTCTGATGTCATACATGGCGGAGAAACGGCTCAACAGCTTTGTCACCTTCGCGGGATCGGACAGATCCTTGATCTTCATGAATCTGTCTACGAACTTGGCCTGCTGATCGATCGGCATCGCCGCCATCGAGTCAGGCAAATCGAAAGTGGTCCTGAACACCTCCGAAAGAGCCTTGTCGGCAAGGATGTCGTATGCGGACGTGATGTCCCCCCGCCTTTCGCTGGAAATAGAGCGCAAGGCGCACGCCGGGATTGGCATCGCCCTGCTGCTGCTCCAGGCTTTGCTCGACATAGTTCGCTTGTGTTTCCCGAAACTGATCCCGCTTTTGCGGACCCATCATCGGAAGACGCGCGACGTTGCCTTTACTGTCGAAATTGAACGACGCCACGATTTCGGCAAAGCGAGGATCGCTCTCGGTGTTCGCGAAGCTCTTTGGATCGTTCAGGTCGGAGCTGAAGATCTTCTTGAGAAATTCGGTGCTGACCTTCCTGGGATCCAGACCCTTGGCCAAGAGAATGAAATCGACCATCGGCCTGTTTGCGAGAAGATCGGAAACACTGTCGATGCCGGCGATGGCCTGCTGATATTCCGACGCATCCTTCGTGGCCTGTGCCCGAACTGCGGCCTGCTGCTGGGGAGTCGCCGTGCTGGCGCTCTTCACCGCTCCAATGACGTAGTCCTTGGCGATCTGGAGGACTTCAGCCGAGTCCTGAGCCACCAAGGGGGTGGTCAGATTGCCTTTTGCGTCGAAGTTGAAGGCGCGTGCCAGCTCCAAATATCGATTGTCCTTGAGGGTATAGACGTAGCTTTTGGGGTCGTTGATGTCGCTTTCGAGCACGGCCTTGACAGTCGCCGGCGAGACGTTCACGGGCTCGAGGCCGACAGCTCCCAGCGCAAATTCATACACGCCCGGTGTCGATACGAACGCCTGGACTGAATTGATCTTGAGGATGGCAGTTCTAAATTGCCTGATTGCAAAAGCTTCGTTCAACGGGCTCGCCGCCGAATAGACGGCGGACTTGCTGTCGTCGAACTTCTGTTTCGTGATCGTGACATTTGCAGCAGTCTGCGCCGACACACCTGACGGAAGCGACCCGTCGGAGGAAAACTCGAACGCACCGGCCAGGTCGACGAACCCGCCAATCGTCCCTATCTGCTCGCTAAGGCTGAAAATGCTGCTCGCATATGACTCCAAATGATGCTTTTCGACCAGAATCTGGACGTTCAACTGGGCTACGTTCGCGCCCGGTTGCGATAGTTGGGCGGTGTAGTCGGCGATCCTTGAATTGGCCGCGGTGACATCCGATCGGGCCTGAGCAAGGTCGGCGTTGAGGCCACTTAGCTGAGAAGCGAAAGTGGTGTTGACGTAGCTGTTGGGATCGGATGGATCGCTGCGCAAGACCTGGCTTATGGTGTCACGCGACCACTTGCTTTGATCGATCCCGTACGCCGAATAGACATAGTTGCGAAGACGGTCGTTGTTCAGGAGCTGGTCTGCACTGCTGATGTTACCGATTTCGGCGCTGTAGTAATTCGAATCGCCGGCAAGTGCATCGACCTGGCTTTTCCTGGTCGCCGTGTACAGACCAATCATCTCGTCGGTCTGGTTCTCCGATTGCGCCACCGACGTGGCACTGCCATTGAAGGAAAACGCGGCGGCGAACTCACGGTAACGCTTGTCGACCAGCTTGTTGATAAAGCTGTTTGCGTCGGAGAGGTCGCTCTCCAGCACCTTTTTCATGAAGGCCTTGGCGTAGGCCATGTCTTCCAGGCCATACGCCTTCGTTGCATAACGATAAAGGCGATAGTCTTTCATGAAGTCGTCGACGGACTTCACCTTGCCGATGTGGGCTTTGTAATAGGCGGCCTCTCGCGCTACGTCCTGTTGCTGTTCGACCCGCGTCAGGGACTGCTTGAGATTGCGCGTGATGTAGCTGTAACTGAAATACGTTGATACCATCGCGCACTCCTCGCGGCTCTTACGGTCCCGGACGTCCGTCAATCATTGCGGGGTCGCGAGGTGGGCGCGGGCCTTATGCCTGCCGACTGCCTCAGAGCTGCGTTCTCTAAGGCGATTTCGGACCGCAATCCCAGATTCCAGTTTGCCCTCGCCACGCGTGTCGGGTTTTGTTGCTGTATGTCTCTCAGATGCAGCTTTCGCGAGGGTTGCGTTCCGGATATGTTCTAGTGGCCCGATTGGACGGAATGGATCGGAAACCGGACATGAGTCGAAGAAGCAGCCGAACGATCAACCTGCCGGCGCCTTACCTGAAACGGGTTTGGCTCGACCCGTCGCAAGTTCGCGATCGCGAGGCTTATCCGTTTTGCCTGCCCATCTTTCCGGATGATTTCGATCTCAACTTCGACGCCGCCATCACGATCATCGTCGGAGAGAATGGCACCGGGAAGTCGACGATCCTCGAAGGGATCGCAGCGCTCGCCGGCTACGACGACGCCGGTGGCGGGAAGGGTTACATGCCGGTCGATCACTCCGAAGCGCGGGAGAAGATGGGTGGCCAACTCTCCAGGGCGCTGCGCGCAAGCTGGCTGCCGAAAATCACGAATGGCTGGTTTTTTCGCGCCGAGAGTTTTTTCTCGGTGGCGCGATATCTCGACAAGGCCGCACGTGATGCCGGGCAGGTCGGCCCCGATTTCCTGTCGCATTCCCACGGCGAAGGATTCCTGCGCTTCTTCGAGGAGCGCTGCCAGCGCCAGGGCATTTTCATCTTCGACGAGCCTGAATCGGCGTTGTCGCCGGCGCGCCAGATCGAATTTCTGAAGCTGCTTCGACGCATGGAGAATTCCCGCATCTGCCAGGTCATCATGGCGACCCATTCGCCGATGCTCATGGCCTATCCCAACGCACAGCTGCTCCGGCTCGGGAAATACGGCCTGGAGCCGACGACGGTGGAGCAGACCGATCATTACCGGGTGATGCGGAAGTTCTGTGACGACCCGCGCGGGTTCGTAGAGGCGACGCTGGCGGAGTGATCGGGCGGCGTGATCGGCACTCACTGTCTCGGTCGTCATCGCGAGGAGCCCTGCGACGAAGCAATCCAGAGTCTCTCCGCGGAGGTACTCTGGATTGCTTCACTGTGCTCGCAATGAGGGAGCGAGAAGCATCGTTGTTCTCCGCCAACTCGCTTCTGAATCGTAGACACATCTTCGCCTCCTCGCGGCGCATCGCGCCCGAGCTTTGCGGTCATCACAGCCCCCAAAAATGCCGAGGGCGCAGGGAAGGCCGGGTGCCGGCTGGCACCGACGGTCCACTGTGCGAAGGTTGCGCTACAAGAGGCTGCACAGCGGCATACAGGTGAAGCCCAACACACGGCCTTCCCTGCGCAGTGGTTTTACGGCTTATGTCGTGATCTCCCCGGGGAGCGATGCACTATTGCCCCCGTCACCTTGCGGATGGCTGACGCTGCGGCCCGGTCGGCCCGCACGCATCACCGCAAGACTTGGCGCACAGACCCCGGGCGCCAGGACCACACGATTTTGCCGTACGCAGGCTGCACCGGTCGTGTGCCCGACACTTTCGCTCACGGTTGCCCGCCCTGCGAAGCCTTCGCGCCGGTGTGGCCCACGTCCACCACGTCCCATCCCGCGTTCGTGACGATCGCGATCCGCCCCTCGGCCGGGTTGGCTCTTTATATGATAATCCGAAATGCGGATAAAGAGAAATATTTTTAAGCGCCGTGATTGACCCGCTTATTGGTGTTTTGCCCGCCGGGGCGGCAAGGGGTTGTGGGGCGCGCGGGCCCCGCCGCAACGCGGCCACGAACGGGTCTCCCCGCGGCCGCAAAATGCGCTACCATGATTCCAGCGCGCTTCAAGTCGCGCATGATCAACGACACGTATGAGGAAACGAGATGAGGGTGACGATTGGACGGCGCACGGTCCTGGCCGCGGTGCTGATTGCCGCGGGCGCGGTGGCTTTGACGGCGGCGTTTGGCCCGGTTTCGACATCGGCCTGGGCCCACGGGCCGACCCGTCAGAAGGTGCGCGAATCCATCGAGATCAACGCCGCCCCGGCCAAGGTGTGGGCCGCAATGGGCAATTTCCAGGACATGAGCTGGCTGCCACCTGTCACCAAGACCGAGGGCGAGAAGGGCAACGAGATCGGCGCGACGCGGAAGCTGACGCTGACGGGAGGCGCGACCGTCGACGAGGAGCTCTACAAGTTTGACGCCGCCGCGATGAGCTATTCCTACCGGATCACCAATGTGGACGTGAAGGTGCTGCCGGTCACCAATTATTCCTCGACATTGACGGTGACGCCGAGCGCTGACGGCAAGGGCTCGACGCTGGAATGGGCCGGCGCGTTCTATCGTGGCTTTCCCAACAACGAGCCGCCGCCGGAGCTGGAGTGACGAGGCCGCGGTCAAGGCGGTGAAGGGGCTGTACCAGGCGGGCCTCGAGGCACTCAAGAAGAAGATCGAGAGCGGAAGCTGACGGTGCGGGCGCTGGTCCTGGCGGCGCTCGCCGCCAGCTTTTGCCTGGCCGGCATCGCGCATGTGTTCGCCGAAGAGGCATTCGTCACCAACCAGCTCAGCGACGATCTGATGGTCGTGGACCTCGCCACGGCGCGCAGCGTCGCGACCATCCCGATCGGCGGCAAGCCGGCCGGCGTCGCCGTCAGCGCGGACGGACGTTTTGCCTATGTCACGAGCCCGGATGCCAAAGCCGTGACGGTGGTGGACGCAGCAACGCGGCAGGTTGCGGCGCGGATCGAGGTCGGCGGCGGGCCGCTCGGCATTGCCGTCGCGCCGGATGGCCGCACCGTCTATGTCGCGGACTGGTATGCGGCGGCGGTGCGGGTGATCGACGCGGCCTCGCGCAGCGTCACGGCCAGCATTGCGGTCGGCGCCTCGCCATCGGGGCTCGCGGTAACGCCGGATGGCAAGCTGCTGCTCTCGGCCGACCGCGACGACGACAGTGTGTCGGTGGTCGACACCGCGACGCGCCAGCGCACGACGACCATCAAGGTCGGCACCCGTCCGTTCGGCGTCACCATCGATGCCGAGGGCAAGCGCGCCTACACCGCCAATGTCGGCTCCAACGACGTCTCCGTGATCGACATCGCCACTGGGGCTGAGACCGGCCGCGTGCAGGTCGGGATGCGCCCTTATGCGGTGGCGCTGGCGCAGGGCCGCGGCTTCGTCACCGATCAGTATGGCGGCACTGTCAGCGTGTTCGATCTGGTGACCTTGAAGCCGCTCAAGCGCATCAATGTCGGCGATTATCCCGAAGGCATTGCCGCGACTGCCGACGGCAAGCGCATTATCGTCGCCTGCTGGGAAAGCAACACGCTCGATATCATCGATGCGGTCGAGCTGAAGCTGATCGGCGAGGTCAAGACCGGCGACGGCCCGCGCGCGTTTGGGGCATTCTTGCGCAGGACGGAGTAGGGGCGTGTAGCCCGCGTGAGCGGAGCGACATGCGGGACGGGGCTCTCCTCATCCACCGGCGTTCCCGGATATCGCTTCGCTCATCCGGGCTACGGCACCGGGGCACAGCGTCCATACAATCTCATCCATCTGATCAAACATGTGATCCGGCGCCATCGCCCGCAGCGCCGCCGGCGCCGCATAACCCCAGCCCACCGCTCCGCAGGCAATTCCCACTGTCCGCGCCGCCTCGATGTCGCGCACTTCGTCGCCGATCGAGATGACCTTGCCCGGCTCCACGCCGGCGCGGCGGATGACCCGTCGGAACTTCGCGGGCTTGCCGAAAAGCGAGGCCGCGCAATCGAAATGGGCGAACAGCGTCGCGCAATCGCCGAGCTTCTCGCGCGCATTGGCTTCGCTGTCCGACGTCACCATCGCGAGCTGCACGCCACCCTCCGCCAGCGTCCGCAGCATTGTCTCGACCCCCGCAAACAGCGAAATCTCCGCTGCAGCCTCCGCCTTCAGTCGCCGCGCATGCCGCGCGATCGCCGGCAGCTTCCACAGCGGCACCTCGAGCCGGCTCAGAATCTCCCGCGAAGAAGCATGCCGCAGCCCCTCGATATCCTCGTCCGCGACGCGGCGGAAGCCGAAGCGATCGGCGACGTCGTTGATGGTGCGCAGGAACCACGGAAAGCTGTCGGTCAGCGTGCCGTCGAGATCAAAGATGGCGAGGGAGTAGGGCATGGAGACGAAGCTACACCGCTAGGCTTTCCACACGGTTTCCTCGGTCCATCCGAGTTGGTCGAATTCGGTGGCCCTGAGCGGCGCCTCTCCCTCGGCGAAGAACTCGTCAAGCTGAGGCGGCG
Organism: Bradyrhizobium lupini; assembly: GCF_040939785.1. NCBI lineage: Bacteria > Pseudomonadati > Pseudomonadota > Alphaproteobacteria > Hyphomicrobiales > Nitrobacteraceae > Bradyrhizobium > Bradyrhizobium lupini. Next base: position 7,653,106 of record NZ_CP162553.1, read on the forward strand.
CGACGCTCGTTTCGGACAGCATGGCGTGCGCTTGTCCGCGGTGATGAATTTGATGCTGGAGCAGATGCATGAGCAGTCGGTCGCGGCGTTCGGCCTGGACCCGCGTGTCGCGGTTGATCCGCACAATGCCGTTGAGAATCTCGGGCGTCAGTGCATCGCACATGGCGATCAAGCGCTTGTCGATCGCGGCTTGCGCAGGCTTCAGCGCAGCAAGGGAAAGGTGCGGCACGTCGTTCTTCCAAGCTGCCGGTCCCAACCATCCGCCCTCCAGTGCATCGACATAGAAGAGGTCGATGACATGGATGTGGTTCAGCGTGCGTTGCAGGCTCGGAAAGAAGCCGGTCCGCTCGGCTTCGAAGTCGGCCTGAGACAGCGCCGCGCAAGCGGTGAGCAGCCGGTGGTTTGCCCAAGCATTATTGTGGGCGAACGCACGATAGGTTTGCACAAGTCCGGCAGGCAAACTCAGTCTCCCTCAGACAATGTGTCGGCCGCTCCCGCGGCGTAACCTACTCGGCCGCCTCGCTCGCCGCGCGTCTCCGCTTCGGCTTCCGAGCCTTCGCCAGCACCGGCGCCAGGAACTTCCCCGTATAGCTCCGCGGCGCTTTTGCGATGTCCTCTGGCGGGCCCCAGGCGACGATCTCGCCGCCGCCATCGCCGCCTTCGGGGCCGAGGTCGATGACCCAGTCGGCGGTCTTGATCACTTCGAGATTGTGCTCGATGACGACGACCGTGTTGCCCTGCGCGACCAGCTCGTGCAGCACCTCCAACAGCTTCTTGACGTCGTGGAAATGCAACCCGGTGGTCGGCTCGTCCAGGATGTAGAGCGTGCGGCCGGTGGCGCGCTTTGACAGCTCTTTTGCGAGCTTGACGCGCTGGGCTTCGCCGCCCGAGAGCGTCGTGGCCTGCTGGCCGACATGGATGTAGTCGAGGCCGACGCGATGCAGCGTCTGGAACGTCTCGCGTACACGTGGGACCGCCTTGAAGAACTCGGCCGCTTCCTCGACGGTCATGTCGAGCACGTCGGCGATGCTCTTGCCCTTGAATAGGACCTCCAGCGTCTCGCGGTTGTAGCGCTTGCCCTTGCAGACGTCGCAGGTGACGTAGACGTCGGGCAAGAAGTGCATCTCGATCTTGATGACGCCGTCGCCCTGGCAGGCCTCGCAGCGGCCGCCCTTGACGTTGAAGGAGAACCGGCCGGGCTCGTAGCCGCGCGCTTTCGACTCGGGCAGGCCGGCGAACCATTCGCGGATCGGCGTGAAGGCACCGGTATAGGTCGCGGGGTTGGAGCGCGGCGTGCGACCGATCGGCGACTGGTCGATGTCGATGATCTTGTCGATGTGCTCGAGGCCCTCGATGCGGTCGTGCGGCGCGGCGCCTTCGCTGGCATTGTTCAGCTTGCGGGCGATCGCCTTGTAGAGCGTGTCGATCAGCAGCGTCGACTTGCCGCCGCCGGAGACGCCGGTGACGCAGGTGAACAGGCCGAGCGGAATTTCGGCCGTAACGTTCTTGAGGTTATTGCCGCGCGCGTTGACCACCTTGATGGTGCGGCGATGGTTCGGCGGGCGCCGCTCGGGCACCTCGACCTCGAGCTCGCCGGTGAGATATTTGCCCGTCAGCGAGTTGGGGTTGCGCATGATCTCGGCGGGCGTGCCTTCGGCGATGATGTTGCCGCCATGCATGCCGGCGCCGGGGCCGATGTCGAGCACGTGGTCGGCGAGCAGGATCGCGTCCTCGTCGTGCTCGACCACGATCACGGTGTTGCCGAGGTCACGAAGTCTCTTGAGCGTGTCGAGCAGGCGCGCGTTGTCGCGCTGGTGCAAGCCGATCGAGGGCTCGTCGAGCACGTAGAGCACGCCTGTCAGGCCCGAGCCGATCTGCGAAGCCAGCCGGATGCGCTGGCTCTCGCCGCCGGACAGCGTGCCGGAGGAGCGGGAGAGTGTGAGGTAGTTGAGGCCGACATCGAGCAGGAAGGTAAGGCGCTCGCGGATCTCCTTGAGGATGCGGCCGGCGATCTCGTTCTGCTGAGTGTTCAGCGCCTCCGGCACGGTCTCGAACCACGCGCCGGCGCCCTTCACCGACATCTCGGAGATGTCGCCGATATGCTTGCCGCCGATCTTGACGCAGAGCGCCTCGGGCTTGAGCCGAAAACCGTGGCACGCCTCGCAGGGTACGTCGTGGAAATACTTCGCCAGCTCCTCGCGCGCCCACTCGCTCTCGGTCTCGCGATAGCGGCGGTTGATGTTGGTGATGACGCCCTCGAACGGCTTCTTGGTGTCGTAGGAGCGGACGCCGTCCTCGTAGGAGAACTTGATCTCGTCCTCGCCGGAGCCATGGAGGATCGCGTTCTGCGTCTTCTTGGGCAGATCCTTCCATTTGGTGGTCAGCGTGAACTTGTAGTGCTTGCCGAGCGCAGTCAGCGTCTGAATGTAATAGGGCGACGAAGACTTGGCCCAGGGCGCGATCGCGCCCTTGCCAATGGCGAGCTCCTTGTCGGGAATGACGAGGTCTTCGTCGACATGCTGCTCGACGCCGAGGCCGCCGCACGCGGGACAGGCGCCATAGGGGTTGTTGAACGAGAACAGCCGGGGCTCGATCTCGGGGATGGTGAAGCCGGACACCGGGCAGGCGAACTTTTCCGAGAACAGCATGCGCTCGGGTCCGCTCTTGTCGTGGATCTTTGCGGTCTTCTTCTTCTCTTCCGCGGGTGCTGCCGCAGCCGGCGCATCCGCGAATTCGATGACGGCGAGGCCCTCGGCAAGTTTCAGCGCGGTCTCGAAACTTTCGGCGAGGCGCTGGCCGATGTCGGGGCGCACCACGATGCGATCGACGACGACGTCGATGTCGTGCGGGAATTTCTTGTCGAGAACAGGGGCTTCGGCGAGCTCGTGGAAGGCGCCGTCGATCTTGACGCGCTGAAAGCCCTTCTTGAGCCATTCGGCAAGCTCTTTGCGGTACTCGCCCTTGCGGCCGCGCACGACCGGCGCGAGCAGATAGAGGCGCGAGCCCTCGGGCAGCGCCAGCACGCGATCGACCATCTGCGAGACGATCTGGCTCTCGATCGGCAGGCCGGTGGCGGGCGAATAGGGCACGCCGACGCGCGCCCACAGCAGGCGCATGTAGTCGTAGATTTCGGTCACCGTGCCGACGGTGGAGCGCGGGTTCTTCGACGTCGTCTTCTGCTCGATCGAGATCGCCGGCGACAGGCCGTCGATCTGGTCGACGTCGGGCTTCTGCATCATCTCCAGGAACTGGCGGGCGTAGGCAGACAGCGATTCGACGTAGCGGCGCTGGCCTTCGGCGTAGATGGTGTCGAACGCGAGCGAGGATTTGCCGGAGCCCGACAGCCCCGTGAACACCACCAGCTTGTCGCGGGGAATCTCGACATCGACGTTCTTGAGATTGTGCTCGCGCGCGCCACGGATGGTAATTGCGCGCAGGTTTGATCCCACGTTCTGCTGTTGGCGCTTCGCCTTGATCACTTCATCCATCCGGGTTGCCCTCAAGGAATCCCAAAGGCGCGCGATCGCGCCAACAAAAAAGGCGCGCTTCGCCCGGAACCGGGATCGGCGCCGATGGGGTTGTCAGCGAACGTAGGAAGAACGGAGACGGATTTCCAGTGGGACTTGCGAATCGTCAACGGATTGTTGGCGCACTGGCGGCATCTGGCAGGAGCAGGGTGGAACTGCGCGGCAACGTGCCCGACAAAACAAAAAGGCCGGCACAAGGCCGGCCTTTCGTAACGCGGATGGCGTTGGGGCTAAGTACTGAACTCAGTACTTGGCGACCACCGGGCCCCCGAAGTGATAGTTCACGCCGACCTGCACGGTGTGAAACTCGAGCGTGCCGGAGGGCAGGGCGCCCGAGAAGTAGGTCTCGCCGCCGAGGCTGCGAAAGAGGTACTCGCCCTTGACCGACCACTGCGGAGCGAAGAACGCTTCGACGCCCGCACCGACGGTCCAGCCGGAGTGCCACTTGCTGTCGGAAACGGTCACGCCGAGCGCGCTGACGCTGAGCTTGTTGTCGATCCAGGCGTAACCACCGGTGCCGTAAAACAGGACGTTGTTGACGGCGTAGCCGATGCGGCCGCGCACGGTTCCCATCGCATCGGTTTTGGAGCTGAGGGTGGTGCTGACGAGGCCGAAGCCGGGGACGGCAACGGGGCCGGTGACCGACGCGCTGACATCAGCCCAGGAACCATCGGCCTCGACGCCGAGCACGACATTGCCGGTCTGCCAGTTGTAGCCGGCAGTACCGCCGACGAAGCCGCCCTTCATCTTCGGGTCGGTCGAGGAATTTTCCCAAGCGCCGCCACCGACGATACCGAGGTAGAAGCCGGTCCAGTTGTAGACCGAAGCCATGGCCACCGGGGCCTTGGTGTAGGGGCGCGCCGCGAGATCAGCGGCCGAAGCCGGGGCGGCGAGAGCGAACAAACAGGCCGAAGCCAACAAAACCTTTTTCATTTTCAACTAATCCCAGTCCCAGTTTCTGATTGTGCCTTCCACGATAGGGAGGGCATCGGACTCACTTGCCCAACTGATGCCGTACTTACACCAGTGAAGCCGCAAGTTGTGTCACTCAAAAGCAACAACGGTCGGAAAACGGAACGGTTATTGACCGATTAATATTGGAGAACTGCACAGCAAAAGGCCGGCGCAAGGCCGGCCTTCGAAGTGCGATATGTCCAGCGCGATCAGTACCTTGCGATGGCCGGACCGCCCCAGCGATAGTTCAAGCGCACCAGGCCCATGTCTACGTCCTGGCGAATCCGGTCGCTGCCGAATACCGCACCCGCGGGCGTTGTGAAGCCGATCGTGCGATCGCCAAGGAAGATGTGGTCGTACTCAAAGCCCAGCGACCAGTTCGGGGCGAAGCCGAATTCCAGACCGGCCCCGACCGTGCCACCCCAGCGAGTCTCCCGGGCCGAAGCCAGCAGCGCGCCCGCGCCGGGCGTACCCGCAGCAGCGTAGATGTCGTACTTGTCACCGACGACGGCGGCGCCGCCCTTCACGTAAAGCAGCACGTTGTTCCAGGCGTAACCGACCTGACCGGTGATGAGACCGAAAGCGTCGATGCGGGAACGGTTGCGATCACCCGTCACCAAAGCGGTACCAGGGAAGAGGGTGCTCACGTTGTCGCCCCGGAAGTCAGCCCAGTTGCCCTGGCCTTCCAGACCGAACACCCAATTGGCGGACTGCCAGCGATAGCCGATCTGGCCGCCGACGGTGCCCCCTGTTGCATTGTGACAGCCTTCGCCGACGAGAACGCCGGTCGCGGGCGTGACGAAGTCCCAGCACTTGTGGCTGGAGCCACCGCCGCCGTTGATGCCGATGTAGAAGCCGCTCCAGTCGTAGATGGCGGCAACCGCCGGCGGCGGGGCTTTGGTGTAGGGACGCGCGGCCATGTCCGCCGCGCTTGCGGGAGCCGACAAGCCCATCGCCACTGCACCGATTGCACAAATAAGAAGCTTATTCATTGCCAGTCTCCCCAGGTTTCGTCCGCTTCTTATTTCCCCGAAGCGGCTGATCAGGCGCGAGGGCCCATATGAACTAAGTCCGAGGCAACCGTAGCTCTACGGAGCGGCAGAGTCCGTCTCCCAAATGCAACAAGACCGGGGCAGTGCGAGTACCCATAACTTGCTGAATGTTAAGTTCTTTCTTCCATTTTTGGGAACCTACAAAGGTTCCAATCGACGTGTGCCTTTCCGCAACACATGTGGCCGATCGATCCCACGCCTTCAGATCTGTCTTCGCCAAGAACAAATCTGGAACGAACCGGAGGTCGATGCTATATGTGGGGATAACCGGAGGGGTGACGGCCTGATCGTCGTCCGCAAGTGTTCGGCGAGCGTATAGGGTCGCCTCAACAGGCACGGCGGAACGCGGGAGCGGACCGGCCTTCTTGAATTCAGTGGCATTCGGAGCGGAGAGCGGAGATGGCGGGAAGCGTCAACAAGGTCATTCTGGTTGGAAATCTCGGCAAGGATCCTGAAATCCGCCGCACCCAGGACGGGCGGCCGATCGCCAATCTGAGCGTCGCGACCTCGGAGACGTGGCGCGACAAGGCGACTGGCGAGCGCAAGGAAAAGACCGAGTGGCACCGCGTCGTGATCTTCAATGAAGGGCTCTGCAAGGTCGCCGAACAGTATCTGAAGAAGGGCGCCAAGATTTACGTCGAGGGTGCGCTCCAGACCCGCAAATGGACCGACCAGAGCGGTGTCGAAAAGTACTCGACCGAAGTCGTGCTCCAGGGGTTCAACTCGACGTTGACGATGCTGGACGGTCGTAGCGGCGGTGGCGGAGGCGGCAGCTTCGGCGACGAGCCGGGCGGCGATTTCGGCTCCTCCGGTCCGGTCAGCAGCGCGCCGCGGCGCCCTGTTGCCGCCGGCGGCGGTGGCCGCAACAGCGACATGGACGACGATATCCCGTTCTGAGCGATTCCGCTCCAAGAACGCGGCGCCTGATGCGGACGCCCGGCCGGATGGGCGGCGCTTCTCATCTCATGTCAGAACATCCCACTAATCGACAGGACGGGCTCGGCATTTCCGGGCCCGCTTCATGTTTGGGGTGAGCTCGGATTGCGGCTTGGCAAACGCGCCGACGCGGCAAGCTCACCGCGCGGCTTTCCACGCGTGAGCGGCGATTTTGCAAGGCCGATGCGAGTGCTGTCCGAGACACCGCTCGCAAGGGCTTAAGTTGTTGGAAAAATAGGCGGAACAAGCGCTTCCCAGAACGCCGCGAGGGTGGTTATCAGAGGCTCGATGCGCTATATGATTCCCAGATAAAACCTCACCGGATTTCCCCTTGGCTGACGACGACGACAAGCCCGGCGACCAGCCGGCGCAACCCTCGGATATTCGCCCCGTCTCCATCTTCGAGGAGATGAAGAAGTCCTATCTCGACTACGCCATGAGCGTGATCGTGGCGCGGGCGCTGCCTGACGCCCGCGATGGCCTGAAGCCGGTGCATCGCCGCATCCTGTACTCGATGAACGAGCAGGGGCACACGCCGGACAAGAAGTACGTCAAGTCCGCCCGCGTGGTCGGTGACGTCATCGGTAAATATCATCCGCATGGCGACCAGTCGATCTACGACGCCATGGTCCGGATGGCGCAGGACTTCTCCATGCGCGTGCCGCTGATCGACGGCCAGGGCAATTTCGGCTCGGTCGACGGCGATCCCCCGGCTGCCTATCGTTATACCGAAGCCCGATTGACGAAGGCGGCGCTGGCTCTGCTGGCCGACATCGACAAGGACACGGTCGACTTCCAGCCGAACTACGACAACAACGAGACCGAACCGTCGGTCTTGCCAGCCAAGTTCCCGAACCTTCTCGTCAACGGCGCCGGCGGCATCGCGGTCGGCATGGCGACCAACATCCCGCCGCACAATCTCGGCGAGGTCATCGACGCCTGCGTCGCGCTGATCGACAACCCCGCGCTCACCATCGACGAGCTCATCAACATCGTGCCGGGACCCGACTTCCCGACCGGCGGCGTCATCCTCGGACGGCAGGGCATCCGCGCCGCCTATCACCTCGGCCGCGGCTCGGTCATGATGCGCGGCAAGGTCGCGATCGAGACCATCCGCAAGGAGCGCGAGGCGATCATCATCACCGAGATTCCCTACCAGGTGAACAAGGCGACGATGGTCGAGCGCATCGCCGAGTTGGTCAAGGAAAAGAAGATCGAGGGCATCGGCGACCTGCGCGATGAATCCGATCGCGACGGCTACCGCGTCGTCATCGAATTGAAGCGCGACGCCGTGCCGGATGTGGTGCTCAATCAGCTCTACAGGTTCACGCCGCTGCAGACGAGCTTCGGCGTCAACATGGTGGCGCTCGACAGCGGCCGTCCACGGGTCATGCACCTGAAGGACCTGCTGGCGATCTTCGTCGACTTCCGCGAGCGGGTCGTCACGCGGCGCACCAAGTTCCTGCTCGCCAAGGCCCGAGATCGCGCCCATGTTTTGGTCGGTCTCGCCATCGCAGTCGCCAATATCGACGAGATGATCCGCGTCATCCGGACCTCGCCCGACCCGACCACCGCCCGCGACACCCTGATGTCGCGCGACTGGCCGGCCCGGGACGTCGAGGACATGCTGACGCTGATCGACGATCCGCGCCACCGCATCAGCGAGAACGGCACGATCCGGCTGTCGATGGAGCAGGCGAGGGCCATTCTCGATCTGCGCCTGCAACGCCTCACCGCACTCGGCCGCGACGAAATCCGCGAGGAGCTCGACAAGCTCGCCGGCGAGATCGCCGACTATCTCGACATCCTGCGCTCGCGCGACCGCGTGCTGGGCATCATCAAGTCCGAGCTCGCCGAAGTGAAGGCCGAGTTCGCAACCCCGCGCCGCACCGTCATCATCGAGCAGGAAGGTGAGGTCGAGGACGAGGACCTGATCCAGCGCGAGGACATGGTCGTCACCGTCTCGCACGCCGGCTACGTCAAGCGCGTGCCGCTGTCGGCCTACCGGGCCCAGCGCCGCGGCGGCAAGGGCCGCGCCGGCATGCAGACCCGCGATGAGGATTTTGTCAGCCGGCTGTTCGTGGCGTCCACGCATACTCCGATGCTGTTCTTCTCCTCGCGCGGACAGGTCTACAAGATCAAAGTCTGGCGCCTGCCGATGGCCGCGCCGAATGCGCGCGGCAAGGCGCTGATCAACATCCTGCCGCTGGAGCAGGGCGAGCGCATCACCACCATCATGCCGCTGCCGGAGGACGAGTCCACCTGGGGCAATCTCGACGTGATGTTCGCCACGACAGGCGGCAACGTCCGGCGCAACAAGCTGTCCGACTTCGTCGATGTCCGCCGCTCCGGCATCATCGCGATGAAGCTCGACGACAACGAAGCGATCGTCGACGTGCAGATCTGCACCGAGCACGACGACGTGCTTTTGACCGGCGCCGGCGGCCAGTGCATCCGCTTCCCCGTGACCGACGTGCGCGTGTTCACCGGCCGCACCTCGATGGGCGTGCGCGGCATTGCGCTTGCCGAGGGCGACAAGGTGATCTCGCTGGCGATCCTGCGCCACGTCGAGACGACGTCCGACGAGCGCTCGGCGTACCTGAAGATGCGTCGTGCGGTCGCCGGCGAAGCTGCGGCCGAGGAGCCGGCGGCGGACGCCGAGGCCGAGGAGACCTCCGGCAGCTTCCAACTCGCCCAGGAGCGTTACGTCGAGATGTCAGCGCAGGAGCAGGTCGTGCTGACCGTGTCCGTCAACGGTTACGGCAAGCGGACGTCGTCCTACGAGTACCGCACCACGGGCCGCGGCGGCAAAGGCATCGTCGCCATGAGCGTCAACAACCGCAACGGCAACCTCGTAGCGTCGTTCCCCGTGGAGGATGCTGATCAAATCATGCTGGTTACCGACAAGGGCCAGCTGATCCGCTGCCCGGTCGAAGGCATCCGCGTCGCCGGCCGCTCGACCCAGGGCGTGATCGTGTTCGACACCGCGGAGGACGAACACGTCGTCTCGGTCGAGCACATCACGGAAGAGGCCGAGAGCGGAAACGGGGCGAATGGGGAGTCGAACGGGGAGTGATGCGTCACCCCCTAGCCCGGATGGAGCGCAAGCGAAATCCGGGTTCTTCATTCGGACGGCTGTCCCGGATTGAGTTGTGCTCGATCCGGATACTTCACTGACCAGCTAAATCTCCAGCTCCGTGCCGAATTCCACCACCTGCTTGGTCGGTACGCCGAAGAACGCGGCGGAGCGTTCGGCGTTGCGTTGCAGGAAGGCGAACACGGTTTCGCGCCAGACCCACATGCCCGGCACGTCCTCGCGCGGGATGATGGTCTCGCGGCCGACGTAATAGGTGATGTCGGAGAGATCGATGCCGGGCAGCTTGCCGTGGCGGCAGGCGAAGGTCAGCCCTTCGTAAATCGTCGGGTTCTGCATGAAGCCGTAATGCAGAACGACGCGGGTAATGCCGGGAATGATCTCGATCACCTCGATGCGGTCTTCGTCGGCGATGTGAGGAAGCTCCTCGATCAGCACGGTGACCAGGACGATGCGCTCGTGCAGCACGTGGTTGTGCTTGACGAACTGGGTCAGTGCCAGCGGCACGCCGCGCGGCGCCGAGGCCAGGAACACGGCGGTGCCGGGGAGTCTGGCGCTGCACTGGTTGACCGCGGTCTCGATCAGATCCTCCTCGGGCTGGCGCAGCTTCGCGCGTGCGGCTTCGACGAGCTTCACGCCGCTGCGCCAGGTCAGCATCAGGAAGGCGACGAAGCCCGCCAGCATCAGCGGAAACCAGCCGCCCTCGAACAGCTTGATCGAATTGGCCGAGAAGAAGATCAAATCGATCACGAAGAAGAAGCCGTTCACGGCAACCACGAGCCACGGTGAATAGCCCCACTGGATCGCGACCAGGGCGGCGAGCAGCGTGGTGATCGCCATCAATAGCGACACCGCGATGCCGTAGGCGCCGGCCAGCGCCTCCGAGCTGCCGAAACTCAGCACGGCGCCGAGCGTTGCGGCGGCGAGCAGCCAGTTCACCAACGGCACGTAGATCTGACCGATCGCGTCGCTCGTGGTGTGACGGATCTGCATGCGCGGCAGGAAGCCGAGCTGGATCGACTGCTGCGTCAACGAGAACACGCCGGAGATGATGGCTTGCGAGGCGATCACGGTCGCGACCGCCGAGAACGCGACCAGCGGATAATGCAGGGCGTCAGGGCAGAGCTGGAAGAACGGATTTTCGATCATGGTGGGATCGGTGATCAGCAGCGCGGCCTGGCCGAAATAGTTCAGCACGAGCGCAGGCAGGCAGATCGCGAACCAGGCCAGCCGGATCGGCAGGCGGCCGAAATGCCCCATGTCGGCGTACATGGCTTCGCCGCCGGTCACCGCGAGGAAGGCGGCCCCCAGGATCGCGAAGGAGACATGAAAATCCTGATGGATCAGGAAGTCGAACGCATAGAGCGGGCTGAGCGCCGCCAGCACCGCCGGCGCCTTGACGATGCCGTGGATGCCGAGCGCTGCCAGCACGAAGAACCAGGCCAGCATCACCGGTCCGAAGATGCGGCCGATGAAGCCGGTGCCCTGCTTCTGCATCATGAACAGTCCGATCAGGATGACGACGGTCACGGGCACAACCGCCGGCGCGAGCGAGGGTGCGTCGACCTTCAGACCTTCGATGGCTGAGAGCACGGAGATGGCCGGCGTGATCGCGCCGTCCCCGTACAGTAGCGCGGCGCCGACGAGGCCGACGACCAGCAAATGCGCGCGCCAGGTACCGGGTTGAGCGTTGCGGGCATGCAGCAAGGCCAGCAGCGCGACGATGCCGCCTTCGCCGCGGTTATCCGCACGCAGAATCAACAGCGCATATTTCAGTGAGATGATCAGCAACAGCGCCCAGAGGATCAGCGAGGCGACGCCCAGAACGGCATCGTTCGTCAAAGTGCCGCCATGGGCGGCGGCCTTGGCGGCTTCCTTCAGGGCGTAGAGGGGGCTGGTGCCGATATCGCCATAGACCACCCCGAGGGCGCCCATGGTCATGGCAATCGGCAGTGGATCAGGTTGATGGCCGGAGGCGACTGCAGGCGTACTGGACAATGGCGACCCCCCGATGGGATCGCGCCCGACGGGTCATTCCGACGGGCGCGAGCATCAGGCAGTGTGCGACGGGACGTCGCAAATATCCATGGGGTATATCTTTGGGGTTTATCTTGAGAGTTAGCTGACGCGAAACTGACAGACCCCCACTACGGAGTACGGTTGGCAGTCACAAGGCGAGCCTCGCGGATGTTGGCTTTGGTGCCGGCCTGGCGGAGGCAGGACGCTTCGAAATTCGGCCAGGCCTGCTGCGAGCAGTCCTTGCCGACGGTGCGGATATCGAGCCGGTCGCTCTTGGCAAGCGGCTGCGGCACGCTCGCCTCGACGGTGGGGGCGAAGCCGGGCAGGAGCGTGAGGGTGGCAGCAACACACGCAGAAATGGCGATCGCCGAAAGAGCCTTGATCATGACAGTCCCCTGTGATGCGGCCGCTACGCCCAGTGTGCGGCCCGTCGTTCGTTGGCTGGATTAGTAACCATGGCCAGTTTCCGGACGTCTTCGCGAACGCGGGAAATGGTTTCGTTCGCGCTCCGTTTTGTGTCGTGGCCGCCCTTAGGACGAAACAATTCGGCGCATTCCGACACGCTTCTGCGGAAAAACCGCCAGGGAACTTGACCGGCTTGCCGGGCCGGGCAGGGCGCGGTAGGACGTGGCCATGCCGCGCATTGCCTTCTATCCAGGTTCCTTCGACCCCATCACCAACGGCCATCTGGACGTGGTCCGGCACAGCGTGTCGCTGTGCGACAGGCTTGTTGTCGCGATCGGGGTGCACCCCGGCAAGAAGCCTCTGTTCTCGACCGAGGAGCGGCTGAAGATGCTCCATGACGTCTGCGGGCCGGTGGCCGCCCAGGCCGGCTGCTTGCTCGAGGCCGTGACGTTTGACGATCTGTCGGTGACCTCGGCGCGCAAGCACGGTGCCACGATCATGATTCGGGGCCTGCGCGACGGCACCGACCTCGACTTCGAGATGCAGCTCGCCGGCATGAACGAGGCCATGGCGCCCGAGGTGCATACGATCTTCCTGCCGGCCTCTCCCATGGTCCGCCCGATCACCGCCACTTTGGTGCGCCAGATCGCTGCCATGGGCGGGGATGTCTCGGCCTTCGTTCCGCCGCTGGTTGCGGCCCAGCTCAAGGCAAAATTCGCCTGATAACGGCGGGTTTCCTTTCTCATCTCTGATCCGGAGTTGTCATGATCCGAATTCTCGCAGTTCTTGCCGCGGTTCTGTTCGCGGTGCCGGCCTTCGCGCAAGCCTTGCCGGCCGGCCTCGACAAGGCCAACGCCATCGTCATCGACTCCACCAAGGGCCGCATCGTCATCAAGCTCCGGCCGGACCTTGCGCCCCAGCACGCCGAGCGCATCAAGCAGCTCGCGCGCGAGGGTTTTTACAACAACGTGCCGTTCCACCGCGTCATGGATGGCTTCATGGCGCAGACCGGCGACGGTCAGAACTTCAATGGCACCGGCGGCTCGAAATATCCGAACCTGAAGCAGGAATTCTCGAAGGTGCATTTTGCGCGCGGCATCGTCGGCATGGCCCGGCGCGGCGACAGCGTCGACTCCGCAAATTCGCAGTTCTTCATCATGTTTGCCGACGGCGGCAGCCTCGACAACCAGTACACCGTGATCGGCGAGGTCGTGCAGGGCATGGACGTCGTCGACAAGCTGAAGAAGGCGCCTCCCGGATCGAGCGGCGGCACCGTCACCGACCCCGACAAGATGGTGAAGGTGCAGGTCGCTTCCGACATCAAGTAGGAGCGGCGATGGCGCGCTGCGGTGGCAAGCTCCTGCTGGTTGCCGCGGTGCTGCTGCTCGGCGTCCCGGGCGCGGTCGCCGAGGACGCACAGGTCAACACCATCCAGGACATCTTCCGGCATTTGCGCACCTGCTGGAAGCCGCCGCCCGCCGCCAGGGCCCGCCCGATCGACATCACCGTCGTGGTGAGCTTCAACCGGGCTGGAAACATTCTGGGCCATCCGAGGATTACCTATGAATCCGCGGAGGCTTCCGACAATGACCGGCTGCAATACCGGGTCGCGGTGATGGAGGCATTGCAACGCTGCACGCCGATGCCATTTACCGATGCGATGGCCGGCGCCGCTGCGGGGCGTCCGTTCGCGATCCAGTTTCGCAACCGCAAGTCTTCACCTGACAGGACTTCACCCCCAACCCAAGAGAGACGAGCATGAGCGCCACCGAAAACACACTGATCCTCGAGACCACGCAGGGCCCCGTCACCATCGAGATGCGGCCTGATCTGGCGCCCGGCCACGTCGCACGCATCAAGGAACTCGTGCGCGAAGGCTTCTACGACGGCATCGTGTTCCATCGCGTGATCGACGGCTTCATGGCGCAGACCGGCTGCCCCCAGGGCACCGGCACCGGCGGCTCCGGCCAGAAGCTGAAGGCCGAGTTCAACAAGGAGCCGCATGTGCGCGGCACCACCTCGATGGCGCGCGCCGCCAGCCCGGATTCCGGCGATAGCCAGTTCTTCATCTGCTTCGACGATGCCCGCTTCCTCGACAACCAGTACACGGTGTGGGGCAAGGTCACCGAGGGCATGGAGAACGTCGACAAGATCAAGCGTGGCGAGCCCGTGCAGAACCCCGACAAGATCGTCAAGGCGCGGATGGCGGCTGACGCGGCGTAGGCGTTCAACCCTCATGGTGAGGAGGCGCGTGGCGCCGTCTCGAACCATGAAGGCCGAGCTGCAGCAGCGGGGCCTTCATCCGTCGAGACGCGCGTTCCGCACCCCTCAGGATGAGGAGTGACTGTACGGCCCTGAGTCCGAGATGCGCACCGACTTCTTCGATTTCGACCTGCCCGCCGAGCGCATCGCATTGCGCCCGGCGAGCCCGCGCGACTCCGCGAAGATGCTGGTCGTCGATCGCGGCACGCTGCGCGACCGAAATCATCACCGACCTGCCGCAATGGCTGAAGCCGGGCGACCAGCTCGTCGTCAACGACACCAAGGTGATCGCGGCGCAATTAAAAGGCCGTCGCATCGGCCGCGAGACCGAGCCGAAGATCGAGGCAACGCTGATCAAGCGCCTCGACGGCTCGCGCTGGCAGGCGTTGGTGAAGCCTGCCAAGAAACTCATCGCCGGCGACCGCATCCGCTTCGGCAATGAGGGCAAGGTCTGCCTGCTCGGCCATCTCGACGCCGAGGTCGAGGCGAAGGGCGGGGAAGGCGAGGTGACGCTGTCATTTTCGTTTCACGGCCCGACGCTGGATCAAGCCATCGCCGATCTCGGCAGCCCGCCGCTGCCGCCCTACATCGCCTCGAAACGCACGCCTGATGATCAGGATCTCGCCGACTACCAGACCATGTTCGCTGTGAACGAAGGCGCCGTTGCCGCGCCGACAGCAGGCCTGCATTTCACCCCGGCGCTGGAGCAGGCGATGCACGCGCGCGGCGTCGGCATCAATCGCGTCACGCTGCATGTCGGGGCAGGGACCTTCCTGCCGGTGAAGGTGGACGACACCGAAGGCCACAAGATGCATGCCGAGTGGGGTACGCTGTCGTCCGAGACGGCGGAGCGGCTCAACACGGCGCGCAAGAACGGCGGCCGTATCATCGCGGTTGGCACCACGTCGTTGCGCCTGATCGAAAGCGCAGCCAGCGAGGACGGCACCATTGAGCCGTTCGCCGCCGAGACGTCGATCTTCATCACCCCCGGCTATCGCTTCCGCGCCGTTGATATTCTGCTGACCAATTTCCATTTGCCGAAGTCGACACTGTTCATGCTGGTGTCGGCGTTCTCCGGGCTGGAGGCGATGCAGCAAGCCTATGCACACGCGATCGCAACCGGCTATCGGTTCTATTCGTACGGGGATGCCTGTTTGCTGTTTCCGGCGCGGGAGTGACGCCGGCGGCGTTCTCGTGCTATACTGCTCATACGTTTTGCATGGATCGAGTGGCCGATGAACATCCGTTCCGCGAAAGTCGATGAGCTTGCCCAGCGCCTCGCCCGCCTGACGGGGAAGATATCGAGACGGCGCTCGAACGCGCCATCGAGGAGCGCTTGTCTCGCGTGGCATCGCCGGCGGTCGATAGGAGGGCCGCCCTGACGTCGTTCTTCGAGCGAACCGCTGGCTTGCCCGTTCTCGATTCTCGGCCTGCAGACGAAATCCTCGGCTATGACCGTTTCGGGCTGCCGTCCTGATGGTGCTGGATACGTCTGCGATCGTCGCGACCGTCACCAACGAGCCAGATGGGCAGCGCTATCGGAAAGCCATGCTGGATGCTGCCAGCCTGTCGATGTCAGCAGTAGCAATCCTGGAAACCAAGATCGTTCTCTCTGCTCGCTTCGGAGCATCGGCCGTGAAGTTCTTCGACGAATTGCTGGAGACTGCCGGGATTGTCGTAGTGCCGTTCGACGCAGACATGGCGAAAGGCGCGTTCGAGGCATTTCAACGCTTCGGCACGGGCGGGGGACATCCGGCGCAGCTCAACATCGTCGATTGTGCGGTCTACGCTTTGGCGAAAGCGCGTTCGCAACCGCTGCTCTTCAAGGGAGCCGACTTTGCTAAGACAGACATTCTCCCCGCGTTGACCTGACCGCGCTGTTTGCCATTGTAGGGTGGGCAAAGCGAAGCGTGCCGACCAACTTTCTTGATGCGAAGTGGTGGGCACGGCGCTTGCGCGCCTTTGCCCACCTTACGCATCTTCCGTTACGCCATCACCCGCTGTGGCAGGAGCTCCGCGATCTGCACCGCGTTGAGCGCAGCGCCCTTGAGCAGCTGGTCCGCCGCCACGAACATCGAGATCGAATGCCCGGAGGGGTCGCTGAAGTCCTTGCGGATGCGGCCGACCAGGACGTCGTCCTGGCCCGAGGCGTCGATCGGCATCGGGAAGTAGTTCCTGGCACGGTCGTCGACGACCTTGACGCCGCGCGCTCGTGCCATGATGGCGCGGACCTGGTCCTCGCTGATCGGCTTCTCGCATTCGAAGGTGATGGCCTCGCAATGAGCCCGCAGCACCGGCACACGCACGCAGGTGACGCCGATCGCGATCTTGTCGTCCTCAAAGATCTTGCGGGTTTCGTTGATGACCTTGGTCTCTTCGTCGTTGTAGCCGGTGTCAGGGTCGATCGCCGTGTTGTGGTTGAAGAGGTTGAACGCGTAGGGATGCGGCATCACCTTCGGCGTATAAACCTGCCCGTTGAGGTTGGCGCGGGTGGACTCGACCAGCTCCTCCATCGCGGCAGCGCCGGCGCCGGAGGCCGCCTGGTAGGTCGAGATGATCACCCGCTTGATGCGGTTGCTCTGGTGGATCGGCCACAGCGGCACCAGCGCCGTGATGGCGGCGCAGTTCGGGTTGGCGATGATGCCCTTGTGGTCGCGGATGCGGTTCGCGTTGATCTCGGGGATCACCAGCGGCACGTTCGGGTCCATGCGGAAGGCGGAGGAGTTGTCGACGACGACGGCGCCGGCCTTGACCGCGATCGGCGCGAACTTCTTGGAGATGCTGCCGCCAGCGGAGAACAGGGCGATGTCAACGCCCTCGAAGGCGCGTTCGGTCAGCTCCTCGATGATGACGTCTTGCCCATGGAACGACACCGTCTTGCCGGCCGAGCGGGCGCTCGCCAGCGCCTTGAGCTTGCCGACGCGAAAGCCGCGCTTGTCCATGGTGGCGATGAATTCGGCGCCCACCGCACCGGTGACGCCGACAATCGCGACGACGGGATCGTTACTCACTTTGTCCTCCATTGAATTGCGATCTAAACAACAAAAAAGCCCCGGACCATCATGGGCGGGGCTTCGGTAGAGTGGATTGCGTTCTAGTCGACGACTACACGCGCACGCCTCCCCGGGCCCCGAAGGCCGTGGTGGTTTTAGTCGTGCGTTTGGTGGTCGCGAACATGGCGGGAGCTTATGCGGGAGAGTCCTGCCCCCGTCAATGGCTTTTCGGCGGGATTGGGGCTGCCGCTATTTGGTCCGGGCGCCCGGCGGTTCGAGGATGACCTCCTTGAGGTTGTCGCCACTGATGACGACGATCGCGAAATTCAGCCGGCCGCGTTCGCGCACCAGTCCGCCGCTGATGGCTTTGCCGGAGGCCGCGCGCTCGGCGACGTGGACGGCATCCGCAAGTCGGTGCTTGATGGCACCGAGCGCTGCGAGATTGCTGCGATCGTCGAGGTCGAGCTCGGCGAGAGGGAGGGCGGCTTCCCCGCCGACGAGCTCGCCGGTCGCGGCATTGATGGTGTGGCGCCAGATCCGGTCGTTGTGCAGGGTCTTCACCCGGTAGACCGGCACGCCTGAGGCTCCGTCGAAACTCACATCCGCCGTGGTGGCACCGACGTGGCGGGCTTCCGCAATCGCCATGGCCTGGTTGATCGAGATCGACGAGCTGCGGAAGCGCTCGATCTCGCGGCTGACCGCTTGGCGGTCGACCTCGGCGTCACCATCTGTGTCGCTGTGAAGGGTGGTCGGCGTGCCCGTGCTCACGATCGCCCGCGCCGGCGCTGCGAGGAGGAGTGCGGACAGGGCGATCGCGAGCAGTCCCGAGATCCGTCGTTTGGCCGTCGTCATGCTCGAACCCTCGGCCAGCGAGTATGCCGGATGATCGTCAAGAATTTGCGGCCGACCTTGGGCATCGGTCGGCCGCTGAGCGTCGCGACGGGCTGTACCGCCGCGACGATCGAAGCGGTGCGGACCTCTTGGGGCTGGTGAAAAAGCGATCCGCATCGCCCTATAATTAAACAATACCGTATCGTTTTGTTTCGGTCAACGGCGCGGCCACGAGATCTCCTGGAAAGATCGTAAGCTCACGGAATTGTCAGCGCGATGGGCGCCGCCGCTGCGTGCCCTTGGCGGCACTCTGGCTGCCGTCCGCTGATCCCAGCGCGCCTGCCAGGAACAGCTTGATCGCAGCGCGCATGCGCTTTTCCGCGGCCTTCATCTCCGGCGGCGTTCCAAACGTCGCCAGACGATGGTTATGACCGACGACGACGTCGAGAAACACTTCCGCCGCGATGGTGGTGTCGTCGACGTCGAGCGCGCCTTGCGCCACCAGATGGTCGAAGAAGCGTGCCGTGGTGGCGACGGCCTTGAGCCAGCCTTCCTCCTTGCCGAGCTTGGCGATGTCGGGAAAGTTGATGGCCTGCGACGTCATCATGCGGCTGAAGGCGACGGCATCGGGTCCGCAGGTGAATGTCAGCATCTCGCGCCCGATCTCGACCAGCCGTTGCTCGACCGAGATATCCGAGGCGCTGCCGAGCTGCGTCTCGGCTGCCGCGGACAGCGGTGCCAGCCATCGCGCGATCTCGCGTCTCAGCACGGCTGCAAACAGGCCGCGCTTGTCGCCGTAACGGGCATAGACGGTGGGCTTGCTCACTCGCGCGGCTTCCGCGACCGCATCGAGCGAGGTCGCGTCAAAGCCGCGATCCAGGAATAGGCGGGTGGCGACCTCGATCAGCCGCTGATCGCGCTCGATCGCGGCGCTTTTCGTCGGCCGGCCGCCGCGCGATTTCGGCACCTCGCGCCGCGGCGCCGCCGGTCTTGTCCTGGTCGCAGTCAATCCCATGCCCAATGATTCCTGCGCGGTCGTGACATCAGTCATTGCTCTATAACGCGCGGCAACGAGTGCGTCATGGCTAATCTGGCCGAATGACCGCATCGTCAACCGTCTCGGCACGGCCCCGTTCCTCACCGAGCGCTCACGGAGGCGTCGAAGTCCAGGCCTCGCCCGAAGCCGCCTTCTCGTATCCGTACTGATACAGCGCTCGCATATAAGCGGTGTCGAACCCTTCCGAGGGGGCGGCCGGATAATCGCGCGCGATATAGGAGAGATGGAAGCCCAGGCGGTTGCGCCTCGCAAAATCATAAGTCGAGAAGATGATCGAGCGGGTCTGCGACTGGGTGATCGACGACAGGCTGCGGGAGGCAACGTCGATGGTGCTGTTGGAAACGAGCTCGAAATTGCGTTCGATCTTCTTGTTGACGAGGATGTAGATGTCCAGCTTCGCAGGGCCGGGAAGGCGACTGCCCTGGAAAAGCAAGGCTTCCGGCAGCGTCAGCACCGGGGCCGTGACGCCGCCGTCGACATGCATCTCCTGAAATCTGCGGCCCTCGCCTTCGGCGTCGATCATGATCGGCGGAAACACCAGCGGGATGCTGGCGGAGGCCGCCATCACGTCGCGAAACAGCTTGAGCGCCTCGGGCGTGCCGACCGCGGCGATCCTGCCCATGTCCCAGATCGCGGTGCGCTGGGTGTCGAGATCGGTCGTCACCACCAGCAGCCTTCGGCCCTTGGCGTTTTCATGGGCGACCTGCGCCATGATCTCCGGTCCGACATAGCGGGCGACGAGCTCGCGCAGCCGGGTGTTGCCGAACAGGCCGGATCCGAACAGCACGCGCATGATGCTGGGATCGCTCAACAGGCTCTCCGCGACGCCGCTGGTATAGACCTCCTTCAGCGTGTCGTCATATTGCGAGCCGAGAAACGCAAAGGGCGCAATCAGGCCGCCGGTGCTCACGCCCGAGACAACCGAGAAGGTGGGACGGGTTCTGGCCGCGGTCCAGCCGTTGAGCACACCGACGCCGTAGGCGCCATCTGCGCCGCCGCCTGACAGCGCCAGGTAGGACTTCGTCGCGGTGCTGGTGTCCTTCTCGAAATTGAATTTCGTGATGGGTTCGTCGGCGTAGCGCCGCAGGCCATCAATATCGAGCACGCGCGATGTGCTGGCTTCGGTGGCCGTATAGGGCGTGCGGGGCAGGGAGGTGCAGGCGCCGAGCGCCAAGCTGCACGTCAGGACCAGCAATCCGAACAGGCGGGCGCCGGTCCACCTCGTCCAGCCATGCGAACGGCCGGCTGGGTCAGTCGAACTTGAGGGGAGGGGCATTGCGGTGGCTGGCGATCACGCATCTACCGCCGCCGGCAACATCGCCGCGGCATCTCGTCCAGCCCAACGTAAAACTACACTGTATCGTTTTGTTTAACAAGCGTCGCAGGCGCACAATTCCGTGTCCCCCAATATTTGCACCCATTGTCCCAGTCTGATGCATAAGCCGGCCGAGGCATCGCCCGAGCGGGTTGATCGGCCTGCTCCGACACGCAATAAGCACCGTCATGAATCGTCCTGACACCGGTCTGCCCAATCATTTCGAACTGCTCGCCACCAATGGCGCCGCGCGCACCGGGCGCCTGACCACGCCGCACGGCGTGGTGCGCACGCCCGCCTTCATGCCGGTCGGTACCGCCGGCGCGATGAAGGGCATGCACTGGCGCGAGGTGCGTGAGGCCGGTGCCGACATCGTGCTCGGCAACACCTATCATCTGATGCTGCGTCCCGGCGCCGAGCGGATCGCGGCGCTTGGCGGCTTGCAGACATTCACCGGCTGGAACGGGCCGATGCTGACGGATTCCGGCGGCTTCCAGGTGATGTCGCTGGCGGATCTGCGCAAGGTCAGCGAGCAGGCCGTGACCTTCCGTTCGCATATCGACGGCGCCAAGGTCGAGCTGTCGCCGGAGCGCTCGATCGAGGTGCAGCGTTTGCTTGGCTCCGATATCGCCATGCAGATGGACGAATGCGTGCGACTGCCCGCCGAGCGCGCCGACATCGACCGCGCGATGCAATTGTCGCTGCGCTGGGCCGAGCGAAGCAAGCGCGCCTTCGAGCGCGCCCGACGGCTACATGCTGTTCGGCATCGTGCAGGGCGGCGACATACCCCAGCTTCGCCATGCCAGCGCGCAAGGCCTCATCGAGATCGGTTTCCATGGTTATGCCATTGGCGGCCTCGCCGTCGGTGAGCCGCAGGCGGTGATGCTGGCGATGATCGACGAGACAGCGCCGCTGCTGCCGAGAGAGCGGCCGCGCTACCTGATGGGCGTCGGCACACCCGACGACATCCTCGAGGCGGTCAAGCGCGGCATCGACATGTTCGACTGCGTGATGCCGACGCGCAATGGCCGGCATGGCGTTGCCTTCACACGCTTCGGCCAGGTGAATTTGCGCAACGCGCGCCACGCCGACGATCCCCGTCCGCTCGACGAAGAGAGCTCCTGGCCGTCGGCGCGCAGCTACGCGCGCGCCTATTTGCACCATCTCGTCAAGGCGGGCGAGACGCTGGGTGCGATGCTGCTGTCCGAGATCAATATCGCTTATTACCAGTTCCTGATGCAGGGCATCAGGGATGCGATCGCACAGGGAACGTTCGAGGAGTTCTATCGGCGTACGCGCGAAGACTGGGGGAGGGGCGACATCGCCCCGCGCTAGGTCAAGTGCAAAACGTCAGTTGCAGACGAGGCGCTGCTTGACGGAGTGCTTGGTCACGAAGCCGTAGCCGCAATTGTCGCAGGTCCAGAGATAGCTGATCACGTGTTCCGACAAATACGCAGAACCTTCGGCGGCGATCATGGAGTCGGCGCAGACGGGACAGGCCGGCAACTCACTGCAACGCGGAGCGCGGTTCGGTGCGACGGTCGACAACACTTCAGCGACTGCTGACATCGTGGTGACCTCCCAGCTTGAGACCTAAGTCTAACATAAGCAGAATCAGTTGACGAGGTCGCAACACAAATGCGTTGGTTTTCTGATAATTATTGCTCACGCGATTTTGCGATGCAGCGTATTTAACATGTAACGCAATCTCGCTTGCGTGTCGCCGCAGGCTGTCTAGAAGCACAATCGTCGCCACAGGGAGTTCATCATGGACGCATCGTCCACCACGGGTGCAGCGCACCAACCCGGCCGCGGCCGGATCTATGACTCGATCGTCGATGCTTTTGGCGACACGCCGATCGTGCGCTTGCGCCGGCTGCCGGGCATGCATGGCGTGAACGCGACCATTTTGGCAAAGCTTGAATATTTCAATCCCGCCGCAAGCGTGAAGGATCGCATCGGCGCGGCCATGATCATCGCCATGGAGAAGGCCGGAATCGTCAAGCCCGACACCGTGCTGATCGAACCGACCTCCGGCAATACCGGCATCGCACTGGCCTTCGTCGCGGCGTCGCGCGGCTATAGGCTCAAGCTGGTCATGCCGGAGTCGATGTCGATCGAACGCCGCAAGATGCTGGCCTTTCTGGGCGCGGAGCTGGTGCTGACACCGGCCGCGCAAGGCATGAAGGGCGCGATCGCGACGGCCGAAGAGCTGTTGAAGACGACGCCGAATTCGGTGATGCCGCAGCAGTTCAAGAATCTCGCCAATCCCGAGGTGCACCGCCGCACCACCGCGGAGGAGATCTGGAATGACACCGCCGGCAACATCGACTTCTTCGTCGCCGGCGTCGGCACCGGGGGCACCATCACCGGCGTCGGCCAGGTGCTGAAGCCGCGCAAGCCCTCGCTGCGCGTGGTTGCGGTCGAGCCGGAGGAGAGCCCGGTGCTGTCGGGTGGCCAGCACACGCCGCACAAGATCCAGGGCATCGGTGCGGGCTTCGTCCCTGACATTCTCGATCGCTCGGTGATCGACGAGATCGTCAAGGTCAACTCGACGACGGCGATCGAGACCTCGCGGGCACTGGCGCGGCATGAGGGCATTCCGGGCGGCATCTCCTCGGGCGCCGCGATTGCCGCGGCCGTCGAGATCGGCAAGCGCCCCGAAGCTGCGGGAAAGACCATCCTGGCTATAGTGCCGTCCTTCTCCGAGCGGTATCTTTCGACGGCTCTGTTTGAGGGATCTAGGACATGGCGGATCAACCACCGAGGCGGCCGCGGACGTTGGGCGACGCCAGGACGGAGGCCGAGGCGGCGTTCAAGAAGGTGACGGCGAAGGTCGCTGCGGCGCCGCCAAAGCAGAACGTGGCGCCGGGGGTCAAGGAGCAGGTCACGCTGCGGATCGACCAGGACGTGCTGGAGCATTTCCAGTCCGGCGGGCCCGGCTGGCAGGACCGCATCAACGAGGCGCTGCGAAAGGCCGCGGGGAAGTAGACGCCAAAGCTTTGGTTTTTCGCAACGAAAAAGCCCGGCGCGAGCCGGGCTTTTGTATCTGCGATTGGCCTCGCCTCAGCGGCGGAACATGCCGCCCATCATGCCGCCGACGACACCGCCAACGAAGGCTGCTCCGGCAGGATCGCCGCCGCTGCTGCGATGGGGAGCCGGTGCGGGCGCGCTGCTGGCCGCGGGGGCGGCGGCCCGGCGGGCTGCCTTCTGGCTGTTGTCGCTCGCGGTCGGCGGGCCGGCCACGACCTCCGAAAGCAGAGCCTTGTGCTGGAGCTTGTTCAGGTAGCCAGACGCGGGATAGCCGCGCGCCGCCTGCCAGCGCTTGAGCACCGACCGGGTCTCGTCGCCGAAGACGCCTGTCTGTTTGTTGTCGAAGCCGAGCCCGCCCAGGCGACGCTGAACGTCGCGGCGCTGGTTCTTGTCGAGGCCGATCTGGTCCTCGGTAAGCTGGGTGGCCTCTTCGGTGAAGGTCGCGGGATCGACGCCTGCGGTGAGGGTACGCGTCGCGGTCGAGGGGCCGCTCTTGATGGCCGCGAGGCGTGCCAGCGCAAGCGCCTTGAACTGACCGTTCGGGTAGGCGGAGAGATAGGCGTTGAGCTCTTCCGACTTGTTGCTCTCCTTGACCGAACGCCAGTATTCGAGCTCGACACCGTCCGAGCTGCCGCCCGTCGCCATTGGCACGCTGCCAGCAGCCGTCGGTGCCACATTGGCGACCTGGGTCGTCGGAGCCTGGTTGAGATAGACCGCGCCGGTCAGATTGGTGTGGCCCCATGGCAGTTGACCCTTGTGGGTCTCCTCGTTGACCTGGGCGCGGACCGACGTCATCGCCTGCTGGATCTCGACACCAGGCTTGGTGATGTTGTCGATGAGCGCACGGGTGAACGGGCTGTTGTTGCCCTCCTGGCCGTCGAGCGCGGTCTGGCCCGGGCCGGTGGCGAACGCGATCAGCGTGCCTTCGCCGGATTTCATCTCGGCAAGACCGCTCTGCACGTTGACGCTGCGGGTCGCGGAGTTCGACTTGATCTTGGCGGCGAACGGATTGTCGCGGCAGGCGTCAAGGAAGACCAGCTTGACCTTGGCGTCGCCCATGGTCTGCTCGAGGGTCAGATCGATGTTGATGGCGGCACCGAGCTTGACGTCCATCTCCGACTTGATGTCGGCGTCGACAGGCAGAAGATAATTGGAGCCGCCGACCGCGATGCCGTGACCGGCATAATAGAACACTGCGACGTCGGAGCCCTGCGCCTTGCGGCCGAAGTCCAGCAGCTTCTCCGTCATCTGGTCGCGCGAGAGGTTCGAACCTTCGATCACCTCGAAGCCGACATTGCGCAGCGTTGCCGCCATCGCCTTAGCGTCGATCGGCGGGTTCGGCAATTGTGCGACGTTCTTGTAGGTGCCGTTGCCGACGACGAAAGCAACGCGGCGGTCGGCCTTCGCGGCACTGATCGACAGTGCCATGCACATCAGCGACGCGAGGAGGGTGAGAGTGCGCATCTGGAATCCCCAACAGAATCGAAATTGCAGGCAGCAACGAATTGGCAACGAACTTACATGAAGTGCCCGCCTCGGCGCCACCAAAACGGCAGTTCGTCGCGTTCAACCCGCTGCTGTGTGGCAGAATGTGCACGATGGAATACCCTTCCAACGTGATCTAAATCACACGGCCACTTGGTTTTGTCGCGCGAGGCGGCGCGAGGTTCAGCGTGCGGGAGCAGGATCCGCCGGAGCTGGCTTTAGATTCAGGAGATTGCCGAACAGGATCAGCGCGGCGCCGACCACCGTCCAGGTGTCAAGCCGCTCCGAATACAGCAGCCAGCCAGCGGTCGCGGTCAATGGAACTCGCAGGAAATCCATGGGAACGACGATGGTCGCATCCGCATAGCGCATCGCGCTGGCGAGGCAGTAGTGCGAAAACGTGCCGCAGACGCCGATCACGCCAACCCATGCCCAGACATAGGCGGAGGGCCACGTCCAGACGAACAGCGTCGGAATGAAGCCTGCGACCGATTGCACCACCAGCATCCAGAACAGGATCGACAGTGCGCTTTCGGTGCGGGTCAGCGATTTGACGAGCACCATGGATACGCCAAAGCCCAGCGCGGCGCCTAGTGCGATGAGTTGACCGGGATTGATTTCGCCGGTGGCGGGTCGGACGATGACGATCACACCGAAAAGGCCAAGCGCGATGGCGGCGATCTTCCACGGCGTCATGCGCTCGGAGAGGAGGCTCGCTGCGAGCAGCGCCGTCCAGATTGGCATGGTGAACTCGATAGCCACCACTTGGCCGATCGGGATCAGCGTGAGCGCGAAGAACCAGCCGAGCTGCGCAACATAGTGCACCAAATTGCGCCCGATGTGCTGCGGCAGGCGCGACGTCCTGAGCACTTTGAAGCCGCCGGCCCGATAGATGATCGGCGAAAGCAAAGGAATCCTAGCAGCGAACGCACTTCCATGATCTGAAATACATTCAGCTCGCGCGTGGTCTCGCGTCCGGCGACCGCCATGACCAGCATCAGCGACAGCCAGCCAGCCATCCACAGGGCAGCCATCGTTTTGGACGGTGTCGTGTTCATCGGCGCGGGTGTGAGAGGCGAGGGTCTTGAGGGAAGGCCGGTATCGGCGACATCCTCGCCGTTTGCAACGGTCAAATCTGCCGGTGCAGCGATGCAGGGCGCCGTGCTAAGGCATCAGTGAACAACGAGAACAATCGGGAGATCTTCGCTCATGCACATCTTGCAGCCGGCCGAGTGGAAAAAACCGCGCGGCTTTTCCCATGGTGTCGTGGTCGAGGGGCCGGGCCGCTGGGTGGTGCTGGCCGGGCAGACCGGCGGCGACGAGACCGGCAATTACGTGCCTGACATGGCAGCGCAGGTCGGGACCGCGCTGAAGCGGATCATCAAGCTCCTGGGCGAGGCCGGCGCCAGCCCCGAGCATATCGTCCGCCTGACCTGGTACCTGACCAGCCGCAGCGAATATGAGGCAGCCGGGGCCGGCATCGGCGCGGCCTGGAAGGAAACGCTGGGGCGCAATTTCCCGCCCTCGACCTTGCTCTACATCGGCGGCCTCGTGGATGACCGGGCCAAGGTCGAGATCGAGGTCACGGCGTTCGTGCCGGGCACATAAAAAATCGACCCCGCGAGATCGCCGGGTCGATTGTCAATCTACTCGTATCGGCTTAGCGCGACAGCGAGATGTTGGCGCCGCGGAACTGGCTGTCGGCGCGCATCGTGACGTTCTGCTTGTTGCCGGACGTCTTCAGCGAAATGTTGGCGTTGAAGCCGGCAGTGGAGGCGAGCAGCTCATAGTTTCCGCCGGCCCCGCGACCCGAAAGGGAGCCGCTGATATTACGGCTGGCCTCGGACCAGCTGCCCGCGATGGCGCTGCCTTCAGCCTTGACGTTGGCGCCGAGGTTGAACTTGTAGGCGTCGCTGGCGCAGGTCAGAGACAACTCCATGGTCGGTCCGATCGGAGCGTATTTCGCCCGGCAGCGGATCCGTTCGGTCGAGCCGTCATCCAGGGTGACCGTGCCTGAGCCGCTCCAGCTGCCGGCCAGCGGGGCGAACGGGCCGGACTGGGCCTTGCTCTCGGAGTTTGCAATTCCGGCGGCAAACATAACGGCGGCCGCGATCAGCAGCCGCCGGCCCACACCGCTCGTCACGATTTTTCTATTGGCGCGATGCTTCCCACCGCCCGCTGCACGGTATGCCTGCAGATGCTCCATTCCACTTCCCCGATCCGGCGTTGCCGCTGAGTTGACCGTTGGCATATGCACCATTGATCGAAACTTTCACAAGTCCCCCGCTGCCGATGGTGCCGGAAACGTTAGCGCCGGGCGCGGTGATCTTGCCGTCGGCAACCGTCAGCAAGGAGCTCGCGGTCGGCTCGCAGGTGCCGCTCTTGGTGACGATGGTGACGTGCCAGTTGCCGTCATAGGGGGTCTGGGCAAAGGCGGGCGCGGCGAGGGTGGTAACTGAGGCGGCACAGAACGCCGCAATGCGAGCAAAACGCATAAAATCCGTCCTTGAATTTGTCTGATATGCTGACCCTTATTCGGGCCAAATGTGACGGAAATTTGGTGCAGTGCCAAATCGAAAATTGTTCCTGTGGGAACAATGGTTTATTTGGGTTTCAAGCTGGGATTCTTGAAGCAAAATCAATGCCCCGTCACGTTAAGAGTAACGTCAGGAGATCGACTCAGGATAAAGGGCCTCAGGAAAGACTTGGCGCTGAAGTCGCGAACTGCTCGTCTTGAGTCTTGGACGGCAGCGCCTTGTGGACCTTGGCATAGTCGATCACGTCGGCCAGCAATTTGAGCCCGAGCGGGGCGAGCGCGCGCTCCACAGTTCCCGCGCCGTCTCGCCCTTCTTGACGAAGCACCACTCCTGGGCCGCAATGGCGCCAGCGTCCATGCGGTCGGCGAGGTGATAGATCGTGCCGCCGGCGATCGGATCGCCTTCCTTGATGGTCCATTCCACGGCCGCCTTGCCGCGGTGACGCGGCAGCAGCGAGGGATGATAGCCGATACCGCCCAGCTTCGCTGCCTCAAGCGCGTCCTTGCCGATCCGGGCGTGGCTGTGCGCGGTGACGATCAGATCGGTGTCGGGGGCGATCTCGGAGGCCACCACCAGTTTGGGATTGGCCTGGACCACGACGTCGATGCCCGCCGCCTTGGCTGTTGCGGCGAGACGATCCTCGGCGTCGGCCACCACGACGCGCACGATCGAGACACCATGCTCCCGGAGCATGTTCAGGGTGGTCACGCCGAAATGGCGGGAGCCGACAAGAGTAATGCGCATGGGTGTCCGATCCGTCTCGCAACTGCGTCATCTCCCGATAACACGTCCGGACGTCCTGTCACCACCCGCGCTGGGTTTGCGCCGGTTATCAACAACGCGCCGGGCGAGGCTGCGCGATGAATTCCGCGATTGCGGTGTCGGCCGGTCCGGTGCTTCCATGCGCATGGCATCGGCTCGGAGTGAACGCATGCGGAGCGCGTGGTTTGTCCTTCTCGCGGCCTTGGTTGCAACCACTTCGGCGCGCGCTGGCGGACCGCCCTATCCCGTGGTTCCGCCCGAGGTCGGGGTGGCGCCCTTCATCGGCCCGACCTGGGACACCTATCGCTGCGCGGAAGGGCCGGTCACCAATTTTTATCACGGCGCCTATTACGGCCAGGAGCCGCCGGCGCTCTATCGCGGCTACGCGTACCGGCCGCATTACCGCTACAGCGCCTACCGCAGGCTGCCGCGCAAATATTTCTGCGTCACAGACTAGCGTTGCCACGCCGCCACGGTGGTGCGGCGAGTGCCGACGGCCGGTTCCTGTGTTTCGTTTTTAACAGAGAGACCCAGGATTTGCCGTTAGAACGTGGACCGACCGGGGCTGGCGACATTTCAACCCGCATCCGTTTTCGAACCCGGATTTGGCCGCTGGCGTGATCGCCAGCGGCTTTTTCATGCTCGGCCATCACGAAATCATCTGACGGTAACGTGATCTCAACCAGCTTGGCGTATCGACGAATCCGTCGCGGATTTGTATTGCGTACCGCGACACCGAGATTGTCGCGCCGGCGCGGGTGCGCCGTGCGGGCTTTTTCGCCGGGACCTATTTCATGCCGAGCGCGATTGAGCAGATCGTCGACGTCTATGTCCGGCTGAAGAACCGGCGCGGCCTCGACGAGCTGATGATGCACAGGCAACGGCTTGCAGTCGATCTGAAGAGCAGGTCCGGCTACGACTTCAGCCTGCCGATCGGCCAGATCGACGAGGAGATCGCGATCATCGAAGCCGGCCTCAGCCGGCTCAAGTCGGGCGATATCGCCGCGACGGACGACGGACGGCCAGTTTGACGTTCAGTCGCGCCGGCCACCGTCGATGACGGTGAACAACGGCCGCGCCTGGGTCGGCTCGACCAGCAATTCCTCCACCAGTGCGGTCGCCGCATCGACATATTTGCGCGTCGGCTTGTCGAGGGGACGCGTGGCTTCGTCGTCGAGCGCGACCTTGGCGGCCTCGACCAGCTTGCGCATTCGCGCCGCGTGGTCATCGCCCGCCGTCAGCGTCGCGCGGGCCAGCGAGCGCAGCACGAACAGCTCGCCCTCGAGGCGGAGCAGACGGTCGTTCAGCCTGGAGAGGACGGCGTTGAGGTCGGCCATGGCGCGCGTTCGCTGCGGAAGATGCATCCTGCTCTAGCGGCGATCGGTGAACGGAGTCCAAACGGCATCGGCGCAATTGCGGCGATCTCCCTCAAGTCTCGCTCCGCGCCAGATAGTCGCGTGCGAAGGCGAGATACCAGTCGAGACAGGCGGGATTGGCCATCGCCTCGCGGTTGATGACCTTCTCGACGGGCTGGCCGAGCAGCAGCTTCTTGATCGGCAGCTCCTGCTTCTTGCCCGAGAGCGTGCGGGGAATTTCGGCGACCGCAAAAATCTCGTTGGGCAGGAATCGGCGCGAGAGGCCGGCCTCGATCGCCTTGTTGATCTTCGCCTGCATCGCGCCGTCGAAGGCGACGCCTTCGCGCAGCACCACGAACAGGGGCATGTAGCTGTCACGGCCGAGATATTCGAGATCGACGACGAGGGAATCCAGCACCTCCGGCAAGGCCTCGATCGCGGAATAGAGTTCGCTCGTGCCCATGCGCAGGCCATGCCGGTTGATGGTGGCATCGCTGCGGCCATAGATGATGCAGGAGCCGTCCGGGTCGACCTTGAGCCAGTCGCCATGCCGCCACACCGGCCCACGGCCGGTGCCGTCGAAATTGTCCGGATAGGTCTCGAAATAGCTCGCGCGATAGCGCGCACCGCCCTTGTCGTTCCAGAAATAGAGCGGCATCGACGGCATCGGCTCGGTGCAGACGAGCTCGCCGACCTCGCCGATGACGGCGCGGCCCTGTTCGTCAAAGGCTTCCACGGCAGCACCCAGCAGACGGCACTGCATCGCGCCCGGCGTCTGCGGCAGTTCGCGATTGCCGCCAATGAACGCGCCGGCGAAATCGGTGCCGCCGGAGATGTTGGCCCACCAGATATCGGCCTGCGCCTTGCTGCCGTTGGTCTTCGACAGGCCAGCGAAGCGGTTGTTGAACCAGGCTTGGGTGTCGGCGCTCAGCGGAGAGCCGGTCGAGCCGAGACATCGAAGCTGTGAGAGATCACCGGCGGCGACGAGGTCGACCTCGGCCTTGGCGCAGTTGGCGAAGAACGCGGCGCCCGCGCCGAAGAAGGTCGCTTTCGACTGCGCGACGAAGCGCCACAGCGTGGTCCAGTCTGGCTTGTCCCTGGCGCCGCCGGGGCTGCCGTCGAAGATGCAGCAGGTGGTGCCGCTGAGCAGGCCGCCGACCTGGCTGTTCCACATGATCCAGCCCGTCGAAGAGTACCAGTGATAGCGCTCGCCGAACGAGGTCTCGTGGTAGGAGCAGCCGAGATCGTTGTGCAGTCCGAGCAGCGCCAGCACCACGATGACGATGCCGCCATGGCCGTGCACGATCGGCTTCGGCAGGCCGGTGGTACCGCTGGAATAGACGATCCAGAGCGGATGATCGAACGGCAGCCAGGCCGGCTCGAACGCGTCGATCTCCGCGCCGGTTGTTGCGCTAATTTCGGAGAGCAGGGCGTCGGCCGCTGCGAGCGCGGCGGCCTCGCTGTGCAGGATGACGTGCTCGACCGTCGGCAGCGACCGCCGCAGCTCGGCGAGGACGTCTTTGCGATCGTGCCGGCGGCCGGCATAGGTGACGGCGTCGCAGGCAATCAGTACTTTCGGTTCGATCTGCTTGAAGCGGTCGATCACGGCGGGCGCGGCCATGTCGGGCGCGCACAGGCTCCAGATCGCGCCGATGCTGGCGCTCGCCAGGAATGCGATGATGGTCTCGGGGATGTTGGGCAGATAGGCGGCGACGCGGTCGCCGGGCTTGATGCCTTTTTCTTTCAGATGCAGCGCGAGCGCAGCCGCCTTGCGCCGCAGCTCCGGCCAGCTCGTCTCGCAAAGCCTGCCGTCCTCGCCACAGCTGACGATTGCGGGCAGGCCGGCGGCGTCAGCCGCGTCCACGTGGCGGAACACCTGCCGGGCATAGTTGACCTGCGCGCCGGGAAACCAGAGCGCGCCGGGCATCTTGCGCTCGGTGATCACGGCGGCAAACGGCGTCGGCGATTGCAGATCGTAATAGTCCCAGATGGCGTGCCAGAACCCGTCGAGATCGCGCACCGACCATTGCCGCATCTCCTCGTAGCTGTCGAAGTTGAGGCCGCGCTTCTCGGCGAGCCAGGTGCGGTAAAGGGCGATCTGGGGAACGAAGGGTGAGGTCATTGCGTGTCGGCTTCAGTTGCGGGGCGGAGAGTTTAACCGTTGCCGCAGAGTAGCAGAAGCCGCAGTTCGGGCAGGGGGCGTTGACGGGAGTAGCTGGTCTGGGTCCGGTGGAAGCAGTCTACCCGCCGGCTCCGGCCCAACGCCTTCCGAACACGGGTGGCTTGGTTTTCACCGCTTCCCAGCCGAAGAAATGATGTTTGCCGGACCATGTGTGCACCACGCCGCTGCAGATGCTGCACTTGAAGGTGCCGGAATGCGCTTCGGCGTGCTCCTCCCTTGTCGCCGTGTAGTTCATGCTGCAACCCGCGCAGGTGAATTCTTCGATCGTCCAGATGGTATTGGCCATTGCACCGAAGTGGTTTGAGGGACCTCGATGGAAGCGTAGGTGCACGCCTTTGCATCGACGTAAACCGGTCGGCCGAAATCCGGTTAATCACCGTTAGCCAAGCCGGCATCACGTCGCGCACCTTGCCGGCGCTCGCCCACGGCGCCGCCGCAAGATCAATCGCCGGTCCGGATGCTTCGCATGTCCCGGTCGATGCACATCTGCACGCGCCTGATGGCGAGCAACGGCAGCCTGCCTTGCACGCGCCCGGTGCGGGCCCTGTCGCCGACGGCATAGGCGTAGCGCCAATAGCCCGGTGCGCCGTTTGGCTTCAGCGAAAAGCGGATGCCGCGGTGAATTCCCGCGTGTGCGACGGGCTCTCTGGGGCGGCGTGCCATCGTCTCGGAATGCAGAATGGCCCGATGCGTTCCTAATCGCCGGCTCGTGCCGGCCCGGTCGTCTTGACGCCGGGTGCGCGGCTGGCAATAACGCGGGGCCGCGCAAGTGCCGGAACCCGCGTCAATGCCGCAAGGAAAGCCGTGCCCGTGAAAAGTCTGCGTCAGCTCCTGACGGGCGAGGACATCATCCAGCTCGTGATCCGCGTCGGCCTGCTCGGCCTGCTGATCATCTGGACCTTGCTGATCATCCGCCCCTTCGTGCCGATCCTTGCCTGGAGCGGCGTGCTCGCGGTCGCGTTCTACCCGGCCTTCAGCTGGGTCGCCAAGATCCTCGGCGGCCGGCCCAAGACCGCAGCGGCGATCCTGACCCTGATCACGCTCGGCATCGTCATCGGTCCTGCGACCTGGCTCGGTATCAGCGCAGTGGACGGAGTGCGCGAGCTGGCGCACCAGCTCGGCACCGGCGACCTCGCGCTTCAATCGGCGCCGGAGCAGCTCAAGTCGTGGCCGGTCGTTGGCCCCTGGTTATTCGACCTCTGGGAGCAGGCCTACAACAACATCCGCGCAGTGCTGCGCGAGGTGGCGCCGTATCTCCAGCCGCTGGCGGGACCGCTCTTGTCGCTCGCGGGCGATGCCGGCGTCGGCACGCTCCAGTTCCTGGTCTCGGTGTTCGTGGCCGGCTTCCTGTTTCCGCACGGGCCGCGGCTGGTTGCGGCCGGCCGCGGTTTCCTGTTTCGCATCGTGCCCGAACAGAGCGAGCATTTCCTGGGGCTCGCGGGCGCGACCATCCGCGCCGTGGCGCAAGGCGTGATCGGCGTCGCGATCGTGCAGGCATTGCTCGCCGGCATCGGCTTCAAGCTTGCCGCGGTGCCGAGCGCCGGCCTGCTCGCCTTCATTGTGCTGCTGCTCTCGATCGTGCAGATCGGCGCCTTCCTGGTGCTGCTGCCGGTGATCATCTGGATCTGGACCGCCAAGGACGTCACCACCGCGCTGCTGCTCACCGTGTTTCTCGTCCTCGTCGGCTTCCTCGACACCATGTTGAAGCCGCTGGTGATGGGGCGCGGCCTGACCACGCCGACCATCGTCATCTTCGTCGGCGTGATCGGTGGCACGCTCGCCCACGGTATCGTCGGCCTGTTCATCGGCCCGATCATCCTGTCGGTGGCCTGGGAGATGATGATGGCCTGGATCAGGACGGAGGACCGGGCAGAGGCGGGGTCAAGGGCGGGGACAGCGACGGGCGAGGGCTGATCGGGCCGCTCGAATGGCGGAATCGGCCGCCGGGACTAATCAGACCTGACGGCCTTGCCCCGGGTGATCAAGATCCATCCCGAACTTGTCTATCCGACTAGACAAGTTACCATGGGCTCGATTCTATTTTCGATTACGGCGGACATGGCGAAGTCTTCCAAACTGGTTGCCGCCAAGCGCGGCAAGGTATTGTTGGTCAGACGCCGGTCGGACGGCCTGTGGATGTTCCCGGGCGGCCGCAAGCGCGCGCGCGAGTCCGACAAGGACTGCCTGCGGCGGGAGATCAAGGAAGAGCTGCCCAAGCTGAAGCTCGGCCGGATCAGCCTCTGGAAGGAAGTGACGGCCAGGAACAAGCGCTCCGGCCGCAAGATGAGCGATGCGATCTTCATTGCCAAGGGCGCCAAGGGCAGGCTCGCGATCGGGGACAAGAACGAGATCGACCGCGCCGTCTGGCAGAAGCCGCGCGGCATCCGCCTGACGCCGACCTCGCGCTACATCCGCGACCGCCTGTTTCCGCGGAAGCGCGGGTGAGCTAGTCCTCCTCGTCCTCCGACGAGTGCTGTATCCGTCCGGTCTGGGTCCGCGAAAAATTGCCGCGCACTTGCGGCGCGGACACCCTGGCCATTTCGGTTTCGCGCCGCTCCTTGCGAGCCTGGCGCGCGCGCTTCATGGCCTGCTTGACCTGAGGGTTCGGTGAATCCTCCGCGAAGAACAGCACCACCTCGCAGCTCGGACATTGCCTGGAATAGCCGTCCTGCAACCGTCCCGCGCGGTCGCGGAATACGGTCTTGCAGCGCGTGCACTGAATCTGGACGAAACTCATGCGCGGTCGATCGACAATGACTGATGAAAATGGATCGTCAGGTGATCCCAAATGTCTGAAGAAAGCTTGAACGCGTCGGCGACTTCAAGCCGCTCGATCAGGCGCTATTGCTTGGCCGCCATCGTGTCCAGGCAATGGTTGAGATAGACGGTGCGATCCCTGGGCAGCACCTTCTCGAGATCCGCCTTCAGCGCGCATTCGCGCTGCCGCATCTGCTCGGCCCGCCGCTTCTCGGCCGCCTCGCGATATTCGGGAGCAACCTTGTTGGGATCGACGAGAGCCTGCGAGCGGGCGGGAGCCGTCACGGCGAGTGCAATGGCGGTGATGATCATGAACTGTTTCAAATGAGCCTCCGTAAAAGACTCATCTTAGCGCTCGGGCGGCGAGGGCTCAAACGGCAAGTTCGCCGAGACGCCCGGCAGCCCAGTTGATTCAACTACCTGAAGTTGGGACTCGTGACGTCCATCACTTCGGGACGTGGTCGATCTTGTGGCTGAGATGCCCGGTGTCGTGATCGCGCCGCAACTGGCTGAGCGATGTCTCGTTCAGCTGATGCAAGACCTCGCTGAGTTCAGTCGTATCCGGATAACCGGCAGCAAAACCCTTGCCGTAGATCTTGCGCAACGTACCGACCAGCGTGTTGCCGTGCTTCTTGCTGATCGCGCCATCCTTGTCGCGGTGGCGATGATCCAGGCCCGTGTCCTTCATGGCTTTCTCCCTGAGCGGCGTCTGCGCGCCTGGAGAGAGCGTGCTCCCAAACGAGTTGATTGGCAACGGCACGGCGCGCGGCAGGTGAGCCTCGTCAAGATGTGGAAAGATCGAAGGCCGTGTGAAGCAGTTCACAAGCGATGGTCGAGATCGCTGCTACGAAGGCCTCATTGCTTGACCGATTGATATTTTGAAAACGCCCCAGCGCTCCACCAGGCGCTGGGGTTTTCACGTCGATCACCGCCACGGCCAGAGCGCGCGACGCGCGATCGGTCGGGTGCTTTTCGAATGATGCCGAAGGCTGGTGCCGAAGGCGGGCGACTACGCGGCTTGCTCCTCGAACGAGGTGTAGACCTGGCCACCTGGACCGATCACCTGAACGCCCCAGCACCCGTCGGCGATGAGCTCCTTGGCCTTCTTGAGGGCGGCGGCGAGTGACAGCCGCTTGAGGCTGACGATTCCTGCCGTGTCGAAACCGCTGATTTCAAACATGCCGCTCCTCCCTGTTTTGTCGAATCCTACACTTTTTGAGCGGGTTGTCTCGCGGCTTTTGGGACAGGGGCCCGGCGCACGAGCAGGCGGTGGCCAAAATCGCGAAAACAACCCCATGCACAGTAGCTAAGTCCCGCTGGCGCAACGCTTTCTTTTTGGCACATGGCGGTCCTGCATCCGGCGGAGACGCCGGGTTGACGCGTCGGGCAAAACAGGGGTAGTCTGCCAACTTCGGAAAATCCGCTTCGGGCCAGGGCGGCTTCCCGGGATCGGGAGGAGCTCGCGCACCGGCCTGCCTGTCATGACCCTCGCACGACCCCGTAGTCGGCCGGGGGTGGCGGGGTCTGCAGCAGGCCGCGGCCGCTAACGTGGAATTAAGCTGAAAAGCCCACAATTTTAGACAGTTGTAGATGGGTGCTGCGTAAGGGAGCTGTCGCGAGGACGTTCCGGCGACGGCTTCCTGTTGCTCGCTCATTTGGGGTCAATCCCATGACCGCGACTTTCGAAACGCAAGGCCTTGTCGAACAGCTCGACCCTGCAGCACTGGCTGCGGCCATCGCCGCCGGCGAACCCGCAAGTTTGGACGCTCCGGAACCGATCAAGCGATCCAGCCGGACGTCCGTCATGGCGCTGTCGGTGTGTGCCCTGGCCATCAACGGCGCCGCGGCGATCTACACATGGCCGTCCGGCCTGCCATCGCTGAATCTGAGCAGCCTGGCTGATCTGCTCCCGCGCCAAGAGGCTTCAGCGCCAAAGCCGGATCCGGTTGTCGCGGCCTTGAAGGATATTCAGTCGACCCAGCAGCAACACACGGCTTCGCTGCAGGAGAGCAATCAGGCCTTGCAACAAAACGCGGCTGTGCTGCAGGCGGATTCGATGGTGCTGCTTTCGCTGCGGCAGAGCATCACGGACGAACGGGTGGATGTGAAGAAGGTATCTTCGCAGCTGTCCACGCTGATTGCGAAGATCGACTCGCTGCAAAATGCCATGATGTCGGACGTCACGTCCTCGGTTCGAAGAGCGCATGCGCGCTATGGACTGTCCGCAGCGATGCGCAAGCGGATGGTTCGGCAGTCGAAATCTGCAGGTCCCGTTTCAGTTGGAGGAGCGCCGTTGAGCGTGCCTGCCACAGTTTCGGGCCCGGAGAGCTGAAGATAGGGTCAGGCAGGTGATCTGAGACTTTGTCCGCGCTCACTTGGCGGGCTCACGTGAGCGCGGCTTTTTACCCGACTTGGAACTACGGAATGCTGGTGACAGTGCTCTCCGGCACTGTCACCGCGAATCCTAAGAAGCGATGATCAGGGGCCCGCCGGTTTGCCCTGAGGGTCTTTCAATAGTAGCGGCGCCTCGGACGGCGCTCGTAATAATCATCGCCGTAATAGCCTTGCCGGCCCTGTTGAAACTGCGGCGGAACCGTTCCGGTCGGGTAACACTGGCCGTCGCGGGTATCGATATCGGCACCGTTTCCGCAAGGAACGGGATAATGGCCATAGCCTCTACCGCCACCATAGTACTGCCGTGCGGCCTGTTCTTGCGGCGGCAAGTAGCCGTTGGGGTAGCACATGCCGTCGCGGGCGCTGACGTCCCAGCCGTGGCCGCACGGCGGTGGGTGCACAGGGACACGGTATTGAACCTGATGAACCTCACCGAGCTGTAGAGCCAGCAAGGTTGCGACAACTGCACCGATCATCGGACTTCTCCCAATCGCACTATGCCTACGCCTGAGCGGCTGAATGATCGCTGAACGGGTTCACGCCGGCGATCTTAACCTCACTTTAGGAAATCGTTGTTCGGCGGCCTGCCGTTGGATATAAAGGGAGCCGCCGTTAGCGTCAGTTGCGTCCGTGAGTCATGATTACCTATAAGCAGTACCATATCCAGCAAGTCGAGCACGGCCCCAAGCGCTGGGTTGCTCGCATCACGCGGACAGACGGCCAAAACATCCGCACGATAATGCCGGCGACTGAGCGTCCCTACCTCGACACGAAGCCGACAACGTCCGCCGAGGAAGCCGAGGCGCTTGCCAAGGAAGGCATCGACTTCGGCGGCGTGGTGTAGGCCGTCGTCGGGGTCGACTGACATTCGTTCGCGAACTCGCCGGTGGCTTCATCCGCCTCCGCAGCCGGCTTTTCACCCAAGAACTATTGTGGCTCGGTTGGCTTGTCTCGCTCATGGCTCTCGGCTTCGGCGGCCGCGCACGCATCCATGCCATGGCATTTGCTCAGATAGTACCGAGCGCCTGCGAAGATCGAGCAAACAATCACCACGGAAACCAGCAGGAAGATCATCCACCGTCGGTTCAACATTCCCATGACCTTCTGCACCCGCCATCCGACGCGGCCCGTTCGCCTGACCGGCCCAGCCAGGCGAGGCGAAGGGTCGATAAGCTCAAATCAGACCTTGTGCTTCGGATTCAGTCTAGCCTCACGCTCCAGCCGCTCGGACTTCAGGCGTTTGAGGTTCTCCTGAAACTCCGGAGTGGCTTGGCTGTCCGCTATTGTCTGTCTCGATCCTATCGGATTGAGGGTCCTTCGATCGGCTTCGTCCGAGACTTGTTGCGCGGCCGACCGTTTGGGTTTGATCATTTGCTTTTTGCCTTCAGGCGAGATTGACCAGGCGGGCGCCGGTCAATTCATTTTCGATTTGGCCGGTCGCGTCGAACATTCTGGAATTCCTCGGGTCCCTTGACGAGCCGCCGCTTGCGGCTGGCCTGGTCATCCGGGCTCGCTTTGTTGTCTTTGAGCTTGTCGATCGCATTACCCGCCATTTCCCGAGCCCGCTCGGACGAGGCCTTGGCGGTAGACGTAACCGCGAGGGCGGGGGCGGGTTTGCCCAAGCCAATATCAACCAGCCGACGGATGGATTCAGAGCGAGCCGGAGTGTCTTCCTGCCCCGACGCCCATGCGTCGATCTGAGCGACAGTCGCCTCCGGCCAGCGCGTGCCGATCTGGACGCCTTGACCAGTAGCGGGGCGGCCGCGATGCTTTTTGGCACGAATCTTTTTTGCTGGTTTCATTTTATTTGGTACCAAAAAATCATGCCGAAGGGAAGCGCGAACTTCCGACGGCTGTGCCTGTTTAGTGCACTGGCACCGCAATCCCCACGCAACATCACGATCACAGATTGAACTCAGGCGGCCCCCGTAAAGGAAGCGCCAGTTGTACAGCAAAAGGTCGGGAAGCATTTGCTTGGACGAAGGCCTGCAAGGCCGGCGTGATCTCGCTACTCGTGACACGCTCGGCAAGCTCATCTGCGATCTCGCTGGTGGCATCGCGAGACCAGCCCTCGATGGCGTTGAAGGCGACGATACGGACGGGATACGCGTACTGCCCGGAGAGTAGGTCGCGGATGATGGTCTCGACGTCGGTATCCTGCTCGTCGGCCTCGCGCCAGGAGCAGCCGGCGCGCGCGCCGAAGTCTTCCAGTACCAGGTAAATCTCCCGGTCGAGCCGATCCAGCGGCACAATCGACGGCGCATGACGCATGACGCAACTCCTACTCAAGAGGAGCAATCGTTCGACTGTCCGTTCGTTCCGCCCGGAACTCAGGCCGATAGGCAAATGAAAGAGGCGGACGTTTGAGAAGCGGCCTTACTTCTTTGGCAGAAGTCCCAAGACGAACCATTGAGCCGGAAACAGTGGAAACAGCAGCGCTCCCCAGATGAACCAAATGCGCCTAGACCGGCCTCTCTGTGCCGCGAAATTGGCGGTCACGCGCCCACACCACATCATCAGGGTGACAATGACAAAGCCAAACATGATTGAGGCAAGCATGGAGTGGCTCCTGCCGATGGTCCGTTGGTTATCATATAGGATTGGCCTGTCGCCGGGGAGAGAGCCCAAATCAAGATTGCGCGCTTAAGGCGGGGACGACCGGCGCCGCCTTAATTTACTTGTTCTCTGGCTCCGGTGACGAGGCGGAGCCCGGCGTGCGGGACGTCGGCACCGTCTGAGAGAGCGGCAACTGAGGCGGCCTATTTGGGGCGGAATGGCTTTGGGCACACCAGTTTTCCGGAAGAGTCTCGTCGGCAAGCGCCGACATCAAAGCGCCGCTCATTTGCGGCGGCAGGACGCGTCAGCAGCGGAATTCCAGCTGCCGACACAGTGCCGACATGGAGCTTTCTGTCGAAGTTGCGTTTGGGATTACTGCTTCATTGTGTTGGTGAGCGCGCTGGGGCTCGAACCCAGGACCCCGTGATTAAAAGTCACGTGCTCTACCGGCTGAGCTACGCGCTCCCATGGCCGCTGATGGCTTCAAAGAAATCGCCATCGTCTTCGGTCATTTGGAAAAGCATGTCTTGCCGCCACATCGACGCAAGCGTTGCGGAAAAACCGGCTGTTTCCGGATCATGCTTTCGGCCCGCGCTGTGTAGGGGGATGGGGCGCGGAGGTCAATAGCTCGGGTGGTTGCCGAACTTGAAGGCAACAGCGGGAATTCGCTCGCCGTTTCCAATGCTTGAGCCGGGATTTTCAACCCGAATGGCGGCCGTCATCCACGCCGAAGAAGCCGCGACGTCCGCCCACGGGACGGATGCCACGTTCGGAGCCCCGTCAGTTCGCTTCCCGCCGGACCTCGCTCGGCACCGGCACTTGCTGCGGCGTGCCGGCGGGGGTGGGTAGCGCGACCGGGCGCAAGCCGATCAGCTCGGCGGTGCGGATCGCGCTGTCGCGCCAGAACTGGAACGAGTTGATGCGGCTGAGCTCGAGGATGGCGATGGCGACCGCGGCCAGGAACGGCAGGCTCTGCAGCACCAGCACGCCGGCGAAGATGTAGATCTCGGTGATCTGGCGGTAGCTGTTGGAGGCCACCAGCACGCCGGCGCCGATCAGGAGCAGGGCGCCGATCACGGCCTCCCAGAACGCCTGGAACTCGATCGACATCCTGGACAGGCCGCCCTTGGAGGTGCGCGCGAACGCAATGTGCTCGGTGATCAGTCCCTGCGCCACCGCGCGCGACACCGTCCACTGCACGCTCATCGCCGCGATCATCGCGCCCAGCATCTGGCCGGGCTTGATCGCGACGCGGGCGCGGTACATCGACAAGAAGTGTACGAGCGAGACGATGAAGGCGCCGATGATCGGCAGCGTCAGGATCTTGTCGGGGATGGCGATGTCGGCGAAGGCGACGATCGGCACCCAGACGAGGTTGAGCAGCGCCACGACGACGCCGAGGCTTTCGGCACCCAGCCAGTTCAGCCAGCCCAGGCCATATTCGCGCTTCTGGTCGGGCGTCAGCCGGCTCCGTCCGGGCAGGAAGTTCCGCCAGTGCTTCTTGACGATCTGGAGGCCGCCATAGGCCCAGCGGTGACGCTGCTTCTTGAAGGCCTCGTAGGTGTCGGGGAGCAGGCCCTGGCCGTAGCGGTGGTTGGTGTAGTGCGTAGTCCAGCCGAGCTGCTGGATCGAAAGGCCGAGATCGCTGTCCTCGCAGATCGTGTCGGACGACCAGCCGCCGGCCATGTCCATCGCGGCGCGGCGGATCAGGCACATCGTGCCGTGCACGATGATGGCGTTGGTCTCGTTGCGCTGGACCATGCCGATGTCGAAGAACCCGGCATATTCGCCGTTCATGATGTAGTGCATGATCGACAGGTCGCCGTCGCGATGTTCCTGCGGCGCCTGCACCAGG
Organism: Bradyrhizobium lupini; assembly: GCF_040939785.1. Taxonomy (NCBI): domain Bacteria; kingdom Pseudomonadati; phylum Pseudomonadota; class Alphaproteobacteria; order Hyphomicrobiales; family Nitrobacteraceae; genus Bradyrhizobium; species Bradyrhizobium lupini. The sequence continues at coordinate 7,694,467 of NZ_CP162553.1, forward strand.
CCGACGCTGGGATCGGCGAACGCCGGCACGAGGTCCTTCAGCCAGTCGGGATCGACGACGTAATCGGCATCGAGGATGCCGATGATCTCGGCGTCGACGGCGGTGCGGTCCATCGCGATGCGCAGCGCACCGGCCTTGAAGCCCTGCACCTTCTCGGCGTTGATGAACTTGAAGCGTTCACCGAGCGCGCGGCAATGATCCTGGATCGGCTGCCAGAAGGCAGGGTCCGGCGTGTTGTTGATGATGACGACGCATTCGTAGTTCGGATAGTTCAGCCGCGACAGCGCATCGAGCGTCTGCTTGAGCATCTCGACCGGTTCGAAATAGGCGGGGATGTGGATCGAGACCTTCGGGCAATAATTCTCGGGCACGTCCTCGACCGGCTTACCTTTCGTGAGCAGCCGCTGCGGCGGCCGGCCGAATGCGACGGCCGCGATTTCGTCGATGCGCGCCATCGCGATCAGCACGAGGGGAACAAGCAGGATCATGCCGAGCGTGAGCGCGAAGGCCGAGCCGAAGATGAAATAGTGCCCGTTCCAGAACGCGAACACGGTGGCAGCCCAGGCGCCGACGCCGTTGGCGGTGGCCGACAGCAGGAACGCCTGCTTCGCCGTCGGCTGCTGCAGCCGCAGGATCGGCAGCGACAGCAGGATACCGACGAGGAGCGCCACACCCATCAGCTTCCAATAATCGGGATTTTGCACCGGGCCGGTCCAGGCAAATTTCGGCTCGCGGCTGGCGTTGAGGATGCCCCAGTACGGACCGACGCCGCCTTCGAAGTATTTCCAGGGCTGATCGATGGCCTCGACGATGTTGTATTCCATGCCGATGGCGTCGGCGCGGCTGACGAAGTTGCGCAAGGTCAGTGCTTGCTGGAACGGACCGGGGTCGGCGTTGCGTAAATTGTAACCCGCGCTCGGCCAGCCGAATTCGGCGATCACGATGCGCTTGCCGGGGAACAGGTTGCGTAACAGATTGTAGCGGTCGACGGCCTGGTCGACCGCCTGATCCGAGCGGAAGTTTTCCCAATAGGGCAGCACGTGGGCGGCGATGAAGTCGACGTTGGAGCCGAGGTCGGGATTGTCGCGCCAGATGTTCCAGATCTCACCGGTCGTGACGGGTACGCGGACCGAGCCCTTGACCTTCTTGATCATCTCGATGAGGTCTTCGACCTTCTGCTCGCCGCGGTAGATCACCTCGTTGCCGACGACGACGCCGTTGACGTTGCTGTTCTTGCGCGCGAGCTCGATGGCGGCCTTGATCTCGCGCTCGTTGCGATCCTTGTCCTTGTCGATCCACGCGCCGACGGTGACCTTGAGGCCGAACTCCGCCGCGATCGGCGGCACCAGTTCCACGCCGCCCGTGGACGAATAAAGGCGGATCGCGCGCGTCATCGTCGACAGCGTCTTCAGGTCGGCGCGGATTTTCTCCACCGTCGGAATGTTGTCGATATCAGGATGAGCCGAGCCCTCGAACGGGGCGTAGGAGACGCTGGGCAGCAGGCCCTTGAAGTCGGGCGCGGGTTCCTTGTCGCGCGAGACTCCCCAGAGGCCGGCGTGGAGCGCGGACACAAGCAACAGAACGGCGGCGACAACCCGCATCGCGGCTAAACCAAAAGGGGCTGAGGGGGCAGGGAAGCGGATCCGACCCCGAGATCCGACCAAGTCCGCGGCAAATGGAGCATACCTCTGCCGCGCGGTTTCACAACTGTCATCGCCTCATGACCGAATGAGGGCATGCACATTTCGAAATTCGCAGCAGTGCCAATTGCTTCTATCGCCGATCGTTCCTGAACGGAGGCTGAAACAATCGCGGCTATTTCGGGGGCGCCGGTGACGGGCTTGCCGCCGGCGAGGGGCTCGCGGCCGGCTGCGGCTGCGCATTGCCCGATGCGGGCGCGGCCGGCTGCGAGGCCGCGGCCGCCGCCTGCTGTGGCTGCGACGCCGGGTTGATCCAGCAAGCGTGCACACGGCTGTCCAGGGTCTCGGCGACCTTGGGATCGATCTGGCCGCCGAAGCGGGTCAGGCAGCGGAAGGCGGCCTGGATGTGGCCGCCGGGGCAGCCGAAACGGTCATAGAGGTCGAGATGGCGGAATGCGGTATCGAGGTCGTCCCGCCACATCAGCCGCACCACGCGGCGGCCGAGCCAGACGCATTCGGGGTTGCCGGCCGGGCCGCTGATGACCTGGGCTGCTTCGGCGAATTCGTCGGTGCGGCGCTGATTCTGGGCGGCATCCTTGGCCGTGTCGGCGGGCTGGGCGGCTGCCTTGCTCTGGTCGGGGGCGGGCGTGCCGCTCTGGGCGGAGGCCGCGCCGATACCCATCAGGATGACAAGGGAAGAAACGGCCAAGGTGGCGGCGAACTGCCGCAGGACCGCATTTCGTAACTCGAACACCCGTTGCCGCATGAATTCCCCAATATATCACTGACCGTCCGCGTCAGGACCTTCGCGGACGCGCCCGGTGATGGCGTCCAAATGGGTCTCCAATGCGGCGGAAAAGTCCTCCCGAGTCCATGGCCTGAATCTGGAATTTTGTCCAGCAAAGTCACGATCCTAGGCCTCGGTCGAACGGCCGCAGGTAAATTCCTCAGGGGAGGGATGGATCCATAACGGAGTCACCCCCTTGGCAGACGGCGTGCTAGCAGGTAATCGACGGCCCTTCGCGGAGGACGGAACCGATTTCTCTTCGTACGCCACTGGCGCTTCTGCTCGTTTCATTGGGTGCGATCGCTGCCGTTTGGTGGTGGCTTGCCACGCCGATCTCGCTCGCGCGCGCCCCGATCGATCCCGCCGACAAGGTCCAATGCGTCTCCTACGCGCCGTTCCGCGGCGAGCAGTCGCCGCTGAACGCATGGACTCATATCGAGGCCGATCAGATCGAGCAGGACCTGCGCCAGCTCAAGGAGATCACCGACTGCGTCCGCACCTATTCGATGGAGAACGGGCTCGACCAGGTGCCGGCGATCGCGGCCCGGATCGGCGGGCTGAAGGTGCTCCAGGGCATCTGGCTCTCCAGCAACCGCACCAAGAATTTCGAGCAGGCCGCGCTCGCCATTCGCCTTTCAAGGATTTCCCCGGGATCATCACCAGCATCATCGTCGGCAACGAAGTGCTGCTGCGCGGCGAGATGACGACCGCGGACCTCGTCTCCATCATCCGCTCGGTGAAGGCGCAGGTCAGCGTGCCCGTCACCTATGCCGATGTCTGGGAGTTCTGGCTCAGGAATCGCGAGATCTATGACGCCGTCGACTTCGTCACGATCCACATCCTGCCCTATTGGGAAGACAATCCGGTGCGGGCCAAGTTCGCCGCCTCCCATGTTGAACAGATCCGCGAGCGCATGGCGGTCGCATTTCCCGGCAAGGAGATTTTGATCGGCGAAACCGGCTGGCCGAGCGAAGGGCGCATGCGAGATGGCGCGCTGCCGTCGCGCACCAACCAGGCGCGCGTGGTCTCGGAGATCCTGAGTCTGGCGAAAGCGCAGAAATTCCGCGTCAATCTGATCGAGTCCTACGACCAGCCGTGGAAGCGCAAACTGGAAGGCACCGTCGGCGGCTATTGGGGCCTCTATGACTCGGTGCGCCGGAGCCTGAAATATCCGCCGGGCGAGCCGATCAGCAATTTCCCGTACTGGAAATGGTACATGGCCGCCGGCATGGGCCTCTCCGTGCTGGTGTTCGCGGTCGCGGGCCTGACGTTGCGGCGCAGACCCTGGACGCCGCGCTTCTCGTCCTGGCTCGGCGTGGCGATCTCGGCAACCTCGGCCGGCATTCTGCTCGGGATCGGCGCCGACAAGATGTACTACGAGAGCTACGGCATCGGCGGCTGGCTGCTGTGGGGCGCGCTGCTCGCGGCTGGCATCCTGTCGCCGATCTTCTGCGCGCAGGCGATGGTGATCGGCCGCAGCCTTCCGACCTTCCTCGATCTGCTTGGTCCGCGCGAGGGCCGGAAATGGTCGAAGCTCACCGCCGTGCTCGGCTTGACGCTGGCAGTGACGGCGGTCATCGCGGCGCAGACCGCGCTCGGATTCGTGTTCGACCCGCGCTACAAGGATTTCCCTTACGCCGCGCTGACGATGGCGGTTGTGCCGTTTGCGCTGTTGATGCTGAACCGGCCGCAGATCGGTCAGCGTCCGATCGCGGAATCGGTCTTCGCCGGCGTGCTGACGCTGTCGGCGGCCTATGTGCTGTTCAACGAGGGCCGCGACAATTGGCAGTCGCTGTGGACCTGCGCGATCTATCTCTTGTTCGCGCTCACGCTGTGGCGGGCGCGGGCCGAGCAAATCCAAGAATGAGCAGGCCGATCGCCAGGCCCGACAGCACGACATTGTAGAGCACGATGCCAAGGCCCGCGGCGATGATGCCGGCGGTGAGCAGCACGATGGACGGCCGCATCAGGTTCAGCGTTGCCACCACCAGCGCGACGATGCCGAACACCGAATTCTTGAACAGCACGGTCGAGACCGAGCGCGCCTTGCAGACCAGGGTCTGAAGCCCGGCGTCGCAGGCGAGACCGACCTGCGAGTTTTCGATTCCGAGATAGCGCAGATAGAGCGCATAGCCGACGCTGGCGAAGCCGACGACGATCAGGAACTGCACCTGGTAGGGCGTGAGGCGGAAGGGCTTTTTTGTCATGGCGGCAATATGGTCGGGATGGTGGAACGGGGCAACAGGGGAGGCGCAAGTTTCTCGCGACCTGCGTGAGATCCTTCACCCATTACGCTGATGAATTGCCGCGAGGTAAGCTACCTTCTGAAGAACGACGACAGCGTTGATCCCGCCGACGCCGTCTCGGGCTTCGGCTGTGCGGCCGGCTGCGCCGCAGGAGCAGGCGCGGGCTCCTCGCGCTTCGATGAGCGTTTTGAGGAATAGCTGCGGCGACGCTTGTCGGGCTTGGCGGCCGGCGCGGGCGCTGGGGCGGTCTCGGCTTGCGGCACCGAGTCCTGGGGCTTGTCGGAGTCCTTCTCCTGAACCCTGTCTTGGGTCTTGTCTTGGGTCTTGTCCTGCTTCTTCTCTTGGCCGCCGCGCATTGACAGCCGCTGGCCGTCGAACACGGTGGTCTCGCAGTGGCGGTCGTTCTCGGCGAGGCCGGCGCAGAGTTTTGCTGCAGCCGCTGCATTGATCAGCGGACCGGCGCCGAGGCGGAGCTGCATGCCAAGGCCGGTGTTGCCTTCCTTGATCATGATGATCGGCCGCAGCGCTGCGATTTCGGGATTGGATTTGGTGACCCCGCGCCACAGCGCGCGCAGGCCATCGAGCGAGTTGGCGCCACCGAGATCAATCGCAAAGCGCGTCTGCTGGACCGCGATCGCGGGAGCCTCGCTTTCGGCGGCCTCCTTGGCAGGTGCCGCGGCGACTTCGATCGGAGCGGGCGCCGGTTCTGGCTTCGTCTCGGCAGCCTTCTCGGTCGCCTTCTCTGCGGTTTCGGGCTGAACCAGTTTCGGGGCGGCCGGATCGGGCGGCGCCATGATCGATTTGGATGGGACCAACGGAAGCATCGGCAGTGCCGAATTCGTCGCCGGCAACTGCGCGACCAGCGAGGCCGCGGCCGCGCTCTGCGGCGGCGGACTCCACGGCTCCTTTGCGGCCTCGGCGCGCGGCTTGTCGTTGGCCGGAGCCGGTGTCGAGGCGACCTGCGCGATGCCGGGCGCCGGCGGGCCGATCAAGGCCGGCGCGTCCTGCGGCTTCGCAACGGACGCCTGCGGCGGCGTTGTCGTCTGCTTGGCGATGGCGCCGGTGACGGAATCGAGCCCTTGCTCCAGCACGGTGACGCGCGAATAGAGCCGGTCGCGATCGGTGTTCAGCGTCTCGATGGCGGAGGCGAGCCGGCGGGCCTCGTTCTGGCTCTCCTTGGTCAGGATCTGGAGCCGGTCGGCCTGGCGCGCGAGATCGGCGGATGCGACCTGGTCGCGCCGCCAGCCGAGCTGGGCCTGGTTGGCGAACACGGCAAGCACCACGGCGCCGACGGCCGCCACGCCCCATGAGCCCAGCCGCCACATCATGCCGCGATCGAACGAACTCTCCTCGGCCACAAGTCCGGAGAACAGCCCGCCGGTCTCCTTGGCGCCGAAGGCATCCGCCAGTGGGTCGGAATCCTTTGCCATGAACGTTAAGTGCCCAACCCCTGTCCGGCTTCCCCGATCAATCAGGGAACATTAACAGGAAAAGCGTGTCGCACTTGAACTCCGGGCGTTTGCGGGGGTAGCAAGGCGATAGCTGATGAGGGCGGCCCGTCGCCCGCTGGCGCCGATTGATTCGGCCGATTGACAGGATTGCGATGACCGCCCGTTCCAGCCTCACGATCGTGCTCGCCGCCGGCGAAGGCACGCGTATGCGCTCACACCTGCCGAAAGTGCTGCATCCTGTCGCGCACCAGAGCCTGCTCGCCCACGTGCTCGCCGCGGCGCCCAAGGGAACCGGCACCTCGCTCGCGGTCGTGATCGGACCCGATCATCAGGCGGTGGCGGACGAAGCAAGGCGCATCCGTCCCGACGCGCTCACCTTCGTGCAACAGGAACGGCTCGGCACCGCACATGCGGTGCTGGCGGCGTGTGATGTCATTGCGCGGGGCGTGGATGATCTGCTGATTGCGTTCGGCGACACGCCGCTGATCTCGGCCGAGACCTTTGCGCGGCTGCGCGCGCCGCTGGCCAAAGGCGCCGCAATTGCCGCACTCGGCTTCCGCGCCGCCGATCCCACCGGCTATGGCCGCTTCATCGTCGAGGGCGACCGCCTGGTCGCGATCCGCGAGCAGGCCGATGCCAGCGCCGAGGAGCGCAAGATCGACCTGTGCAATGCCGGGGTCATGGCGATCGACGGCCGCCGCGCGCTCGCGATCCTCGACAAGATCGGCAATGCGAATTCCAAGGGCGAATATTATCTGACCGACGCGGTCGGCATTATCAGCGAACAGGGATGGGATGCCGTGGTGATCGAAACCAGCGAGGACGAAGTGCGCGGCATCAACACCAAGGCGCAGCTCGCCGAGGCTGAAGGCGTGATGCAGGCGCGGTTGCGGAAAGTGGCGATGGAGTCCGGCGTCACGCTGATCGCGCCCGAAACCGTCTATCTCGCCGCGGATACCGTATTCGGCAACGACGTGACGATCGAGCCCTTCGTGGTGATCGGCCCCGGCGTTTCGATCGGCGACGGCACGGTGGTCCATTCCTTCTCGCATATCGTCGAGACCAAGCTCGGCAAGAAGGTCTCGATCGGCCCCTATGCGCGGCTGCGGCCCGGCACCTCGCTCGGCGACGGCGCGCGCATCGGCAATTTTGTGGAGACCAAGGCCGCGACGCTGGAGGCCGGCGTCAAGGTCAACCATCTCTCCTACATCGGCGACGCCACCATCGGCGCCAATTCCAACATCGGCGCCGGCACCATCACCTGCAACTACGATGGGTTCAAGAAGCACAAGACGATCATCGGGCAGGGCGCCTTCGTCGGCACCAACTCCTCGCTGGTTGCACCGGTGACAATCGGCAACGGCGCCTATATCGGCTCGGGCTCCGTGATCACGCGCGACGTGCCTGATGACGCCATGGCGCTGGAGCGTAGCCCGCAGACCATCCGCGAAGGTGGGGCGGTGCGCTATCGCGAGCTGAAGACGGGTGGCAAGAAGCCGGAGAAATGAACGCCGCTATTCGTCGTCGGCGAATTCGGAGAAGATCGCGCGCGTCAGGCGCCAGCCGCGCGGCTTGGCACGCTTCGCCGGCTCGCCCGCGACATGCTTGATGAAGACGGGCTTGCTTTCCTTGCCGCGCTGGGGCGGCGGCCAATGCGCGAGGTGCGTGCCGGTGGTCTCGCTGGCGCGCACCGCCATCGATGACAGGCCTTTGCGGTTGGATGAGCCTTTCATGGCCTCTCTCCTTGGTACGCAAGGGTTGGCCAAATTTGTTGACAACAAGTTAACGCGCGCGGTTTAAGGCCCAGCCAGTTCGACGCAGGCGAGGCTCGGTCGCCGTCGGTGCTGTCTCAATCAGCAATAATTATTGAGTATCTGGTTCCTTAGGAACTTCGCTAAAAACTGAGCTGGTCGTTTAGGCGATTTTTCGACGATTTGGGGGATATTGATCCGCATGTGCGGGATTGTCGGCATTCTCGGGCGCCAGCCGGTTGCAGAGCAATTGGTGGATTCGCTCAAACGTCTTGAATATCGCGGCTATGATTCCGCGGGCGTCGCCACGCTCGAGGGCAAGCATCTCGAGCGCCGCCGCGCCGAGGGCAAGCTGAAGAATCTGGAGAAGCGGCTGGAGGCCGAGCCGCTCAAGGGCACGACCGGAATCGGTCACACCCGCTGGGCCACCCACGGAAAGCCGACCGTGAACAATGCGCACCCGCACGCGACCGAGCGTGTCGCCGTCGTTCACAACGGCATCATCGAGAATTTCCGCGAGCTGCGCGAGGAGCTCGAAAAGAAAGGCACGGTGTTCCACACCCAGACCGACACCGAGATCGTGCTGCATCTCGTCGACGACCTGCTCACGCGCGGCAACAAGCCGGTGGAAGCGGTGAAATTGACGCTGGCGCGGCTGCGCGGCGCGTTCGCACTCGGCTTCATCTTCGCGGGCGAGGACGATTTGATGATCGGCGCGCGCAACGGTCCGCCGCTCGCGATCGGCTATGGTGACGGCGAGATGTATCTCGGCTCCGACGCCATCGCGCTCGGGCCGTTCACCGACACGATCAGCTATCTCGAGGACGGCGACTGGGTCGTGCTGACCCATACAAGCGCTTCGATCTTCGACAAGGACGGCCATGCCGTCCAGCGCGAGAAGACCAAGCACGCGGCCTCGACCTCGCTGGTCGACAAGGCCAATTACCGCCACTTCATGGCCAAGGAGATCCACGAGCAGCCGGAAGTGGTCGGCCACACGCTGGCACGCTATGTCGACATGGCGACCGAGCGGGTCTCGCTGCCGGTCAAGCTGCCGTTCGACTTCAAGAACATCCAGCGCATCAACATCACGGCTTGCGGCACTGCGAGCTACGCCGGCTTCGTCGCAAAATACTGGTTCGAGCGTTTCGCGCGCGTGCCGGTCGAGGTCGATGTCGCCTCCGAATTCCGCTACCGCGAGGCGCCGTTGCGCAAGGGTGATCTCGCCATCTTCATCTCGCAGTCGGGCGAGACCGCCGACACCTTGGCCGCGCTGCGCTACGCCAAGGCCCAAGGCGTGCACACGGTGGCCGTCGTCAACGTGCCGACCTCGACGATCGCGCGCGAAAGCGAGACCGTGCTACCAACGCTGGCCGGCCCAGAGATCGGCGTCGCCTCGACCAAGGCGTTCACTTGCCAGCTCATGGTGCTGGCAAATCTTGCGATCGCGGCCGGCAAGGCCCGCGGCGAACTGACCGACGAGGACGAGACCAAGCTCGTTCACGGGCTCGTCGAAATCCCGCGTTTGATGTCGGATGCGCTCACCACCGAGCTCCAGATCGAGAAGCTCGCGCGCGAGATCGCGAAATCTCGCGACGTGCTCTATCTCGGTCGCGGCACCAGCTTCCCGCTCGCCCTCGAAGGGGCGTTGAAGCTGAAGGAGATCTCCTACATCCACGCCGAGGGCTATGCCGCCGGCGAGCTCAAGCACGGCCCGATCGCGCTGATCGACGAGACCATGCCTGTCGTCGTCATCGCGCCCTACGACCGGGTGTTCGAAAAGACCGTCTCCAACATGCAGGAGGTCGCCGCTCGCGGCGGCAAGATCATCCTGATGACCGACGCCAAAGGCGCGCAGGAGGCAACCGTCGAGTCCCTCGTCACCATCGTCATGCCCGATATGGCGGCGGCGTTCACGCCGATGGTCTATGCGGTCCCGGTTCAGCTGCTCGCCTATCATACGGCGGTCATCATGGGGACCGATGTCGACCAGCCGCGCAATCTCGCGAAATCCGTGACGGTGGAATAGGCAGAAGGGTCGAGTGCGGGACGCTTCGTGGTCTTCCAAAACCTGCTAGAAGACCCTAGCTTGGACGAAGCGACTGACTTGGAACCCGAATGAACCCCCGTGACGACGCGCCTGCGCCTCTTGATGCCGTGCTCGAGCCGCATACCGGCCTGATCGGCCGCTTCCGTAACTATTTCCTCACCGGCCTCATCGTGACGGGGCCGATTGCGATCACGCTGTATCTGGTCTGGTGGTTCGTCACCTGGGTCGATGGCGTGGTGCGGCCGTTCGTGCCGCTGGCCTATCGGCCCGAGACTTATCTGCCCTATGTCATTCCCGGCTGGGGGCTGATCGTCGCATTCTTCACGTTGACGCTGGTCGGCTTCCTCGCGGCCAATTTGATCGGCCGGACACTGGTCGATGTCGGCGAGACCTTCCTCGGCCGCATCCCGGCGGTACGCGCCATCTACCGCGGCCTGAAGCAGGTGTTCGAGACGCTGTTCTCGGGCAAGGGCTCGAGCTTCCGCAAAGTCGGCCTGGTTGAGTTTCCCTCGCCGGGCATGTGGTCGATCGTGCTGATCTCGCAAGCGCCGAACGAGGACGTCTCCCGCAGCCTGCCGGGTCAGGAGGAGCACGTCTCGGTGTTCCTGCCGTGCTCGCCGAACCCGACGACCGGCTTCTTCTTCTATGTGCCCAAGAGCAAGATCGTCGAGGTCGACATGAGCACCGAGGATGCCGCGACGCTGATCATGTCGGCCGGCGTCGTGCAGCCGGGCTCAGCGCCCGATTCGAAGAAGGCAGCGGCGCTGGCGGGCATGGCGAATGCCGCGCGTATTGCCAACGCCTCGGCGGCGGTGCAGCCCCAGCCTGCGAAGGTGGAGTAGGGCCATTCCCCTGCGGGATGGCCGCCGTTCACGCGGGCGTCTCGTCCTCTGCTAGTCTCCGATTGAACTGAGCGCGTTGCTCGGGCTTCGATCTGGAGTGCACGATGTCCAAAACTATTGCGATCCTCGCGCCCGGTGCCATGGGCAGTGCCGTGGCCCGCCGTCTCGGCGAGCACGGTGCGCGTGTGCTGACGTCGTTGAGAGGGCGGAGCGAAGCGACGCGCAAACGCGCCACGGATGCCGGCATGATCGGCGCCGAGGACGACGCGATCGCGGACGCCGACATCATCCTGTCGATCGTGCCGCCGGGCGAAGCCGTGGCGCTCGCCGAGCGGCTGGCCGGGCTGATCGTCCGGCGCGAGAAGAAGCCGGTCGTGGTCGATTGCAATGCCGTCAACGTCGATACCGTGATGAGGATCGAGGAGATCATCGGCTCGGCACAGGCGCCGTTCGTCGATGCCGGCATCATCGGGTTCCCGCCCCAGCCCGGTGGCAAGAGCCCGGCCTTCTACATGTCGGGCGAGCACGCCAAGGATGTCGCCGTGCTGAAGGATTTCGGGCTCGACGTGCGGATCGTCGAAGGGCCGGTCGGTGCCGCGTCCGCGCTGAAAATGTCCTATGCCGGGATCGTCAAGGGCCTCGCCGGGATCGGCGCGGCGATGGTGGTCGCGGCAACGAAAGCGGGGGCTGCGGATGCGCTGCGCGACGAACTCGCACTCAGCCAGCCCGCGGTTCTGGCCCGGCTCGAAGTCGCGCTGCCGGACATGATTCCGAAAGCCTATCGCTGGGTCGCGGAGATGCGGGAGATTTCCGGCTTCCTCGGCCCCGATCATCCGGCGAGCCAGGTTTACGAAGGCTTTGCGCGCTGGTTCGACCACCTCGCCGAGGATGCGAAAGGCGAGGCGGCGGATACCGACCTGATGAAGGCATTCGCCGCGCGCATCGCGCAGAAGAAATCCTGATCGTCCCGTCTCACGTCACCGCCATCCATCATGTGCCGTGCAGCGAGATCCAGAAACCCCTGGATGTCTCGATCGCGTCTCAAGCGCACGACCGGAACGTCAGCGCCATACTGCATACGCTCGGCCTCGATGACAGGCGCGCGCTCGGTGTCGTAGCGCCACGCCTCGCGCATCAATTTCCAGTCGAACTGCTCGGGGCACCCCTCTGGGAGATCAGGCCGGGCCTTGTCGCGATCGAAGGCGGATCGCAGGAGAATGCGCCACTGGCAGAGCCAGCGCGGGCGGTCGATGACGACCAGCGTATCGGCGCGCGCGAGCGTGAGATCGAAGGCAAGTCCCGAGAAGCTGCCGTCGACAACCCATGCGTCGCCCGCGATCGCCTCAGTAACCCGTGCTCGGAAGTTCGGTTTGTCGGATGGCTTCCATCCCGGCCGCCAGTAGAGCACGTCGAGATGCACCACCGGCAGCGCGAGCTTTTGCCCGAGATTTCGGGAGAGGCTCGTCTTTCCGCTACCCTGACAGCCTACAACGATGATCCGGCGCATCGTCGTAGGGTTCCATAAAGTCGGGCGAAGGGAAGAGGAGGCCTCCGAACGCGCCTTATTACCTGGCATGTAATTGAGCCCATCTGCAGCCTGGCTACTGTCCCGGTTCATTCACCCGACAGGAAGCATTCCATCAAGCCTCCTGTCGCGTGTGTGTCGGTGCATGAGGAGAGAGCTATGCAAGTCGTGTTTACGAAGAAGGAGCCGCCGCAATGGCTGCTCGACATGTGGCGGGAGATCGACAACAAGACCTTCGGACCAGGCTTCGACTGTTTTACGGAAGATGCCGTTTGCAACCTCGGCGTCGCCGATTGGAAGGGGCGCGAGGCGATCCGCGGCAATCTGAAGGCCTTCATCGACACCGGATTCACCGCGCTCCATCACATCACCGAATATTGGGACGCGGGGTCGCTGAAGGTGTTTCGGGGTGTCGTGGACATGACACCCGATGATCCCTCAATGAAGACGGTTCATCCCACGATGACGCACTTCTTCTACATGGACGAGAGGAACGACACCAAGGTACGGCACTGGGTCGGTGCCGTGGGGCCGGTCGCCTTCGGTTGATCGCCACGAACCTGCTACCATCGGCGGTGGTGCCTCGGACAAGCCGACTTACCGCCGCCGATGCGCGTTGACGATGCCGCACATCGACAGGAAGGATCAGTCGGCCATGAAAGCGACGGCCAGTGCCCTCAAGACGCGCGCCAGTTCCGCGGGCGCGCTGCTGCGTCAATGGCGGGACATTCGCGGCAAGACGCAGCTCGACCTGTCCTTCGACGCCGGCGTCTCGCAGAAGCACATCAGCTTCGTCGAGAGCGGCCGCAGCGTTCCGAGCCGCCAGATGCTGCTCGACCTTGCGCAAGCCCTCGACGTGCCCTTGCGCGAACGCAACGAGCTGCTGCTGGCCGCCGGCTATGCGCCGTCCTATTCCGAGCCCGCGCTCGAGGCGCCCGCCATGACGAGCATCAACCGTGCCCTGCAACGCATGCTGCGTCAGCACGAGCCGTTTCCCGCCATCGTCATGGACCGGTACTGGAACGTGCTGATGACCAATGAGGCCGCGCCGCTTCTGTTCAATTGCTTCATCGACATGTCCGCACGGCCGGCGCCACGAAACCTGCTGCATCTTATGTTCGATCCGGAGGGCATGCGCCCTTTTATCGCGAACTGGCCGCAGACCGCACGCGGGCTGCTGGCGCGGGTGTATCGCGAGGCAGTCGGACACGTGGTTGACATCAGGACGAAGGCGTTGCTGGAGGAGCTGTCGCAATACCCCGGGGTGAAGCCGGAATGGCGTGCGCCGTCGGCATCCGATGCGATGCCGATGATCCCGTTGTCCTTCGTCAAGGACGGTGTGACGCTGGACTACTTCTCCCTGATCACGACGGTTGGAACGCCGCAGACGGTGACGGGGGAGGAGCTGCGGCTCGAGTGCATGTTCCCCGCCAACGAGGGGACCGAAGCCGAGCACGGCAGGTTCTTGCGCGCGCACGCCGGTTGAGGAGACGTCGCGAGGCTCATCTGTTATTGTTTCTGCGAAAGCGGTCACTCCGCAATGGGAGTTCGAATGAGAGTGCTTGTGATCGGCGCGGGAGCGCTCGGAGGCTACTACGGAGCGCGCCTGGTCCGAGCCGGCGGCGACGTGAACTTTCTGGTGCGGGCCGGGCGTGCGGAGCAATTGCGGCGGAATGGATTGCAGGTCGTGAGCCCGCAGGGCGATTTCGCCGTGCAGCCGAAGATCATCCTGGCCAACGACCTCAAGGAAACGTTCGACGTCGTGCTCGTCGGGGTGAAATCCTACTCGCTCGACGATGCGATGGCCCAGTTTGCCCCGGCCGTTGGCGCCCACACGATGATTTTGCCGATCCTCAACGGGCTGAAACATGTCGACGCCCTGACGGCGCGGTTCGGCGCCGCTCAGGTTCTCGGCGGGCTCGCGAACGTCAGTGCCGGGCTCGATGCGGATGGCCGCGTCGTTCAGTTCATGGCCAATCAGACCATCGTCTTCGGCGAAATCGGGGGGTCGTTGAGCGAGCGTGTGCTCGCCCTGGAGACGCTGCTGCACGTGCCCGGTATCGACGTGCGCGCCAGCGAAGCGATCATGCAGGACATGTGGGAGAAATTCGTCCAGCTCTCGACGCTCGCCGGCATCACCTGCCTGATGCGTGCAAGCATCGGAGACATTCTGGCCGTTCCGAACGGCGAGCAATCCATCTTCCGCCTGTTTGCCGAATGCTGCGCCGTCGCCACGGCCTCGGGTTTTGAGCCGCGAGCGCCTTTCATCGAGTTTGACCGGAAGCTGTTCACGACCCCGGATTCCCCGCTCAAGGCCTCGATGCTGCGTGATATCGAGCGCGGCTCGGTCACCGAGGCGGAGCATATCCTCGGCGATATGGCCAACCGGGCTCGTGCACTCGGCATCGACACGCCCCTGCTGGATCTCGCCCGAGCGCATGTGGCGGCTTATGAGATTGGGCGGCAACGAGCGGCCAGCTAACCCGCTCCGATCAGCGGGATCGCTTCATCCCGCTCATACAGATACAGCAGGCAGCGCAGTGCCTCGCCGCGCTCGCCCTTGAGTTTTGGATCGTCCTTCAGGATGCGCAGCGCCTCGTCGCGGGCCTGCGTGATGAGCTGGCCGTGCACCTCCGAGCGGGCGATGCGGTAGCCGGGCAGGCCGCTCTGGCGCACGCCGAGCACATCGCCTTCGCCGCGCAGCTTCAGATCTTCCTCGGCGATCCGAAAGCCGTCGGTGGTCTCGCGGATCACCTTCAGCCGTGCTTTCGACATCTCGCCGAGCGGCTCGGAGTAGAGCAGCAGACAGGTCGAGGCCTCCGAGCCGCGCCCGATGCGGCCGCGCAATTGATGAAGCTGGGCGAGGCCAAAGCGTTCGGCGTTCTCGATCACCATGATGGTCGCCGCCGGCACGTCGACACCGACCTCGACCACGGTGGTCGCGACCAGCAGACCGATCTCGTGGGCGGCGAACTGGCCCATGACGCGGTCCTTCTCGGTGCCCTTCATCTGGCCGTGGACGAGGCCGACACGGTCGCCGAAACGCTTTTGCAGGGTTTCGAAGCGCTTGGTCGCATTGGTCAGGTGCTCGGTACCCTCGGCCTCGGATTCCTCGACCAGCGGGCAGATCCAGTAGACCAGCTTGCCGGATTCGAGCGCGCGGCCGATGCTGTCGGTGACCTCGCCGAGGCGGCTCATCGATATGGTGCGAGTTTCGATCGGCTGGCGGCCGGCCGGCTTCTCCCTGAGCTCGCTGATGTCCATGTCGCCGAAATAGGTCAGCACCAGCGTGCGCGGAATCGGCGTGGCGCTCAGCACCAGCACGTCGACGGCCTCGCCCTTTGCCGTCAGCGCCAGCCGCTCGCGCACGCCAAAACGATGCTGCTCGTCGACGACGGCGAGGGCGAGATCGCTAAAGATCACGTCGTCCTGGATCAGCGCATGGGTGCCGACGAGCAGGTCGATCTCGCCGGCTTCGAGTTGTGCCAGCAGGTCACGCCGCTCCTTGCCCTTTTCGCGGCCGGTGAGGATCGCGACCCGCATGCCCGCGCGCTCGGCGAGCGGCGCGATGGTCTTGATATGCTGACGAGCCAGAATTTCGGTCGGCGCCATCAAGGCGGCCTGCTTGCCGACCTCAGTGACGGCAGCGGCGGCCAGCAGCGCGACCACGGTCTTGCCGGAGCCGACGTCGCCCTGGAGCAGGCGCAACATGCGCACCGGCTGTTGTAGATCATTGGCGATGGCGGCTGCTGCGTCGCGCTGGGAGGTTGTCAGCGCATAGGGCAGGGCATCGATGATTTTGTTGCGGAGGTGCCCGTCGCCGGCGTTGCGCACACCGGCCGGGCGTCGCAATTGGGCGCGGATCAGGGCAAGCGCAAGTTGCCCGGCCAGGAGTTCGTCGAAGGCGAGGCGCGACCAGAACGGCTGGTCGGGCAGAATGTCGGTGAGCTCGACCGGCTGGTGCACGCGGGTGAGCGCCTCGGCGATCGGCGGGAAGCCGCAGCGGCGCAGCACCTCCGGGCTGATCCATTCCGGCAGTGCCGGGAGCTTCTGCAGCGCCTGCGCGACCGCACGGCGCAGCGAGCCGAGTGCAAGGCCCTCGGTCAAGGGATAGACGGGATCGATGCCGGAGAGTTTGGAAATCGCCTCCTCGTCCAGCACCCGGTCGGGATGCACGATCTGCGGGACGGCGTCGTACATCTGGAGCGTGCCGGAGACGAAGCGCTTCTCGCCGATCGGCAGCAGCTTCTCGACATAGCCGGGCTTTGCGCGGAAGAACGTCAGCACGACGTCGCCGGTGTCGTCGCTGGCGTAAACGAGGTAGGGCGCGCGCGCATTGCGCGGCGGGGGCGGGCGGTGGCGGTCGACCGTGACCTCCAGCGTCACCATGGTTCCCTGCACGGCGTCGCGGATCTTCGGCCGGGCGCGACGGTCGATCACCTGGCTCGGCAAATGCAGCAACAGATCGACCAGCCGCGGCGTCTCATTGCGGCTGAGCAGATATTGCAGCAGCTTGTCCTGCTTCGGACCGACGCCGGGCAGGCTGGTCACGGGGGCAAACAGCGGGTTGAGCAGGCTGGGGCGCATCAGGCGAATCTAGGACCGTTTTCGCTCGTCATGCCCGGCTTTATGCCCGGCATCCACGTGTTTTTCGTGCCCTTGCGGGGCAGCGGGCCATGACAAATCGAGGGCTGACAGGGCCCGCCCGAGTGGCTATATCACCCCGGCCCGGCACGTCCGGGCTTTTGGCGTTTGACTGGAATTGAGACATGACGGGAACGACACGATCGAGCAACGGGCTGGACGACCGCCGCAAGCGGCTTCTGTTCCGCTGCTGGCACCGCGGCACGCGCGAGATGGACCTGATCCTCGGCCGGTTCGCGGATGCCGAGATCGGCAATCTGTCCGATGACGAGCTGACGCAGCTCGAGACCCTGCTCGAAGAGGCCGATCCCGACCTCTATGCCGCCATCACCGGCGACAAGGTGCTTGCCGCCGACGTCATCGGCCCGCTGTTTGCGCGCATCAAGGGGTTTCCGATCGCGGACCGCGACGTATGAAGCAGGGGATGAAATCGCCGGCCGAGCTGCTCACGCCCGGCCGCGCGCTCACGCTTGCCAATGTTGCCGAGGGTGCCGAGGGCCTCGTCATCTCTGATCTCGCGCGCGCCATCGCGGCGCGGCCGAAGAAGCCGGCTGTCAGCCTCGCGGTGATCTGTCGCGACGGGCCGCGGATGCAGCAGCTCGAACGTGCTCTGCAATTCTTCGCGCCCGATTTGCCCGTGCTGACCTTCCCGGCCTGGGACTGCCAGCCCTATGACCGCGTCTCGCCGCATGGTGGCGTCCTCGCGCAGCGCCTGACGACGCTGGCGCGGCTGGCGTCACTGACCGGTAGCGACAAGCCGCTGATCGTGCTGACCACGGTGAACGCCGTGGTACAGCGCGTGCCGGCGCGCGAGCTCGTCGCGGCGCAGGCGCTGTCGGTCGCCCCCGGCAACGTCGTGCCGATGGATACCATCATCGCCTGGCTCGAGCACAACGGCTACAACCGCTCCTCGACCGTGCGCGAGCCCGGCGAATACGCGGTGCGCGGCGGCATTCTGGACCTGTTTCCGGCCGGCCTGGACCAGCCCGTCCGTTTCGATTTCTTCGGCGACAGCCTGGAATCGATCCGCACCTTCGATGCCGAGACCCAGCGCACGCTGCTCGACATGCGCGCGCTCGATCTCGTGCCGATCTCCGAATTCCAGCTCGTCACCGAGACCATCCGCCGCTTTCGCATGGGCTACGTCGCTGAGTTCGGCGCGCCCGAGCGCGACGATGCGCTCTACGAGGCCGTCAGCGAGGGCCGCCGCCATCCCGGCATGGAGCATTGGCTGCCGCTGTTCCAGGACCGGATGGACACGCTGTTCGACTATCTGCAAGGAGCTTGCGTCGCGATCGAGCCGCAGGCCGAGGACGCCATCCGCGAGCGTTTCAAGCAGATCCTCGATTATTACCAGGCCCGCCGCGACGCCATGGAGCATCCGGGCGGCGGTGCCATCTACAAGCCGCTGCCGCCTGACAGGCTCTACCTGACCGAGGAGGAGTGGGGCAAGCGTGAGAGCGGGATGCCGTTGGTGCGGCTCACCCAGTTTTCGGTGCCCGCTGATGGTACCAGCGTGGTCGATGCCGGCGCGCGCAAGGGACGAGACTTCGCCCCGGAGCGCAACGATAACAAGATCAATGTCTTCGAAGCCGTCGTCGCACATGTGCATGGGCTACTGACAAACCGCAAGAAGGTGGTCATCGCGCTCTGGACGGAGGGCTCGCGCGACCGCATGACCTCGATGCTGCGCGATCACAAGCTCACCCCCGTGACCAGCGTCAACAGCTGGCGCACGGTGCAGGCGACCCCGCGCAACGAGACCATGCTGGCCGTGCTCGGCCTCGAAAGCGGATTCGAGACCGACGAGATCGCTGTCATCAGCGAGCAGGATATCCTTGGCGATCGCCTGGTCCGACCGCGCAAGGCGAGCCGCAAGCTCGACAATTTCATCTCGGAGGTGACGAGCCTCGCCGCCGGCGATATCGTGGTCCATGTCGATCACGGCATCGGCCGCTTCATCGGCCTGCAGACGCTGGACGTCGCCGGCGCGCCCCATGACTGCCTCGAGCTGCATTATGCCGCCGAGACCAAGCTGTTCCTGCCGGTCGAGAACATCGAGCTGCTGTCGCGCTATGGCTCCGACCAGACCACGGTCGAACTTGATCGTCTCGGCGGTTCGGGCTGGCAGACGCGCAAGGCCAAACTCAAGAACCGCATCCGTGAGATCGCGGGCGAGCTGATCAAGATCGCCGCCGAGCGCCACCTCCATGAGGCGCCGAAGCTGCCGGTGCAGCCGGGCCTCTACGACGAGTTCTGCGCGCGCTTCCCCTATGACGAGACCGAGGATCAGCTTGGTGCGATCGAGTCCACGCTGAAGGACCTCGAGCTCGGCCGTCCCATGGACCGGCTGATCTGCGGCGACGTCGGCTTCGGCAAGACCGAGGTGGCGCTGCGCGCCGCCTTCGCGGTGGCGCTCGAAGGCAAGCAGGTCGCGGTCGTGGTGCCGACCACGCTGCTCGCCCGTCAGCATCACAAGACGTTCACCGACCGTTTCAAGGGTTTCCCGGTCCAGGTCGCGCAGGCCTCCCGGCTGGTGCCCGCCAAGCAGCTCAATCTGGTCAAGAAGGGCCTCGCCGACGGCTCGGTCGACATCGTCGTCGGCACCCATGCGCTGCTCAGCAAGTCGATCAAGTTCCGGGATCTCGGCCTGCTGATCGTCGACGAGGAGCAGCATTTCGGCGTGACCCACAAGGAGCGGCTGAAGCAGCTCCGCGCCGAGGTGCACGTGCTGACGCTGTCGGCCACGCCGATTCCACGCACACTTCAATTGGCGCTCACCGGCGTGCGCGAGCTCTCGATCATCGCATCGCCCCCGGTCGACCGCCTCGCGGTCCGCACCTTCGTCGCCCCGCACGACCCCTTGATGATCCGCGAGGCGCTGCTGCGCGAGCGCTATCGCGGCGGCCAGGCGTTCTACGTGGTGCCGCGCATCGACGACCTCGCCGAGGTCAGGGATTTCCTCGACAAGAACGTGCCGGAGATGAAGGTTGCGGTTGCGCACGGGCAGATGCCGCCCGCCGTGATCGAGGATATCATGACGGCGTTCTACGACGGCAAGTTCGATATCCTGCTGTCGACCACGATCGTGGAATCCGGCCTCGACATCCCCAACGCCAACACGCTGATCGTGCATCGCGCCGACATGTTCGGCCTTGCCCAACTGTATCAGCTCCGCGGCCGCGTCGGCCGGTCCAAGCTGCGGGCCTATGCGCTGTTCACGCTGCCGGCGCAGCAGAAGATCACGGCGCAGGCCGAGCGCCGGCTCACCGTGCTGCAATCGCTGGAGACGCTGGGCGCGGGTTTCCAGCTCGCCTCGCACGATCTCGACATCCGCGGCGCGGGCAATATCCTGGGCGAGCAGCAGTCCGGCCATATCAAGGAGGTCGGCTTCGAGCTCTATCAATCGATGCTGGAGGAGGCGATCGTCAACCTCAAGGCTGGCGTGTCCGAGCCCGCGGCCGACCGCTGGTCGCCGACGATCACCATCGGCATGCCCGTGCTGATTCCGGAGGATTATGTCGGCGATCTCTCGGTGCGGCTGTCACTCTACCGCCGGCTCGCCGACCTCGACAGCGAGGAGGAGATCGAGAACTTCGGCGCCGAGATGCGCGACCGGTTCGGCGTGTTGCCGGACGAGGTGCGCTATTTGTTCAAGGTCGCCGCGATCAAGGCGTTCTGCCGCCAAGCCAATGTCGGCAAGATCGACGCCGGTCCGAAGGGCGCCGTCATCGCCTTCCGCGACAATTCCTTCGCCCATCCCGACCGGCTGGTGAGCTTCATCCGCAGCCACGGCCAGGCCGCGAAGGTGCGGCCCGACATGAAGGTGGTGTTCCTGCAGGACTGGGAGACGCCGGAAGAGCGTCTGGCCGGCACCACCGAGATCATGCGCCAGCTGGCGCAGCTCGCGCAGAGCAAGAAGGCGGCGTAGAGGTTTCCGGAGGCGGCGCGAAACGACGCGCCGCACTCGGATCTCGGAACAGCGACATATGATCACTTGCGCAATGATCGAACAGTTGCTAGGTTCGGTCTATCGAGTTTCGGCCGAACGACTTGGCCTCGCCGCTGAAAAGCGCGCCTGACTGACGACCCTCCCTCCAGATCTCGACGACACCCACCGCGCTTCTGAGCGCGGCTAAACGTTTATCTATCTTAAAGGACGATCCCCATGACGACGGGAACTGTGAAGTGGTTTAACAGCCAAAAGGGCTTCGGATTCATTCAGCCGGACGAGGGCAGCCAGGATGTCTTCGTTCACATCAGCGCCGTTGAACGCGCCGGCATGAATACCCTCAACGAAGGGCAGAAGGTTTCTTTTGAAATCGTTGCAGATCGCAAGACCGGCAAGTCTGCTGCTGAAGATCTGCGCGCCGCATAGGCTGTCGCAATCCCAATGACGTTGCTTTGACCACGGATGTACTGGCAGAGCTTCTGATTTTTTGACCCGCGACCGTTTACCGGCCGCGGGTTTTTTGCGCCAGCGGCCGGCCCTCGCGAATGAGAATGCGAACGGTGCGTTTCGCGTAAAGCTTCCACATGTGAGCAGTCGAGCTCCGACGGCAGCGAGCGCTCGCGGATGATTACGACGCCGCCCGCGATGCCTCGGCCGACAGCCGCCCAAGCAGCGACCTTGCCGTATCCGAGGGCGACAGCGAATCCACCGAAACGACGGGATCGCTGCGCATCTCGTGCTTGCCGTTCGACGTGTGCCGCATCACCGCGGAGAGGCGGCGGGCGATCATGTGCGCAGTGCGGAAGTCGGTCTCCGCGAACACGACGACGACCGAGCCGTCCTTCTGCGCCACGCCAAAATCCATCTGCCGCATCAGCCGGCTGAGAATGCGCGCGGCATCGAGCTGGGCGCGGGAATTGCCGGGATCGAAGGCGAAGCGTGCGACCGAGAGGCCGCCGCCGCGAGCCAGCGTCTGCTCGACCGCCTTGGCAAAATCACGCGCAAAAGCTTCCGCCGTGAGCAGGCCGCTGCGCGGGTCGAGCCACCCGCCGGCATCGATCGAGCGCAGCGTACGGCTCAGCTGGGCTTCCATGGCGTGCTGGCGGATCAGGGGCAGCGCGTTGGCGGCGACCTTCGCTGACTCGCCGGGGATCAGTTCGAGATTGGGCAGGTCGTAAGTCTGCGTCAACTGATGCGCAGTGACGACCACGGGCAGGCTGCGGAAGCGGGTGTCCTCGGCGAGCACCGTGAGAAAGGCATCGGTCACGCGGGGGTAAAACCTTCGGCGAGCACGACGCCGTCGAGGTCGCGGGTGTTGAGATGCTTGGCCGCTGCCTCGATCGAGAGCGCCCCGATGACGCCGACGCGCTCGCCGAGCGCGACGGAAAGCGCGGGGTAAGCCGCGCCGCGGCCGA
The DNA here is from genome assembly GCF_040939785.1 of Bradyrhizobium lupini. Lineage (NCBI taxonomy): Bacteria > Pseudomonadati > Pseudomonadota > Alphaproteobacteria > Hyphomicrobiales > Nitrobacteraceae > Bradyrhizobium > Bradyrhizobium lupini. The sequence continues at coordinate 7,716,770 of NZ_CP162553.1, forward strand.
TCAGAAGCACCGTGGCATCGCGAACGGGATCAGCCTCCGGCAGCGCGACTTTGACCTCGGGCAGCCGGCGCAGCACCGTGGCGTGAAGGGTACGAATCCGTAGAGCGGCGCGAAGCCGCGCGATCAGGCGTTCCGAATGGCCGGCGCGCGAGGAAGAGAAGGGCAGGACGTTGTGCGGGAGCGCGCCCGCCGCATCCAATGCCACGAAGGGAAGGTAAGGGGATTGCTCTGCGATCTTGCTGGCGAGCGGCGCCAGATGCGGCTCGTGCCCGGCATGCATCGCGGCGAGAACCGCGGCCGGCTGTACCTCTTCGACCGCGCGCGCAGCGCCGGCCCAGCCGGTGTCGATCACGGGAAAGATCGCGCCTCGTCCAGCGCCGCAAGGAAGGTCGGCCGCTCGCCATTGGACACAAACAGGATCGGGCCGGCCTGGGACATCGAGAAACTCTGGTCACGCAACAGGTGCTGCGCAATCTAGTCCGGCCGCCTTAATGCAGCGTCAATGGAACGGTCGAAACTCCGCTTAGACCGGCCCGGAACGGTCGCGAAAAGCTTCGACCATCAGGGGGTTAAGCCCGAGTTCGCTGAGCGCCTCGCGGGCGCGGGCATTGTCCTGAGCCCGGCCCGCGAGCCGGTGACCGGAGAGCCGGTCAGGCAGCGCGGTCAGCAGGGCGCCCTGGCCGAGCCGGCGCGCCCATTCCTGCAGGTCGTTGGAGAGGAAGCGGTAGCCGCCGACGGCCATGATCCCGGAGGGCGGCGCGGTGATGCAGATCGCGCCGCTGGGACGGTCGAGCCGCGCGGCGTAGCCGGTATCGACATAGTCGCGTGGCGGTTGCGCGATCAGGGTGTCGCCGACCGGCGGCGGCGGGGCGTAGGCCGCGATCGGCACCATCGGGCCGCGCAGCCCGAGCGTGCCCTTCGGCGTCAGCAGAATCTCGCCGGCGATCGACGAACCCGACTGCTCGCGCGGCGCGCCGTGCGGTCCCGGCATCACCGGCACCGGCATGCCGTCCTCGCCACGCCGGGCGCCGAACAATCCGGCCTCGCCGAACAGATAGACGTCCGTGAAAGGCGCATGCGGCGCAATCCATGCCTCGCTCGCCGACACCTGCTCGGGGGCGCGCCACAGGCCGATGACGTTGCGCAAGCTCGGCATCCGCGCCGCCAGCTCGGAATCGCCGAGCCGCTGGGCGAACTGTGCCGGTGCGATCAGCACGTCGCATTCGTGCGCATTGATCTGCTGCTCCAGCACGTCGTTCTCGAAGGGGTGATGCAGCGCCAGCGTGCCGCCGCACAGCAGCCACACCGCGAGCGAGGAGGCGAGCCCTGCGAACGACATCGGCGTGAACGCCGCCATCACGGTTGCGCCTTGCCTGATGTCGGCTTCCAGCGACATCGCGAGCCCCCCGGCGATCAGGCTGAAATGCGGCCGCGGCACGGGACGAAAGCCTTCCGCGGTGACGTCGAAGGAGATCATCGCCGCCTTTCGGCCATCCTGAATCACGGCGCGCGCTGTGCCGGGCGGACGGGCCTGCACGTCGTCGAGCGAGGCCATGCCTTCGGGCAGGTTGGTGCCGAAGCCGCAGACATGGCGAATCGAGAAGGCTTCCGCGGCCGCGTGCATGGCGAGATCGGCATAGCTGACGCCGTCGACCGTGCTCATGGTGACGATGGCGCGCGCCGCGGTACGATTGAGAGCGGCGGTCAGTTCGGCATGGCGCCAGAGCAGCGGCAGCACGGCGACGACAAGACCGGCGCGATGGGCGGCGAGAACGGTGAGCACGAACTCGACCGTATTCGGCAGTTGGATGGCGATGACGGAATTGGCCGGCAGGCCTGATTCGACGAAATAGGCGGACAGCGCCTCGATGGCGGTGTCAGCCTCGGCATAGCTCATCCGCCGCGGCTCGTGCCCGGTCACGCGGAACTTGTTCAGGGGTCGAGCAGAGCGGTCGCGTGCGGCTGCCGCATCAGCGTGCGCTGAAACAGTGTGTCGAGCGTCGGCGATACGGCTGGCTGGTTCACGGCGTCACTTTGCTTGATGAGCTTGCGGCTGCCCCTTCGACCACCAGGTCTCCGGCAAATAGCCGGACAGCGAGGTGGCCTCTGGCCGTTCTATCCGATTCCAGCGCGCGATCCATTGCTCGGATACGTTAAACAGGGGGATTGTATAGAAACCGGAGATCAAAGCGCGGTCGAGCGCCCGCACCGCGGATACGAAATCCGTGTGTTCACGGGCTTCCAGCAGTGCGGCGATCATCGCATCGACCGCGGGATCCCGGGCCCCCATGTAGTTGCGGGTGCCCGAACTGTCGGCGGCAGCGCTCCCCCAGTAGAAATATTGCTCGTTGCCGGGCGACAGGGACTGGTCCCAGCGGTTCTGGATCATGTCGAATTCGTAGGCGAGCCGGCGCTGGTCGAACTGCACGGGATCGACCGATCGCACGCTGGGCTCGATGCCGGCGCGCCTGAGGTCGCGCTGAAAGGCAAGCGCGACGCGTTCCTGGTCGCGGGTCGTGACCAGGATCTCGAAGGTGAAGGGCGCCTTGGTCGCACGGTTGCGCAGCACGGTGCCGTCGAGATCGTAGCCGGCCTCCGACAACAGCTTCAGCGCCGCGCGCAGCGTGGTCCGGTCGCGGCCCGAACCGTCGGTCACCGGCAGGCGGTAGCTGCCGTCCATGATGTCAGGCGGGATCTGCGCGGCGAACGGCTTGAGCAACTCGCGCTCGCGCGCATCCGCAGGCTTGCCATACGCTGAGAGGTCCGAGCCGGCAAAATAGCCGGCGACGCGCGAGTAGAGGTTGAAGAAGTAGTTGCGGTTCACCAGCTCGAAATCGAACAGCAGCGTCAAGGCCTGGCGCACGCGGATGTCGGCGAATATGGGACGCCTCGTGTTGAACACCAGAAATTCGGAAGGTTGCGGCACGCCCGGCTTGAAGGTGTCGCGGATCACGTCGCCATTCTTCGCCGCGGGAAAGTCGTAGCCGTCGTGCCAGCGCAGCGGCTCGTGCTCGATGCGGAAATCATAGAGGCCGCGCTTGAAAGCTTCGAACTGGCCGTTGGCTTCGCGAAAATAGTCGAGCCTGATCTCCTCGAAATTGTAGAGCCCGCGATTGATGGCGAGGTCACGGCCCCAATAGTCGGGATTGCGGGTGAGCGTCACGCTGGCACCGGGCCTCACGGCGGTGACGCGATAGGGGCCGGAGCCGACCGGGCCCGACAGCGTCGTCTCCTCGAAAGCCGCGACGTCGACCGCATGTTTCGGCAGGATCGGCATCAGGCCGAGGATCAGCGGCAGTTCGCGGTCATTGGCTCCCGCAAGGTCGAAGCGGACGGTGAGGGGATCCGGCGCCTCGGCCCTTGCCACCTTGCCGTAATATTGCCGGTGGTTGGGGCGGCCGTGGTCGCGCAGCAACTGCCAGGAGAACAGCACGTCCTCGGCGCGGACCGGCTTGCCGTCGGAGAAGCGCGCGCAGGGATCGATGTGGAACGTGACAAAGCTGCGCTCGTCATCGGTCTCGACCGATCTGGCGAGCAGTCCGTAGAGCGTGAACGGCTCGTCATTGCCGCGCGCGAGCAGGCTCTCGACCACGTAGTTCCGGACCGGCTGCACGGCCAGTCCCTTGACGATGAAGGGATTGAGGCTGTCGAAGGTGCCGAGAACGCCCCAGGTCAGCCGGCCGCCCTTGGGGGCGTCAGGGTTGACGTAAGGCATGTGGGTGAAACCGGCAGGCATCGCCGGCTTGCCGTGCATGGCGATGGCGTGGGCTTCCTCGGCCTCTGCGCCGCTGGCCGGAAGCCCCAAGGAAAACGGGAGCCCCAAGGCGAAAGCCAGGACACAGAGGCGGACGCAAAGACCTTCAGGACGGCCCTCGAGAAGGCGCTGGAACATGAACATGTGGACACGTTGATTCGAGGACCGCAGGCCTGAATCCTATCACAGGGATTTTCCCGGGGGCGCACGCCGACGCGCGGTCAAAGGCGCTTGTCGGCATTGATCTTTTCGTCGGCCACGTTAAGAAGGCACGCAATCGCGCAAGAGCGCCGAGCCCGTCACTTATCTGCCTCATTTGACGGGGAGAGAGCCGCGCCCAACGCGGCCAGGCTCGGTGCGTCGAAGCGGTTCGGGCACTTCCCGTTCAGAAAGGGTTTTCCGCAATGAATTTCCGTTACTTGGCCGCGTCCGTCCGGCCGCGCGGGCGACTTCTCGCCTTGTTGACGGCGACGGCGTTGGCCGTCCCGTTTGCCGCCGAGGCCCAGGCTCCCGCGCCAGCTCCGGGCACGCCCGCGCCCAAGGCGACCCCGAAGGCCGCTCCGAAGGCTGCCCCCAAGGCTCCGGCGCCGGCCGCTCAGGCACCGGCCCAGCCGGCACCCGCCCAGGGCGCTCCGGCGCAGGGCGCTCCAGCGCAGCAGGGCGCGGCCCAGCCGGCCGATCAGCAAATCCAGCTGATCTACGCCCCCTGGACCAAGTTCTGCCTCAAGGGCCAGGACGCCAATGCCAAGCAGGTCTGCTTCACCGGCAAGGACGGCCGTATCGAGTCGGGCCAGCCGGTCATCGCGGCCGTCATCATCGAGCCGGAAGGCGAGCCGAAAAAGATCCTGCGCGTGACGCTGCCGCTCGGCATGCAGTTGGTGCACGGCACCCGCATCATCGTGGACAACAATCCGCCGTTGCAGAGCCCGTATGTGATCTGCTTCCAGAACGGCTGCATGTCCGACTACGAAGCCACGCCCGAGTTCATCAACAACATGAAGAAGGGCCAGAACCTCGTTGTTCAGGCGATCAATGCCAACGGCGCACCGCTGACGCTGCCGCTGCCGCTCGCCGGCGAATTCCAGAAGGCCTATGACGGCCCGCCGACCGATCCGAAGGTGTTCGAGGAAACCCAGAGGAAGCTGCAGGAAGAGCTCCAGAAGAAGGCTGAAGAGCTGCAGAAGAAGCAGCAGCAAGCGCCTGGCGCCGCTCCGGCCGGACAGAAGTAATCAGGGATCAATCCCGCATATGAAAAAGGCGCTCGGTTCGAGCGCCTTTTTTGCTGGCCAGTTGATGGCTTCGAAACTCAGTTCAGCGAAGGATTGCGCGGGCGATAGCCGGTCTTGTCCTTGACGAAGATCTCGGCGACCTGGGAATGCCGGACCGGCTCGCCGGAATCGTCCGGCACGAGATTCTGCTCGGAGACATAGGCGACGTATTCCGACTCCGAGTTCTCCGCGAGCAGGTGATAGAACGGCTGGTCCTTGTGGGGCCGCACCTCCTCGGGGATCGACAGCCACCACTCTTCGGTGTTGTTGAATTCCGGATCGATGTCGAAGATCACGCCCCGGAACGAGAAGATCCGGTGGCGCACGACCTGTCCGATCTGGAATTTGGCGGTCCGCGCTTTAATCATTCCCCGTCGATAGACCAGGATTGTGGCCGATGCTAGTGCCCTGATCTGGAATTAACCCGCGGTTGCGGGGCAGATAGGCCCCCAATCTTCAGAAAACACTTCATCAATGGTCGATATCCTCAATCTGGCTCTACCATATTTCGGCTTGATCTTCGTTGGATTCGCCTGTGGCAAGGTCAAATCCCTGCCGGAATCGGGCCTCGCCTGGATGAACTTCTTCCTGCTCTATGTGTCGCTGCCGGCGCTGCTGTTTGCGATCATGTCGAAGACGCCGTTTTCGGAATTGAACAACCCGCCGTTCCTGGTCGCGACCACCCTGTCGACCGTTGCGGCGTTCACACTCGCGCTGGTCGTCGGCAAGGTTTTGGGCGGGCTGACGCTGCGCGAGGCGACGCTCGCCGGGCTCTCCGGCGGCTACGGCAATATCGGCTACATGGGACCGGGGCTGGCGCTCGCCGTGCTCGGGCCGAAGGCCTCCGCGCCGACTGCGCTGATCTTCTGCTGCGACAGCATCTTCCTGTTCACGATCGTGCCGTTGCTGATCGAGCTCTCCGACCGCGATCATCCCTCGATCGTGCATGCCTTCGGCGTCGTGCTGAAGCAGATCGTGCTCAACCCGCTGATCATGTCGGCCTGCTTTGGCGCGGCCTTCGCATCGCTGCATATCGAGATGCCCGTCGCACTCGATCGCACCATCACCTTCCTCCAGAACGCAGCCGCTCCGACCGCGCTGTTCGTGCTCGGGGTGACCGTGGCGCTCCGCCCGTTCGATCGGGTCCCGTGGGAAGTGCCGGGCGTGATCGCGATCAAGCTCCTGATCCATCCGCTTGCAGCTTTCGGCCTGATGCTGGCGCTCGGCCCGTTTGCGCAGCCCTGGGCCGCGACCGCCGTGCTGATGGCCTCGCTGCCGCCGGCGCTAAACGTGTTCGTCATCGCCCGGCAGAACGACGCCTGGATCGAGTCTGCCTCCGTCGCGGTGCTGCTCGGGACGTTTGCGTCCGTGGTCACGCTGACCAGCGTGATGTGGGCGATCCAGACTGGCCGGCTGGCGTTTCCTTGAGCGGCGGTTACTTCCGCCAAGTCGGCGTGAGCCCCTCGCGCATCGCAAAACGCCGGAGCGGGCCGATCGCGCCGAGCAGGTGCATGCCGACCGCGCGGACGGGCTGGAGTGGCAGGAAATCGTTGAGCAGCGAGCGGTTGGCGATGTCGATCGCAAAGGTCCGGCTCAGGATGTCCGGACGCCGCGCCCGGTCATAACGCTTGAGCACGTCTGCTGCGCCGGGATCTTGGCCTGATGCGATGGCCTCGCCTGCAAGCCTCGCAATGTCGGCGGCATCGCGGAGGCCGAGATTGAGACCCTGGGCGCCGATCGGGGGAACCACATGGGCGGCTTCGCCGACCAGCGCAATGCGGTCGCCGCCGAAGGATTTGGGACGTTCGATCGCCAGCGGGAACAGATGGCGGCCCGGCTCCACCGTCATGCGCCCGAGGATCGAATGCGACTGCTTCTCGATCGCGGCGGACAATTCCTCATCGCTCAGGCCGCGAAGCCGCTCGGCGTCCGCAGGCGCCGAGACCCAGACGACGCTGGAACGATCGCCGGGCAGGGGCACGAACACGCAAGGACCATGCGGGGTGTGGAACTCGGTCGAGACGTTGCGGTGGGGCCGCGCGTGCCCGACGTTGAAAGTCAGTGCCGTCTGGGTCAGCTCGCGCCGCGTCACCGCGATGCCGGAGGCTTCGCGGCACAGCGAATGCCGGCCGTCGGCCCCGACCACGAGGCGGGCCGAGAGAAATTGCGCAGCGGCCGTGCGGATCGCGACGTCATCGGCTTCGATGACGACAGTTTCGGCCTCGTCGTCGAAACGGACGACATCGGGCAGTTCGGCCGCGCGCGCTTCCAGCGCCAGCATCAGCGAGCGGTTGTCGATGTTGTAGCCGAAGGCATCGAGGCCGATTTCGTGGCAGGAGAACCGGACCTCCGGCGCACGAAACAGCCGGCCGGTGTCGTCGACGAGCCGCATGATTTCGAGCGCGGCCGCCTTGTCCTTGCAGCGCGGCCAGACGTCGAGGCTCTCCAGCAGATCGACGGAGGCACCGAGTAGCGCCGTGGTTCGATTGTCGGCATAAGGCATGCGACGCGCCACCAGCGCGGTCCGTGCGCCCGCCCGCGCCAATGCGATGGCGGCGCTCAGTCCCGCCGGTCCGCCGCCGATCACGGCCGCGTCAAAGAGTGTCGATGCATCTGTCATGGAACGACATTGGACATGCCCCGCGGCAAATTCAAGCCCACTCATATTTCCCTGATTTTATGACGAATTGTGCGACCAGGCGCCGCAATGGCTTATGTGCAAACCGGTGTCATTCTGATAGCAGAAGTCATGGACAGCCAAGAGGATTCCCTGAAGCCCAGGCCCGCGATCCGCGCCGCTGCCTTCTCGGTGCACATCTTCACCGCGTTCGGTGCGGCGATCGCGCTGCTGGCGATGCTTGAGGCCGTGCGTGAGCACTGGGCGGCGATGTTTCAATGGCTGGGCGTCGCCCTCATCATCGACGCGATCGATGGGCCGATCGCGCGCCGGCTCAACGTCAAGGACGTGCAGCCGAACTGGTCGGGCGACGTGCTCGACCTCGTGGTCGATTTCGTCACTTACGTCTTCGTGCCGGCCTATGCGATCGTGGCCAGCGGCTTGCTGCTGCCGGTCGCAGCTCCCCTGCTCGGCGTCGCCATCATCGTCACCAGCGCATTATATTTCGCCGATCTGCGCATGAAAGCGGACGACAATCATTTCCGCGGTTTTCCGGCGCTGTGGAATGCGGCGGCGTTCTATCTGTTTCTGCTGCACTGGCCGCCGCTGCTCTCGACGCTGCTAGTAGCGGCCCTGGTGGTGCTGACCTTCGTGCCGTTCCACGTGCTGCATCCGGTGCGCGTCGTGCGGCTGCGCTGGCTGACGATGTCGCTGATCGCCATCTGGGCTCTGCTCTCCTTCTACACGCTGCAGATGGACTTTCGCGTCGGCACCGGTGTGACTGTCGCGCTCTGCGCGATCGCGCTCTGGATCAGCTTCAGCGACGCATTGATACGGCTGACAAGATCCTTCGCATGATGCACCTGTTGACCAGCCCCGAAGCCTGGGCCGCGCTCCTCACCTTGACCGCGCTCGAGATCGTGCTCGGCATCGACAACGTCATCTTCCTGTCGGTGATCGTCTCGCGCATTCCCGAGAAGCAGGCGCACCGCGCCCGCCAGATCGGGCTCGCGCTGGCGCTGATCTTCCGCATCATCCTGCTCAGCCTCCTGGTCTGGCTGATCGGCCTGACCGCGCCGGTGTTTTCGTTTTCCGGTTACGGCTTCTCCTGGCGCGACCTCATCCTGATCGGCGGCGGTCTGTTCCTGATTGCGAAGGCGACGCACGAGATTCATGGCGAGGTCGAAGCCGATGACGGCGAGGGCGGCGAGAAGTCACCTCGTAACGCTTTCTTCTGGGTCATCGTCCAGATCGTGATCATCGACATCGTGTTCTCGCTGGACTCGATCATCACGGCGATCGGCATGGCGCAGGACCTCGAAATCATGATCGCGGCCGTCGTGATCGCCTGTCTCATCATGTACATTTCGGCCGGACCGGTGTCGCGGTTCGTCGCGGAGCATCCGACCACGAAAATGCTGGCTCTGGCCTTCCTGGTGCTGATCGGCGTCGCGCTGGTTGCGGACGGATTCCAATTCCACATCCCGCGCGGCTACATCTATTTCGCGATTGCGTTCTCGGCAGCGGTCGAGTTTTTCAACGTGCTAGCGAAACGCAACCGCAGGAAGACCGGCAAGCCGTCGGTCTAGGCGTTCCAGCCCGCGTCGAGTTGACAAGGCGGGCGCGATGTCTTTCGCTGGCCCGCGAGAAAAGGAGGTCAGGTGATGACCAAAGCCGTCCGTGTGCACAAGGTCGGAGGCCCCGAAGCCCTGGTCTATGAGAGCGTCGATGTTCCGGCGCCCGGGCCCGGCGAGGTGCGCATCGTCCAGCATGCCGTCGGCCTGAACTTCATCGACGTCTATTACCGCACCGGCCTCTACAAGGCGCCGGGGCTGCCCTTCATCGCCGGCAACGAGGCCTCGGGCGAGGTCGTCGCGGTCGGGCCGGGCGTGACGAATTTCCATCCCGGCGACCGCGTCGCCTACTACCACAATCTCGGCGCCTATACCGGCGAGCGCAACATCCCCCTGGGAGCGGCTGGTCAAGCTGCCCGACCACATCACCCACGAGCAGGGCGCCGTGCTGATGCTGAAGGGGCTGACGGTGTGGTATCTCCTGCACAAGACCTTCAAGGTCGAGCCGCATCATCGCGTGCTGATCCACGCCGCGGCCGGCGGCATCGGCCTGCTTGCCTGCCAATGGGCGAGGGCAATGGGTGCCCACGTCATCGGCACCGTCGGCTCGCGCGAGAAGGCTGCGCTTGCCGAGGCCAATGGCTGCGACCATGTGATCCTCTACAACGAGGAAGACTTCGTTGCGCGCGTCAAACAGATCAGCCGCAACGAGGGCTGCGACGTGGTTTATGACGGTGTCGGCAAGGCGACGTTCCCAGGCTCGCTGTCCTGCCTGAAGCCGCGCGGGATGTTCGTCTCCTTCGGTAATGCCTCAGGCCCGGTGCCGCCGTTCTCGATCGCCGAGCTCAACACCCACGGCTCGCTGTTTGCGACCCGGCCCAAGCTCAACGACTATATCGGAACGCGCAAGGAGTTGCTGGAAGGCGCTGACACGCTGTTCGCCGCCGTCATTAACGGCAAGCTGCACGTGCCGATCAACCATGCCTACGCGCTCAAAGACGCCGCCAAGGCGCATATCGATCTCGAGAGTCGCAAGACCACGGGCGCGTCGATCTTGAAGCCGTAGAGAACGTCTTGCCGAAGTCGTCATGCCCGGGCTTTTCCCGGGCATCCACGTTCTTCGTGCCGCGCCTCAAGGCGTACATGGCCGGGACAAGCCCGGCCATGACGGAGAGCGAGCCGTCTACGCCACTCGCCGTGCCGCGCCGGCTCTGGTCAAGATACCGTCGAGACAATCGATCATCTCGGCGATCTCGGCCCGCGTGACGTTCAGCGCCGGCATGAAGCGCAACGTGTCCACCTGCGGCGCGTTGAGGAGGACGCCGGCCTCGAACGCCTGCGCGACGATGCCGGGCGCGATCGGCAGCTTGAGGTCGAGCGCGAGCAGGAGCCCGCGACCTCGCACTTCCCCGAGCCCATGCCGCGCCGAGACCTTCTGCAGCTCGCTTTCGAGCAGCAGCCCGGTTTCGGTCGCCGTCTTCAGGAACTCCGGCTTGCTGACCTCGTCGAGCACCGCAAGCCCCGCCGCGCACATGATCGGGTTGCCGTTGAACGTGCCGCCCTGGTCGCCGTGCTCGAAGCAGGCCGCGCGTTCGGTCGCGAGCAGCGCCGCGAGCGGCACGCCGCCGCCGATGCCCTTGCCGAGCGTCATGATGTCGGGCGCGATGCCGGTGTGCTCGTAGTGGAAGAGCTTGCCGGTCCGGCCCATCCCGGTCTGGATCTCGTCGAAGATCAGGAGGAGGCCGTGCGCGTCGGTGAGGGCGCGCAACTCCTGCAAGAACTGATCGGTCGCCGGCCATACGCCTGATTCCCCCTGGATCGGCTCGATCATCACAGCGACGGAGTTGTCGTTGATCAGCTTTTCGACCGAGGCGATGTCGTTGAGCTTCGCCTTCTTGAAGCCGGCGACCTTTGGCTCGAACAGCGGCTCAAAGGCCTTCTTGCCCGAGGCCGACATCGTCGCCAAGGTGCGGCCGTGAAAGCCGCCTTCGAAGCTGATGATCTCGTACGCGCCACCTCGATGCAGGCTGCCATATTTGCGCGCGAGCTTGATCGCGCCCTCGTTGGCTTCCGCGCCGGAATTGGCAAAGAACACCTGGTCGAACGCGCTGTCTGCAACCAGCGCCTGCGCGAGCTTCAGGCTTGGCTCGTTGTAGAAGGCGGGGCTTGGCGTCAGCAGCCGCTTGGCCTGCACGGCAAGCGCGTTGGCGATCGCGGGCGGGGAGTGGCCGAGGCAGTTGACCGCCCAGCCCTGTACGAAATCGAGATAGCGCTTGCGGCTGTCGTCCCAGAGGTAGGAGCCGGCGCCGCGAACGAACACGGCCTTGGGCCGAGCGGTGATGTCCATCAACGCGTCATACGGATGGGTGGCGGTGGTCATGTCGAACTCCTCTGGAGGCGGGTGGAAAAGGGGGCGCGAAAAGCAAGAAGGCCGCACCTTGCGGGTGCGGCCTTCTCGAAAACCTACGCTGAATTCAGTGCTTCAGCGGCGTCGTCGGACATGGCGCACCCTCTCATCGTCGCGGAAGCGACGGCGGAGCATTTCGGTGCGCTGATGGGTCCGAGCGTTGATCATGGGGCGCGGCAATACATGCGAATGGCCGGGCTTGTCAAGCGCCGCCTTGCAGACCACACGCCCAGCGTGCATGGGGCAGGAGAGAGATGCGCGCCGGGAAACCATTACGTTTCTAGCGCGTTTGTGATCAGCGAACGCGAATTGGCTCGAACCGAACGCCTGACGGTTCGGACCAAGAGGGGCGGGACCAACCAGATAGTTTTAAGCCTTGTCCGACACGCCTTATTCGATCGACCTCGACAGCATTCGCGGCGCGTTTCCGCCAGGCATGGAGGCGCCGCCGCTGTTACTGGATTTTGCCGGCTGGCTGAAGGGACGGCCCTGGGGCAGTGTCGGGTGTTTCTCGCTGCAGGGCCAGTTTTCGGATCAGGCGCCTATTGTTGACGGCAGTCCCTTGCGCGACAGGTTTTCGCTGTTCATGCGGCTGCCGGATGGCTCGGCTGTTGGCGGCTGGTACGGCGCGGGTCTTGACCGCGACAATCCGCCGATCGTGGGGCTTGGCTCCGAGGGCGATTACGAGCTGCTGGCGCCGAGCCTCGATGGCCTGCTCGCGAAACTGACGTCGCAACAATTCGACAACGCTTGGAGCGATCTGAAGCCGCACGACGAAGTCGAATGTCAGACGGTCGAGCTCGCGCAATGGCTCACCGGACGGCTGGGCAGGGATATGGCGGCGTCCGATGACGATCCGTCGGAGCTGCCCGACTTTCGCGGCTTCATGGAAAGATGGAGCCGGGGTCGCGAAGACTATTGGGCCAATCATCGCCTGATGGCCGAGCTCGGCTGGCGCCTGGCCGCGCATCTCCCCAAGGGCAAGAACGCCTGGGACAAGACGCATTTCGAGGTCGCGATCGTCGGCAAGCAGTACGAGGCGCGCGTCCTCTCGCGCGGGCCGCAGCCGTTCGAGGAAGCCGCCTCGATCGATCCCTGCTGCGCGATCTGCGTGAGGAGATGCGCCGCGCACAGCCCGAGCTCGGGCTGTGGTACGCCATGAAATTCGATCTCTATGCCGACGGCCGCGTCATGCCGAACTTCGAATATGATGTGCGCCCGACCATCGAGGGCGAGCCCGCGAAGCTGTCGGAGGCGCAAGCCGATCTTGCCCGCGCCCCGCGCCCGGAGCGCTGGGTGCCGAAATGGCTGGCGGAATCTTGAAGCTGGGCATCCAGCGATGCCGCCGCCCAGCCGGCGCCGAAATCTTCCGCTGTCGCGTCATCATGACCTCGCCGGAACGGCACCTTCGATCCCCCTTGACTTAGAGCGCGCTCGAAGGGGTATCTGTACGTGCGTCAGTACGAGAACGGGCACACATGAAGATCGGCGACCTCGCAAAACGGACCGGCCTGTCGCACACACGCTGCGCTACTATGAGCGCATCGGGCTGCTGCCATACGCCGACCGGGATCGCTCCGGCCAGCGCGACTTTGACGCATCGATCCTCACATGGATCGAATTTCTCGGTCGGCTCAAGACCACGGGAATGCCGATCCGGGGCATGTTGCGTTATGCGGCGCTTCGGGATGAAGGCGAAGCCACCGGGCCAGCCCGGCGGCAGATGCTGGAAGTCCACCGGGAACAGGTGCGCACGCAAATTGCCGAACTCCAGGAATGCCTGCTCGTCCTTGATACCAAGATCGCCGGCTATGCCAGCGACGAACAGAGGACGAAGGAAAATGACGCACGCCCAAACACAAGACGAAAGCCGCTTCGATCGCGGCCAGCGGGCCCTGTCGCGCATTGACGGCAGTGCCGGCGAAAAGGTCGTCGCCTCACTCGCCGACATAGCTCCGGATTTCGCACGATACGTGATCGAGTTTCCGTTCGGCGACATTTACTGCCGCCCGGACCTCGGCCTGCGCGATCGAGAGATCGCCACGATCGCCGCGCTGACGGCGCTCGGAAATGCCGCGCCTCAGCTCAAAGTGCATCTCGAGGCGGGTCTGAACGTCGGCCTGTCTCGCGACGAGATCGTGGAGATCATGATGCAGATGGCCGTCTATGCGGGCTTCCCGGCGGCGCTGAACGGGCTGTTCGCAGCCAAGGAAGTGTTCGCCGCACGCGACGAACAGCAGGCGTCGGGAGAAGCGACATGACCTCGTAGTTCGGGCACGCCCAGCCTGAACGCCGGCTGGTGGAAAATGCCTAAGGCGCGCCGGTCTTGCCGGCGTGCCGCGACCGGAATCTCAGAATCCCGCGACGCTGCCGTGGAGGTCGTACTGGTCCGCGCGCTCGATCTTGGCGGTGACGATCTCGCCGACGCGCAAGGGGCGGCGGCTCGACAGGTAGACGGCGCCGTCGATCTCGGGCGCATCGGCCTTGAGCGGCCCCTTGCGACGGTCGGGCCGACCTCGTCGATGATGATCTGCTGGCGCGTGCCGACCTTGCGCTTCAGCCTGCGCGCAGAGATTTTCTGCTGGCGCGCCATCAGTGCATTGTAGCGCTCCTGCTTGATCTCTTCCGGCACGGGGTTCTCGATCGCATTCGCCGTGGCGCCGGCGACCGGCTCGTACTTGAAGCAGCCGAGCCGATCGATCTCGGCTTCGTCCAGCCAGTCGAGGAGATAGGCAAAGTCCGCATCGGTCTCGCCGGGGAAGCCGACGATGAAGGTCGAGCGCAAAGCGAGATCAGGACATTGCTCGCGCCAGCGCTTGATGCGCGCCAGCGTCTTGTCCTGCGCCGCCGGGCGCTTCATGGCCTTCAGTACTTCGGGGCTCGCATGCTGGAACGGGATGTCGAGATAGGGCAGCACCTTGCCCTCGTTCATCAGCGCGATGACCTCGTCGACATGCGGGTAGGGGTAGACATATTGCAGCCGGACCCAGGCGCCGAGCTCGCCGAGCTCGCGCGCGAGGTCGATGAATTTGGCGCGGACCTGGCGATCCTTCCACGGGCTCTCGGCGTATTTCAGATCGACGCCATAGGCCGAAGTGTCCTGCGAGATCACCAGCAGCTCCTTGACGCCGGCGCCGACCAGTCGCTCGGCCTCGCGCAGCACGTCGTTGGCCGGTCGCGAGACCAGGTCGCCGCGCAGCTTCGGGATGATGCAGAAGGTGCAGCGGTTGTTGCAGCCCTCGGAGATTTTCAGATAGGCGTAGTGCCGCGGCGTCAGCTTGATGCCTTGCGGCGGCACCAGATCGAGATGCGGATTATGGGCGGGCGGCAGCGCGCGATGCACGGCGTCCAGCACGCTCTCATATTGCTGCGGGCCGGTGATGGAGAGCACGCCGGGATAGGCCTGCTCGATCTGCTCGGGTTCCGCCCCCATGCAACCGGTCACGATCACCTTGCCGTTCTCGGCCATGGCCTCGCCGATCGCCGAGAGCGATTCCTGCTTGGCGCTGTCGAGGAAGCCGCAGGTGTTGACGATGACGATGTCGGCCCCGTCATGCTTGCGGGCGAGCTCGTAGCCCTCGGCGCGCAGACGCGTGATGATGCGCTCGGAATCCACCAAAGCCTTGGGGCACCCGAGCGACACGAAGCTGACCTTCGGCGCAGCCGTCTGATCCATATCCAAATCTGCCTGATTGACAAGGTTGAGCTAGTCCCAATTGCCCATAATTACAACCCTTTGCATGGCTCGCGGGCATGCTATGGATGAATCACTGGTGGTGAGTGAGCAATGAGCGCCGAACAGTCGCCCAAAATCGTGATCGTCGACGAAAGCCCGATCCGGGCTGCGATCCTCGAAGAAGGGTTGCGGGAGGCCGGATTTACGCAGATCGTCCATATCCGCGAGATGCAGAGCCTGCTCGCCCGGATTTATGCGGTCGATCCCGACATCATCCTGATCGATCTGGAAAACCCCAGCCGCGACGTGCTGGAAGCGATGTTCCAGGTCAGCCGCGCCGTGAAGCGGCCGATCGCGATGTTCGTCGACCAGAGCGATTCATCCTCGATCCAGGCCTCGGTCGAGGCGGGGGTCTCCGCCTATATCGTCGACGGGCTGAGGAAGGAGCGCATCAAGCCGATCCTCGACCTCTGCGTGTCGCGCTTCAATGCCTTCGCAAAACTCCAGGAGGAACTGGAGCGTACCAAGTCGCAGCTCGAGGATCGCAAGGTCATCGAGAAGGCCAAGGGCATCCTGATGAAGGTGAAAGGCCTCACCGAGGACGAGGCCTATGTGCTGCTGCGCTCCACTGCGATGCGCGAGAAGAAGAAAATCGGCGAGATCGCCCAGTCGATCATCACCGCGTCGGAGATGCTGAAATGACCGCTCCCCTCCGCATCGGGTTCATTCCGCTGGTCGATGCCGCAGCGCTGATCGTTGCCGTCGACAAGGGATTTGCCGCGGCTGAAGGGCTCGAGGTCGAACTGGTCCGCGAGGTCTCCTGGTCCAACGTCCGCGACAAGCTCAATATCGGCTTGTTCGACGCCGCGCATCTGCTCGCTCCCGTCGCGATTGCGTCCTCGCTCGGGCTCGGCCACGTCAAGGTGCCGATCGCGGCGCCCTTCAATCTCGGCATCAACGGCAACGCGATCACGGTCTCGCCGGCGCTTCATACCGCGCTGATGGAGGAGATCGACGGCGACCGCTTCGATCCGCTCGCCACGGCAAAAGCGTTGGCGCGCGTGGTCACCAAGCGGCGCAAGGCTGGGGCCGATCCGTTGACCTTCGGCATGACCTTCCCGTTCTCGACCCACAATTATCAATTGCGGTTCTGGATGGCGGCGGCCGGCGTCGATCCCGACGACGACGTGCGGCTGGTCGTGCTGCCGCCGCCCTATATGGTCGACAGTCTTGCCAATGGGCATGTCGATGCGTTCTGCGTCGGTGCGCCCTGGAATTCGATCGCGGTCGATCTCGGGATCGGCTACATCCTGCATTTCGTCTCCGACATCCTGGCCCATGCGGCGGAGAAGGTGCTGGCGCTCCGCCAGGTCTGGGCCGACAAGAATCCCGACGTGGTAGCCAGACTGGTGCGCGCGGCGGTGAAAGCCGCCGAGTTCATCGAGCATCCCGAAAACCGGACCGAAGCGGCGCAGATCCTGGCGCAGCCGGAGCGGATCGGCGTCGATGCCGAAGTCATCCAGCGCACCCTCACGGGGCGCCTCAAGATTTCGCCGGACGGCACCTTTCGCGAGAGCGGCAGCTACCTCCTGGTGGGACGCGAGGAAGCAGGGCGCCCCGATCCGGTCCAGGCCGCCTGGCTCTATGCGCAGATGGTGCGCTGGGGGCAGACGACGCTGACGCCCGACGGCGTCAAGACGGCGATGGCCGTGTTCAGGCCCGATCTCTACGACGGCGCCCTCGGGCGCCGGCCACCCGCCCAAGCCCCCGCGGCATTCGGCGCATTCGCCGGCCCCGCCTTCGATCCCGCCAATATTCGGGGGCATCTCGAGGCCTTCGAGGTGGGCCGCTGGAAGGTGTGATTCGGGTCTGCATCGTTTTTGAGCGCTGGAGATCCGAGTTCAAATTTTAGGCCGACTGCTCGAATTTCATAAGAGTTCCGGAGCCCAGAGTTCCCTGGCGCGCTCTTAATTACCTGATATTTCACACATTTTCATTTCATCGAAGCTGGCACGCAACTTGAATGTTGCAGTGCGGCCAGCCTGTCACAGATGCCTGCTGCGCCAGTCCCCAGCAACGAAGCTGTTCGGACCGCTGGGTGCGCAGCCGGCTCTCGAGCCAGCCGAGCTCCTCGCGGGTCGTGCACTTTCCGTCGATACCACCCAGGTGGCCGCAGGAGCTTCGTTACTGACCATGAAACTCGACACCGTCTCAGTCGACTTTACCGACGACCAGAAACGCTACCTTGAAGGCTTCACGACCGGTCTGCAGATCAGTCGCGTCGGTCGCGGTCTCGGCGGCGGCGCCGGCAAGGCGAACGCCGAGCCGACCGGTCCCGATGCCGTGCACATCAAGGCGCAGGACAAGGTGATCGCCGCGGGCAAGAAGCTCGCCGACCAGGAGAAGGTCAAGCGCGACGAGCATCCCTTCGATGCCTATCCGCGTCTCCGCCAGCAGGCGCTCGATAATACGCCGCCAAGCCCGGCGGACAATTTCCGCTGGCGCTATTACGGCATCTTCTACGTCGCGCCGACGCAGGACTCCTACATGTGCCGTCTGCGCATTCCGAACGGCATCATGAAGCACTGGCAACTGTCCGGCCTTGCCGACCTCGCCGATGAAACCTGCGGGCCCTACAGCCACGTCACGACGCGTGCCAATCTCCAGCTTCGCGAGATCCCGCCGAAGAACGCCGTGAAGCTGATCGAGGGCATACAGGATCTCGGGCTGTGCTCGCGCGGCTCCGGCGCCGACAACATCCGCAACGTGACGGGAACGCCGACGGCGGGAATCGATCCGCAGGAGCTGATCGACACGCGGCCTTATGCGCGTGAGTGGCATTATCACATCCTGAACGATCGCTCGTTGTATGGCTTGCCGCGCAAGTTCAACGTCGCCTTCGACGGCGCCGGCAAGATCGCGGTGCTCGAGGAGACCAACGACATCGCCTTCACGGCGTATGAGGTGAAGGATGGGTTCGGCGTCGAACCCGGGATCTGGTTCCGCCTCGGCCTCGGCGGCATCACCGGCCACAAGGACTTTGCGAAATATTCCGGCATCGTCGTCAAGCCTGAAGACGCTACCGCCGTTGCCGACGCCATCGTGCGCGTCTTCATCGAGCACGGCGACCGCACCAACCGCAACAAGGCGCGGTTGAAATACGTGCTCGACGCCATGGGCCATGACGGCTTTCTCAAGCTGGTCGAAGAGCGGCTGAAGACGCCGTTCACGCGCGTGACGGAAGAGGCGTTTGCGCCGCGGCCGGCCGCGGATCGCATGGCGCATATCGGCGTGCACAAGCAGAAGCAGGACGGCTTGAACTGGATCGGCGTGTCGCTGACGCTCGGCAAGATCAGCTGCGATCAGATGCGGGGTCTCGCCAAGGTGGCGCTGGACCTCGGTGACGGCGAGATCCGTCTGACCGTCTGGCAGAACCTGCTGATATCAGGGGTGCGTGACGAGAATGTCGAGCTTGCCGTTGCGGCGATCAAGCAGATCGGGCTCGCGGCCGAGGCCTCGCACATCCGCGCCGGCCTGATCGCCTGCACCGGCAATGCCGGTTGCCGCTTTGCCGCCTCCAACACCAAGCGTCACGCCGCCGAGATCGGCGAATGGTGCGAGCCGCGCGTCGAGATGGACAAGCCGGTCAACATCCACGTCACCGGCTGCCACCATTCCTGTGCCCAGCACTACATCAGCGACATCGGTCTGATCGGGGCGCGCGTGCCTGTCAACGAGGAGGACACGGTGGAGGGCTATCATCTCTTCACCGGCGGCGGGTTCGGTCCTGACGCCGACGTCGGTCAGGAGGTCTATCACGACCTCAAGGCCGAGGACGCGCCGAAGACGGTCGAAGGGCTGCTCAAGGCCTATATCGCCCATCGCTCGTCTCCTGACGAAACCTTCCTGTCCTTTGCGCGCCGCCACGACGGCGAGACGCTGCGCAAGCTTGCCGATGCCGAGGTGTCCTCATGAACCAGATCAGCCCTCCACCCAAACTCGACATTATTCCCACGAGCGCCCCGTTCTCCGACGCGCAACGCTCCTGGCTGAACGGCTTCTTTGCCGGGCTGCTGTCGCCTGAGGCGGCCACGCCGCTGTCGGCGGAGCAGGGCGCCGCGGTCATGCAGGCTGGTGACGGTGACGACGGTGAAGCGCCGTGGCACGACCAGACCATGCCGATCGCCGATCGGATGAAGCTCGCCGAAGGCCGTCCCGTGCGGCGCAAGATGATGGCGGCGATGGCGCAGCAGGATTGCGGGCAGTGCGGCTACAATTGCCACGACTATTCGGAGGCGATCGCGAGCCGCAGTGAAGCGCGCCTCAACCTCTGCGTCCCCGGTGGCAAGGAAACCGCACGGATGCTGAAGTCGTTGCACGAAGAGCTGGACAAGGCGCCGGCGGCAAAGCCGGCTGACAAGCAAGACGCGGTGGCGGCCCCCGCCGTGACCGTGACGATCGCCGAGCCCGGCCGCTCGCGGGACAACCCCGTTGCGGCGACCTTCCTGTCGCGCCGTCTTCTCAACAAGGGAAAGTCCGAGAAGGAAACCTATCACGTCGAGTTCGATCTCTCCGAGAGCAAACTCGACTACGTCGTCGGTGACAGTTTTGGCGTGTTCGCGCGGAACGAGCTCGGCCTCGTCGACCAGGTCATCGCGTTGCTCGGTGCCTCCCACACCACGAAGGTCAACGGCAAGACGCTGCGCGAGGTGCTGATCGACGACGTCTCGTTGTCGCCGGCGCCCGACACGCTATTCGAACTGCTCTCCTTCATCACCGGCGGCGCGCAGCGCGAGAAGGCGCGGGCGCTGGCACAGGGCGAGGATCCCGATGGCGATGCCGCAACGCTCGACGTCATGGCGGCGCTGCAGAAGTTCTCGGGCACGCGGCCGCATCCCGAAGCCTTCGTGGAGGCGCTCGAGCCGCTGCAGCCGCGGCTCTATTCGATCTCGTCCTCGCACAATGCGACGCCTGGAAAGCTGTCGCTGACGGTCGATTCCGTGCGCTACGTGATCGGCAAACGCAAGCGCATCGGCGTTGCCTCGACCTTCCTCGGCGAGCGCATCGCTGAGGGCGAGAAGCTCAAGGTCTATGTGCAGAAGGCGCACAATTTCGGCCTGCCGCAGGATCCGAAGACGCCGATCATCATGATCGGCCCCGGCACCGGCATTGCGCCGTTCCGCGCCTTCCTGTTCGACCGCAAGGCGACCGGTGCGCCTGGCAAGAACTGGCTGTTCTTCGGCCATCAGCGCAGCGATTGCGACTTCTTCTACCAGGAGGAGCTCAACGCGATGAAGACCTCGGGCCTGCTCACGCGTATGTCGCTGGCCTGGTCGCGCGACGGCGAGAAGAAGTTCTATGTGCAGGACCGCATGCGCGAGGTCGGCCGCGAGGTGTGGACGTGGCTCGCCGAGGGGGCGCATTTCTACATCTGCGGCGATGCCAAACGCATGGCCAAGGACGTCGAGCGTGCACTGGTCGATATCGTCGCCCAATTCGGGGCGCGTTCGACCGACGAAGCCGTCAGTTTTGTCGCAGAACTCAAGAAGACGGGCCGCTTCCAGGCTGACGTCTACTAGATGTCATCCCACGGTCATCCGAGCCGGTTCCAACTGGCTCGGATTTGAGCGAATAAGATTCTCGGAAGTGGCGGGCGAGGAGAATTTGCTCCTGCGATGCGGGGTTTTCAGAGAACCCGCATCGCTATTTCCGCCGGTCTCTTGCCCGCCACCCCGGTTGATCCTTCATAATCGTCCGAATGGGGCGTTGGAGATCGACCATGCGCGAACTATCGGCGGAAGCCAGGCTGCACTTCTACGCGCGCTCGCTCTCGCGGCGGACCGGTGCGAGCGTGCATCATGCCGCAATGTACAGCGCCTTCGCCGTCATCGCCGCGATCGTGTTCGGCACGCTGTCGGTACACCCGTTCTGATCACGCTCCGCGCTTGAACGGCGCGACCTCGATCCCTGCATCCTTCAAAGCCTGCCGCAGACCGCGCGCGATGTCGACGGCGCCCGGCGTATCGCCGTGGATGCAGACCGTGTCGGTGCGCATCTTGATGACCTTGCCGGTGACCGAGACCACCGCGCCGTCCTGCACCATGCGCACCACGCGGTCGGCGATGGCCTTGGCGTCATGCAGCACTGCACCGGGCTTCTTGCGCGAGACGAGATTGCCGTCGTCCTCATAGGCGCGGTCGGCGAACACCTCGTGCACCATCGGCAGATTGGCGGCTTCGCCGGCCTTCACCAGCTTGGAATTGGCGAGCACGACGAAAATCAGGCTCGGGTCGACCGCCTTGATGCCGGCGGCGATCGCCTTCGCCGTCATGTCGTCCTCGCAGGCGACGTTGGAGAGCGCGCCATGCGCCTTCACATGCGTTACCTTGTGGCCGGCCGCGGTCGCGATCGCCTGCAGCGCGCCGATCTGGTAGGCGACGAGGTTCTCGATCTCGGAGGCCTTCAGGCCCGCGATCGGATGGCGGCCGAAGCCGTGCAGGTCGCGATAGCCAGGATGCGCGCCGACCGAGACGCCGCGCGCCTTCGCCAGCTCGACCGTTCGGCGCATGATGTCGGGGTCGCCCGCGTGGAAGCCGCAGGCGACGTTGACCGAGCTCGCCAGCTCGATCATGGCGGCATCATTGCCCATCTCCCAAGCGCCAAAACCTTCGCCGAGATCGCAATTCAGATCGATCGTCTTCATGGGTTGCTCTCCGTCTCTGGTCGTCTTGTCGTTTACGGCTCGGCCGCGACCTGCCAGGTCCCGGCGTCGACGGCACTGACAGCATAGCCCGCGACGTTGGCATCGCTGAGCGCTTCGAT
Organism: Bradyrhizobium lupini; assembly: GCF_040939785.1. Lineage (NCBI taxonomy): Bacteria > Pseudomonadati > Pseudomonadota > Alphaproteobacteria > Hyphomicrobiales > Nitrobacteraceae > Bradyrhizobium > Bradyrhizobium lupini. The sequence goes on from NZ_CP162553.1 coordinate 7,738,888, forward strand.
GTTGAGCGCCACGGTGTCGGCAGAACGCAGGCGATCGGGCAGGTTGCGGATCAGCTGCGCAAATTTCTTCGCCTCGTCCTGCGCCTCGGCCATGCTGACCGCCTTGAAGCGGAACGCCGTTCCCGCTGAGGTCTGCGCGAGACGGCCGACGTCGGCCGTGATCACGGTCGCGATCTTCGGGTAGCCGCCGGAGGTGCCGCGATCCATCATCAGCGCGATCGGCGCGCCGTTGCCGGGCACCTGGATGCTGCCGTTGACCGTGCCGTCGGAGACGATGTTGTGGCCGTGCAGATGCTTGATCGCGGGACCTTCCAGCCGGTAGCCCATGCGATCGGAGGTCGCCGAGATCTTCCACTCGCTGTCGAGGAACAGCGCCTTTTTGGCGTCGTCGAACTCGTCGTCCTGCGGACCCAGCAGGACGCGGATCGGACCGCTCGACGGCTTCGGGAGTTCGATGCGCTGTTCCGGTGCACCGCTTGCGGCATCGACGCTGAATTCGTCGTCGGCCTGCAGCGGGCGCGGGTAGGGGCTGCCGAGACCGGCACGGGCGTTGACTGCGAGACTGCCGAACACCGGCTCGCCCTTGATCCCGCCTTCGATCGCCAGATAGGTGAACGCACCGCCGCGAGCAAAACCCAGCGTCAGCGTCTCGCCGTCTTTCAACGTCACCGATGTGTCCGTGGCGACCGGACTGCCGGCGATGTCCGCATTGCGCGGCGCGCCTGAGATCGCGACGCGCACGGCACCGTCGCGCGCGGTGAACGCGGCGCCGAACGGGCCGACCTCGACAGCGGCTGCGAACGGTTCGTTGCCGACAAGCGTGTTCGCCGCCGCGAGCGACAGGCGGTCCATCGCTCCGCTGACCGTCAGGCCATAGCGTTGCGCGCCATGGCGTCCGCCGTCCTGGACCGAGCTTGCCGGCCCGATGCTGGCGATCACGAGCCGGCTCATGCCACCACCTGCTCGGCAATGATCTCGCCGGCCTCGGCAGCGCGGTCCTGTTCCTCGAATGTCTTGTGGTCGATCGCGAAAAACGTCACGCGATCGCCGGGTTCGGTGAGGAAGGTCGGATTGCGGTGGAGCTGATAGGTCCGCACCGGCGTGCGGCCGAGCAGGTGCCAGCCGCTCGGGGCCGCCAGGCACTGGATTCCGGCCTGGATGCCGCCGATCGAGATCGTGCCGGCAGGCGTCAGCAGCCGTGGATTCTGCCGCCGCGACATCTGCAGGGATTTGTCGAGGCCGCTGAGATAGGACCAGCCCGGCGTGAAGCCGATCATGGCAACCTTGTAGTCGCCGGCGACGTGGCGCGCGACGATGTCGTCGGGTGTGGTGTTCAGCGCCTTCGCGACGTCCTCGAGGTCGATGCCGTGCTCGCCGCCATAGGCGACGGGAATTCGCCATCGGCGGGCCTTGGTGGCCGGCGGCAGCGGCTGGCTGGCGAGCGCGAGCAGCTTTTCGCCAAGTTCATCAAAGCCGATCTTGCCGGGATCGTAATGCACCAGCAGCGAGCGATAGGTCGGCACGGACTCGGTGATGCCATCGATCGGACTCGCAGCGAGCGCCTTGTCGAGCGCCAGCACGCGCTGGTTGGCGTCGTCGTCGATGGTACGGCTGAACTCGACCGTGACGGCGCTGTCGCCACTGGGCAGCAGGCGGGGCGGGGGAAGCGTCGCGGACATGGGCTGTCGAAATCGGGCTTCTGGAGATACGCGGGCTCGGCCTTGAGCTCCGCTTGTCCCTGCTTCGCGTAAATGCGCCCGCAAGTCCAATAAATTAATGCAGGGGGAGGCGATAAACCCTTGTTATCGCGACGCATAACTGCGCTGCGGCCCTGCATGATTGGTATCCTATTGGCCCTTGACGCAAGGCCCGCACCCCGCAAGATGCGCGCGTTCTTTCCCGCCCATCCGGAGCTCGTCTGTTTCCATGTCGCTGTCCCCCGAAGCCCGCAAGACCCTCGCCGGCATCACCACTGCCACCATCACCACGGTCCTGCTGAAGAAGGGCCTGCGCAACATCTGGATGCGCGGCGCGCGTCCGCTGCGTCCGGGTCTGCCGCGCCTGGTGGGACCGGCCTTCACGCTGCGCTTCGTGCCGGCGCGGGAGGATCTGGCGACGCCGGAGTCATGGTCGTCGCCGATCTCGACCCGCACCGCGATCGAGGCAATGCCGGAGGGCTGCATCGCCGTGGTCGACGCCATGGGCATCACCGACGCCGGCATCTTTGGCGACATCCTATGCGCGCGCATGATGAAGCGCGGCGTCACCGCACTCGTCACCGACGGTGTCGTGCGTGACGTCGAGGGCGTGCTCGGCACCAACCTGCCGGTCTGGTGCGACGGCTATGCCGCGCCGCCGTCAGTCGCCGGTCTGACCTTCGTCGGCTGGGGCGAGCCGATCGGCTGCGGCGGCGTTGCGGTGTTCCCGAACGACATCGTTGTTGCCGACCAGGACGGCTGCGTGCTGATCCCGCAGGCGATGCTCGAACAAGTGCTCAACGAGGGTGTCGAGCAGGAGCGGATGGAAGCTTGGATCGTCAACGAGGTGAACAATGGCGCGGTGCTCCCGGGCCTCTATCCCATGAACGCCGAGACCAAGGCGCGCTACGCAGCAAGCAAGAAGTAATCGGGAAAGAAGCGAGGTAATCCCAATGGAGATCACTGTTGCAGGCACGCGGCTGACCCGCCGCGCGCCCAAGGAAAATTTCACCGGCACCGTCTGGCAGGACCCGGTGATCATGGCGCCCGCGCCGGCACGGCTGAACTGCTCGCGTGTCTCGTTCGAGCCTGGCGCACGCACCAACTGGCATCATCATCCGCTCGGGCAGACCCTCTACGTCATCTCCGGTGTCGGCCGCGTTCAGACCAAAGGCGGGCCCGTCAGGGAGATCCGTCCCGGCGACACCGTCTGGATTCCGCCGGGTGAGGTGCACTGGCACGGCGGATCGCCGACCAACGGCATGTGCCATATCGCCATGCAAGAAGCGCTCGACGGCGTCTACTCGACGTGGCTGGAGCCGGTGAGCGACGCGGAGTATGGGGCCGCGTTGGGCTAGCTCTCGTGCCCCGGACAAGACGCATCGCCCCGCGGCGATGCGTCGCCGATCCGGGGCCCAAAACTTTTGACGGCATCAGGACTGCTGAGTCCCGGCTCTGCGCAGCAACGCTTCTCGTCGCTGCTTGTCCGGGGCACGACACCTTACATCCGCTCGGCGGTCCACGTTCCCGTGCACATGCTGCCGCGCCACGTGCCGGAGCCGGAGGTGCCGCTGAGGCGGCCGAAGCCGACGGCGCGCTTGATGCCCGTGCTCAAGGTGACATTGATGCTGCCGGCATCCGCGACGCGGCCCGACGCCGTCACCATTGCGCTGCTCGAGGCGATCTGACCGTTGTTGATGCCGATGGCGACGGTCGAGCCGTTGCCGCAGGTCTCGCTCGATGACGAGATGCGGACATTCCATGCGCCGTCGAATGTGCTGGCGCTGGCCTGCGCGGCCGGCAACGCGATGACTATGATTGTGGCGAAGAGAGCCTTGCGAAATCCGTTCATGACACGCCCCTAGGGTTGATCATGCGGGGATCGTGTCACGGACGCGGAACCGGCGATGTGAGGGCTGTCACGCGCGCGACGGGCTCTGTGATGTCGCGCACATCCCGGAAATCGAGGGGCAAAAGCAAAAGGGCCCGCATTGCGGGCCCTTTGTCTCGGTCAGAGTGTCGCGGGAAGTCAGTTCACCCGCGTCCAGGTCTGGCCGCCGCAGAACATGCCGCCGAAGGCGCAGCCCTGCACGCGCAGGCGATCGGTGCCCTTCAGCGCGATGGTTGAATCGTAGGTCGAGCCGGAGTTCGGATCGAGGATCCGGCCGGACCATTTTGGGTCCTTGTTCTGGTCCTTGCCGGGCTTCATATTGATCAGAACCTGCTCGCCATTCTGGTTCGATTTCGAATCGACCGAGTAGCCGCAGAGATTGCTGCCGCATTGCTCGATGCGGACCTTGCCTTCCTTCTCCTCGGTGAGCCAGACGCCGAGCGGTGAATTGAGGTCGCGCGTGGCCGCGGTTGCGGGAGCCGGCGGCGCGACGGCGGCCGACTGAACGGGAGCAGGCGCCGGGACGGGAGGCGGAGATGGCGCCGGCGGCGCGACTGCGACCATCGGGGCAGCACTTGGGGTCGGCTGAGGCGGCGGCACAAGCGCCTCTTCGGCCGGAGCCTTGTTAGCCGTGGTGGCCGGAGGCGCTGGCGGGGCAGGAGGCGCCACGGCCACGGGGGCTTGGACGGGAGCTTGGACAGGGGCCTGCTCGGCCGCCGGCGGCGCCGTGACAGGTGTTGGGGCCGGCGCCGGATCGGCAGGCGGCTGCGGATCAGCCTTGGCCTGTTGCGGTGCCTGCGGGTCCGCTTTGGGAGCCCCCTTGGCATCGTTCTTGGCTTTCTTCGCCTTGCCCTGGCCGGTGTTGTCGTAGACGCCGGGGATTTGCACCGTGCCGCGGTCGGGATCAATGCGGATGGTGCGCCCGCCATAGTCGAAGGTGTACTGCGCCTGCGCAGCGGTGCTCGCCAAAAGGAATGCGGCCGTGGCCAACAGCTTCCTCATTTCGCATCTCCTGAAACAGGTGGTCCCCGCACCGACGCTTACGCCCCGGTTCGATCGCAAAAAGTGATCTAGATCACTGTCACCGTATGAGTCGTGGCTTCTGCGTTTCGGGTTCAATAACACCGGAGCCGGTCCAAAGTTTGGCCGGCACAAGCGACAGGAGGACGCGGCCCTAATCGAACCAGGCGGCGTAGATCTTCTTGTAGCTGCCGTCCTGCATCGAAATATGCAGCCATTGATCGACGAAGGCCTTCAGCGCCATGTCGCGCTGGAGCCAATAGGCCTTCTCGGAAAAATCGAACGGCTTGTCGGGATGCACCGCGCAGAGCACGCCTTGATGCTGCTTCTGCTGGTAGCGCGTCTCCGAGGCGTCGGTCATCATCAGGTCGGCATTGCCCTTGGCGATCTCGTCGAAGATCACGGTATTGTCCGGGAAGACGGTGATGTCGGCGTCCTTGATGTTGGCACGCGCGAAGCGCTCGTTGGTGCCGCCGGGATTGACGATCACGCGGGTGCCCTTCTTGTCGATGTCGGTGATGCTCTGGTATTTGCCGACATCGGCACAGCGCGCGATCGGCGTCTTGCCCTCGCGCATGATCGGCGTGGAGAAGAAGCCCTTCTTCTGCCGGTCGAGCGTGACCGAGACGCCGCCCATGGCGATGTCGAACTGATCGGCCTCGAAATCCTTCATCAGCTTCGGCCAGGCCGTCGGCACGAATTCGACCTTGACGCCGAGCGCCTTGCCGAGTGCCTCCGCCATGTCGACATCGAAGCCACTGAATTGCTGCGTCGTCTTGTCGAGATAGGTGAAGGGCTTGTAGTCGCCGGTCATGCCGACGCGCAAAGTGCCGCGCTTGACTATCTCGTCGAGGCGGGACGGCGCCGTCTGCTGTGCGTGGGCCGAAAGGTTTGCCAGCAGGACCACGGCCAAAGTCGCCAGAATTCGAATGGTCATTCGAACGATCATCTCTTTTCCACCCATGTCCAAGCTGTCATTGTGCAGCTCTCGAGGCCTGTCTTGAGGCCTGGATTTAGACCAGATGCCCGTCTCTGGCGAGGCGGAATTGAAGGGAATTTTGAAGTGACGATCTCAATGTATGACGCCTCGGTCGGACTCTTCGTGCCGTATCTGCGCAACCTCTCCGCACTGCTCGACAAGGGCGTTGCCTATGCCGAGGCCCGGAAGTTCAACCCGGCCGTCCTGCTCGGCATGCGCATGGCGCCCGACATGTACGATCTGGCGCAACAGATCGGCGAGGCCTGTCGCCACGCCACGGTCGCCGCGGCCTTGCTCGCCGACCGCGAGCCGGTGGCGCTGCCGGTGCTGGAGCACGACATGGCCGGGCTCCAGGCCCGCATCGCGACGTCAATCGAGTTCATCGAAAGCCTGCCGCGCGCAGAGATCAATGCTGCGGCGGAGCGGAATGTCTTCTTCAGGCTGAAGAACGGGACCGAGTTGCCCTTCACCGGGCGGACGCTGCTGCTGACCTTCAGCGTTCCGCAGTTCTTCTTTCACGTCACGACCGCCTACGACCTGTTGCGGCACGCAGGCGTCGAGCTCGTGAAGAAGGATTATCTCGGACGACGATAAGCCGAACCGGCATCCACTTCGCGCGAGAGCGCGCTAGGCTTCGCCCTTGCGCTCGTAATCGGCGAGCGAGCTGCGGCCGGCGATCTCGCTGCGCAGCTCTTCGAAGCGCCGATGCGCCTCGTCCTCATGCGCGTCGACGAAATGCACCGCGGCTTCGCCGGTCATCGGGCCGCTGACCACGGGCACGGACTGCTCGCCGATGGTCTCGTGGACGTAGAACTGGCCGTCATCGCCGCGATGGACCGTCCATTTCAGACGGATCGCCACCATCGGCCCGGGGCCGACCTTGCTGTAGCCGTCGGCGTCGGCGTGCTCCGGCACCAGCGGCTGCTCCTCGACCACCGGATGCTCGTCGACCATCGGGTGCTCGTCCGCGACCCCATGCTCACCAGCAACCACCATTTCAGTCACGGTGACAGTCTCGGTCTCGCGCACAGTCTCGGTCTCGCGCACGACGAGGACGGGTTCAGGATGCTCCAGGATGCTGGCGATGGTCGCCAACGCGTGGTCGGTCGGGTCGATCTCTGACAAGGGTCCATCCTCCAGCTCGACGCGGCCGGCAAGTCTGTCCCACTGCCGCCGCGGCCGGACCTATTACGCGGGTTTGATTAAGGCTGAGTGAGGGCTCGATCTGCACCAAAATGGGACTCATTCTGGCGTTCCGAAGGCGGGGGGCAGCCGCCCGCCCAGGAGAACCGACTAGCCCGGAGATGCGCTCAGCCCAGAACATCCTGATTGATGATGTTCTGCCGGATAGGATCGCCGTCCAGCACACTCAGGATGTTGCGCGCGGTCTGCTCGCTCATCCGGCTCACCGCCTCGACCGTCACGCCGGCGACGTGGGGAGCCATGATGACGTTGGGCAGCGCGAACAGCGCGTTGCTGACCGGTGGCGGCTCCACCTCGAACACGTCGATGCCGGCACCGGCGAGCTTGCCCGAGACCAGCGCGTCGTACAGCGCCGCCTCCTTCACGATGCCGCCGCGTGCGGTGTTGATGAGGTGGGATTTCGGCTTCATCCGGCCGATCCGCGCCGCATCGAACAGGCCGACTGTCTCCGGCGTCTTCGGGCAGTGGATGGTGACGAAATCGGCGTGAGGCAGCGCGGCATCGAGATCGGCGACCGGCTCGCAGCCTGCTGCCTTGATCTCTGCGGCTGCCTTGTAGGGATCATAGACCTGCACATTCATGTCCATCGCCAGGCAGCGCTTGGCGGTGCGGGTGCCGATGCGGCCGAAGCCGATGATGAGGACGGTCTTGCCGTAGAGATCGAACGGCAACATGCCGAGACGGTCCGCCCATTTGCCGTCTTTCACGCAGGCGTGCATCTCCTGCGCGCGTTTTGCCAGTGTCAGCATCATGAACAGCGCCTGTTCGGCGACCGAGGGCGAGTTCGCGCTGCCGGCGACCATCAGCGGCACCTTGCGGCGGGAGAGGGCGGGGACGTCGACGGCGTCGTAACCGACGCCGATCCGGGTCACCACCTTCATGTCCTTCGAGGCTTCGAGCTCGGTCTCGCCGAAAGCGGTGGCGCCGAGCGCCACGCCATGGACCGGCGCGTGGCTCTTCAGCAAGGCCTCGAAATCCCTGGCGGAGATCAGGTTCGGAAACTCGATGAGCTCGATATCATCTCGCTGGGTGAGGAGGGCGCGCGCCCCTTGCGACAAAGTTTGCGTGACAAAAATCTTCTTCTTGTTGGTCGACATCGTCCCTACCTGCGCGAGTTTCTTGGCCGGCCGTCACAATACGGCGCCGGTCGCCTCGTTTAGCAGGTGCATATTGTTGAGGTCCATCGCCAAACGCATGGGTGCTCCGTCCTTGGCGCCCGCATTGGGATCGACACGGCCGCAGACGGGCGTGCCTTCCAGTCCGAAATAGACCAGCGTCTCCATTCCCATCGGCTCGGTGACATCAAGCACGGTGTCGAAGGTCTCGACACCCGGCTCGAGATGCGCATGCGATTCCGTGAGATGTTCGGGACGGATGCCGAGCAACAGGTTTTCAGATCGGGGCAGCGCGCTGTAACGGGCGGCGCGGGCCGGCGGCAACGGGAATGAGATGCGATCCGTCAGGCGGACGTTGAGCTTGCCGCCAACGTCCTCGAGACGGCACGGAATGAAGTTCATCGCCGGCGAGCCAATGAAGCCCGCGACGAAGCGCGTCGCCGGCTTGTGGTAGAGCTCGTTCGGGGTGCCGATCTGCTCGATCCGACCCTTGTTCATCACCACGACGCGATCAGCCAGCGTCATCGCCTCGACCTGGTCGTGGGTGACGTAGACCGTCGTGGTGCGCACTTTCTGGTGCACCTTCTTGATCTCGATCCGCATCTGCACGCGCAGCTTGGCGTCGAGATTGGACAGCGGTTCGTCGAACAGGAAGACCTTTGGGTTGCGCACGATGGCCCGCCCCATGGCGACGCGCTGGCGCTGGCCGCCGGAGAGCTGCTTCGGCTTGCGGTCGATCAGGTCGGTGATGTCGAGGAGGCGGGCGGCTTCCGTCACCCGCGCCTTGATCTCGGCCTTGGGATAGTGCTTGAGCCGCAGCCCGAACGACATGTTCTCCGCGACCGTCATATGCGGGTAGAGCGCGTAGTTCTGGAACACCATCGCGATGTCGCGATCCTTCGGCGGCACGTCGTTGACGACGTCCCCGCCGATCATGATGTCGCCGTCGGTGATGTCCTCGAGTCCCGCGATCATCCGCAAGGTCGTCGACTTGCCGCAGCCGGAGGGGCCGACGAGCACGATGAACTCATGGTCTGAGATGTCGAGATCGATGCCGCGCACCGCCTCGACGTCGTCGTAACGCTTGACCACCTTCCGCAACGCAACCTCAGCCATAAGACATCAACCCTTTGTGGCGCCGGCGGTCAGGCCGGCAATGTAATAGTCCATCAGGAAGGCGTAGATGACCAGCGGCGGGGCAGCGCCAAGCAGCGCGCCGGTCATGATCTGCCCCCAGTTGAAGACGTCGCCCTTGATCAGCGTGGTGGTGATGCCGACCGGCAGCACGAGCTGGTCGATGGATGTCGTGAACACCAGCGGATAGAGGAACTGCGCCCAGGACACGGTGAAGGCGAAGATGGTCGCTGCGATCAGGCCAGGAAGGGCAACGGGAATGAAAATCCGCGTCAGGGTCTGGAGCCAGGAGGCGCCGTCGATGAGAGCCGCCTCGTCCAGCTCCTTCGGGATCGAGGCGAAATAACCGATCATGATCCAGGTGCAGAACGGCACGGTCAGCGTCGGATAGATGAACACCAGCACGTACCAGCGGTTGAGAAGGGTGATGCCGGTGACGTCCTGGACCACCGCGAGCATCTTGAACAAGGGAATGAACAGGAGGCTGTCCGGGATCAGATAGGTGAGAAAGACGCCGGTCGCGAGCGTCGCCGAGCCCCAGAACTTCATCCGCGCCAATGCAAACGCCGCCGGAATGCTGATCAGCATCGTCACGATCACGACCACGATCGAGATCATTGACGAATTCCAGAAGAATCGCAGGAACTGGTTCGAGGTCAGTAGCTCGACATAGTTCGAGAGGGTCGGATGAAATACCCACCACGGATTGGTGGCGGCCGAGATCTCCGCGCTGCTTTTGAGCGAAGTGATCAGCATGTAGATCGGCGGGATCAGGAAGAAGATCGCAAATAGCACCAGGAAAAAGTAGGACCAGCGCAGCGCCCAGGTGCGGTCGCGGCTCATGCTTCGAAGCTTGACCTTGCGTGTCGGTCCCGCCTTGTCGATTGCGAGCGTGCTCATCAGGCTTCGTTCCCACGTTTGTTGACATCGCGCAGGATGAAGACCGCTGCGACGGCGAGGATCGGCACCATGAACAGCGAGACGCAGGCGCCGAGCGGAATGTCGCTGCTCTGGATGCCGACCTGGAACGCCCAGGTGGCGAACAAATGCGTCCGGTCCAGCGGACCGCCGGAGGTGAGGATGCGCACGATGTCGAAATTGGCGAAAGTGACGATCAGCGAGAACAGCGTGGTGATGGCGATGATGTTGCGCATCATCGGCAAGGTGATGTGCCAGATCTTCTGCCACCAATTGGCGCCGTCGATCGCTGCGGCTTCGTAGAGCTGGTCGGGTACGGATTTCAGCGCGGCCAGGTACATGATCAGGAAGAACGGCGCGCCATACCAGACGTTGACCAGGATGACGGAGAAGCGCGCCCAGAAGGTGTCACCGAGCCACGGGATCGGACCGATGCCGAAGAACGACAGCGTATAGTTGAAGGCGCTGTAGGAGGGATCGAACAGCCACAGCCATGCCAGCGTGCTCATCGCCGGTGGGATCACCCAAGGCACCAGCAGCATGCCGCGCCATTTACGTTGCTTCTTGCCGGGAATGTTGTGGACGAAATGCGCGACGATGAAGCCGATCAGCGCCTTGAAGACCACGGCGGTAATCGCAAAAATGCAGGACTGTCTCACCACCATCCAGAACGTTTCGCGCTTGAACAGGAAGGTGAAGTTGCTGAGACCGACGAACTTCGTCATCGCCTTGTTCAGCGTCGCCAGGTAGACCGAATAGAAGGCGGGATAGAGCACGAGCAGGGCGATCAGGAGGATCAGCGGCAGCGTCAGGAAGAACGCGACGGTCGATTTCCGTCCCATTGCATTGCGCAGGCTCGCCCGTTTGCGCGGGCTCGCAGCTCGAGCGGGACGGCCTTGCTCAACGACGACATCGGCCATGACGTTAGCCTCTTTTGCAGGACACGTAGCAGGACATGTAGGACGGCGAAGCCGGCGCAGCCGTCGGCTTCATTCGGCAAGCGGATCGAGCGAGTGTGCCTCGGCGGCTCACGCGCGAAGCGTGAACCGCCATGGCACATACCCGGCTCAGGTTCGCATGAAGCCTTCGCACTCGCCTTCGGCCCAGGCGAGCGCGGTTTCCAACTTCTCTCCTTGCGCAAAGCGCAGCGCCATCTTGGTCAGCGTCGCCTGGAAGTAGATCTGCTGGGCGATCTTCGGCGGCGCCGGAGACGCGGCGATCGACATCGTCTGCTGCTTGTACGGATCCGGATAGTGGAAGAGCGTGCCCTTCGGCGGCCCTTCCTCGGCCCAGGTCTTGAACTTCGTCATGTTCGCGTAGGCCGGCAGATCGTACCCGCCGCTCGCCGCGACGAACTTCTCGATCGCCGCCGGCGAGGACAGGTGAACAAGCAAGCTCTTGGCCGCTTCCTTGTTTTTGCCAAAGGCCCAGACGCCCCAGAAGTACGGCAGGAAGGGCGCAAAACGTCCCTTCGGACCGGACGGGAAGCCGTGCGTCCAGCACTGTTCGGCGACTTGCGGTGCGTCGCGCTTGGCGACCGCCCAGGCACTCGGCGGATTCAGGATCATCGCCCCGCGGCCCGAGATCAGCCATTTGTTGTTGGAGGCATCGTCCCAGGACGGCGCGTCGGTGGGCAGGACGGCGATCAGCTTCTTGTAGAATTCGAGCGCCTGCCGCACTGCATCGGTCTTGACGGTGATATCGCCCTTGGCGTTGACGAGCTCGGCGCCGAACGACTGGAAGATCGCGCCGGCGGTGTCGACGCTGTCGGTGGTCTCGCCGAGACCGATGCCGAAGGGGAAGCCGGCCTTGTGGCAGGCCTCGGCCGCCTTCAGGAACGTCTCCATGGTCCAGTTGTCTGCTTTTGGCGGAGCGCCGACTGGATACATCTCCTGCACGTCGATGCCGGCGTGTTTCTTCATGAGATCTATGCGGGAGCAGGGGCCCTTGATCTGGCTTCCCGGCGTCGCGGGCACTGCGAGCCATTTGCCGCCCGACCGCCCGAGATATTTGACGGTGTCGTTCACCTCGCCGTTCTGCTTGATGAGCGGCTCCATGACGTCGTTGAGCGGTTCGAGATTCTCGGAATAGGCGTGCGGCCACCAGCTCGGCATCTGGAGAATGTCGTGACCGGACTTGGCCTGGGCTTCGGCCGCTGCCGTCAGCTCGATCTTCTTGTTGTTGCTGGTGATGTAGTCGATCGAGACTTCGACCTTCTCCTTCTCGCCCCATTCCTTGACGAGCGCGGTGGAGGCATCGTTGGCGCCGGGCACCCAGTGGTCCCAGAAGCCGATCGAGAGCTTGCCGGCGGCGTAAGCGCCTCGGACATAGGGCGCCGTGATCAGCGCCGCGGAGGACATTGCAGTGGCAGCCACAAATTGACGTCGCGTCAGTGTCTTGCGTGACATCTCGTTTCCTCGCTTGGGTGTTTTATTGTTCTGGCGTTCCTCTGAACTCTTCCGAGTTCTGCTTTTGATTTTCTTTTCGAAAGTTTCTTGTTCGACGTTTCTTGTTGATGCCGTCGGCTTCGAAGGCAAATTGGTAGCGCGATCAGATCATGATTGATTGCGTCTGTCGAGAAAAACCGAACGGCTTGCGCCTAGAACTAACGTTGTGTCCGGGAACGCGGCAGCGCCCTCGACCTCATGCGCGGACCATGAACCACGGCCGGTTGTTTTGCGACGCACACTTGGCGCTGGCGCACCCGACCGACATGTGCGCAATTACGCCGCAGTTTCCAAGGAGCCTGCATAAGCACCTCGCGGCAAACACTTTTCGGGCGTGGATAGCATTTGTCGGCGCCTAGACCTCGAAGCGGTGAAAACGATAGAGTTGCAGCTGGCGGGTGGTTCTCATCCCCACGAGCCTAATCAGATCGAGATGGAGACCAGAATGATCAACCCGGCGCCGCCCGCGCGGCTTTACCTGCGACGATGGTTCGCGCTGGGGTCCGTTTTCGTGTTGCTGCTCGGCGCAGCCGCGGTGGCGAACGCTCAAGGCCTGGTCAAAGGGGTTCAGGAAGGAGCGGCGGCCGGGAACAAGGCGGCGGGTCCGGTCGGCGGTGTGCTCGGCGGCGCGATCGGCGGTGTGGTCGGTGTGTTCACCGGCGTGCTCGGCGTTGGCAATAATGGCAATCAGGCGCCTGCCGCCAGAGATCCGAGCAAGGATGCAAGCAAGGATGCGGCCAAGGACGCCAAGCAGGGCGCCGGCAAGGACAAAGATGCCAAGAGCGCCAAGGCGGGCAAGGGCGCCAAGGCGAGCAAGGAGGCGAAGAACGCGCCGCAGGACAAGGATGTCACGGTCCTCACCCAGACCGGCGCGCCGCAATTGACCGCCGACCAGATCGTCACCAACAGCGACTCCTATATCGAGCGGATCAAGACCGAGCTGAACCTCACGCCCGAGCAGGAGAAGCACTGGTACGGTTTCTCGAGCGCCATGCACTACCTCGGGCATAACGGTGCCGAGCGGCTCAACCTGCGGGTTGCGCGCGCCAAGCGGGATCCTCCCGACGACATCGTCGAGCAGATGCGCAACGAGGCCCAATTCCTGATCGACCGCGCTGCCGACCAGCGCAATGTCGCCGACGCCGCCGAGCCCCTCTATTCGAGCCTCGATGACAAACAAAAGCAGGTGTTCGTGCAGGAGATGGTGCGGCTCAGCCACGAACGAGGATTGGATTGATCAAGTGGAATCGGATCGGGCGCGTCGAATTAACGGACCCCGCCACGAATTCGTGAATGCTCTTCGCAATTCGGTTATGATTAGCTTGGGAAGCTGATGGGCGGGGTTGATATGGCGGACGGACTCTCCGTTTTCCTGGTCGAAGACGAGACGTTGATCCGGATGATGATGACGGACATGGTGGAGGAACTCGGCCACCACGTCATCGCGGAAGCGGATAATGTTCGGGACGCCAGCGCTTTCGCCATGACCGCGCAGTACGATCTTGCGATCCTCGACATCAATCTCAAGGGCCTCTACGTCGATCCGGTCGCCGATCTGATCGAGCGTCGCGGGAAGCCGTTTTTGTTCGCCACGGGCTACGGTCCGGAGCTGCTGCCGTCCTTGCTCAGGCGCCGGCCGATCCTGCGCAAGCCGATTTCGATCGATCAGCTCAAGGCGATGATCGATTCGATGTTTCCGGAAGCGGCAGCGAAGACGCCGAACTGAGACCAAAATGAAAATGGCCGCCCATCAGGGGCGGCCATTTCGCGACGGAATTCGTCGCGGCTTCACATCAGGCCGGCGCCGAGATCGATGCCGCGCGCCATTAGGCCGAACGAGGCGACCAGGCCCGTGCAGCAAAACAGCAAGATGGTCTTGAACGAAGAAAACGAAGAATCAGCCAAACGCGTTTCGCTGGTGGCCGGCATCGCGGCGATCGAAATCATGCTCATGTTCATTCCCCCCTTTGTTGCCCCTGAATTGGATCAGGTGGGGAACTCCTAGAGCAAAAAGTTTGACGCGAGCTTTCGAGGGATCGTTAACGAAATCGCAATCGATACCGCATTTTCGGGCACTGAAGTGCGATCACGCGTTTCAGTGGCGCCCGTTCTTCAGCACCGTGGCGATGGTGTGGGCCGTCATGGCGGCGCGGTCCGAAGCGCGCTGGGCTGCGAGGCGGTCACGCGCCTTTTCCTCGATCAAGAGCTCGATCAGGGCCAGCCGCTTGCCCTCGTCGTCCGCCTCGAGCAGCAGGCGGTGATAGCGGTGATAGTCGAAACCCAGATCCTGCTTACGCATGTTACGCCCCCGCAACTACGCCACACACAAGCTAGGATTGTTTCTCATCCGGGACGTGCGCGCAAGCACGATCCCGCGTCGCGCGCGCGTGCCGCGCAATCAGCTGTGCATGACTGGAACGCGCGGACGGAGGCGCGCGCCGTTTAAGGCTGGTTGTGCTCCGCGAACATCGTCAGGCCGAGGAAACTCGCATCAGGTTTCGTGACCAGTCTGGTCGGGATGTCGCGCAGATAGTCCTGGAAGCGTCCCTTGGCTTCGAAGCGCGCCCGGAATGCGGAGGCTGCAAGGAAGTCGGGAAAGCGCGGCACGATTCCGCCGGCGATATAAACGCCGCCGCGTGCGCCGAAGGTCACCGCGAGATTGCCCGCGACCGAGCCGAGGATGGCGCAAAACATCTCCAGCGTCTTGCGGCTGAGCTCGCAACTGCCTTCCAGGGCGGCCTTCGTGATGGCAGCAGCATCGCGATGCGGCACCTGAGCGCCTTCCACCTCGGCCAGCGCCTCGTACAGGCTTTGCAGGCCGGAACCGGACAACGCGCCGCGCTCGATGGAGACATGGCCGAGGCGTCGGCGCAAGCACGCGATCACGCGTTCCTCGCGCTCGTCCTCCGCCGGCAGGGTCGCGTGGCCCGCCTCGGTGACGACGGCCAGCCGTGAGCCGTGGCGCTCGACCAGGCAGGACACGCCAAAGCCGGTTCCGGGTCCGACCACCAGCAACGGCTCTCCGGGAAGGCCATCCTGTCCGCCGAGCGGGATCAGGTCGGCGGGCTGCAGGGCGGGCAGGGACCAGGCCACCACCTCGAAATCGTTAAGAACATGGACGCTGTCGAAGCCGAGGGCCGGCTGAAGCTCGTTGCCGTCGATGACCCATGGGCTGTTGGTCATGACGCAGCGGTTGTTGGTCACCGGTCCTGCGACGGCCAGCACGGCCCTTGGGGGCGGTTGGCCGTGGCAGCGACGCGCGAGAACATCGGCAATGGCTTCCCGGACGGTCGGGAAGTCTGCCACTTTGACGTAGTCGATCGGTCCGGTCTGATCGCCCTGACTGAGCGCGAAGCGCGCATTGGTGCCGCCGATATCGGCGAGAAGAATCTGTCCTGTCTTGCCGATGGTCATGTGCGTATGGCTGCCGCAGCCTTTCCGGCTGCGGGAACCGCTTCCTCCGCTCTATCCGATCGCAAGACGCGAACGGCTGTCAGAATCCGTCCCCGGGTGGATCTAGTCAACACGCATCAGCCCAAACCGTTGCATCCCGGGACCGACGGGGCGCATTCGCGCAGATCGCCGCACCTTCTCGTTGGTTGCGAAGCAGCCCGGGAAGATCGACACTGCAGACGTGCCTTCGGCGCCGCTCGCGCGGATGGCCTGGAATGGACCTTGCGATGAAGATTTCCGACCGCGACGTGCTGCTGGTCATCGACGTGCAGAACGATTTTTGCACGGGCGGGGCGCTCGCCGTGCCCGGCGGCGAGAAGGTCGTCCCCGCCATCAATCGGATCGCCCAAAAATTCGCCAATGTGGTGCTGACCCAGGACTGGCATCCCCGCGATCATGTCTCCTTTGCGCCGAACCATGCGGGCAAACAGCCGTTCCAGACCATCGTGCTCGACTACGGCGTCCAGGTGCTGTGGCCGAGCCATTGCGTGCAGGGCACCGCAGGCGCCGAATTTCATCGCGATCTCGACGTCACCCGCGCAAATCTGGTGGTGCGGAAGGGATTTCGGCGCGGCATCGATTCCTATTCGGCGCTGTTCGAGAACGACAGGACAACGCCGACCGGCCTGCTCGGATATTTGCGCGAACGCGAGTTGAACACCGTCTTCGTCGCCGGCCTCGCGTTCGACTTCTGCGTTCGCTTCTCGGCGGACGATGCCCGCAAGGCCGGGTTCGAGGTCGCCGTCATCGAGGACGCCTGCCGCGGCATCGATCTCGACGGCTCGGTGGCCGCGACCCATCAGAGTTTTCGCGAGCGCGGTATTTCGCTCGTCAGCTTCGAGGCCTTCCTGTGAGGACCGTGGGATAGCCATGGCGGAGAAGACCGGCAAACAGCTGCGCGCACCGGAGCCGGTCCCGGATGACCCGCTGCTGTGGCCGTTCGCTGCGGCGCGGATTGCCATGGACGCCTGCTTTGGATGGCTCGAGCGCGGCCCGTCGGAGCTGGCCGACAGCAGCCTGCCTTGGACCACGCCCAACTCCGTCGCGCTGGAGCTTGCGACCATGCGCCTGCGTAATTGCGCGCGGACGGGGCCGGCCAGCCGGCACTGGTCTGCGCGCCCTATGCGCTGCACCGGGCCCTGATCGCCGACTTCGCGCCCGGCCACAGCGTTGTGCAGTCCCTGCAAAATGGCGGCATCGACCGGGTCTATCTCACCGACTGGCGCTCGGCCGCACCCGACATGCGCTATCTCTCGATCGACAGCTATCTCGGTGATCTCAACGTCGCCATCGACGAAATCGGCGCGCCGGTCGATCTCGTCGGCCTGTGCCAGGGTGGCTGGCTCTCGCTGCTCTATGCGGCGCGCTTTCCCGCCAAGGTGCGGCGGCTGGTACTGGCTGGCGCGCCCGTCGACCTCTCCATTGACTCCAGGTTGTCGCAGCTCGCCCGCAACGCGCCGGAGATGGTCTACGACCAGCTCGTCGCCCGCGGCGGCGGCAATGTCAGCGGCGAAGAGATGCTGCGGCTCTGGTCGAAGGCACCGAGCCGCGACGACATCGCGACGGCGCTGCAGAGCGACCTCTCCGGCGAGGACGGTGCGGCGCTGCTGGCACGCTTCGAGCGCTGGAATGCCGAGCCCCTCAATCTGCCCGGCACCTATTATCTCGAGATCGTCAACTGGATTTTCCGGGAGAACCGGATCGCGCGCGGCCAGTTCACGGCACTCGGCCGCGGGATTGATCTGAAGGACGTCAAGGCGCCGGTCTTCCTTTTGGCCGGACTCGATGACGACGTCGTGCCGGCTGCGCAGGCGCTCGCCACCGCCGGCTTGCTCGGCACACCGCCGGCGTTCATTGCGGCGGCCTCCCAGCCCAGCAACCATCTTGGCCTGTTCATGGGCGCGCGGACCCACGCCCATGCCTGGCCCCGGATCGCCGAGTGGCTGCGCGACGATCTGCCCGGCATGCTGGCGCGCAGAGCCTGAGACTGCCTCAAGGGGCCGGGCAGCGAAGCTGCAAATCCGTTATGCATGCCGTTGAATGGCCTGCACGGGGCCATGTCGATGGGTTAAATGGAGTCCAGAGCCGGCGGAGGCCGGTCGCGACGAGACAAAGGGACTGTGCTCGATGAGTTTCCACTCGATCTATGCCCACGGATTTGCGCGCGTGGCGGCCTGCGTCACCACCTCTCATGTGGCTGATCCCACGGCCAACGCAGCTGCGGTTCTGGCGGCGGCGAAGGACTGCCACGCGCAGTCGGTGGCGGTTGCCGTGTTCCCCGAGCTCTGCCTGTCCGGCTATGCAATCGAAGATCTCGTGAAGCAGGATCCGCTGCTCGATGCGGTCGAGCGCGGGCTTGTGGCCATCGTCGAGGCATCCTCGTCCCTGATGACCGTCCTGATCGTTGGCGCGCCGCTGCGCTTTGGCAATCGGATCTACAATTGCGCGGTCGTCATCCATCGCGGCAAGATCCTCGGCGTGGTGCCCAAGAGCTACCTGCCGACCTATCGCGAATTCTACGAGGGGCGGCATTTCGCCTCCGGCGCCGGCATCGTCGGAGAGATGGTCGCCTTTGGCGGGCTGCATGCCCCGTTCGGCGTCGACCTCCTGTTCGCAGCCGAGGACGTTCCGGGCCTGACCATCGGCGTCGAGATCTGCGAGGACATGTGGATCCCGGTAACGCCGGCCTCCGAGCTCGCGCTTGCGGGCGCGAGCGTGCTGATCAATCTCTCGGGCAGCCCGATCACGATCGGCCGCGCCCGCTCGCGCGCGCTCTTGTGCCAATCGACGTCGGCCCGCTGCCTCGCGGCTTACGTCTATTCCGCGGCCGGGGCAGGAGAATCGACCACGGATTTGGCCTGGGACGGCCAGACCTCGATCTACGAGAACGGCGTGCTGCTGGCCGAGGGCGAGCGGTTCCGCCAGAGCGGCCAGATCACGCTGGCCGACGTCGATCTCGACCTGCTCAGGCAGGAACGCGCGCTGATGGGTACGTTCGACGACAATCGCCGGCAGCGCGAAGCCTTCTTCCGAAAAGTCGGCTTCGCCCTGAAGGCGCCGGCCGCCGATATCGGCTTCCTGCGCAAGGTCGAGCGCTTTCCGTTCGTGCCGAGCGACGAGAGCCTGCTCGAGCAGGACTGCTATGAGGCCTACAACATTCAGGTCGCGGGCCTCGTCCAGCGCATGCATGCGACCGGTACCAAGCGCGTCGTTATCGGCGTCTCGGGCGGACTCGATTCCACCCATGCTTTGATCGTCGCCGCCAAGGCCGTCGATTTGCTCGGCCTGCCGCGCGAAAACATTCTCGCCTACACCATGCCGGGCTTTGCCACCGGCAGCGACAGCAAGACCAATGCGCTGGCGCTGATGAAGGCGTTGCAGACGAGTTGGCAGGAGCTCGACATTCGCACCACGGCGACGCAGATGTTGAAGGACATCGGCCATCCCTTCGGCAAGGGCGAGAAGGTCTACGACGTCACATTCGAGAATGTGCAGGCGGGTCTGCGCACGGACTATCTGTTCCGGCTCGCCAACCATCATGGTGGCCTCGTGATCGGCACCGGCGATCTTTCCGAGCTCGCACTGGGCTGGTGCACCTACGGCGTCGGCGATCAGATGGCGCACTATAACGTCAATGCCGGAGTGCCGAAGACGCTGATCCAGCATCTGATCCGCTGGGTGATTGCTTCCAAGCAGTTCAGCGACGACGTCAACCAAACGCTTGGATCGATCCTGTCGGCCGAAATCTCGCCGGAGCTGGTTCCGGCTGAGCCGGGCGAGAAGCCGCAGAGCACGGAAGCTTCGGTCGGCCCCTACGAGCTCCAGGATTTCAACCTGTTCTACACGCTGCGGTTCGGCATGCGGCCGTCCAAGATCGCCTTTATGGCGCTGCAGGCCTGGAAAGACGTTGCCCAGGGCGAGTGGCCGCCGGCATTTCCGACCGACAAGCGCAAGGCCTACGATCTCAAGGAAATACGCCGCTGGCTGGAGGTGTTCTTGCGCCGCTTCTTCGCTTTCAGCCAGTTCAAGCGCTCGGCGATGCCGAACGGACCCAAGGTTTCGGCCGGCGGCTCGTTGTCGCCGCGCGGCGACTGGCGTGCGCCGTCGGATTCGAGCGCTGCGGCGTGGCTTGAAGATCTCGAGCGGAATGTGCCGGTTTGAACGGGAGATGAGCGATGTCGGCCGGCGATGGGCCCGAGCAGGGCGGCAACCCACAGAAGGTCCTCAACGGCCTCTACATCTTTGAGATCGAGATGCGCGACGGCAAGCGCGGCCAGGCCAAAGGCGTCGTCGTGCTCTGCGATGGCCGCATCATGGGCGGCGACAGCTATTTCTACTACACCGGCAGCTACACCTTCCGGAACGGGAAATGGCGCGGCGACATGACCGTCAATCAGCACACCGAGGCCGTCGGCAAGCCGCTCGCGTTCGGCGGCAGGGAAGTGACCTGCGGCTTTTCCGGCGACTATTCCGCCGACGGCGCCGAAGTCGAAGGCATGGCGCTGGTTGGCAAGACCAGCGTGACATTCACGGCGCGGCTCACGCTGAAGGACCCGATGTGAGACCCGCGTGATCAGCCCTCGTTCCTGATCAGGAACCTTCGCACCCACAGAACGTTCGCGTCTGTCGTTGCGAATTTTCCAGGAGAGGGACCATGCGCAAGCACTTGATGTTATCGACCGCGGCTATCGGACTGATGCTTGCTTCCGGCTTCGCCTACGCCCAGGCGCCCGGTGAGCGAAGGGACGAGCCGAGACGGACCGAGGAGCCGGCGAAAGGTGCCGGGCCGCAACGCGGCGGCGCCCAAGAACGGGTTCAAGAGCGCGCGCAGGGCGCCCAGGAGCGATTGCAGGGTGCGGGCCGCGAGGAGAAGGGCGGCGCTGCCAAGCAGGACGCGAGTGACGACAAGCGCCAGCCGGCCAGTTCTGCCGAGCGCAGCCAGCCGAAGTCGAAGGATCAGGCCCAGGAATCTCGTGAGCCTTCGCGCGATCGCAACCGTGAGGCGGAGAGCCCGAAACCGGGACGCGACGGCAAGAACAGCGCCGAGACGAAGCAGGACAAGTCCGCGCCGCAGAAATCAACGGCCGAGTCCGAGAAGTCCAAGTCCGGCACGTCTGGCCAGCAGAACGAGCGCACGGGAGCTGCGGCCAACCAGAACGAGCGCAACCAGACCCAGCCGCCGCGCAACGCGGCCGAGCAGCAGCAGCCGGCGCAACAGAACAACCGACCGGCCACAGCGACCGACACGAACCGGACGGCCCCGACCAACAATGCGCAGACCGCGCCTGCCACTTCAGGCACGCAGACCAATCAAGCCAATCAGACGCCCCAGACCAACACGCAGGCCAATCAGCAGACCCAGGTGACGTCCGAGAAGCAGGTGCGGATCTCCGAAACGGTGAGCCGCGCACGCCTGGCGGAGCCGGAGCGTAATCTGAACATCTCGATCCGGGTCGGTGAAACCATTCCCTCGCGCGTGCGCCTCCACAGGCTTCCGCCCGAGATCGTCGCGATCGAGCCCGAGTATCGGGACTACGAATATTTTTCGACGGGCGACGACGTCGTCATTGTGGAGCCGCGGACGCATCGCATCGTCAGCCAGGTGCCCCGCGATCCCTCACGAGCCCGCGCCCAGATGAGCGGCGGCACCTCATCGAGCATGGCGGCCGCCGGGGGCAGCAATGTGAACTGCCAGATCATGCGGCGTGACGCCTCGGGTAATGTGGCCCAGGCAGAACCCTCGACCGTGGGCTCGACCGCGCGAACGGACTCCTGAGCGTGACTGTCCAGATGCCCGGCGGCGGCTCATCCGCGCCGATCGCCCTCGGCGCTCCCGCGGGCAACATCGTGGTCGCGACGCAAGGGCAGGGCGACTGCACGGTGACGATCGAGCCGCAGACACGCTAGCGCCGTGTCGGCATAACGACGCCAAAACGACTTCGCGCCGCACGGCTGATCAAACCGGCGGCGCGAAATCACGTTCAAACTAGAAAGTCCCGAGGTCCGGAGTGCCTAGGAGTCCGGACCTCGTAACCTTGCCCCAGCCTTTGATCCCCCCGCCCCATGTGGTCCCCCAACCCCGTGGTGCGCGATCAGAGGGTGATGCCCTTGGAAGGCCGCCGATCGATGTACCGCGATGTACGCGACATCGGAATAGGATTCCATTCCGGATCACTACGGATTTCATCGCGCTTGAATTTTCGCGGCGCATGCGCCTGCACGCGCGGTTGCCTGAAACCAATGCAAGCGCGCGAGCGCATGTGGCCCTCATCATGCCGGCACCGGCGACCACCATCGTCGTGACCACGCTGCCGGTCTCCGTGATCGCCGACCGGCTCGATCCCGAACTGCAATAATTCCGTCATGGCCGGGCTTGTCCCGGCCATCCACGACCTTTCCGCATCAAGAACGTGGATGCCCGGGACAAGCCCGGGCATGACGGCGCAGATCCGCCGGTGCCCACGCGCCGGGAGCAGGGGAGCCCTGTCCGGCCCAAGTTCCCGTTGCGCGCGTTCCCCCCGTGCGCTATCCGGCCGGAAAGGCCTGAGGCGGCTTCGAAATTTTGCCGCGCCCGGCCAGCCAAACCCGAGGACGGAAACCGCCATGCCAGCCTATCGCTCCCGCACCACCACCCACGGCCGCAACATGGCGGGCGCCCGCGGCCTCTGGCGCGCGACCGGCATGAAGGACGGCGATTTCGGCAAGCCGATCATCGCGGTGGTCAATTCCTTCACCCAGTTCGTGCCCGGCCACGTCCATCTCAAGGACCTCGGCCAGCTCGTCGCCCGCGAGATCGAGCAGGCCGGCGGCGTGGCGAAGGAGTTCAACACCATCGCGGTCGACGACGGCATCGCCATGGGCCATGACGGCATGCTCTACAGCCTGCCGTCGCGCGAGCTGATCGCCGACAGCGTCGAGTACATGGTCAATGCCCATTGCGCCGACGGCATGGTCTGCATTTCGAACTGCGACAAGATCACCCCCGGCATGCTGATGGCGGCGCTGCGGCTCAACATCCCCGCCGTGTTCGTCTCGGGCGGACCGATGGAGGCCGGCAAGGTCACGCTGCAGGGCAAGACCAAGGCGGTCGACCTGATCGATGCCATGGTCGCAGCCGCCGACTCCAAGGTCAGCGACGAGGACGTCAAGGTGATCGAGCGCTCGGCGTGCCCGACCTGCGGCTCGTGCTCGGGCATGTTCACGGCCAATTCGATGAACTGCCTCACTGAAGCCCTTGGCCTTGCGCTCCCCGGCAACGGCACGGTGGTCGCAACCCACGCCGATCGCAAACGCTTGTTCGTCGAGGCCGGCCACACCATCGTCGATATCGTGCGCCGCCACTACGAGCAGGACGACGCTAGCGTGCTGCCGCGCAATGTCGCGAACTTCAAGGCGTTCGAGAACGCGATGACGCTCGACATCGCGATGGGCGGTTCGACCAACACGGTGCTGCATCTGCTCGCCGCCGCCCATGAAGGCGAGGTCAAGTTCACCATGCAGGATATCGACCGGCTGTCGCGCCGCGTGCCTGTCCTTTGCAAGGTCGCGCCGTCGGTTGCCGACGTGCATGTCGAGGACGTGCATCGTGCCGGCGGCATCATGGGCATCCTGGGCGAGCTCGACCGCGCCGGCCTGATCGACACGTCGGTCTCGACCGTGCACGCGCCGACCATGAGCGACGCGCTGGAGCGCTGGGACATCAAGCGCTCCAGGAGCGAGTCTGTCCGCACCTTCTTCCGGGCGTCGCCCGGCGGCATCCCGACCCAGGTCGCCTTCAGCCAGGAGCGCCGCTACGACGAGCTCGATACCGACCGCGAGAAGGGCGTGGTCCGCAACCTCGAGCACGCCTTCAGCAAGGACGGCGGCCTCGCCGTGCTCTACGGCAATCTCGCGCAGGACGGCTGCATTGTGAAGACCGCCGGCGTCGACGCCTCGATCCTGAAATTCTCCGGCCCCGCCCGCGTATTCGAAAGCCAGGACGCCGCCGTGGAAGGCATTCTGGGCGGCAAGGTCGTTGCCGGCGAGGTCGTGGTGATCATCTATGAAGGCCCGCGCGGCGGTCCCGGCATGCAGGAGATGCTGTATCCGACCAGCTATCTGAAATCGATGGGCCTCGGCAAAGCCTGCGCGCTCGTCACCGACGGACGCTTCTCGGGCGGCTCGTCGGGCCTGTCGATCGGCCATCTGTCGCCGGAAGCGGCCGAAGGCGGCAACATCGGTCTGGTCAGGACCGGCGATCGCATCGCCATCGACATCCCGAACCGCAGCATCACGCTGGAGGTCTTCGACGAGGAGCTCGCCAGGCGCCGCGCCGTGGAAGAGGCGAAGGGCGATGCCGCATGGCAGGCGATCGGCCGCAAGCGCAACGTCTCGACCGCGCTTCAGGCCTACGCCGCGCTCACCACCAGCGCCGCGCGCGGCGCGGTGCGCGAGGTGAAGCGGCGCTCGAAGTAAGTGCGTCACGTGCGGGTGTGATCGCAAGCATCACGCATCGCGCATGGTCAACAAGTTCTGAACGGCCGGCGCAAGCCGGCCGTTTGCATTAAGGATGCCCCGATGAACTTCGGCAGCTCAGAATTTTGCGGCGTATACTGCCATCGATCTTCGCAAATCCGTTTCGGGCAATTGGGGCACCACAATAATGTCTCGCACTCTCGCTGTCGTTTTCTCAACAGTCGTCGCTGCGATTTCAATGACCGGCGCGGCTTCCGCCGGCTGCTACAATTGCTACACGCCGCCGCCGTGCACGACCTGCTACCAGCAGCAATACGTGCAGCCGCAATACCGCACCGTCGACGAGACCGTGATGGTGTCGCCCGGCTCCGTCGTGGCGCACCGCGCACCGGCGCAGTACCGCACCGTGATGGTGCCGCAGACCGTGATGGTGGCGCCGCCGAGCGTCCAGTACGAGCGCATCCCGCCGCAATACGCCACGCGCCAGCGCGTCGAGATGGTCCAGCCGGGCTATTCCTATTACGCCCCGGTGCAGATGAACTGTGCCTCCTGCGGGTACTGAGCCAAGCTAGCTTACGAAGAATTCAAGCGGCGCTCCCAACGGAGGCGACTCCAAGCCGGGCCTCGCAACCGGCGACGCCCTGGGAGATGTCGCCAGTGTCCGGGACCGCCGAGAGGGCATAGGGTAAGGGAACAGGCTGACGCTCGCCTGACAGATCCGATGCCGGGGAAGGGGCGGGCGCCAACTTCGCGTTGCCATGCGCCGTCGACTGCGTTAAGCGACAGCAATTCCGAACTTGGAAGGGTGGCCGAGTGGTTTAAGGCACCGGTCTTGAAAACCGGCGTGCCCGCAAGGGTACCGTGGGTTCGAATCCCACCCCTTCCGCCAAAACACCAGCAAAATCAGCTACTTAGACTTGTAGATTGGCTCCAGCGCACAATCGAACGTACAATCAGCGCGCGCTATCGCGAGCCCGACATTGAGTCAATCTGCCGCACGTTGGCGGCCCAGACTGACGATCCGGTAGAGCGCGCGGCGCTGCTGGAGATCGCCGGCAACTACAGGAAAGCCCCGCCATGTTGAGGCGGCGCGAAGGGCCGCCAGGTGAGGCAACAGGGGTCCTCTGAAGGGCCGAGAACCTACGGCGAATTGACTATCTATTCTTGCGGAACCGGCGCCTAGTAATTCCATCACCGGCCCATCACGGCATATATCGGTGACTGAGAGCCACGTGCTCCCGCCAAATACGCGGAGCCATCTATGGTCAAGCTCATCCCTTCTCTCACTGAACGCCTAACTCAAATGGCGAGCGCCGCTCGAACCCGGGCCGAAGCAACGCCTCCGGGGCCAAAGCGGGAAGCTCTTTTGAAGGCCTCGCAGCTCAGTGAGAACGCGCTGCATATTCAGCAATGGCTGAGCTCCACGAGCTTGCGAAAGCCAACGTAACGATGGGTTCGCAAAGGCCCGCCAGCGTGAACCGGCGCATACGGCCGCCAACTAAGGCAACGTACTTCTACGTGTTCCGCTTATAAATACACGCGCAAGGAACAAACGAAGATTTATTATTAGCGCAATCTGTTCTCGCCCGGAGAACAACGGGCCCGCCGTGAACCGGCGGGCCTGGAGGCTCAGGCTTCGCCCTTCGTCGGGGCAGCCATTGCGGCCAGATCCATCGCGACGGAAACTGAAATCACCGGAT
The DNA here is from genome assembly GCF_040939785.1 of Bradyrhizobium lupini. Classification (NCBI taxonomy): domain Bacteria; kingdom Pseudomonadati; phylum Pseudomonadota; class Alphaproteobacteria; order Hyphomicrobiales; family Nitrobacteraceae; genus Bradyrhizobium; species Bradyrhizobium lupini. The sequence goes on from NZ_CP162553.1 coordinate 7,764,899, forward strand.
CGACATGGCGTAGGTGCGGCTGCCTGACGTCCTCAAAGACATAGATCATGCAAGCTTTGAGGCACAATTCGGCAAGGTCGCGGACCTTGACGTTCGCCAAGGCAAGTTGTGCGGCCTTGAAGGCGTCGCGCGCCTTCTGATGCGCATCGAAGACCGCATCATAGTTGATCTCGTCCATGTGCTTATCGTAGCGCCGGCAATACTTCTTGTGAGCGCGGTGGGCGCCCGGCTGCGGATTGGCTTTTTGCCATTCGCCGCAAGCCTTCCATACCCTTTGGAAGTCCGCAGCCGTCAGCTTCAAGGCCTCGTTCGCTTCATCGAGCTTGTAATAGGCCTCGCGCATTGCGTCGCCGCATTGGGAGCCATCGAAGGCAAGCTTTGGCACGCTGGCTGGAAGCGACGAGGCCAGCGCTTCTAGAGGCATGCTGGCTACGGAGGCTGCTGCTGCGCCGACGAATACGTTCATGATTGATCGCCCGCATGGGGCGAGATCAGCACGACACCGACGAACTCCCGGCAATGGAGCGACTGTGCCGCGACCTGGTGGAGGAGAGCAGGGTGACAGGCGAGGCCGGCGCGCTGCTTAAGATGGCCGAAAACTTCGGCCGTGAGGTTGCGAGACTAACCGTGGATAGGACCGTAGATTGTTCTCGGCGCAGGTGGAAAAGACGAGCGATTCAGCGAGGTTGAGCGGGCACCCCTTCCGCCACCTCCTAGTCCAATAGTGCCCAATCCGTCTTTCTGTTTCGAAGAAGCGCTTGATCTAAAACGGTTGGGTTCGTTGCTTGGGTTTGGTGGCAGCGCGGGCTCCAGCAGCGTGCCCACGTGGTCTGGTGCCGCTCTCGGCGCCGGAGCGGGCGGCCTCTCCATTCCCATGTTCGCAAGCGGCACCAGTTCGGCCCCGGGTGTACTCGCCATGGTGGGCGAGAAAGGTCCCGAGCTGGTCAACCTTCCGCGCGGCGCGCAGGTTTTCAAGCCGTCAAGCGCGGAGAATGCTGGAGGATCAGAGCGGCCCTGCTGTGGTCATGCAGGACGGTGTGCTGGGAGTAGCTGCCGAACTTGTGGACTGGCCGCTCCGCCGCTACGATTTGCGGCATGGGACAGACCAAAAAGCTGATCGATTGCCACGACTGTGACCACCCGGTTTCACCGAGTGCGTCGGCCTGTCCAAATTGCGGCTCGAAGGTGCCGTTCGGTCCTCCCGTTCTTCACCGCAAAAGGCCCCCGGTCTATAACATCGAGGCGCGCAACGACCGCAACATGGTCGTCTTTGCCGTGACGCTGGGAGGCTTAGGCGCAGCTTACGGATTTGCGACAAGCGCAGGGCCGCTTAGCGCTGCGCTGCTGGTCACATCGTACGGCATGCTGGGTGTGTTGGTAGGCGTCCCGCTTGCGGCGTTGTTCAACGTCACGCGCCGGCTGTGGCGGTAGCGACCTCCGAATCTGGGAAGTCTACGTACCAGCCCAGCGTCGCTCCCGGCGCTCTCATCCGCAATGAGCATGGGCCCTAGTAAGGAAGCGGTGCCATTTCCACACCCGAGTGACAATCCGGGCCACCCCGAATTCCGGTAGTCGTACGGAATCCTTTTTCGGAACACGGTGTTCTACTGTGAGAACACCGGCGAGATTTAAGTACCAGTTTCTAATTTGCCCGGGATGGCCGCAGTGGGGGCTGGAACCACCCTGCGGCCTTTCGCTTTAGCGAAACCCATTTCTAAGTTGAGCCGTACCGTCTCGGAGGCGAAGTCGGCGGAGAATTCGTGAGCATTCAAATCATTATAGCCGCCATGTTGGAGCGCGAGCTAGCGGCGCGCGGCGTGCAATCGTTGGGACCTTCCGATTGCATGGAGATCGTCGAGAACCTGCTTGAGCGCTTGAAAGATCTGGATCGGGAGTTAGCTGCGCGAGGCGCAACGCGGCGGTAGGCTGATGGACAGACGGCCCCGGGGTCGGAAGGGCCGGGGACTGGTTAGACCGAGGCCGCTACGCGGGAGCTTTGGCATTCTCTTGTTCACGATGCAGGTCCGCAGGAGTCGCAATCGATCGCGGATCGACATTTGCGATTGCGGTCTGGCAGGCGAGCAATCCGGTCATCGGGACGCGTCGCGCCGTGAGCACGATGAGTTTTAGATCGTCTTCCGGTGTCCAATGGTCAGTGCGTATTTGTCCGCTCCAGGCTCAAGATGCTGAGGCCAGTCAATTGCCGTGCAGAACAAGCCGCGTCGCTCGATTTCCCGTGCAAGAGCTTCCGCGCGCAGCCTCGCTGGCAATCCGACAAAACGCGCGCCGGCTAGCCTATCTGCTTGAACCTCTTGGCGAATGAACTCGTGCATCCGCAGAATGAAGTGGTCAGAGAGGCCTTCGAATTCGCTCATGCCAGCCAATCGCGTCAGTCAAAGATATAGGCAACCAGAAAGGTGGATGGCTGCCAAGCGATGAACCCAATCGCCTCCAGCGAAACAGCTGTGGCCAGGAGGGCTACAGCGCTGAAGGTGAGGGGAATGACGAGATCAAAAAAGTTGTGGGGCTCGTCTGCATCTGCAGTTTGAAATGCGGTTCTATTGGACATTCGAATATTCCTCTATTCGAGGTCATATCGAGTTCGACGCTCTCAGCCAAACGTTCGCTGGGGTTAACCTGACCGCTAAACCTTAACAGCGGGTCCAGTCCCTATGTGTCGCGGCACAAAACCGATCGACGGCCTTGATCAGTGCGTCCTTCAATCCACCACTCTGCTGCGGCTAACCTCAACAAGCGCAGGGATCAAAGCCGGCTGGCTGCAAGCTCGAAATACTGTGAACACGACGCCGCCGCCAAAGCCAAGGCGCTCACGCAACCCCGTTCGGCTTGTGGTGGTCTGCTCCCGACAGTGATTTGTCAGTTGCGGTGGAAATCGAGCGAGAGCGCGATTGTAGTGAAGCCTCGTCTCTGCATTCTATGGTCAGTGCCGCGAGGTCGTGCACCGCACGTAGAAGGAGTGAGGTCCGTTCGAAAAAAGTCGAAGATCAATACAGTTGACAAGAGACCCCTTCCGCCGGTCTATCCGACCGGGTTCTATCCGTCGGGTTTACCCGGACAGGTGATCGGTGAATCAGACATCCAATCCAGCTGCACTCGACAAGCTGAAGCTCCGCATTCAGGCGTTGCGTTCCAAGACCATCGCCAATGGCTGCACCGAGGACGAGGCGCTGTCTGCGGCCGCCAAGGTCGCCGAACTGCTGGATCGCCACGATTTGTCGCTGTCCGACGTCGAACTGCGGGCGTCGCCGTGCGAGCGGAAGGTCTACGAGACTTTTCGCAAGAAGCGAATTCCCCTGGACGACTGCATCGGGGCGATCGCTCGTTTCTGCGATTGTCGGGTCTGGCGCGAGAAGAACACGGCCGGCGAGAGCAGCTATGTGTTCTTCGGCCTCGGCGCGGACATCGAGGTCGCGTATTATCTGGCCGAATTGATCGACGGCGCCGTCCGCGCCGAGCTCGGCCGCTTCAAGACCTCGGTCGACTACAGCAGGTTCCGGCACCAGGAGCGGCATCTGGCCAATGCCTCCTTCGCGCTCGGGATGGTGGCGTCCATCGCGGACAGGCTGGTGGCGATCAAGGCCAGTCGCGATCAGATCAACGAAAGCACCGGCCGCGGGCTGGTGGTTCTCAAGACGTCGGTGGTCGATGCGGAGTTCGACAAGCTCGACCTGAAGATGCGGACCCAGCGCAGCAGCAGCCGGATGGTGTCGATGACGGCCTATGAAGCCGGCGGCGCCGCCGGCGCGTCGCTGGCCATCAATCCCGGGCTTGCAGGGTCGCAGTCAAGGACCGCTCCCAAAGGGAGCTGAGCGCGTCGGGGGAGGGCGTGCAGCGTCACCGTCATTGCAGTTCAGTCGATGGACTTCTCGAGCTTCTGGGCTGCCCGGAAGTCGTCCATATGCTGCAGGTTCGGCCCGTACGCGGCCTCCTTGGTCAGCAGGTGGTAGATCCGGGCCACGACGGTTTGCAGATGTTTCATTCGTCCGCGCGGCATCGCCCGGGCCTTGCAAAGGGCTCGGACCGCGTGCGCTCGGAAATAATCAAAAGCGTCTGACATCGCGGACTCAACGTCCCGCGAAACGATTGGTTCTTGGATTGGTCCTCGTTCGCGCGCCCCAAAGCGCCTCCAGGAACGCTGTCGAATGGGAGAACTTAGCTCGTCACGAAGCTATGGGATGGGCGAGGTATGTTTTTCTCGAACCGGCTGGGATGTCTCGGCTCGCTGCTGGTCTCCGGGTTGATCACTCTCGCGCTGCTTGTTCTGTTCGGGATCGTTCGGTTCTAACCGCCCGCGGGTTCAGGAACCTGGCCCTCGCTGACCCGTTGTTGGCACTCTCGTCCAGCCATGGAGGGCGCCCTTGGAAAGTACGATCATCGGAGAATTCGACACGCGCCGCGGCGCCGAGCTTGCGGTTGAGCATGTCGTGCAGGAATGCGGCGTGCCGCGAAGCGACGTCTTCGTCCAGCCCGTCGGTGGCGCGAACACGTCGGGGACACGCCCGGCCGGTCCTGACGCCAAGGCCGCGCCTGCGCCGGAGGGACACCAGAAGCTGGAAGGCCGGATCGAGGTCTCCGTGGATTTTCACGGCGATGCGCCTGAGAAGATCGCGGACGCCTTGAAAGGCGCAGGTGCGAAGACTGTCCGAACCAAGTAGCGGCAATGGGCGACTGTGGCGCCGGAATCCGCGCACGCTGAACGGCCACTCTGGTTCTGAGTCGGGGAACCCCTTGCGCGGTCAGTGCGTTTCAACGCGAACGCAGATTGCGAGGTCTCCCTGCTTCAGAGCTCATCGACCCTGATCCCCGGCGACACCGTCTGGCGGCGGTGCGAGGCGCGGCGTGTGGCGGTTCTGAACGATGCTGCCGCTTATTTCGCGGCCCTGCGGCAGACCCTGCTGCAGGCGCAGGACCTCGTCTATATCGTCGGGTGGGATATCCATAGTGAGACCAGGCTGGTCGGCGAGTCCGGGCGAGCGGATGATGGCTTGCCGGAGCAACTCGGCCCATTCTTGCGCGCGCTGGTCCACCGCCGTCCCACCTTGCACATCAACATTCTCGTCTGGGACTTCGTCTCGTTCTACGCCTCCGAGAGGGAATGGAATTCCGCGGCCAAATTTACCGCCGACACAGATGGCCGCGTCCGGTTTCACCTGGATGCCACGCTTCCCTTTGGGTCGGCCCAACACCAGAAGATCGTCTGTGTCGATGGTTCACTGGCGTTCGTCGGCGGGCTCGATCTGACGATCAGGCGTTGGGACACGAGTGATCATCGCGCCGATCACGCATCGCGCTGTGATCCCCAGGGCAAGCCATACCTGCCGTTTCATGACGTTCAATGCGTGGTCGATGGGGATGCGGCGGCGCAGTTGTTCGACCTCGTGGAGCAACGCTGGCGCGCGGCGGGCCAACAGATTGATGATCGGCGCCCGCTGAAAAGCTTGCGCTGGCCGGCGATTGTGCCGGTCGAGGCTGAACATATTCCGGTGGGTATCGCCAGGACCGAGGTGGTTTGTCCGGCAGGTTCGACGCTCCGGGAGGTCGAACGCTCGCTGATTGCAGCGATGCGGTCCGCGACGAAATTCGTGTACATCGAGAACCAGTTCACCAGCGCCACCAAGATCGCGCGCGAATTGGCGGAGCAGATGCTGCGCGTGCCTTCGCTTCGGGTTCTGATCGTCACCCCAAAACTGCACTCCTCATGGCTGGAATCCCAAGCGATGCAGAACGGCCGGGGCGCTTTCATCGATTGCTTCAGTTCGGCCGGCGTCGCCGATCGCATCCGCTTCGTCTACCCGGTCTCGGGGAACGGGGATACGGAAGCGGCCGTGATGGTGCACAGCAAGCTCATGATCGTCGACGATCGGATCTTGAGGATCGGTTCGGCCAATTTGAACAATCGATCGATGGGTGCCGATAGCGAATGTGACCTGATCTTCGAAGCCGCATCAGATGAGCATCGGGAGTTCATCGCCTCGGTCCGCCGTCGCCTGATCGCCCATTTCTGCGGTCTCGATGAACAGACCGTCGCGCAAAACGAAGATCGTCTTTTTGCGCTCCTGGACGACGTCGCAAGCGGGACGAAGGCGCTGCGGGACGTTGAATCCTCGGTCCTGACCAGCGCTCTGGCCACGATGGTTCAGCCGGTGGCGGACCCTGAGGCGCCTCTTCATCTGGAGCGGGCGGCATCGCGGATGTGGAGCACGAAGACGATCATCGGGATGGTCTCGATCGCCGTGGCGCTTTTTGGACTGGCGATGGCCTGGTCCTACACGTCGTTGAGCGATTTCGCCGACGCGGGCCGGATGTCGACGCTTCTGTCTGCCTATTCGCAGTCCGTCTGGGGTCCGCCATTCGCGATTGCAGCTTTCGTCGTCGGCGGGTTGGTCGTGTTTCCGGTTCTCGTGCTCATTGCGGCGACTGCTGCCGCACTGGGACCATGGCTAGGCTTCGTCACCGCCATGACGGGGGTCGTGCTCAGCGCCTTTATCCTGTTTGCGATCGGACGGGCACTCGGGCGCGAACGCCTCCAGCGTTTGCTCGGACGACGTACCGCGCGCATCCAGGAACGTGTTGTCGGCAAGGGCATTCTGGCTGTCGTCGTCATCCGGATGATCCCGATCGCGCCGTTCTCAGTGGTGAATGTCGTGGCTGGCGCGAGCACGCTGCCTCTGCGTGACTTCCTGGTCGGAACGCTGCTCGGCATGACGCCCGGCATTCTCGCCATGGCAGTTTTGGGGGCTCAGATCGCTGATCTCGCCAGGAACGCGTCCTGGGTCAACATGTTGCTGCTCGCACTGGCGTTCCTGGGCTGGCTCGCGATCTGCGCCGGCGCGCAATTCGTCGCGACGTGGCTCGCCGGGAGGCGCTGATGCGCTTCATGACGTGGAATGTGCATGGCACCTTCAATCTCAATCCGAAGTTCGATCTGGAAGGGATCTGTTCCATCATTCGCAAATGGGCTCCCGATGTCGTCGCGCTTCAGGAGGTGGATTCGCGATCGCGATCGGACGATCCGTTTGCGAAGCTGGCGAGCGTCGTCGGCGATCACGGTGTTCACGCCAAGTCGATCGTCACGGCCGATGGCGACTACGGCCAGACGCTCCTGAGCCGCTTTCCATTCTCCGGCCCGCCCGAGATCGTCGACGTGTCGTATCGTGAGCGGGAGCCGCGCCGAGCGATCGCCGCGGGACTGCTGACACCGGTTGGCGATGTTCGCGTGGTGGCCACGCATCTCGGCCTGAGCATCCACGAGCGCCACGCGCAGGCTCAGGCGCTGGTGAGCCTGGTGAAACCTGGAAGGACCGTCGTCCTCGGGGATTTCAACGACTGGTTCTGGATCAAATCGGTGCGGCGCGTGCTCGCGCAGGTCTGCCCAAACCGTACGCGGCTGCGAACTTTCCCGTCGCATTTGCCCCTGCTGCGGCTTGACCGGATCTATGCGACGTCCGACAGCCCGATCGGGAAGGTTTGGACCGACGAAGGCGCGAGGGCCTATTCAGACCATTTGCCTGTTATTGCAGACATCGAGATCCCTGCGGGGTCAAACGCATCGAAAGTGCGATAAAAAAAGTGCTGTCTGCAGAAGGACTTGGCTACTGTGCATGGGGTTGTTTTCGCACATTATGCAGTCGGCCCGTAGTGCCGCTCAGCGGGACCACGAGGAACTCTTTCCTCACCTCAGCATTATCTGGCCATGACGGAAGACATTTCCTACCGGCGCAAGCCCTTGACTCCCGAGCAGCGGCAGGCGCGCGATGCGACGCGCCGTGTCGAAGCCGAAAAAGCCATGCGCGATCATGAAGCTGCGCAGAAGGCGTTTTATGCCAACAAGGAACGGCTGAGGGCCGAACGGTTGGCACGTGAACAGACGGAGGCGAAGGGCTGACCGTACGCGGTCGCCCCGTCAAGGATGTCCTTGCCCGCGAGCGCCGGTCTCAGTGCCGGTGAGGGATGCGGGTCACGCTCAACGCCTGCTTCAGCGCCTGAACGGCACTTGCGAAAGGTCTGCGAGGCGATTGCGCCTCGATCGCTTCCGCTGCGACGCGACAATCGTCAGCGACCTTGAGCAACCCGCTTCGCGCGAGGTCCATGGTGGAGAGGGCTGCCTGCTCCAGGCAGACCCGTTCAAGCCGTCGAAACTCCCGCAGTTCTTTGTTCATGCGTCAGCTCTCGATGTCCCCGGCCATGCGGCGCTGAGTCTGCTTAATGAACAGTAAACATCTCTGCCTAGCCGGGTTGGCTGGCGTAGAGCTGGTGGGTGCCTTGGGCACGCCCAGCGGGCTTGACGGCGTTTGGCTTCCGCCGGAAGCTTCCAACGACCCTGATTTGAACCACGGAGACGTTCGCTTCCAGCCAGTCCGATCCCGATCAGCGAAAAACGAAATGGAGCTGACCATGACCACGTTCGACAAGCGCGAGCAGGGCTTTGAGGCCAAATTCGTCCACGACGAGGAGCTCATGTTCAAGGCCACGGCCCGGTCCAACAAGCTGCTCGGGCTCTGGGCCGCAACCCAGCTCGGCCTCAGCGGCGATGCCGCGGCCGGCTATGCGACGGCGTTGGTGACGGACCATCTGGAGAACCACTCGATGGACGAGATCCTCGACAAGGTGGCAGGCGATCTTGCCGCCAAAGGCGTCGCGCGCGAACAGGTCGCAGCCAGGCTTCAGGAATGCATGCACCAGGCGTTGCAGCAACTCGAAGCGGACAAGTGAAAGCAGGCCGGCCCTCGACGGCTGGGATCGGGAGGCGGGTGGTGTCTTGCGGAATATCTTGCGGAGTATCTTGGAGCAGCTTCCGCAAATGGGCCAGCGCGATCGCACTCGCTGCTACGATCCTGGTCGGCTGCTGCGGCGCTGAGGTATCGGCCACGCCGCTGACGCCATTTCGCTACGAGGCGCAGGCGCAGCGTCACTGCCCGCACGACCGGGTTGTCTGGCTCGATTTCAGCAAAGGTGTCTATTACGGCAAAGGCCAGAAGCGGTACGGCCAGGGTTTTGACGGCAGCTTCGTCTGCCTGAGCGAAGCCCGTGACAGTCTCTATCGGCGTTCGCTGCTTGGACTGCGGTAAGCGTATTGTTCGGGAAGTGCTGGGTGCTCAGGCGAAGGCCAATGCCACGAGGCTGGAGCACAGCAGGACCAGACCACCGGCGGTCAATGCCAGGAAGCCATCGGATACGAGGTCATGGTTGCGCATGGGACACCTGCCGCTCTCGTCTGCGATGCTCGATCGGATCGATTAAAAATGTCCGAACGCGCCGTCTTGAAAGGGTGATGCTTGCCGTCCGCGCGAGTGCCTCAGGCCCTCGTGCGGTAACCTTCAAACGCATGGGCCAGGAAGATCCCCGCGCTTACCAAACCCATCAGTGCCGAAACCGTCTCGATCATCGTCTCATTCCATTCCGCCCTGCACGCGAGAAAACGCGGGCGGCCTTGCACAGTCAAAAGAATTCCAGTGAGCGGCGCGACAATGGGGGTGGAGTGAGGATTTGGCGCAACAGAATGTCCAGGCGTGGCACAGAGCAGGGCACCGGCGCTCCGTAGTTCAACGGGGCGAGCGCATACCCCCTGTTTACCATCCCGGCGTGAACGCCGTGCGCTCCCCATTTCCGCCGTGTTCGGGTTGCGTTATCGTTACCACTTCCGACGCGGTGGTGGGCCGCCTCGGAGCAAAGGACCGGACAGCGCTATCCGTAGCCAAAGCGGGTTAGGTACGCCTCCGGCAAAGTGGTATTTGGGGCGAATGGGGATCCGACGGTCAGATTCGGTTTTGCGGGCCGCGCGCGCTGCTGCGATGGCCGCGACCTGCCTTGCGCTCGCCAATTGCGCCTCCTCCAACAAATTCGCCAGCCGGGTCGATCCGAAATACGGCGTGTCCTCGAGCCCCCGGGTCGTGGCTTTGGGCGATCCGGTCCCGAAGGGCGGCGGCGCCTATCGCGTCGGCAAGCCCTATGTGGTGGGTGGCCGGACCTATGTGCCCGAAGAGGACGTCAACTACCGCGCCGAGGGCATGGCGTCCTGGTACGGCGACGATTTCCACGGCCGCCTGACCGCCAATGGCGAGGTGTTCGACATGGGCTCGCTGACCGCGGCGCATCCGACCCTGCCGATGCCGTCCTATGCGCGGGTCACCAACGTCTCGAACGGCAAGTCGCTGATCGTCCGCGTCAATGACCGCGGGCCCTATCACGGCAACCGGCTCATCGACGTCTCGAACAAGGCCGCCGAACTGCTTGAATTCAAAGGCAATGGGATCGCCAAGGTCCGTGTCGAGTATGTTGGCCGGGCGCCGCTGGAAGGCTCCGACGACCGCCAGCTGATGGCCACCTTGCGCACCGGGACCCCGGCGCCATCGCCGTCGATGGTCCGGGTCGCCTCCGCGAGACCCTTCGTGCCGGAGCTGCCATCGTCGAACCGCGGCGCCATGCGCGGCGAAGTTCCGACGCCGGAGGGACGGCCCTACAATCTCGGCAACACCTCCGCCGACATGGCTTCACTCAGTGCGACCTCGGAAATGTCGGCCTCGAGCCGCAACCGGGGCCGGGCGCTCCAGAACGCGCGCGCCGTGTCCTATGACGGGGACGGCCGCTATGCGACCGAGAGCGCTCCGTCCGGCGCCTACGCCTCGGACGGCGCTGCCGAGGCCCGCGGCATCCTGAGCGGCCGCGGCCTCTACTGAGCCGCGCTTTCCTTCAGGAAACTCATCAGCGCCGCATTCACCTCGTCGGGCCGCTCCTGCTGGACCCAATGGCCGGCGCCCTCGATGATCAGCTTTCGCTTCAGATTGGGCAGCACGCGCTCGAGTTCGTTGACGCGCTTGGCTCCGATCAGGCCGGTGATGACGGCGTCTTTCGAACCGGCAATGAAGAGCGACGGCTGATGGATTTGCGCGTCCTGCCAGGGCGCCGTCAGCTCCCAATTGCAATCGAGGTTGCGATACCAGTTCAGCCCGCCGCGGAAGCCGGACTTGCGGAAGGTTTCGGTGAAATAGGCAAGGTCAGTCTCGGTGAGCCAGGCCGGCAGAGGCTCCTCCGGGTTGCCGTGGCCGAGGAATCCCTTGCCCTCCAGCACGAACATGGCCGCGGAGGGATCGGCAAGGCCGCGCCCGCCGAGCACGATGCGCATGGTGCGCGCGACGTCACGCTGGAATTCGGCTTCGGCAACGCCCGGCGCCTGGAAGTACTGCCAATAGAAATTGGTGATGCCGCCCTGGCGCAGGAGATCGAGCGGCTTGCCGCGGCCGCGGAACGGCGGCGGCACGCTTAGCCCGGCGACCGCCGTGAAGATGTCGGGCCGGAACAGCGCCGCGTGCCAAGCCACCGGTGCACCCCAGTCGTGGCCGACCACCATGGCCTTGCTCTCGCCAAGCGCCTGCACGAGGCCGACGATATCGCCGACCGTGTCGAAGATCGAATAGGCCGTCGCCTCGGGCGGCGCTGAGCTCTGGCCATAGCCGCGCATGTCGGGGGCGACGACGCGAAACCCGGCCTGCGCCAGCGCCGGGATCTGGTGGCGCCAGGAGTAGGAGAGTTCCGGCCAGCCGTGGCACAGCACCACCAGCGGCCCCTGACCGGCTTCGCGGATGAACAGGTCGATCCCGTTGGCCTTGATCACGCGGGTGGATGACATCGCTTTTCCGCCTTGTTTCAGGGGTTTGGTCAGAAAATCTGAGGTGCCACGATAGGGGCGGGACGAGAATCGTGCAATCTCGGGACAAGCGGCCACCCCGTGTTGTTTGCACCGGCTCCAACTGTTAGAACGCCGCTCTCAGGGCTTGGCCATGGAATTTCATCTTTCCTCGTTTAGGCGCACCCGGTTTACCGCCGGAGCGCTGGCGCGCGGGCTGATCGCGACGGCTCTGGTGGCGGCCATTGGCTGGAGCGGGGCGCTCTACGCCGCCAACCAGAGCGTCCAGGGCGCCAAGAAAACAGATGATTCCGGCTTCGACGGCGACGCCCCGACCGCGATCCTGATCGAGGCCTCCAGCGGCAGTGTGCTGTTCGAGAAGAACGCCGACGAGCTCCGCGCGCCCTCGAGCATGATGAAGCTGATGACCGCCGAGGTCGTCTTCAACGCCATCAAGAAGGGCGACATCAAGCTGACCGACGAATACCGGATCAGCGAGAACGCCTGGCGCAAGGGCGGCGCACCCTCCGGCGGCTCGACCATGTTCGCCGCCATCAACAGCAAGGTCACGGTCGACGATCTCCTGCACGGGGCGATCATCCAGAGCGGCAACGACGCCTGCATTGCGCTGGCCGAGGCCATGGCGGGCAGCGAGCGGATTTTCGCCGCCGACTTCATGACCAAGCGAGCTCGCGAGCTTGGCCTCACGAAATCGACCTTCGGCAATTCCAACGGCCTGCCGGACCCCGCCAACAAGATGACGGTGCGCGAGCTCGGCATTCTCGCCCGGCACATCATTCTCGACTTCCCCGAATTCTACAAACTGTTCGGCGAGAAGGAATACACCTGGAACAAGATCCGCCAGCCCAACCGCAATCCGCTGCTCAATTCGATGGAAGGCGCCGACGGTCTGAAGACCGGCTACACCAAGGAAGGCGGCTACGGCATGGTCGGCTCGGCGGTGCAGAACGGCACGCGGCTGATCGTTGTCATTAACGGGCTGGAAGACCCCGACGATCGCGCGACCGAAGCCAAGAAGATGCTTGAATGGGGTTTTCGCAATTTCGAGACCCGCACCCTGATCGCGGCCGATCAGCCGGTCGGCTACGCCAAGGTGTTCGGCGGCGAGAGCCGCTCGGTCAAACTGGTCGCCAAGACGCCCGTGAAGGTGATGGTGCACAAGAACGGCAGCGACAAGCTGATCGCGCGCGTCGTCTATAACGGCCCGGTGCGCGCGCCGGTCGAGGCCGGGCAGAAGGTCGGGCTGGTCAGGGTCTGGCGCAGCGGCAACATCGCAGTGGAGACGCCGGTCTATGCCGCTGACGCGATCGGCACCGGCTCGACCGTGCGCCGCGCGATCGACGGCGCCAGCGAGCTGGTGATCGGCATGTTCCGTGCGGGCGCCGAGAAGCTCTGATCATGAGTGAAAGCGCGGTAAAGTGGCCGTCCGGACGCGGGCGTTTCGTCACCTTTGAAGGCGGCGAGGGGACAGGCAAGTCGACCCAGATCAAGAAGCTCGCCGACCGTCTCAAGGCTGCCAGGATGCGTATCCTCGTCACGCGCGAGCCGGGCGGCTCGCCGGGCGCCGAGATCATGCGCCATCTGGTGCTGTCAGGCATGGGCAAGCTGCTCGGACCCGAAGCCGAGACGCTGCTGTTCGCGGCCGCCCGCGACGATCATGTCCACACCGTGATCCAGCCAGCGCTCAACCAGGGCACGTGGGTGCTGTGCGACCGCTTCGCCGACTCGACGCGGGCCTATCAGGGCAGCCTCGGCCGCGTGCCGGCCGCGCTGATCAACGCGATGGAGCGGGTCACGATCGGCGATCTCAAGCCGGACCTCACCATCATCCTCGACCTGCCGGTCGAGATCGGCCTGCAGCGCGCGGCCGCGCGCCGCGGCAGCGGCACGCCGGACAGGTTCGAGGCCGAGAAGCTTGGTTTCCATCAGGGCCTGCGCGAAGCCTATCGCAAGATCGCGGCGGACGATCCCGCGCGCTGCGTGCTGATCGACGCCAATTCCGATCCCGACACGGTTGCCGGACGCATCTGGATCGCGATGCGTGATCGCCTGCTCCCGACGCCGGCAACGGTGGTGTCCATATGAGCCCGCGTCAGACCGAGCGCGAAACTGCCATGTCTCATCCGCGCGAGACGAGCGTTCTGTTCGGCCATCGCGAGGCCGAGACCGCGCTGCTCGCCGCCTATCGCAGCGGGCGTATCCCGCACGCCTGGTTGATTGGCGGACCGCAAGGCATCGGCAAGGCGACGCTGGCATATCGGATGGCGCGCTTCGTGCTCGCTCACGGCCAGCCGCTGGCGCTTTCGGTGCAGCGCGCCGAAGATCTCGCCATCAATCCTGATCACGCCGTGGCGCGGCAGGTTGCGGCGAGCTCGCATGGGGGTCTGCTGACGCTGGAGCGCACCGCCAACGATCGCGGCGTGATGCGCACGGTGATCACCGTGGACGAGACGCGCGAGACGATCGGATTCTTCGGCTCGACCGCGGCGGCCGAAGGCTGGCGCGTCTGCATCGTCGATACCGTCGACGAGCTCAATCCAAATGCCGCCAACGCGCTGCTGAAAATTCTCGAGGAGCCGCCGCAGCAATCGCTGTTCCTGCTGGTGAGCCACGCGCCGGCGCGCGTGCTCGCCACAATTCAGTCGCGCTGCCGCAAGCTGCGCCTGCGCGCGCTCGCAACCGACGACGTGATTGGAGCAGCCGCAACCGCTGCCGATCTCGACCCGAACGATCCGGCATTGCGCGAGGCGGCGGAGGCGTCCGAGGGCAGCGTCGCGCGGGCGCTGACGCTGCTCGGCGGCGACGCCCTGAAGCTCCAGCAACGCACGGCCGCATTGTTGGCGCGACTGCCGCAGGTCGATCCGCGCGAATTGCACACGCTCGGCGAATCGCTCGGCACAAGCGACCGCGTTGCGCTTGCCGCCTTCATTGACGGCATCGATCGCTGGATCGCGGAACGCCTGCACGCCGACGAGGCCAATGCCAACCAAAATCTGCCGCGCCTTGCGCGTCTAGCTGAGGTATGGGAAAAGATCGTCCGCGCCGCGCGCGACACCGAAACCTACAATCTGGAGCGAAAGCCCTTGGTTTTCTCGGTGTTCGGCTGGCTGGCGGACGCAACGCGCTAGAGCATGATCCGGAAAAGTGTCCAGCGGTTTTCCGGTTGGATCATGCTCAAGACAATAAACTAACGCAGATTCGTTTCCCAATTTCGAGAAGCCGGTAAAGGAATTCGTCGTGGCAACGCGAGCTAAGAAAACCGCTAAGGGCAAGAGCAGCAAGAAGAAGGCTGCCACGAAGGCCGTCAAGAAAGCCGCGAAGAAGGCTGTGAAGGCGCGCGCGCGCAAAGCTGCCAAGAACGTCAAGAAAGCCACGAAGACCAAAGAGGCGGCCGCCAAAAAAACCGGGAAGAAGAGCGCCGCGAAGACGGCAAAGAAGGCAGCGAAGAAGCAGGTCGTCGCCAAGAAGACGGTGAAGACAGGAACCAAAAAGCCAGCCAAGGCTTCGGCGAAGAACAAGGCCTCGGCGAAAAACAAGGCCCCGGCGAAGAAGATAGCCAAGACGGCGAGGGTGGCTGCGCCCGCAGTGACCGCCGCACCAGCTCCTGTCGCGACGCCGCCGAAGACTGCGAAGCCCGATGTATCGAAACCCAAGGCCCCGCGCGCGCCGAAGTCCATCGCAGCGCCGCACGCCAACACGCCCGTGGCCGTCCCCGCGCGCGACAACGTCTTCTACATCACGACTGCGATCGCCTATCCCAATGGCAGCCCGCATATCGGCCACGCCTATGAGGCGATCGCGACCGATACGTTGGCGCGCTTCGCGCGACTCGACGGCAAGGATGTGTTCTTCCTGACCGGCACCGACGAGCACGGCCAGAAGATGGTTCAGACCGCGGCCGGCGAAAAAATGTCCGTCTCGGAGCTCGCCGCCCGCAATGCCGGCCGTTTCAAGCAAATGGACGAGCGCCTGAACGTGTCGTTCGACCGCTTCATCCGCACCACCGAGGAGCAGCATCACCGCTCTAGCCAGGAGATCTGGCGGCGCATGGAAGCGAACGGGGATATCTATGCCGACATCTATGCCGGCTGGTATTCCGTGCGCGACGAAGCCTATTACGCGGAGGACGAGACGCGCCTGAACGAGGACGGCGTGAGGCTCGGGCCGCAGGGCACGCCGGTCGAATGGGTCGAGGAGAAGAGCTACTTTTTCCGCCTGTCGGCCTATCAGGACAAGCTGCTCAAGCTGTACGAGACGCAGCCCAATTTCATTGGGCCCGACTCCCGCAAGAACGAGGTGGTGAGCTTCGTCAAGGGTGGCCTGCGCGACCTCTCGATCTCGCGCACGACGTTCGACTGGGGTGTCAAGGTGCCCGGCGACGAAGATCACGTGATGTATGTCTGGGTCGACGCGCTCACCAACTACATCACCGGCGTCGGCTTCCCCGACGAGAGCGACAACAACTGGCGTTATTGGCCTGCCGACGTGCACATCATCGGCAAGGACATCATCCGCTTCCATGCGGTGTACTGGCCGGCTTTCCTGCTGTCGGCCGGGATCCCCCTCCCGAAGCGGGTCTATGCCCATGGCTTCCTGTTCAGCAGGGGCGAGAAGATGTCGAAGTCGGTCGGCAACGTGGTCGATCCCTTTAACCTCGCCGACCAGTACGGCGTCGACCAGATGCGCTATTTCTTTCTGCGCGAGGTGCCGTTCGGCCAGGACGGCAACTACAATCACGAGGCCATCGTCGCGCGCATCAATGCCGATCTCGCCAACGATCTCGGCAACCTCGCGCAACGCTCGCTGTCGATGATCGCGAAGCAGCTCGGCGGCGTGCTCCCGGAGCCCGGCGAATTCAGCGACAACGACAAGGCGATCCTGTCACAAGCAGACGGCATGCTCGCGGCGTCCCGCGAAGCGATGGCGACGCAGCAAATCCATCACTGGCTCAATGCCGTGTGGGCCGTGGTCGCGGAAGCCAACCGCTATTTCGCGGGCGAAGCGCCGTGGGCACTCGCCAAGACCGATCCTGTCAGGCAGAGGACGGTGCTCTACGTCACCGCCGAAGTCGTGCGCCAGATCGCAATCCTGGCCCAGCCGGCGATGCCGACGGCCTCGGGATTGCTGCTGAACAGCCTCGGTATCCCCGAAGCGGAGCGCAACTTCGCCGCGCTTGGTGGCGCAACGCGCATCGCGCCCGGTACGACGCTGCCCGCGCCGACGCCGGCCTTCCCCCGCTATATCGAGCCGGCAGCCTAAAGGCGTTCGCACCATGCTGGTCGACAGCCACTGCCATTTGGATTTTCCGGATTTTGCGGAGGATCTCGACGGGATCGTGTCGCGGGCGCGAGCGGCCGGCATCGGCCGCATGGTC
This sequence comes from Bradyrhizobium lupini, assembly GCF_040939785.1. Taxonomy (NCBI): domain Bacteria; kingdom Pseudomonadati; phylum Pseudomonadota; class Alphaproteobacteria; order Hyphomicrobiales; family Nitrobacteraceae; genus Bradyrhizobium; species Bradyrhizobium lupini. The sequence goes on from NZ_CP162553.1 coordinate 7,781,938, forward strand.
ACGATCTCGACGCGGGTGAGGAAACTGAACCAGCTTTTGGCCATCTCCGAGCGCTATGACGACGTCTATTGCTCGGTCGGCACCCATCCGCATAACGCTGATGAAGAAGACGGCATCGCGCCGGACGAGCTGATCGCTTTGACGCAGCATCCCAAGGTCGTCGCGCTCGGCGAAGCCGGGCTCGACTATTTCTACGACAACGGCTCGCCGGAGGCGCAGGCGAGGGGCTTTCGTGCCCACATCGCCGCCGCCCGCGCCACCGGCCTGCCGCTGGTGATCCACACCCGCGAGGCTGACCAGGATTGCGGCCGTATCCTTGAAGAGGAGACGGCAAAGGGATCGTTTCGCGCGGTGTTGCATTGTTACACCGGCGGGCGCGAGTTGGCGCTGAAGGCGGTCTCGCTCGGGCTCTATATCGGCTTCACGGGCATCCTGACCTTCAAGAAGTCCGAGGCCTTGCGCGCGCTTGCGGCCGAACTGCCGTCCGACCGTATTCTGGTTGAAACAGACTCGCCCTACCTTGCGCCGGGCAAGTACCGGGGCAAGCGCAACGAACCGGCCTATGTGGTCGAGGTCGCAAAAGTGCTCGCCGAAACACGCGGCGTGTCGTTTGACGAGATCTCGCGCCAGACAAGCGAAAACTTCTTTCGCCTGTTCTCCAGGGTGAAACCTTAGAACTGGGAGCCGCATGACGCTGACGCTGACGATCCTGGGCTGCGGCTCCTCCGCCGGCGTGCCGCGTCCGGCACTCGGCTGGGGTGCCTGCGATCCCAACAATCCCAAGAACCGCCGTCGCCGCTGTTCGCTGCTGGTCGAGCAGACATCGGGCGAGGGCACCACGCGTATCGTGATCGACACCTCGCCGGACCTGCGCGAGCAATTGCTCTCGACCAATGTCGACCACATCGATGCCGTGTTCCTGACCCACGAGCACGCCGATCAGACCCACGGCATGGACGACCTGCGTTCGGTCGTGATGCACATGCGCCGGCGGATTCCGACCTATCTCAATCAGACGACTGCGAACGACATCATGTCGCGGTTCTCCTATTGCTTCGTCTCACCGGCGGGCAGCGACTATCCGCCGATCCTGACGGCGCAGTCGATCGAGGCCGGTGACAGCCAGACCATTCAGGGGAAGGGCGGCCAGGTGACGATGACGGCCTTCCTGGTGCAGCACGGCAACATTCCCGCGCTGGGCTATCGCATCGGCGATGCCGCCTACACGCCCGATCTCAACGACATCCCACGCGAGAGCTGGGGCGCCCTGGAAAATCTGGATCTCTGGATCGTCGATGGCCTGCGCTACACCAGCCATGTCAGCCATTTCAGCATCAACGACGCGTTGTCCTGGATCGAGCGCTTCAGGCCGAAGCGCGCCGTCATCACCAACATGACGGCCGACGTCGATTATGAGGTGATCCGGCAGTCGCTGCCGGCGGGAGTGGTGCCCGCGTATGACGGGCTGCGGCTGGAGACCCGCTGAACCTGCGGGGGAAATTCCGGCGAGAGCCGGCATACTCCTTGCTTGCGCTAGCCCCATCATGTTGATCTAACGTCTGAAAGACAGGCGCTGGGCAGGGGCGATATTCATGCAGGACCGGCGCGCGACGTGCGATCGCCGGGACCTTCTGAATCGCTTCGTATGAGGATGGGGATCGCGTTGGCAGGGGACGATGTCACGAGCCGGGGGCCGGTGCGACGCGCGCTAGATCTCCTTTATCTCGGTGCGGGCTGCGCCGCCGGCGCCTTCATGGTTGCGATCTTTGCAATCATGATGATCATGTCGATCGGGCGCCAGTTTGCGGTCAACATTCCCGCCGGCGATGATTTCGCCTCATGGTGCATGGCCGCGATGGCATTCCTCGGCCTCGCTCACACCTTCAAGCGCGGAGAGATGATCCGGGTCGGCCTGTTGCTGGAGCGTCTGCATGGGCGCTCCAAACAGGTGGCGGAGGTCGTGGCCCTTGGTATTGCCGCCGCTTTCATCCTCTATTTCACCCGGCATGCCGTGCAGATGACCTACGATTCCTGGCGCTTCAACGACGTGGCGCAGGGCGTCGTCGCGCTTCCGCTCTGGATTCCGCAGCTCGGGTTTTCCGGCGGACTCGTGATCCTCTCGATCGCGCTCATTGATGAAATGGTCAGTGTCATCAGCGGCAACCGGCCGAGCTACGAGAAGGGCTCGCCGGACGAGACCCGGACGAATTCATCGAGCGGATATCGCAGGGCGGCGGAGGTTGACGATGGCCAATCTCGGCATGATCGAACTATCGTTCATTCTGCTCGGCGTCATGATCGTGCTGCTGGGAAGTGGCATCTGGATCGCGGTTTCGCTGGGGCTTGTCGGCTTCGTGGCGATGGCGCTGACCACGAGCCTGCCGCTCGGCTCCGTGCTTGCGACCACGACATGGAGCGCAAGCTCGTCATGGACGCTGGCTGCGCTGCCGTTGTTCATCTGGATGGGCGAGATCCTCTTCCGCACCAAATTATCCGAGGAAATGTTCCGGGGCCTGTCGCCCTGGGTGCAGTGGCTGCCGGGGCGTCTGACCCATGTCAACGTGATCGGCTGCGGCATCTTCGCGGCAGTGTCGGGTTCGTCGGCGGCGACCTGTGCGACCATCGGCAAGATCGCGCTGCCCGAACTGGACAAGCGTGGTTACGATAAGGGCTTGAGTCTAGGCTCGCTCGCGGGCTCCGGCACGCTCGGCCTGCTGATCCCGCCGTCGATCCCGATGGTGGTCTATGCGGTCACCGCGAATGTCTCCGTGCTTCAGGTGTTCCTCGGCGGCTTCCTGCCGGGCGTGCTCGTGATGGTGCTCTATTCGGGCTACATCATCATCTGGTCGCTGCTGAACCCGAAGAAGATTCCGCCGCGCGATCCCCCGATGCCGTTCCGCCAGAAGCTGCGCGAGTCGGCCAGGCTTGCGCCCTGCCTGTTGCTGATCCTGGCAGTCTTCCTCTCCCTCGTGCTCGGCTTCGCGACGGCGACGGAATGCGCCGCCTGGGGCGTTTCGGGCGCGCTGCTGCTGGCGTGGTGGAGCCGCACGCTCACGCGCAAGAACTTCCTCGAGAGCATCATGAGCGCGACGCGCCTGACCTGCATGATCATGCTGATCCTGGCAGGCGCTGCCTATACGACCGCAGCGATGGCCTATACGGGCATTCCGGCGGCGCTCGCCACCTGGGTCCAGGGCCAGCAGCTGACGCCGGGCATGCTCGCGCTGTATCTGAGCATCATGTACATAATCCTTGGATGCCTGATCGACGGCATCTCGATGATCGTTCTGACCGCCGTGATCGTGCTGCCGATGGTCAAGCAGGCCGGTCTCGACCTGGTCTGGTTCGGCGTCTATCTCATCATCCACGTGGAGATGGCGCAGATCACGCCGCCGGTCGGTTTCAATCTGTTCGTGCTCCAGAACATGAGCGGGCGTGATACCTTGACCGTCGCGCGGGCGGCGTTCCCGTTCTTCGTCCTGTTGCTCGCCGCCGTGTTCATCATCACGGAATATCCGCAGATCGTGATGTTCCTGCCCAAGCTTGCTTTCCCAGACTGAGCGTACCGGTTTTGAAATTGACTGTGAGGAGAAGCCCGATGATGTCTCGTTTATTCCGCGCATCCTTGATCGCCAGCGCCGTGCTGGCTGCGACACCCGCTTTGGCTCAGACCAAATGGAATCTGCCGGCGGCATATCCGGCCGACAATCCGCACTCCGAGAATCTCGTCGCGTTCGCCAAGGACGTCGAAGCCGGCACGTCCGGCAAGCTCCAGATCACGGTTCATCCGGGCGCCTCACTGTTCAAGGCGCCCGACATCAAGCGCGCGGTGATGACCGGGCAGGCGCAGATGGGCGAAGTCTTGCTGTCGATCCACGAGAACGAGGATCCGGTATTCGGCGTCGACGTCGTGCCGTTTCTGGCGACCAGCTTCCCGGATGCCATGAAGCTGTACCAGGCGTCGAAGCCGCTGATTACGAAGAAGCTGGAGGCGCAGGGGCTCAAGCTGCTGTTCGTCGTGCCGTGGGCGCCGCAGGGCGTCTATGTCAGCAAGCCGCTTGCGACCATCGAAGACATGAAGGGCCTTAAATGGCGGGCCTACAACGTTGGGACCGCGCGCATCGGCGAACTGGTTGGCGCGCAGTCGGTCACCATTCAAGCCGCCGAGCTGCCGCAGGCACTTGCGACCGGCGTCGTGAACTCCTTCATGTCGTCAGGCGGCACGGGCTACGATGCGAAGGCATGGGAGTCGCTGAAGTACTTCTATGACGTGCAAGCCTGGATCCCGAAGGACTACACCTTCGTCAACAAGGCTGCGTTCGAGGCGCTCGACAAGCCGACCCAGGAGGCCATCCTCAAGGCCGCCGCGACCGCGGAAACCCGCGGCTGGAAGGCCTGGCAGGACAAGAGCACCTGGTACATCGATCAGCTCAAGGCCAAGGGCATGACGGTCGAGCCGCCGAGCCCGGCCCTGAAGGCTGGCTTCCAGAAGATCGGCGAACAGCTCACCGCCGACTGGCTCAAGAAGGCGGGAGCCGACGGCCAGGCCCTGGTTGACGCCTACAAGAAGATGTGAGGTCGAGGGGGCTCGGCGAATCCGACTAGTCGAAACTGCGCAACGACTTCGCGGCGACACCCAACCGCCGCGGAGGTCGAGACAAGCTCAGCTCGAGATTGCCTTCGCCGATCCCGCTTCGTTGCGCAGCAGGAATTTCTGGATCTTTCCCGTCGACGTTTTCGGGATAGGCCCGAACACCACGGCCTTCGGCGTCTTGAAGCCGCTCATATGCGAGCGGCAGAAGGCGATGATATCGGCTTCGCTCGCGCTTGCGCCGTCCTTCAGCTCGACGAAGGCGCAGGGCACTTCGCCCCATTTCGGATCGGGCTTTGCGACCACGGCGGCGAACAGCACGGCCGGGTGCTTGTAGAGAATGTCCTCGACCTCGACCGAGGAAATGTTCTCGCCGCCGGAGATGATGATGTCCTTGGAGCGATCCTTGATGATGACGTAGCCGTGCGCGTCGAGCACGCCGAGATCGCCGGTGTGAAACCAGCCGCCTTCGAACGCCTCCTTGGTCGCCTTGTCGTTCTTGAGGTAGCCTTTCATCACGATGTTGCCGCGAAACATGACCTCGCCGATGGTCTCGCCGTCGCGCGGTACTTGCTTCATGGTCTGCGGATCGATGACGGTGACGGCTTCCTCAAGCGGGTAGGGCACGCCCTGCCGCCGCTTCAGGCTGGCGCGCTCGGCTGCGGGCAGATCATCCCAGCCAGGCTGCTCGGCGCAGACGGAAGCGGGGCCGTAGACCTCGGTCAGGCCATAGACGTGCGTCAGCTTGATGCCGATGCTCTCGGCGCCCTCGAGCACCGCGACCGGCGGCGCGGCACCGGCGATCAGGCCGACGACGCGGCGCGCGGCATCGCCCTTCGGTGCATCGGGCGCGTTGATCAGCGTGTTGTAGACGATCGGCGCGCCGCACATATGGGTGACGCCGTGCTGCTTGATCAGCTCGAAGATTTTCGTCGGCTCGACCTTGCGCAGGCAGACGTTGATGCCGGCGGCGGCTGCGATGGTCCAGGGGAAGCACCAGCCGTTGCAGTGGAACATCGGCAGGGTCCAGAGGTACACCGGATGCTGGCCGAGTTGGCCCGCGAGAATATTGCTGACGGCGTTCAGATAGGCGCCGCGATGATGGGTGACGACGCCCTTGGGATTTCCCGTGGTGCCCGAGGTGTAGCTCAGCGCGATTGCGTCCCATTCATCGCCCGGCAGGATCGCCGCGAAGTCAGGATCGCCTTGCGCGAGCGCGGCCTCGTACTCGATCTCGCCGATGCGCCCGCCGCCCTTGAAGGCGGTGTCGTCGACGTCGATCACGAACGGTTTTGGGCCACTCATCTGTGACAGCGCATCGGTGATCACGCCGGAAAATTCGGGGTCGACCAGAATGATCCTGGCGCCGCCATGGTCGAGCTGAAATGCGATCGAAGGTGCATCCAGCCGGATGTTCAGCGCATTGAGCACCGCACCCGTCATGGGGACGGCGAAATGCACCTCGTTCATCGCCGGAATGTTCGGCAGCATCGCCGCGACGGTCTCGCCGACGCCGATGCCCTTGCCGGCAAGATACGAAGCAAAGCGCTTGCAACGCTCATGCGTCTCGCGCCAGGTGAAGCTGCGCCCCTCGTAGACCGTGCTGACGTGATCGGGATAGACCGCGGCGCTGCGTGTGAGAAAGCTCAACGGGCTCAGCGGCACGTAGTTGGCGGGCGTCTTGTCGAGGCCGATATTGTACTGGTTCTGCCGCTCGCTCATCGACACCTCCCTTACGCGCCGGCCTACAGGAATCCGATGGAGATCCACGGAAAGACGGCGACCACGATCAATCCTACCAGCAGCGCCAGCAGATAGCCCCAGATCGGCCTGATGCCTTCGGCCGGATCGACGCGTCCGATGGCGCAGGCGGCATAATAACCGACCCCGAAGGGCGGGGCGAATAGCCCGATACCCATGGCGAGAATGATGACCATGGCATAGTGCACCTCGTGGACGCCGACGGCGCGCGCAATCGGAAACAACAGCGGCCCGAACAGCACGATCGCCGGGATGCCCTCGAGCACGCTGCCGAGGATGGTGAAGGCCAGGATCGAGACGGCGATGAAGGTCGCCGCGCCGCCCGGCAATCCGGTCATGGCGGATGCCAGCGCCCGCGAGAAGCCTGATTGCGTCAGGCCCCAGGCCATGCCGGTCGCCGTGCCGATGATCAGCAGGATCGCGCCCGACAGCGCCGCGGTTTCGACCAGCATCGGAAACAGCCGCCGCCAGTCGAAGCGGCGGTAGACGAGGAGGCCGACCAGGGCGCCATAGACGATGCCGATCGTGGACACTTCGGTGGCGGTGGCGATGCCTTCGACCACGGCGTAGCGGATCACGAAGGGCAGCGCGAGCGCGGGCAGGGCGATGACGAAGGTCTTGCCGATCTCGCCGCCTGTGGCGCGGCGGACATGGCTCATGTCCTCGTGGCGATAGCGCCACCACACCAGCATGCACAGCGTTATGGCCAGCACCACGCCGGGCAACAGGCCGCCGGTGAACAGCGCGGCGATCGAGACGCCGGTGACCGATCCGATCGTGATCAGCACGAGACTCGGCGGAATGGTTTCGGTCTGCGCGCCGGTGGCCGCAAGAAGCGCGACGAGATCGCCGGGCTTGGCGCCGCGCTGTTTCATCTCCGGGAACAGCACGGGCGCGACCGCGGCCATGTCCGCGGCCTTGGCACCTGAGATGCCGGAGACCAGGTACATCGCGCCGACAAGCACGTAATGCAGCCCACCGCGGACATGGCCGAGCAGGCTGGCCAGGAACGCCACCATGGCCCGTGCCATGCCGGTCATTTCAATCAGGAGCCCCAAAAATACGAACAGCGGCACCGAGAGCAAAATGAGGTGGCTCATGCCCTCGTCCATCCGCCCGACCAGTACCATGACCGGCGTGCGCGTGGTCAGTGCCAGATAGCCGAAGATCGCGAGCCCGAAGCCGAACGCGATGGGAACGCCGGCAAAGACGCAGAAGCCGGCGACGCCGACGAAGAAGATGACGAGGTTGAGATTGCCGAGCGGCCGCAGATATGGCTGCGCCAGCCAGAACAAGCCGACGACGACGGCAACGGCGACCGCGGCCATCAGCACCATGCGGTAATCGACTGCGCGCAGCAGCCGCAACAGCGCGAACGCCGCCATCAGGCAGATGCCGGCCGGCAATGCCGCGGCGCGCCACATATTGGAGATCTGCAGCGCCGGCGTGGTGATGAAGCTTTCCTCGTAGGCGTAGTCCCAGGACGGCCAGACGATCAGCGCCAGGAAGGCCAGCGCCGCGCAGGTCGCGACCAGATCGAGCCAGGCCCGCGTGGCCGGCCTGGCGCTGGCGACGACCGCGGTCATGCGCATGTGCTCGGAACGGCGGAACGCCACCGCCGCGCCCAGCATGGCGAGCCACAGGAACAGGATCGAGGCCAGCTCGTCCGACCAGATCAGCGGCCGGTGCAGGCCGTAGCGCGCGACCACGCCGGCAAACAGGATCGCAATCTCGGCGACCACCAAAATGGCCGCCGGAATTTCGACGAGGAGACCGAGTGCGCGCTCCGTCGAGGCCAGCAAGGAAGGCCGGCGAGGGGACCGAACAGCCGCCTCGCCCGCCACTCCGCTCACTTCGACCTCAAGATGAGCCATGACGGCTCCAACGCGTTACGACAGCTTGCCGACGGCTTTTTCCAGCAGGTCCCAGGCCTGGTCGCCATATTTGCCTTTCCACTCGGCATAGAAGCCGGCGGAGCGCAGCTTGTCGCGGAACGGCGCGACCGCGGGCTGATTGAAGGTCAGGCCCTTGCCCGCGAGCTCCTGCTGCAGATTGGCATTGAGCTTGGCGGTATCCTCACGCTCCTTGAGCGCTGCGGCATTGATGTTCTTGGCGACGATGGTGCGCACATCCTCGGGCAGGCTGCTCCACGCCTTGCGATTGGCCAGGAACCAGAAGCCGTCCCACATGTGGTTGGTCAGCGAGCAGTATTTCTGCACCTCGTAGAGCTTGGCGGTCGAGATGATCGCCAGCGGGTTCTCCTGGCCCTCGACGATCCTGGTCTGCAGCGCGGAATAGACCTCGGCGAAATTGATCGAGGCGGGCGCCGCATCGAATGCCTTGAACATTGAGGTCCATAGCGGCGACACCGGCACGCGGATCTTGAAGCCCTTGAGATCGTCCGGATGGGTGATCGGCTTGCTCGACGACGTGGTCTGGCGGAAGCCGTTGTCCCAAATCTTGTCCATGACTTCGAGCCCGGCCTTCTTGATCTCGCCGCGGACAAAGGCGCCGAGATCGCCGTCCATCGCCTTCCAGACCGTGCCGTAGTCCGGGAACGCGAAGCCGATGCCGTTGATGGACGCCGCCGGTACCAGGGTCGACAGGATCAGCCCCGACAGCGTGAAGAACTCGACGCCGCCGGACCGGATCTGGCTCAGCATGTCGGTGTCAGACCCGAGCTGGTTGTTCGGGAAGATCTGGAGGTCGAACTTGCCGCCTGTCTCGGCCTTGATCGCCGCGGCCATCTCCTTGGCGCGCACGTTCAGCGGATGCGTGTCCGGCAGGTTATTGGCGTATTTGTAGGTGAACTCGGCGCTCTGGGCGCGGGCCACATGGGGCGCACTGAGGCCGCCCAGGACCGCGGTCGCGGCGGAGGCCTTGAGAAGCGTGCGGCGGGAAAAGCTCATGGGTCTGCTTCCTCGGAAAGTTTGTTGTTGTTCTGAGATGCAAACCTATACGGACGGAAGGTCAGAAGGTCATCTGCGATCTCGCGAAGCCTCGCTTATTGCAGCCGGACATCCTCACGGCAATATCGGCTTTCGGCGGCATCGGCCCGATTCAAAAACCGAAAAACAACCCCATGCACAGTAGCCGTCAAAGTCGGGACCAGGTCCGATGGCCAGCCTGGAAAAGGACCGGGAACGAAGGTGCGATGAGAGGAATTCTAGCTAAATAACTGATCTGATTTGATATAATGATATTCCATAATATACCTTATGCGAATCGTGGATATGGCTGTGCAGGTCAGGCCAGATCATTCCGCAGCTACCCAGAACCCCTCTTTCGGATCAAACTTGTGCCAACAAATCCCCGGGCAAACCGACGCAGCGGTTGTCGCCACGGCAGCATTGGGAGGTTCGTCATGCAGGAGAACGTCGCCCGCGCAGACCGCTCGCGCGCCATTCCATTCGACGCCGCCAAGCTCGACCGCCTGATGGAGGCTGCCGGGCTCGACGTCCTGGTCGCGACCTCCAAGCACAATGTGCAGTACCTGCTGGGTGCCGAGCGCGCGATCTTCTTCGACTACATGGATGCGCTCGGCGTCAGCCGCTATCTGCCGGTGCTGGTCTATCCCAAGGGCGCACCCGACAAGGCGGTTTATGTCGGCCACCGTCTGGAAACCCATCAGCGCGCCGTGGCGCCGCCATGGGTGGCGCAGGTGCGGACCGAGTCCAACGGCTCGGTCGATGCGATTACGCGGGCCGTAAGCCTGATCCGCGATGCCGGCGTGCCCCTGAAGCGGGTCGGGGTCGAGATGGCGTTCCTGCCGATGGATGCGGGCCGGGCGCTCAGTGACGCCCTGCCCGGCGCCGAGCTCAAGGACGCGCTGCTGGTGCTGGAGCGGCTGCGGGCGGTGAAGTCGGCGGACGAGCTTGCGAAGCTCAAGACGGCGTCCGAACTGGTGATCGCCTCGATGCTGGCGGTGATCGCCGGGCACGGGCCGGGCACGACCAAGCAGCAATTGTCGGACGCCTTGCGGCTCGCCGAAGCCAATCGCGGGCTGACCTTCGAATACTGCTTGCTCGCCTGCGGCAACAGCCACAACCGGGCGCCCTCGGCGCAGCGCTGGGAGCAAGGTGACGTGCTGTCGCTCGATTCCGGCGGCAATTATCACGGCTATATCGGCGACCTCGCGCGCATGGCCGTGCTCGGCGATCCCGATGTCGAGCTGAAGGACTGTCTGGCCGAGATCGAGGCGGTCCAGCGCGCCGCCTTCGCGGCGGTCAGGCCGGGCGCCATGGGCGGCGACATCTACGTCGCGGCCGAGCGGCAGCTCGCGAAGATCACCCAGCGCGACTGCACGGAGTTTTTGGCCCACGGCATGGGCCTCGTCAGCCACGAGGCCCCTCGCCTGACGGCCAAAGGTCCGATCCCCTACGACGACACGGATGCGCGGCTGCCGCTCGAAACTGGCATGGTGGTGTCGATCGAGACCACGATGAAGCATCCGAAGCGCGGGTTCATCAAGCTCGAGGACACGGTTGCGGTGACGGCGACGGGTTACGAGATCTTTGGCGAGGGTGGTCGCGGCTGGAATTTGGGTGGCAGTTCGCTGTAGGCTGGGACCGCGCGCACAGCAGACATCTCGCTCTCGGCCCAAGCCCAGCCGGGTCGTCAACCCCTGTCCTACACCGCCATGACCTAGACTTCCGCGGAAGCGGTAGCTCGCGGCATGCGCATGACCTGCTCGAGGGCGTGTGGGTGCTTCAGCACGGCAAGCGTCTCGCGTGCGCTGAGGCTGCTGACGACTTCCTCGAAATCGTCGCTCTGCTCAATCTTGGCCCGGCCGATCGCGAGATCTATGTCGATTTGGCCCGATTTGCGCGGCGGCGTTTCGAGGGACTGCATGTGCGGTCCCAGCAACGCGGGATTCTGTCTAAGTTCGATCAGGGCCCCGTGTGGCTCGATTCGATCCAGGCTGGCAAGCTCTCTCGCCCTCTGCAGCAGCGCCGGCACGCGATTGTCCTCCGGGGTTGCAAACAGGCGCGCCATTCGCGGTGCCGTCGAGGTGACGAGACCGATCGGAATGGCGCAAACCAGGCCGATGATCACCGGTGACATCCAGAGCAGCAGCGGGAGCGACACGGCGTAGGCGCTTGCCGCCATGGCCAGACCGCATAGGGTCGGCACCGTGAACTTGCGATAGACTTCGTCGCGCGTGATCCTGCCATCGCTTCGCCGTTGCACTTGCCAGCCCGCGTCACGGCCCAGCAGGATCTCCGCCACGGCGGTGGATTGAAAGATCATCATGGAGGGGGCGATCAAGGCGGCAAGCAGGCTCTCGGCGACCACCGCCAGCAGCACGCGAAATCCGCCGCCGAATGCCTGCCGTTCCGCACGCTTGGTGAGCAAAACGAGGTAGGCCAGCAATTTGGGCACGATGAGCAGCCCCATTGTCGCGGCAAAGACCCAGGCGGCGAGCACGGGATCCTGTGCGGGCCACGTTGGAAACAACGAGAAGCCCTTGGGAAAGTACTCCGGCTTGACGAAATAGGCCTGCAAGGAGGTCAGGATTCCGAGCAATAGAAACAGCAGCCACAGCGGCGCGGTGAGGTAGGATCCGATCCCGGTCAACAGGTGAAGCCTGGAGACCCAGTGCAGGCCTCGAGCCGGTAGAACGGCAAGATGCTGGAGATTGCCCTGACACCAGCGGCGGTCGCGCGCCGCGAAATCCAGAAGCGACGGGGGCACCTCCTCGAAACTCCCGCCGAGACCTGGAGCCATGAAAATTCCCCATCCCGCTCGTCGCATTAGTGCGGCTTCGACAAAATCGTGGCTGAGGATATGGCCGCCGAAAGGCTTCCTCCCGCGCAACTCGGGCAGGCCCGCCTCTTGCGCAAAAGCCTGCACCCGGATGATGGCGTTATGTCCCCAGTAGTTGCCCTCTGAGGCGTGCCACCAGGTGTTCCCGGCCGCGATCAGCGGGCCGTACAAACGACCCGAGAACTGCTGAAGCCGGCTAATCAGGGTTCGCGCATTGACGACGATCGGAAGCGTTTGAATCAGCGCGGCTTGCGAGTTCGATTCCATCGCGCCCGCCAGCCGCACGATGGTCTCTCCGCTCATCAGACTGTCCGCGTCGAGAATGATCATGTAGTCGTAGGCGCCACCGAACCGCCTCACCCATTCGGCGATGTTGCCGGACTTTCGGGCGGTGTTGTCGGATCGGTGACGATAGTAGAGATGGCCCGAACCGCAGTTGCGCTGCAGTTCCAGAAACGCAAGCTCCTCGGCAATCCAGATGTCCGGATCTGTCGTGTCACTGAGCAGAAACCAATCGAACAACGGGTCCTGTCCGGTTTCGCCGACCGACTCGTACATGGCGCGGAGTCGCGCCATGAGATGGTGCTGATCCTCGTTATAGGTCGGCAACAGCATCGCCGTTCGGCCGGTGATCGTGGGCAGCGGACCCTGGCTGTCCATTGGCAGCACATCCGGTCGCCCCCGCAGGAGCACAAAAAAACCGGCGACTGAAGACACGAACGAAAACGCGATCCAGGCGAGCAGCACGAGAAACAGCCCGAACACCATGCCTTCGAGGACCGTGACGCCACCAACCTTGAGAACATCGTACATCTCAACAGCGCCCGCAGCGGTAATCGCGACCGTTCCGCCAAGAATGAACAGGCGTCGCGCTGCAACGGCAGGGGCGGTCCGCAGTCGCCCCGGATCGGCACGGTTAGTCCGGTCCAATCGGCAAGGCTGCATGGGGAGAGGCGTTTCGTCGGGAAGATACCGAGTGCCAAGCTCAAGCGAGAGCGCGGGCGAGGTCGTCAGGGCGCCCATCGGTAAACCCAGACTTCAGAGATCGGCTGTTCGCCCTGCATCAAGATCGCCCTCAACTCGATCGGCGCGTCCTTCACGGCGCACTGGAAACTCAGGCGCCAGCCACCGGTTTCCGGGTTTGGCTGTGTGACGACGTTCTTGATCTCGGATTTGTCGGCGCTGACGGCACCCCTTACCTTGTTGGGATCGACCGCCTTCAGTCCGTCCCCGACGATTTCGAGCACGAACAATTTGCTGTCGTCGCCCCGCGCGCCAACGCCTGTGCGGGTGAACCGAGCCAGCGAATTGGGCTTCGGCGCGTCCGGACCCCAGTGCAGACGGTAGGTGTAGTTGTTTTCGCTCTTGGCCTGGAGAGCGGTTTTCGGGCGCCAGAAGGCGGCGATGTTGTCGTGAACTTCCTCCTTGGTCGGGATCTCAAAGAGGACCACACTGCCCTCTCCCCAATCTCCGATCGGTTCGACCCAGAGGCTTGGGCGACGCTCAAAGCGCGATTCGATGTCCTCGTAGGCAAAGAAGTTTCGTTCCCGCTGCATCAGGCCGAAGCCGCGAGGATTGAGATCATTGAATGTGCTGGCTTGCAGATCGCGCGGATTGTTGAGAGGACGCCAGAGTTGCTCGCCCTTTCCGTTGAACACGGCGAGCCCATCGGAGTCGTGCACGGCAGGGCGGAAATCGTCGACATCGTGTCGGTCGTTCGGACCGAAAAAGAACATGCTTGTCATGGGCGCCAGGCCGGCATGCTGCAGCTCGATCCGCGGATAGAGCGACATCTCCACGTCGAAGACCGTCGGAGCGCCCGGCCTGATCGTGAAGCGATAGCTTGCGGTAGCGCTCTTGCTGTCAAGCAGCGCATGGACCACCACAGATGTGGCACCCGGCGCGGGCTTCTCCAGCCAGAACGCCTTGAAGAAGGGAAATTCCTCCCCCTTGCTCTCGCCGGTATCGATCGACAGACCGCGCGCGGACAGGCCATAGGTCTCGCCTTTGGCAACGGCACGGAAGTAGCTGGCGCCGAGAAACGCGCAAACCTCGTCGTAATAGTCGGGGCGATTGATCGGGGCGTGAATGCGAAACCCGGCAAACCCGAGATCGGCGTCCGGTACCTGGCCGATATTGTCGCCGAATGCAAAATCGTCGCGCCGGTACCTGATCGGTACGGCTCGTCCGCCGGCGACCTCGTAAATGTCGACCCTGTTCTTATAGAAAAAGCCGCGGTGGAAAAACTGGACCTCGAAGGGCAGCTTCTCGCTCCGCCAAGCCGCGCGCTCCGGCAGAAAGCGAATTGACCGGTACTGATCGTAGGTGAGATCCTTGAGCGCGTCCGGGACCTTTTCCTCTGGTGGCGCAAAGGGCTTACTCGCCAAATTGCGGGCAAGGTCGCGGACATAAGAGGGACCAAACGGCAACTCCGCCGCCGATGCCGCAGAGACTGCGCCAGGTAGTAATGTCGCCAATGGCGTCAATGCCGAGGCTTCCAGGAATTGCCGGCGATTCAACTGTGCTACCCGTTCGGTTCCAACCGCAGTGCAACCCCCTCGTCGCGACCGAGTTCCACGGACGTCGCCGAATCCGGGCGGAGTGTGGCCGACGACCTCGTCGAGCGGGCTTGGGCGATTTCGCGCTGCTTGGCCTTGGTTGCGCCTGCAGGACAAGCTGCAATTTCCGATTGCGCATTCTTGAGCCAGGGCGGCGCGCAACGTTGTAGCCCCGAAGGTAACTGGATGATCGCTCTAGCGCACGAGCAGCAACTCCAGCTGGCTCTGCGCTTTCTTGACCGCCGTCGCATACCAGCTCTGGCTTGGTGCCTCCTTGGCGAAGCACGCCGTGTACGCGGTCATCGCGTTGTCTTCGCGGGTGATGTCGCCGCGCGGGTCTTTCTTGTCGATGGGTTTGGCCATCATCTGCTTCCAGACCTTTTCGCAGGCCGGGATCTCAGCCGTCTTCACCGCGTCGCTTGCGGCGAGAAAGAAGACCTTGTCGCCCTGGATCGCGACGACGTCGATTTCATGCGGCGGTCCCTTCAAATCGCCATTGCCGCGCACGCCCAGTACGGCGACCGCAGCGCTCGCTGCCGCGGGCTTCGTGATCGGCAGCTCGGCATATTTGGCGAAGGCGGAGTCCTGGATCGCCTGATAGTAGAAGCGGTCCGATTTGAACGCCGCGCCGATCTCCTGCGGCATGCCGTCCTCGCGGTGCTCGCGAAGCCAGTGCCTGAGCAAGCCGGTCGTGGTCGCCACCGCTTGCATCTTGTCGCCTTCGGAGGCGAAGCCGAGCCCGTCGAGATGGCCAAAGCCGGAGTCGCCCTTGAAGAGCGTGTCCGCATTCGTCTTGCCGTCGGCCGGCAGTCCCTTGATTGCGACGGGACCCACCAGGCTGCGCAGGACGCCCGTCAACTCGTTGAGCGCCGCATCGTGCTGCTTATAGGTCTCGTCGTTTTCCGCAGCTTTCGAGAACTTTGCGATGTAGCGATCGCGCAGGTCGAGATAATGCTGCTCGGGCGTGGCCGCATCGGCGGGCGTAGCGAAGACGAGCAGGCAGAGCAAGGCAAGCGATCTCATGCGATTTCCGGCAAGACGGGGGGATCTCCAGTCTTTGTGCCGGTGCCGGGCGGGAAGGTTCATCCGCGCCGGACGAACGCCCTACTCCGCCGGTGTCAGCTGCTGCCGGCTCGGGCGCATCGCCGCCGTCGCCCGCACGCGCACGCGGGCGCGGCGCTTGCGCCACCAGATCACGATTCCGGTGACCGAGAGCGCCGCCACCACCAGCCCCATGACCGAGATCAGAATGCGGCCGAACAGCCCGACGATGCGGCCCGAATGCAGCGGGAATTGCGCCTGTACGAAGATGTCGGCGGCGGTGCCGACCCAGGGCAGCCGTTCGCCGATCGGACGACCGTCCTCGCTGTCGTAATAGAGCTGCGCCGGGCCGACGCCGCCGGCGCCGTGATCGTCGCCGGGGTGGAAGAAGGCCGCGGCATAGACGCCGTGGGCCGGGCCGTGATTGACCGAGCCGACCGGGATGGTCCACCCTCGCCCCTTGCCGTCGACCGCCGCGCGCGCGGCGATGTCGGCGAAGCTGACCTTGGGCTCGATGGGGTCGTCGAGATCGCGATACGGCCGCTGCTCATAGGGCGTCGGCGTGTAGTTCGACACCATTTTCATCAGCGGCGAGAACACCTCGAAATAGAGGTTCAGCGAGAACGCCGTGAAGGCGATGATGAAGAGCACGCCCCAGGT
The DNA here is from genome assembly GCF_040939785.1 of Bradyrhizobium lupini. Classification (NCBI taxonomy): domain Bacteria; kingdom Pseudomonadati; phylum Pseudomonadota; class Alphaproteobacteria; order Hyphomicrobiales; family Nitrobacteraceae; genus Bradyrhizobium; species Bradyrhizobium lupini. The sequence goes on from NZ_CP162553.1 coordinate 7,798,315, forward strand.
CCACAGGCTGAAAGCGCGGTGGATATCGAAATTGATCCGGTAGGCGCTGCCTGACGTCTTGATGGTCCACGCGGGCGCCCAACGCGCCCAGAAGCCGCGTTCGAGCTGGCGCGTGACCTGGGGTGCCCGCGCCGCCCGGGCGCGCCGGCGCGAGGGCAGCGTCAAATACAAGCCGACGAAGCAGTCGATGGTCCAGATGATGGCGATCACGCCGAGCAGGCGCATGCCCCAGCGGTCGCTGCCCCAGAATTCCGGGATGTGCATGGTGTAGTGCAGCTTGTAGAGGAACGAGACGAAGTTTTCGCGCGTCACCGGACACACCGCGCCCCAATAGCGCCGGCCGAGCTCGGCGCCAGTATTGGGGTCCAGAAAGATCTGATTGTAGTCGAGCGGATAGCGCTTGCCGGTCGCGGGATCGATCCTGGGCATGACGAAGAACCACAGCGAGTGGCCCTCCTCCGGCGTCATGAACAGGTAGACAACGCGCGCGCGGGGATCGCGCTGCTCGATCATCTTGGCGAGATCGATCGAGGGAATGGCCGGGCCCTTGCTGCTGACGTCGAACAGATGGCTGTTCAGGACCTCGTCGATCTCGTGATCCCAGGAGATGATCGCCCCGGTGATACCGGAGAAGAACAGGAATCCGGCCGTGAGCAGTCCCGCCCAGCGATGCAGCTTGCCGAATATCGCTCTCATCGTCTTCTCTCATCAAGCAGGCCCGGCCGCCATTGCCGGACCGTCCTAGACCTCACCACCGATACGTCAGCTTGCCGATGGCCTTGCGTCCCTCTGCGTAGAAGCAGCCCGACAGGCTGTAACAGGCGGCGACGTAGCGGGTGTCGGCGAGATTGGTGACGTTCAGCGACAGGCGCCAATTGTCCCTGGTGTAGGCGAGCAGCGCGTCCAGCACGGTCGCGGATCCGACCTTGAATGTATTGGCGTCATCGCCCCAGGTCGCGCCGACATAGCGGACGCCGCCGCCGAACTGCAGGCCCGCGAGCGGCCCGGTCTGAAGCGTATAGTCGTTCCACAGCGAGGCGCGGTTGAGCGGCACGGTGACCGGCGCCTTGCCGACATTCACCGGATCCTGCGTGACGATTGCATCGACATAGGCATAGGCCGCGCGCAGGTTCCAGCCGTCGGCGAGCGACATCGTGCCTTCGAGCTCGAGGCCGCGCGATTTCACTTGACCGGTCTGCTCGGCAATGTTGAGCGGAGGCGCAAAGGTGACGACGTTGTCGCGCGTCAGGTCGAAGGCGGCGAAGGTGAACAGCGCGTTCCATCCGAGCGGCTGGTACTTGACGCCCACCTCGTACTGCACGCCGGTCTCGGGATTGAGCAGCTGTCCGCTCGGGCCGGTCGCGAGCACCGGCAGGAACGATTCGAGTAGCTGAAATAGGGCGCGATGCCGTTGTCGAAATTGTACATCATTGCGGCGCGGCCGGTGAAGGCCGACGCATCCTTCGCGACCGACGTATTGAAGATGCCGCTGCCGACCTGCGTCGTTACAAAATCCTGGCGGCCACCGAGCTGGAACGAGAGCCGGCCGAGCTTGATCTGGTCCTGCGCGTAGAGGCCGACCTGCGACTGCTTGACCCCGGTGTCGTCGCTCATGGCGCCCATGGTCCAGTCGTAGCTGTAGACCGGGCTGAAGACGTTGATCTCGGGCGCGGACGTCGTGACGCCAAAGGCGGTGTCGCGGAATCTGGTGTTGCGATAGTCGATCCCGACCAGCGTGGTGTGGCTGAGAAAGCCGGTGGTGAATTTGCCCTGGAGCTGGTTGTCCACGGCGAAGGAGTCGATGTAGGAGTTGCTGTAGCTGCCGAAACGGGCGAGCTGTCCCGCGGCCTCGTCGGTATAGCCTCCGCCGAAAAACACCTTCTCCTCGTTGTGCTGGTAGGCGTAGCGCAAATTCTGCCGGAATGTGATGTTGTCGGTGAAATTGTGCGAGAGCTGGTAGCCGGCGGTCGCGATCTCGGTGTTGAACGCGTTGAAGCTCGGCACGCCCGCGAAGAACGAGACCGGGATGGTGCGGCCGTTGTTTGGCCACACCGTGCCCGAGGCCGGCAAGAACTGGAGGCCCCACCCTGCCCGGTCGCGCTGGTAGTTGGCGAGGATCGTGATGGTGGTGTCATCGTTCGGCTTGAACGTGACGGCGGGCGCGACGAAGACGCGGTTGTCCTTGGTGAAGTCGACCTGGGTTTCGCCGTCGCGCACCACGCCGGTCAGGCGCCACAGCACGGTGCCGTCCTTGTTGGCGGGACCGCCCATGTCGAACTGGCCCTGATAGCGGTTGAAGCTGCCGCCCGAGATCGAGACCTCGCCGAACTGCTGGGCCGTCGGCAGCTTGGTCACGTAGTTGAGGATGCCGCCGGTGCCGCTGCCGCCATACATCGCCGAGGATGGGCCCTTGAGAACCTCGAGACGCTCGGCGCCATAGGGATCGAGGCCGTTGAAGTGCACGTAATTGCTGGAGGAATCCGCAAACCGTCGACATAGAGGCCCGACATGGTGGTGTCGAAGCCGCGGATCTGGAGGGCGCCGAAGCGCGTGTCCGAGCCGCCGTTGACGTCGCCGCTGACGCCGGCGGTGTAGCGCAACGCCTCGCCGATCGAGACCGCGCCCTGGTTCCTGACCTGGTCGGTCGTGACGACGGAGACGGACTGCGGGGTTTCGATCAGCGGCGTATCCGTCTTGGTCGCGGTGCCGCTGCGCGTCGCAACGAAACCGCGCACCGGACCATTGGAGCGTTCACCGGTGGCGTCGTTCGAGGATGCCGACTGGGTTGGCGCAGCTTGCTGCGACGGAGAGCGACGATTGGCGCGCGCGGTGCGTGTCGCCGCTGACTGTCGCGTTGAGGCGACCGCTGCAGGCCGGGCGCGCTGAGCCGGGGCTTCGACGGTGACGGCGGGGATCTGCGTTTGCGCCTCCACGGCACCGAAGGGAACGACGAGAGCAAATGTGCTGGCCGCTCCGAGGAAGAGAGTCTGTATCTGTCGACGACGCGTGTCGGCACGCGAAGCAAGTTGGAAATCGGTCACGTTTGTCGAGGCCCCACGCACTGCCGGCTTCGCCGGTATCGTTTTTGATGCCTCGCCCTAACGCAGGCGATTTCGGAGTGCGATAGGAACTGCGTTAGAATTTCTCCAGACGCGTGCGCAACGCGTGCGACGAATGCACTCAGTCGTGTCTCGAAGTTTGGAATGCTTCCAGACCGACAAGAACCTGCTTGTTCGAAATGTCTTAAACGGCGTCAGCGATGTCGCAGCCGGCGATTAACCCGGCGCGCGAGATAATCGCCGGCGCTCTGCACGAGCTGCACCAGCGCGATCAGCACCACGACGACGGCCAGCATCATCTCCGGCATGAAGCGCTGATAGCCGTAGCGGATGCCGAGATCGCCCAGGCCTCCGCCTCCGACGGCGCCGACCATGGCGGAATAGCCGAGCAGGCTGACAACCGCGAGCGTCAGCGCCAGCAGAAGACCCGGCAGCGCTTCGGGGATCAGCACCTTGAGCACGATCTGCATCGGCGAGGCCCCGAACGAGGACGCCGTCTCGATCAGGCCGCCATCGACCTCGCGGATCGCGGCCTCGACCAGGCGCGCGATGAACGGCGCCGATGCGATCGTCAACGGTACGATCGCGGCCGTCGATCCGATCGAGGTGCCGGCCACCAACCGCGTGAACGGGATAATGGCGACGACCAGGATGATGAAAGGCGTGGATCGCGTCGCGTTGACGACGGCACCGAGCACGCGATTGACGATGGGCGCCGCGAACAGCTCGCCTTTCCGGCTGGTCGCGAGAAAGACGCCGAGCGGCAGGCCGAAGGCGGTGCCGATCAGCGCGGCGAGCCCGACCATGTACAGGCTCTCGCCGGTCGCCTGGATGATCAGGTTGATGAGTTCAGGCGACATAGCCGAGAGCGCTCCGCGGGGAATTGATATTGTGAAAGCCAGGCCAGCGTGCGCGTCGTCGCGTCCTCGCCGCCGGACATGCCGAGAGGGATACCAAGCGTCAGCGAGCCCACATGCTGGCCGCCGATCTCGTCGATGCGGGCCGACAGCAGCGACACGTCGAGGCCGAGCTCGCGCGCCAGCCGCGCCACCATCGTGTCGCCGGCCCCTGCCCCGCGCACCTTGACGCGGATCACGGCCTGTCCGGCCGGAGGCTGCTCCGAAACGATCCGGCTCGCCAGCGACACCGGCAGGCTGTCTCCGATTACTTCGGCCAGGAAGGATTGCGTGATCGGATGCTTGGGGTAGGTGAAGATGTTGGCGACATGGCCGCTCTCGACGACGCGGCCGGCATCGAGCACCACGACATCCCCCACAAGTTGGCGCACCACGGACATCTCATGGGTGATCAGTACGATGGTCACGCCCAGCTCGCGGTTGATGTTCGCGAGCAGATCGAGGATCGCCCGCGTGGTCTGCGGATCGAGCGCCGAGGTCGCCTCATCCGACAGCAGCACGCTCGGCCGCGTCGCGAGCGCACGGGCAATGCCGACGCGCTGCTTCTGGCCGCCGGAGAGTTCTGACGGGTAGCGATCGTGCTTGTCTGCGATGCCCACCAGCGCAAGCAGCTCGGCCACGCGCGCGCGGATATCGGCCTTGGCCCAGCCGGCGATCTCCAGCGGCAGCGCGATGTTGGCGGCAGCGGTGCGGGAGGACAGCAGATTGAAGTGCTGGAAGATCATGCCGATCGAGCGCTGCGCCAGCCGCAAGTCGCGGCCCGAGAGCGCCGAGATATCTCTGTTATCGACGACGACGCGGCCCGTGGTCGGCCTCTCCAGGCCGTTGATGAGCCGGACCAGGCTCGATTTGCCGGCGCCGGAGCGGCCGATGATTCCGGTGATCGAACCGCGCGGGATGGCGAAGTCGATGTTTTGCAGGGCATTGACGCCGGGCTTGCCGCGATAGGCCGGATAGGTTTTCGAGATGCCTTCGAAGCGGACCATCGCGTCGGACGCAGTCGCGGCAGGTGAGATCGCGTGAGCTGAGATCGCGTCAAACTTTTCGATCGGCTGTCCGATCGCGAGCGACGGGTGGACGTTCATGGAGGCGGCCTTCATGCACAATAGTTCCCTTGCCCCTGGGCATCCGGGAACGGTCGCATCAAGCGACGGAGAGTGAAACCGCGATGAGGACTCGGCTGGAGCGCGCTGCACCGCAGCACGCACAATCGCCCTTTCGGGTCGCTCTGGCAATGTCAGATATTTGCGGGGAGTTGGACGAAGTTTTTCAAATGTCTTCCCGCTGAAGAAAATTCATCTGCCGCCGCATTGCCTCCCGCCCGACTCAGTGGACCTGCAACCAGGGCCATACGATCAGCAGGAGCCCCGCGAAATAGAGCATCCCAAAGATCAGCCCAAAACCCCAGAACTGACCCTTGCCGATATAGCCGCTCCCGAAATACATCGGCGCCGGCCCGGTCGCGTAAGGCGAGATCACCCCCATCAGGCCGAGCGAATACATGCAGAGCATGGCGAGCGTCGTGACTGGTAGGTCGGGGATGCCGGATCCGACCGCGAGCACCACGGGCAGCACGGCGGCGGCATGCGAGGTGATGCTCGAGAAGAAATAGTGGATCCAGAAGAACAGCGCGACCAGCAGGAGCATTGCGGTCGACGGCGACAGCCCGGCGAGCGGCTTTGCGTATTCGGTCGCGAACCATTTGATGAAGCCGATCTCGTTGAGGCCCGAGGCCAGCGTCAGCAGCGAGGTGAAATAGAAGAACACCTCCCAGGCGCCCTTCTCGGCGACGATGTCGGCAAACTCGATCACGCCCGTCACCAGCATCAGCGAGATCACGATGAACACGACGGTGGTGGCGTTGACGAAATTCGAGCCCAGAAGCGGCACGCGGATGTCCGGGCTCGAGCCCGCGATCCACAGGAACATCGCGAGCAAGATCAGCGCCAGCATGATCCATTCATTGCGCGACATCGGGCCCATCTCCGCGAGCTCCTTCGATGCCCATTCGGAAATTTCCGGGCTGCTCTTCACCTCGGGGCGGCAGACCGCGTAGCTGAGCAGCGGGACCAGCACCATCAGGAGCAGGCCGAGCGGCGCAAAGCCGATGAACCACTGCGCCCAGCTGACGTCGATTCCGGCGGTCTTCTTGGCGATGGCGAGCGCCGCTGCATTGGGCGCCAGCGCGGTGAAGAACAATGAGCTGGTGACGGCGGTCGACGCGAACGCGGTCCACATCACGTAGGTGCCGATCTTGCCGGCGGTCGGTCCTGGCTCGGAGCCGTAGATGCGCGGGATGTTGCTGATGATGGGATAGACGATGCCGCCGCTGCGCGCGGTGTTGGACGGTGTCGCCGGCGCCAGCAAGAAGTCCGACATCGCCACCGCATAGCCGAGACCGAGCGTGTTGGTGCCGAGCTTTTGCACCAGCACGAGCGCAATACGCCGGCCCAGCTGGCTCTTGCGGTACCCGATCGAGAACACGAAGGCGCCGACGATCAGCCACACCGTGCTCTCGGCAAAGCCCGCCAGCATCCAGCGCAGCGACTTGGTCGGATCGGGATCGATATAACCGCCGACGCCGGCAACCGTCAGCCCGATCAGGCCGACCGCGCCCACCGGCATCGATTCCAGGATGAGCCCGGTGATGACGGCCGCGAAGATCGCAAAATAGTGCCACTGATTGGCGTTGAGCCCTGCGGGCACCGGCCACAGATAGATCAGCAGCCATACCGCGAGCGGCGCGATCAGCTTCCAGCGAAACCCTTTCGCCTCGGGTGCCTGCGTGCCAGTGGTCATGGGCCCTCCCCCTCGATCGTCATTGTCGTCTGCCGGCCCGTTGATCGGACGTATTGTTTTTGTCCCACGCGGCGTATACGGATTGTCCGCGGCGCAATCAATGGCCGGGCCGGCTTCTACCGCCCTCTGAACTTCGGTTTGCGTCGCGTCAGGAACGCCTCGACGCCCTCCTTATGGTCCTCGCTAAGGCTTGCCAGGGCGAACTGGTCGACGTCCATGTGGCTGGCGAGATTATCCAGCGCATGCGCCAGCCGGTTGACCGTGAGTTTCGTCATGGCAACGGAGAGCGGCGGCTGCGCTGCCACCTTGCGCGCAAGCTCCATCGCGGCATCGAACGCATGGCCGGGATCGACCACCTGCTCGACCAGGCCCCACTCATAGGCCTCATCCGCGCTGATGCGCTGATCGGCCAGGACCACCGCCTGCTTGGTGCGCGCCGGGCCGATCAGATGCAGCATGCGCGGAATGCTCTGCCAGCTCATGTTCATGCCGAGGCCGATCTCGGGCACGCGCAGATGGGCATCGCGTCCCATGACGCGGAAGTCGAGCGCGACGGCCAGCGCCACGCCGCCGCCGACGCAAAACCCCTCGATGGCGGCGATCGTGATCTGCTCCATCTCCTGCCAGGCGTGGGTCAGGCGCGGTCCGAGCTTGAGATGCCGCCGCAGCGTGCCGAGGTCCATGTCCTTGCGCGCGCGGCCTTCGGCATCCTTGAGGTCGAAGCCGGCGCTGAACGCAGCCGCGCTGCCTGTCAGCACCACGGCAGAGGTTGCGGCGTCATCCTCAAAACTGCGCGCGGCCGCGGTGAGCTGGCGTAAAGCCTCTGGCGATAGCGCATTGATGCCGTCGCCGCGGTCGAACCGCACCACCGCAATCCGTCCCTCCGGCCCGAGGCCCTTCTCGATCTTGACATAGTCAGGCAACGCAAACTCCCCTGGTCTTGGTCTTCCTGGCGCTCACAGATGCCCGGTGCGCCGATGTTCGGGTTCGCTTCCATGGACCGGAAACCGGATCGTGGTCCCGATGGTGATCCAGTTGGCATTTTCGCCGGTGATGTTGCGGCCGTAGATCAGATCGACGGAGAATATCTCGTTCGGTCGGTAGCGGACACCGGTCTGGAAACGCGGCTGCACGATGCTTGCGACCTCGGCGGCGCCGGCCTGCCCGTACGCCTCGATCGTCCATTGCAGCGTGTCGGTGAATTTCCAATCGAAGCCGATGCCGTAGGTCAGGTAATGGCGATCCACCGTCCGATCCCAGAGCCAGCCGCCGTTGACGTTGATGCGCATGGTCTCCGACAGGCGGAAGGTCGCGGGGATGACGGCAAAGGCGGCTAGCGCCTCGCCGGTCGCCGCGTCGAACGATCCTCCGCCATAGGCCGACAATCCCCACCGGCCGATTCCGGTCGGGACGAAATTCGTCTTGGCTTTTGGCGCGATTGTCGTGCTCCAGTCGCCGCCGCTCCGGGCCCGGATGGTCTGCAGGCTCAGCTCGATCGGCCTGAAGGGATCGACGACACAGGAGGGATTGGCGACCGCCGAAAAATCCGTGTTGGAAGCCGCCGACAGCCAACTTTCCACCTTGCAGGAGCCGACATCGGAAATGTCGGCGGCATCGACCGCATAGGCGCCATTCGCGGCGCGCGCATCCTGCGCCGCGAATGCGCCAAGAGCCGCGATTGCGACGGTTATTCCGGTTCTTGCAGCCCAGCCCATGGTGCGATGTTAGCAGAGTCTTCGCCTCGACAACGCCCGGATTCTGGGACTATCTTCGCCCCATGAGCGACCATCATCACCACGATCACGACCATTCCGAGCTGTCGGAGACCGAGCTGCGCGTGCGCGCGCTCGAGACGATCCTGACCGAAAAGGGCTATGTCGAGCCGGCCGCGCTCGATGCCATCATCCAGGCCTATGAGACCCGGATCGGCCCCCATAACGGCGCGCGCGTCGTCGCCAAGGCCTGGAGCGATCCGGCGTTCAAGGCGGCACTGCTGGAGGACGGCTCGAAGGCGATCGGCACGCTCGGCCATGTCAGCCGCGTCGGCGACCACCTCGTCGTGGTCGAGAACACGCCGCAGCGTCACAACATGGTCGTGTGCACGCTGTGCTCCTGCTACCCCTGGGAAATGCTGGGGCTGCCGCCGGTCTGGTACAAGGCCGCGCCCTATCGCTCCCGCGCGGTGAAGGACCCGCGCGGCGTGCTCGCCGATTTCGGCGTGCAAGTCGCCAAGGACGTTGAAATCCGGGTATGGGATTCGACCGCCGAAACGCGCTTTCTGGTGCTGCCGATGCGCCCCGCGGGGACGGAAGGCTGGAGCGAGGAGCAGCTCGCCGAGCTGGTCACGCGCGATTCCATGATCGGTACCGGCTTTCCCAAGGCGCCGGGGGCGCCGTCATGAACGGCGTGCACGACATGGGCGGCGTGGACGGCTTCGGCAAGGTCGAGCCGGAGCTGAACGAGCCGGTGTTCCACGAGGAATGGGAATCGCGTGTTCTCGCCATGGTGCGCGCGATGGGCGCGGCCGGCGCCTTCAACATCGACACCTCGCGCTTCTATCGCGAGACGATTCCGCCGCACGTTTATCTCTCGAGCTCCTATTACAAGAAATGGTTTCTCGGGCTCGAGGAGATGCTGATCGAGAAAGGCTATCTCACCCGGGAGGAAGTCGCCGCCGGCCACGCTATGCACCCGGCCAAGGCGCTCAAGCACGGCAAGTTCGATCTCGGCCAGGTCGAGCGCATCATGGTGCGCGGCAAGTTCGCCCGCCCTGCCCCGGCGCCGGCGAAATTCAAGATCGGTGACAAGGTCCGCGCGAAGAACATTCATCCCGCGACCCACACCCGCCTGCCACGCTACGTGCGCGGTCATGTCGGAATCGTCGAGCTGAACCATGGCTGCCACGTGTTTCCGGACTCGGCGGCGATGGAGCTCGGCGAGAATCCGCAATGGCTCTACACCGTCGTGTTCGAGGGCCGCGATCTCTGGGGCGCGGACGGCGATCCGACCTCGAAAGTCTCGATCGATGCGTTCGAGCCGTATCTGGACCCGGCGTGATGAGCAGCACGGCTGCTGCTGCCGCGACGGCAGCCATCCCGAGCATTCCTCATGATGATGACGGCCCGGTGTTCCGCGCGCCCTGGGAGGCGCACGCCTTCGCGATGGCGCTGACGCTGCACGAGCGCGGCGTGTTCACCTGGCCCGAATGGGCGGCAGCCTTGGCCTCCGAGATCAAGCGGGCGCAGGCGGCCGGCGATCCCGATACGGGCGAGACCTACTATCTCCATTGGCTCGCCACGCTGGAGGGCCTGGTCGCGCGCAAGGGCGTTGCGTCTGCGGAGACGCTGCATCGCTACCGCGACGCCTGGGACCACGCCGCGGATCGCACCCCGCACGGCAAGCCGATTGAGCTGAAGGCGGAGGATTTTGCGCCGTAGTCGCTTTGCGCGTTGCTGGGGTACACTCTAACCCCAACCCGCGAAGGCGGGGAATCCAGTACGCCGCGGCCTGTCGATTATCGCTACCTTCTCGGAGTACTGGATCACCCGCTTTCGCGGGTGATGATACCGAGTCTATGGTATCACCGTCCCGCCACGTACTCCCGCCACCCCTTCGCCCGCAGGCTGCACGCCGGGCATTCTCCGCAGCCGTATCCCCAATCATGCTGCGCGCCGCGTTCGCCGAGGTAGCAGGTGTGCGACTGCTCGCGGATGAGGTCGACCAGCCCGTCGCCGCCGAGGTCCTGGGCGAGCTTCCACGTCGCGGCCTTGTCGATCCACATCAGCGGGGTATGCAGCTCGAACTTGCGGGCCATGCCGAGCGACAGCGCGGCCTGCATCGCGCGGATGGTGTCGTCGCGGCAATCGGGATAACCGGAATAGTCGGTCTCGCACATGCCGCCGACGATGTGACTGATGCCGCGCCGGTAGGCCAGCGCCGCGGCAAAAGTCAAGAACACCAGATTGCGGCCGGGCACGAACGTGTTCGGCAGGCCGTCGGCGCCCATCGCAATCGCGACGTCGCGCGTCAGCGCCGTCTCGGACACGGCCGCCAGCGTCGGGATCGACAGCGTGTGGCTCTCCCCGAGCCTGGAAGCCCAGTCCGTGCGCAGGCCCTTGATGCCGTCGAACAGCCGGTCGCGGCAGGCCAGCTCGATGGCGTGGCGCTGGCCGTAATCGAAGCCCAGCGTCTCCACGCGCGCAAAGCGATTCAGCGCCCAGGCGAGGCAGGTGGTGGAATCCTGGCCGCCGGAGAACAGCACCAGCGCGGTTTCGGATGAAGATGCGTCAGTCATGGCCCGCGCTTTAGCACTGCGCACGCGGCTCGCCAATCTGGCCCGCCAACCGGTGGAAATCACCCTGTTCCGCCGCGCTGCGCTGGGAACGGGGGCTCGCTTTTGGCATAAGGCATGGGAGCCAGGAGACTGCCCCGCAATGACCCCTTCCCGCGACATTTCCCGCCTGATCGAAATTATGGCGGCGCTGCGCACGCCGGTGACCGGCTGCCCCTGGGACCTCGAGCAGAATTTTGCGACCATCGCGCCCTATACGATCGAGGAAGCCTATGAGGTGGTCGACGCCATCAGCCGCGGCGATCTCGACGACCTCTGCGAGGAGCTCGGCGACCTCCTGCTGCAGGTGGTGTTCCATGCTCAGATGGCCGAGGAGCAGAACGCCTTTGCCTTCGGCGATGTCGTCGAGGCCATCACCCGCAAGATGATCCGCCGCCATCCGCACGTCTTCGCCGACAAGGACGGCGATCTCGCCTCCTCCCACGTCAAGGAAGTCTGGGACCGCATCAAGGCCGAAGAGAAAGCCGAGCGCGCCGCGCGCCGGCCACCCCAGGAAGCGCCGTCCCACAAATCGCTGCTGTCAGGCGTGAAGGCCGGCCAGCCCGCCCTGACGCGCGCCATGGAGCTGCAGCGCAAGGCCTCCACTGTCGGCTTCGACTGGAACGATCCACGCGCGGTGCTGGCAAAAATCCGCGAAGAAGCCGACGAGATCGAGGCCGCACTCGATCGCAACGACAGCGAGGGGTTGGCGGAAGAGACCGGCGACCTGATGTTCGCGGTGGTCAACCTCGCCCGCCATGTCGATGCCGATCCGGAAGCCGCGCTGCGGGCGACCAACACGAAGTTCGAGCGGCGGTTTGCCTATATCGAACGGGCGCTGGAGGCGCAGGGGCGGACCCTCGAGCAGGCGTCGCTGGCGGAGATGGACGCGTTGTGGAATGAGGCGAAGAGTGCGAAGCAGTCGTCACCAGAGGAGCGCAGCAAGCCGGCCGCTAACTCGGCCGGGACGACACTAACTACGCGGACAGTCGCGGCACGGCATCGAACCGGTTCACCACGATGTCCCGCTTGGTCTCGTCCACCCGCACCGTCATGTCGAAGCGGCCGTCGTGCAGCTCTTTCGCCAGCACTTCGGAATTCCGATGCAGCCAGCTGATGCCGGCGCCGTCGGAGGCATCGATGGAGAGGTCGAGCGTGATGCGTTTGGCGGCCAAGCGCTCCTCGATCGCGGCGAGCAGCGCGTCGACCCCCTCGCCCGACACGGCCGACACCAGCATCGCCGGATGATCCTCCGGCCTGCGCGCGGCGATGTTCAAAAGCTCTTCGCGCTGTTCGGGACCATAGCGGTCGATCTTGTTCCAGACCTCGATGATGCGGCCTGAATCATCGGGGTTGATGCCGAGCTGGCGCAGCACGGCGTCGACGTCGCTCTGCTGCGCCTCGGCGTCGTCGTGCGAGATGTCGCGCACATGCAGGATGACGTCGGCCTCCAGCACCTCCTCCAGCGTGGCGCGGAAGGCGGCGACGAGCTGCGTCGGCAGATTGGAGATGAAACCGACGGTGTCCGACAGCATCGCCTTGCCGCCATGCGGCAGGGTGAGCGCGCGGAGGGTCGGATCCAGCGTGGCGAACAGCATGTCGGCGGCCTGCACGTCGGCGCGGGTCAGGCGGTTGAACAGCGTCGACTTGCCGGCATTGGTGTAGCCGACCAGCGCCACCACGCGGTACGGCACGCGCTGGCGGCCTGCGCGATGCAGGCGGCGTGTGGCCTGCACCTTCTTCAGTTCGCCCTCGAGCTTGGAGATGCGCTCCTGGATCAGGCGGCGGTCGGCTTCGATCTGCGTCTCGCCGGGACCGCCCATGAATCCAAGCTGCCGCGCTGGCGCTCGAGATGGGTCCATGAGCGCACCAGGCGCGAACGTTGATAGTTGAGATGCGCGAGCTCGACCTGGAGCGAGCCTTCCTTGGTCTTGGCGCGGCGGCCGAAGATTTCCAGGATGAGACCGGTGCGGTCGAGCACCTTGCCTGCAACTCCTTCTCGAGGTTGCGCTGCTGGATCGGCGCAAGCGCGCAATCCATCACCACGAGTTCGACGTCGAGGCTCTTGGCGAGCGCGGCGATCTCCTCGACCTTACCCTTGCCGATATAGGTCGCAGGGCGGATCTGGCTGATCGGCGCGATGATGGCGTCGGCAACGACGAGATCGATCGCGCGCGCGAGGCCGGCGGCTTCGTCGAGCCGGGCTTCCGCGTCACGCACGACATGAGCTTCCGATTGCGCGTCGGCACTGCCTGCGCGCACCCGCAAATAGGGACCGATGACAAGCACCCGCCCCGTCTGCGTACCCCCTGCCGACCGCGGACGGTCGGCATCCCCGTCGAAATTCCGGGGTTCCAATCAGATCACTCTCAAGCCGGCTGATCCTCGCCGCCTTCGAACAGCTGGATCGGAGCGCCCGGCATGATGGTCGAGATCGCATGCTTGTAGACGAGCTGCGAGTGACCGTCGCGCCGAAGCAGCAAACAGAAATTGTCGAACCAGGTCACGATGCCCTGGAGCTTCACTCCGTTGACCAGAAAGATCGTCAGTGGCGTTTTGGTTTTGCGAACGTGATTAAGGAAGGTGTCCTGCAGGTTTTGTGCGCGGTCTGCCGCCATTGTTTTTTTCTCGCTTTGAGTTTCTTTTTATTGCGCCGGTTGCGGCCCTCTTTTGAAACTCGGGGTCCTCGTCCGGTTGCCGTCCCTCATGAGATCCCCCTCGGGGGGGACAGCGGTTCAATTAGAGGACAGGTAGGCTTATTAGGCAAGCCGCTTCACGCGGCAGCCCATGCCGTATTGCCCCGAAAACTACGGAAATCGATGATTTTCCTCGCCTATTCCAACGACGTCGCAGCGTTAGCCGACGCCGAGCGCCTTCAACTTCCGGTGCAGCGCCGAGCGTTCCATGCCAACAAACTCGGCCGTGCGAGAAATATTTCCTGAAAAACGGCTGATCTGTGCAATCAAATAGTCGCGCTCGAACACTTCGCGCGCTTCGCGCAGCGGCAGGCCCATGATGTGCTCGCCATTGTTGCTGGTCGGCATCGCGGGCACCATGGAGCCGACATCCTGCGGCAGCATGTCGGCAGTGATGATGACTTCCGGCCCGCCAGCGGCCAGAATCATGACTCTCTCAACGTTGTTGCGGAGCTGGCGCACATTGCCCGGCCAGACATGCGACTGCAGTACCGCCATCGCGTCCTGGCCGATCTGCCGCTTGGGCAGGCCGCTGCCCGCGGAGATCTGCTCCATGAAATAGTCGATCAATTCCGGAATGTCTTCACGCCGCTCCGACAATGCGGGCACGCGGATCGGCACCACCGAGAGCCGGTGATAGAGGTCCTCGCGGAAATGACCGGCCGCGATTTCCTCTTCGAGGTTGCGCGCGGTGGAGGAGATGATGCGGACGTCGACCTGCACCTTGCCGTTGCCGCCGACGCGCTGGAAAGACTGCTCGACCAGCACGCGCAAGATCTTGTTCTGGGTCTCGCGCGGCATGTCCGCGATCTCGTCGATGAACAGCGTGCCGCCATGAGCCTCTTCGAGTGCGCCGGGCTTGCGCGCGTGCTCGCCGTTGGACTGCTCGATGCCGAACAGCTCGTGCTCCATCCGCTCGGGCGTGATCGCAGCGGCGTTGATGACGACGAAGGGGCCATCGGCGCGGCCCGAGGCCGTGTGCAACGTGCGGGCGGTCAGTTCCTTGCCGGCGCCCGCGGGGCCGACGATCAGGATGCGGCTGTTGGCCTTGGCCGCACGCTCGATGGTCTGGCGCAGCTGGTTCATGCTGGGCGAGCGGCCGACCAGCGAGCTTGCGCTCGGCGCGAGTTGCTTCAGCTCCTTGACCTCGCGCTTGAGCCGCGAGTTCTCCAGTGCACGGTTCGCGACCAGGATCAGCCGGTCGGTCTTGAACGGCTTCTCGATGAAGTCGTAGGCGCCACGCTTGATCGCGGCGACCGCGGTCTCGATGTTGCCGTGGCCGGAGATCATCACGACCGGCAGATCGGGGTTGTCCTTCTTGACCTGCTCCAAGAGCTGCAAGCCGTCGAGCTTGGAGCCCTGCAGCCAGATGTCGAGGAACACCAGATGCGGCCTGCGGTTGGCGATCTCGGCGAGCGCCGTATCGCTGTCGCGCGCGGTCCGGGTCACGAAGCCCTCGTCTTCGAGGATGCCCGCAACGAGATCCCGAATATCGGCCTCATCATCGACAATCAGAATTTCACTTGCCATGGATCGCCTGTTTTCTCAGCTGCCTGTTGAGGCTTTGATCTTCGTTGAATCATTGGTCTTTTCAGCCGGCTCTTTGGTTTCGACGGCCGCCTCTTTTGTTTCCGGATCCTGGGGGATTGCGTAGCCGTTTCGCCGCTTTCCGGCTTGGTCGTTGCCGCGGCTGCCGGTTCGGCCCTCGCTTTTCGCGGGAGCGCCGGCGATCGCAAAACGCATCCGCATCCAGGCGCCGCGCTGGCCCTCGCGGAAGTCCGAGGCATCCTTCAGCTCGATGCGCCCGCCATGGTCTTCCAGCACGCGACCGACGATCGCGAGCCCAAGGCCGGTGCCTTTGGCGCGTGTCGTCACATAGGGCTCGAGCAGGCGGGAGCGCGCCACCTTGGGCAGGCCGATGCCGTTGTCGACGACGTCGATCAGCACGTCCTCGCCCTCGCGCGAGACCACGACGTCGATCCGGCCTTTGCCGAGCTCCTCCAGGGGGACCTGCTCGATCGCCTCGGTGGCGTTCTTGACGATGTTGGTGACGGCCTGCGAGATCAGCCGCCGGTCGAACTGGGCGCGCAGCGGGTCTTCCTTGAACTCGGCCTCGATATCGATCTCGGGGTGGGCGACCTTCATCAGGAACACCGCCTGCCGCACTGTGTCGGCGACGTCCTCACCCTCCATGACCGGCTTAGGCATCCGCGCAAAGCGCGAGAACTCGTCGACCATGCGGCGGATGTCGTCGACCTGACGCACGATGGTGTCGGTGCACTGTTCGAAGATCTGCTTGTCCTTGCCCTCCGTGATGTCCTTGCCGAATTTGCGGCGAATGCGTTCGGCGGAGAGCTGGATCGGGGTCAGCGGATTCTTGATCTCATGCGCGATGCGGCGCGCGACGTCGCCCCAGGCCGAGGTGCGTTGCGCCGAGACCAGTTCGGTGATGTCGTCGAGCGTGATGATGTAGCTGTCGTGCGGCTGGCTGGTCTTCTCGGCGCTGACGCGGACCGACAGATTGCGTTCCTGCCCGTCGCGCGTGATCGTGATCTGCCCTGCACCAGGCGCTGGGTCCCTTCCCGCGCCGTCTTCATCATCTCTTCGAGCTCGGGCAGCACGTCGGAGAGCGGATGGCCGAGCGTCTCGGCTTCGGAGTGACCGATCAGCTTTTCGGCGGAACGGTTGAGAATGCCGACGCTGCCTGAGGTATCCACGCCGATGATGCCGGCGCTGGCGGACGACAGCACCGCCTCGATGAAGCGGCGGCGGCTGTCGATGAGCTCGCTGGCGTTGACGAGCTCGTCGCGCTGGCTACGCAACTCCTCCGTCATCTTGTTGAAGGTCTCACCCAGCTGGGCGAGGTCGCCTTCCGACTGGTGCACCGGCACTTTCACATGGAGATCGCCCGTCGAGACCGTCTGGGCCGCGTTCATCAGCCGTCGGATCGGCGAGACCAGCGAGTTGGCGAAGTTGAGGCCGATCAGCACCGAGGCCATCAGGATGGTCAGCGCGATCACAGCGAACATCAGCGCGAACGCGACCTGGATGCCGAGCCGGCGCGACCTCGATCTGGGCGTATTCGGCGACGCTGACCTCGGTCTGCTTGAGCTGGTTGACGACATTCGGATCGAGCGGCCGTGCGACGTAGAGGAATGTGTCACTGAAGGCGCGCAAGCGGACCACCGCGGCGACGAAGCTGCATCGGGCAGCACCGCGATCTCGGGTTCGGATCTGTTGACGTTGCTGAGGAAGTCCGGTGCCGGCGGCGAATAGGCCAGCCGCATGCCGGTGTCGGCGGATCTGGAGAATGTTGGTGTTCTTGTCGATGATCATCGCGCCCGGCAAATTGCGCGAGGCGGCGCTGGACGTCAGCAATTCGCGAAACGAGCGGCGATCCTGGTCGTAGAGCGGCCGCGCGTGGGCGATGTCGTTGGCCATGCCGAGAATGTCGCCCCGGATCAGCTGCGCATGGTCCTGCATGTAAGCCCGCGCGATCGTCAGTGAATTCTGGATCACCTCCTTGGTCGGGCCGGAGAACAGGCGGTCGAGGCCGCGCTCGATGGTGACGTTGGCGACGACGGCGACCAGCACCGCCGGCAGCACCGCCACGATCGAGAACAGGCTGACGATCTGGACATGGAGGCGCGCCGCCGCCCTGCCCCGCCGTCGCGCCAGGATCAGCTGCCAGAGCTCGCGGATGATGATGCCGACCAGCAGCAGGATGGTGGCTGCGTTGCTCAGATAGAACGAACGGACAACTTGCGGCGTCAGTTCGATGCTGGTGAGGCCGGTCAGGACCAGGAAGGTGAGCAAGGCCGACAGCAGCGCCAGCGCCACGGCGAACGGCGCCAGCCAGCGTCGCGCCGACCAACGCCGGGGCTCTTCTGCTGGGGCCGTGTCAAAGGATGCGGCCGAGGTGTCTGCGCTGGTCATTCCGGCAATGGGTGCTGAAAACGGGGAGCCGCGGCGGGCGGCTACTGATGTATTCGTACCACATTGTTGCCGAATTGCGACAATTCCGCGGCGTCACCGCCGCGACTGACCCGCGCATCCACAGCGACATGCCGGAGAGTGGGAACGGATCCTGGCCCCGGCGGCTTGACCAGCATGCACAAGTTCTTTCTCGCAATGATGGTATCGGCCGTGCTGCTGCTGATTGTGGCGGCGGACCTGCTGGTCAATGGTCTCGGGGTGCAGGAGCCCAATGCGAACGTCGCCAGCGCAATACAGGTCTCAGGCCGGTTTGTCAGATAGGTGAGGCCGCGTCCCGCGGCTGAAATCACCTTTTTGAATGTTCCTGCGGAACATTTCAGTTCGATCGGACTTTCTGCTCACCGCGTCAGCCACGACGGCCAACGCGATCGGACAGGCTCAGCTCCGCTTGGTAGGGGAGCTGAGCCACCGGCCGTTGCGGGGCTAGCCGCCGCTCCGATACACCTGGATATCGAGATCCCGGATCTTCTTCCGCAGAGTGTTGCGGTTGAGGCCGAGCAGATCGGCGGCGCGGATCTGGTTGCCGCGGGTGGCCGCGAGCGCGGCCGAGCAGTGGCACCTCGATCTCCTTCAGGTTGCGGCGTAGAGGCCCGGCGGCGGTACGCCGTTCGGGAAGCCCTGGAAGTGCGAAGAGAGATACGGCCTCCACGGCGCCGCCGAGATTGTCGACGCCATGCTGGACGGCGGCACCCGGGCTGACCGTGGGTGGCGCCAGTTCGCTGTCGATGACGGAGCCCGTGATCACGTCCTGCGGATAGAGCGCGGCGAGGCGATGGGCGAGGTTCTCGAGCTCGCGCACATTGCCCGGCCAGCGGTGCTGCTTCATCCGCTCCAGCGCCAGCGTGTCGAGCTTCTTCGGCGGTAGGCCATCCTTCGCCGCCAGCGCGAAGAAATGACGGATGAGATCGGGCAGATCCTCGATGCGCTCGCGCAACGGCGGCAGGCGCAACGGCACGACGTTGAGGCGGAAGAACAGATCCTCGCGGAACAGGCCTTGCTGGATCAGGACGCGCGATCCTTGTTGGAGGCCGCGACGATGCGCACGTCGGTCTTGATCAGGGGTGCGACCGCCGACCGTGGTGTATTCGCCCCGCTGGAAGCACGCGCAGCAGACGGGTCTGCGCCTCCATCGGCATGTCGCCGATCTCGTCCAGGAACAGCGTGCCGCCCTCGGCCTGCTCGAACCGGCCGGAGGCGCGGGTGTTGGCGCCGGTGAAGGCGCCGCGCTCATGGCCGAACAGCTCCGGACTCGATCAGGTCGCGCGGGATCGCCGCCATGTTGACCGCGACGAACGGGCCATTGCGGCGCTTGCCGTAATCGTGCAACGCGCGCCACCAGCTCCTTGCCGGTACTGAACTCCGCCCGTGATCATCACGGCTAGGTCGGTCTGCATCAGGCGCGCCAGCACGCGATAGATTTCCTGCATCGCCGGCGAGCGGCCGACCAGCGGGATCGCCTCCATCTCGGCGTCCTCGTTCGGCGTCGAGACCCGGCTCCTTCGGCTCGGCCAGCGCGCGGCCGACGATGGCGATCAGCTCCTTCAGGTCGAAGGGCTTCGGCAGATATTCATAGGCGCCGCGCCCGGAGGCCCGGATCGCCGTCATGAAGGTGTTTTGCGCGCTCATGACGATAACAGGCAAATTCGGCCGCATCTTCTTGATCCGCGGCAACAGGTCGAACGCGTTCTCGTCGGGCATCACCACGTCGGTGATGACGAGATCGCCCTCCCCTGGCTGACCCAGCGCCACAGCGTCGCGGCATTGCCGGTCAGCCGCACTCCGTAGCCGGCGCGCGATAGTGCCTGATTGAGAACTGTGCGGATGGCGGTGTCGTCATCAGCAACGAGAATGCTACCTGCGGGCATCGTTAATCCTCATTTCGCCCCCTGTGACGCAGACGACGACTTCCCGGCAGAGCCGCCGTGACTGTTTTTGACGGCATGTTTCACCGATGTGGAATAGAGGTTCGGCATTTCCACGCGGAAGGTTGTCTTGCGCGGCTGAGATCTGCATTCGATGATGCCCCCAGATCCCCGATAATCTTTGCGACTAAGGTGAGGCCCAGACCGGAGCCGGTCTGTTTAGTGGTGACGAAGGGATCGAACAGGTTTGGCAGAAGATCGTCCGGCACGCCTTATCCCCGTTGTCCTTCACGCAGAATTCGAGCGGTAGGGATACACGCGGATTTTTTGACCGGGGACTGACAGGCGGACGCCGGGGCGAAACGCGGTGGTGAGCTGGATTTCACCGTCGGGAACGATGATCAGCGCTTCGGCGGCGTTCTCACCAGGTTGAGGAACACCTGGATGAGCTGGTCCTGGTTCGCCAGCACCGGCGGCAGCGAGGGATCGTAGTCCTCGACGAAGCGGATGCGGCGCAAAGCCGGATTGCGCCAGCCGTTTGACGTGATCGAGCACCGAATGGATGTTGACGGGGCCGCGCACCACGGGGCGCTCGTCGCCGAACACCTCCATGCGGTCGACCAGCGTCACGATGTGGTCGGCCTCGTCGCAGATCAGCTCGCGTCAGCATGCGGTCTTCCGAGGAGGCCTGCTGCTCCAGGAGCTGCGCCGCGCCGCGGATGCCCGAGAGCGGGTTCTTGATCTCGTGCGCCAGCATCGCGGCGAGCGCGATCGCCGAGCGCGCGGCGCTGCGATGGGTGAGCTGGCGGTCCATGGTGTCGGCGATGGAGCGCTCCTGGAGCATCACCACGATATGGCCGGGCCGTTCCGTGACGGGGGCAACGTGCAGATCGACCTGGCGGTCCCCGCCCATGCGGGGCGTGCCCAGATCGACCTTGTACTCGTTGACAGGTGCATTCGACGAACGCACCTGGTCGATCAGCGCCAGCAAGGGGCTGCCAACGGCAGTAGCTCTTTCAGCGACTGCCGCTTCAAGAACTGCGTCGAGATATCGAAGAAGGCTTCGGTTGCGATGTTGGCGGCGACGATTTTGCCGTCCGGCCCGATCATCAGCACGGGATTGGGAAGTGCGTCCAGATGGCATCGCCGTCGGACGGAAACGGCCGACGATGTTCAGCAACTGAGCTCCTGCAGCGGCGCTCCATGCGAAGTCGTCGAAGGCATCTTGCATGACCGGTGAACGAGGTGGGATCCTCCGAGGTGAGGATTTTTTGGCGCCAGGATTTCAGCTTCTCGGCCGGCGCACGGCTCCCATCGGCCGCGACGTCGAGCGCCCAGCCCAGATGTTTTCGCGCGTGCCGCAGCCCGATGCGCAGGCCGTAGAGCGCGCAGACGCCTTCATAAAGCGTGCGCACATAATGCAGCAGCGTCTCGAGCGGCGGCGTGGCTTCCACGCCCCACCCTTGAGGCGGCGGCCGATCTGGCCGGGCAGCCAGGGCTGGCTCTGCGCGCCGCGGCCGATCATCACGGCATCGGCGCCGGAGGCCTTTAACGCCGCGAGGGCCTTCTCGTAGTGGTGATGTCGCCATTGACGACGAGCTGAATGGAGATGGCCTCGCGTACGGCGCGGATCGCATCCCAATCGGCCTCGCCCTTGTAGAACTGGCAGCGGGTGCGGCCGTGCACGACGAGCTTGATGCCTGATGCCTGTGCGCGCCGCGCCAGTTCCTGGTGTTGCGGGTGCGGTCGTCCCAGCGATTGCATCTTCAACGCTCGGCACCTTCACCGCCGCGATCGTCGCTTCGATCAGGCTGACGGCGTGGTCGAGGTCGCGCATCAAGGCGGAACCGGACTGGCCGCCGGTGACGTGACGAGCCGGACAGCCCATGTTGATGTCGATGATATCGGCGCCTTCGGCTTCAGCGATCCGGGCGCCTCCGCCATCCAATGCGTCTCGCACCTGGCGAGCTGGACCACGTGGGGACCGATCCCCGTGGCTGCAGCGCAACACCGACAAGGCGATGGCCATTGGCGAGCCCGTCGCTGGCCGTCATTTCTGGACACCACCAGACCGGCCCCGCACCCGCGGCAAGCCGGCGGACGGGCGAGTCGGGTCACCCCGGACATCGGTGCCAGGAAGACCGGGGTGGCGACATCAATATCGCCTATCTTCAATGGCTTAGAGCTCGATACTACCGAGTCACAGGGGTCTCGTTGCGCTGGCAGCGCCTGATCGCGCCTGCCATGACCTATCTTGCGCACAATTCTTGTGCAGTCAAGCGTCATGCCTACAGTTTAGACAGTTCTGCAAAATCTTTCAAGTGCAGTGTGCAGCAAAATGCTGTTTCCCACAATCCGGGGAAACCCCCTTTAAGCTGCGGGCCTGCTGTGCTATGAGGCATGCGGCGATCACCCCACCCCCGACTCTTCATCACCAAATGAGTATTTGAGACTTATGGCGAAATCAAAGCGCATCGCAGTCGTCCTCGTCGCTGCCGGACGCGGCCTGCGCGCAGGCGCCGGTGGCCCCCAATACTGCGAGATCGGCGGCGTGCCGGTGATCTATCGCGCCATGGAGGCCTTCAGCCGTCATGCGGACGTGTTCGCAGTTCAGCCAGTCGTGATCCCGGACGACAGCGCCATGTTCACGGCGGCGGTCGCAGGGCTCGGCCACGAGGCGCCGGTCAATGGCGGCGCGGCCCGGCAGGCCTCGGTGCTCGCCGGTCTCGAAGCGCTCGCCAGCGCACAAGCCCGACATCGTCCTGATCCACGACGCCGCGCGACCCTTCGTTTCGGAAGGCGTGATCACCGGCGCGATCGATGCGGCCAGCCGCACCGGCGCGGCGATCCCCGTCGTTCCCGTCACCGAGACTATGAAGATCACCGGCGGAGAATGACAATGTCGAGGACACGCCGGACCGGGCGCGGTTGCGAATTGCGCAGACGCCGCAATCCTTTCGTTTCGACGTCATCCTCGAAGCGCATCGTCGCGCGGCCAAGGACAGGCGCAGATTTCACCGACGATGCCGCGATTGCCGAATGGGCGGGATTGACGGTTGCAACCTTGAAGGCGATAATATGAAGCTCACCATCTCGAGGATTTCGTGCGCGAGCGCGGCTTGGCAAGCCTGCTCGGCGGACATCAGGACCAGGACAAGCCAGCGACGTCCACGCCTTCGGCGAGGGCGACCATCTCATGATATGCGGCGTGCGCGTGCCGCACACCAAAGGCTTCGGCGGCCCATTCCGACGGCGATGTCGGCCTGCATGGGTTGATCGACGCCATCCTGGGCGCGCTCGCTGAGGCCGACATCGGATCGCACTTTCCGCCCAGCGACGCGAAGTGGAAGGCGCCTCCTCCGACCAGTTTTTGTACCACGCCATCGAGCGCGTCACCCAGCGCGGCGGCCGCATCGCCAATCTCGAGGTGACCATGATCTGCGAGCGGCCGAAGATCGCCCCGCGAGACCGCGCGCGCGCATCGCCGAGATTTCCGGCGGCGACATCTCCCGCGTCGCGGTCAAGGCGAGATCAACGGCGAGCGGCTCGGCTTCACGGGCCGCGGGTGATGCATCGCGGCCACCGCGAGCGCCGCTGCTCCATCCTGCCCTGGAGTGTTCAGGCCATAGGCGGCAGCGACGCACGCGCACTCTCCCGCTCGCTGCTCGATTTGTGCCGGATGCGCAAGCTGACGATCGCGACCGCGGAGTCCTCACCGGTGGTCTCGTCGCGGGCGCGCTGACCGACATCCCCGGCTCCTCCGACGTCATCGATCGCGGCTTCGTCACCTATTCCAACGACGCCAAGCGCGCGATGCTCGGGGTCGAGGCACGCTCACCAATTTCGGCGCCGTCAGCAAAGAGACCGCAACAGCTATGGCGGTCGGTTTGCTGGAGCGTGCCGGCGTCGATCTTGTGGTCGCGTCACCGGCATCGCCGGCCCCGGGGGTGCAACGCCTGGCAAGCCGTTAGGCCTCGTGCACTTCGCCGCTGCCGCGCGCGCGACGGACGCATCGTCCATCGCGAGCATCGCTTTGGCGGCATGGGCCGCACCGCCGTGCGTCAGCGCTCCGTGGTCGGGGCGCTGCGCATGCTGATGGATCTCGCCCGCGGCCCGCAAGCTACGGCCAAGCCGAAACGTGCCGCCGCAGGACCCGCAGCGCCTGCGCCTGCGCGTGACACGATCACCGCGCCGGCACGCGGCAGGGCGCGCAGGCCGCCGCGCTGACCGCGGGGGTGAGATCCGCCACGCAGCCGCGCGAGTTAAGCACTCACGTGATCGAGCACGTACTGCTTGATCGCGCTGTGATTGACGATGGCTGCGCCCCACACCAGCCCGTAGCGACTTGACCTTTCCCGCCATGGTGGTGACCTCGACGTCATTGCCGATGTGGAAGGGTCGAAAGCAGCAGCATGACGCCGGCGGCGATGTTGGAGAGTGGGCCTGTCACGCCAGACCAACGGGAGGCAACATTGCCCGTGCGATGACGCCGCTGGAGATCGAGCAGGCCGCGTTATGGCGCCTCGCAGCCGCCGGAGGGGTGAGGCGGTGGATTGGGTTCTTGGCACGCCTGCTCTCCCCATCGTCAGCGCAGCGAAGCAATCCAGATCTTCCGCAGAGGGATTCGCGATTGCTTCGTCGCAAGGGCTCTTCGCAATGAAGGAGGAGAGAGCGTGCCCGTCCGCAACCACTACGACGACACCAGCTTCCGCCGTCCGTAGGATCGCATCCGCTCCGCTCCTCGAAGGCGATGGAAAATCGCGCGAACGCGGCGTGGAACATCGAGCCCATCAGGAGCGCCAGCATGCGGCTCTTGAACTCGTAGGGGTGTGCGAAGCCGATATCGCAAACGTTCTCGCCTTTGGGCGCCTCGAACGTCCAACGGTTTTCCAGATTGCTGTGGAGATCGTGCGATATTCGACCAGATCTTCAAATTGGCGCGGTCGAGCGTCACGCGGCTGGTGAAGGATTCCTGGCCAGCTTGAAACACACCGTCATGTCCGCGACCAGCACCTCGGTGCCGTCGGGTTTCCGCCATGCGTTTTTGACCTTCAGGGGGCTGCACAGCGGCACAACCTGCAGGTAGCGCTCGACGTCAGCGACCAGATCAAACATCTCGGACGCGCTGTGATCGACACGACGCTTGCTCGAAAAAATTGGGCATGGCGATCCAGCGCGGCGCTTCGCTGCCCGCGCGGCCTTCAGTTTCGCAAAATCCTCGCCGGCATGATGCGACGAATAGAGCGGGGTCGCAGACACCATCAGGAAACCCTGTGTAGGCGACCTTCTCGTAGGACGAAAACTCGTCCGGCGGCACGTAGCGCATCACGGCGTGATGCTTGCGGGTCGGCTGGAGATATTGCCCGATGGTCAGGAAATCGACGTCGGCGGAACGCAGATCGTCCATCACCTGCTGCACCTCGTAGCGCCCCTCGCCGAGGCCGACCGATGCCGGACGTGGTGAAGATGGTGGGATCGAGCTCCTTGACCCGCTGCAACAGCCGGATCGAACGGGGTAGCGCGCGCCCGGCCGCACCGTGAGATAGCACGACGGCACGGTCTCGAGATTGTAGTTGAACACGTCGGGCTTCGCCGCGACGACGACCTCCAGCGCCTCCTCCTTGCGCAGGAAGTCGGGCGTCAGGATCTCGATCGCGGTCGAGGCGCACGCGGCGCGGATCGCGCGGATGGTCTGGGCGAAATGCTCGGCGCCGCCGTCTGCGAGAGTCTCGCGGTCCACGGAGGTGATGACGACATGGGCAAGGCCGCTTGGCCACAGCCTCGCCGACGTTCTGGGGGGCGGCCGCGTCAAGTGCATTCGGATGCCGGTCTTGAGTTGCAGAAGGCCAGGCGCGGGTGCAGGTGTGCCCGCGATCAGGAAGGTCGCGTGGTTTTTGTCCCAGCACTCGCGATACTCGGGCAGCCCGCCTCCTCGCACACCCGTATGTAGCCGCGACATGGCGCGCACGATGTTGCGCGCGGTCGGCATAGCCGCGGGTGCCGGGCGCGTTGCGGCAGCCGGATCCAGTCCGGCTTCGGCGGCGAAGCGGAATCGGGCCAGTTCACCGTTCGGGGTGACGTGGCCGGGGGGTTCGAGATGGTATCGACGATAACGACCATGGGGTGTCCGGTCTGACCAAGTCCTACCTAGTCGGTCTGGCCGGGCATCGCAACCTGGCTGGCACCGCTTAGGGAACATGGCAGATATGGGCAATATCCTGCTCTGTTCTCTGGCGATTCTCCCTCGAATGGCTCCAGTCTCGAAGACCTCTACGCCTCGGCTCGGCAAAGCCCTGAAGCGTACCTTTTCGCGCGCAGGTCGCGCCCGATCTGATCGGTGCGACCATGCTGGTCACGGCGTTGGCGGGATCATCGTCGAGGTCGAGGCCTATCATCGAGTACCGAGCCGGCGGCGTACTCCACGGCCTGACGCCGCGGAACCGCGTGATGTTCGGCCCGCCGGGATGGTCTATGTCTACCGCTCCTACGGCATCCACTGGCGTGTGAACTTCGCCCGCGAGGAAGAGGCCCGGCCAGCGCCGTGCTGATCCTGCGCGCTGGAGCCGACCCACGGACACCGCCGCGATGCGGCGCCGCCATCTCCAGGATTTGCACACTTTCAGCGCGGGCCTGGGCAAGCTGACCGAAGCGCTCGGCATCACCATCGCGCGTCGCCGCCTTGCCGCTCAAGGTCCGCCGATCGCGCTGCATGCGCGGACGGAGAGGACGTCGGGGGCGGCCGGCATCCGGATCGGCATCACCAAGGCGGTCGAGCTGCCCTGGCGCTATGGTGTCAGGGGCTCGAAAATTCCTCAAGGCCGCTCTCGGGGTAAGCTTACGACGCCTGCTTGAGCCGCTCCACGGCCTCGAGCAGCTTGGCCTTGCGGCCTCGCGCTTCTCGCGGGTTTGTCGACGAGCTCCTGGGCCGCGTGGCCACGATTTCTCGTTGGCCAGTTTGGACTCGGCACGGCTTGCGAGTCGGGCGGTGTCCAACGACGTCAATCACGCCCTTCAGCGGCAGCGCGGCCACCTCGCGCGCACTGGGTGGAGCTGGACCGCGCTGTCGGGCGCACGGTCGGCGAAGGAGAGTCCGACAGCCGCGCCATGCGCTTGATGACGTCGCGCCAGCGCGGCGCGCGCTCCTTCGTCTCGGCCGAGGCGCCTGCGAGCACCAGCGCCGTGAGGGTCGCCGGCGGGATGTTCATCTCGGCGCGCACCGGTTCGACTTGCGTGACAAGGTCAATGACCCAGCCGATCTCGGCCTCGGCCGCGGGATCGGTGAAGTCGGCATGGTCGAAGATCGGCAGCACCCAACTGGCGAGACGAGCGCGTCGGTCGGCCCCGTCGTCGCCGCGAGCATCGCAAGGCCAGTTTCGGCGTCACCTGGCCGGCTTCAGCGGCCACGGTGCCAGCGCGCGAGCAGATCGCCGCGCGCGGCCGTCGCCGCCCACAGCTCCTCGGTGATGAAGGGCATGAAGGGGTGCAGCAGTTTCAGGATCTCGTCGCGCGCCCATGCCACCATGGCGCGGGGTCTCGGCCTTGGCAGGGCTGTCGGGGCCGAGTAGCACGGGTTTTGCGAGGGCGAGATACCAGTCGCAATAGACGTTCCACACGAAGCGGTAGATGCCGCCGGCGGCGTCATTGAAGCGATAGGAAAAGATCGCCGCGGTCACTTCGCGCGTGGTGGTGCGCATTCTCATGCGGGTGATCCAGCGGTTCAGCGTCTCTTTGACCTTCGCCGGCTCGAAGCCTTCGGGCACGGCGCAATGGTTCATCTCCGCAAAGCGCGACGCATCTGCGGAGCTTGGTCGCGAAATTGCGATAGCGCCCTCGACGCGGCTGGTGGCGAGCTTGCCGTCGCGGCCCTGCGCGGCCATCGCTACAAGCGTGAAGCGCACGGCGTCCGCGCTTTATTGGCGCTCGATCAGGCTGAAAGGATCGATGACGTTGCCCTTCGACTTCGACATCTTCGCGCCCTCCTCGTCGCGGGACGAGGGCGGGGATGTAGATCGTCGAGACCAGCACTTCCTTCATGAAGTGCAGCCCCATCATCATCATGCGGGCGACCCAGGCAGAAGAAGATGATGTCGAAGCCCGTCACCAGTGCGTTGGTCGGGGTAGTAGCGCCCCACTTCCGGCGCGTCTGCGGGCCAGCCGTTGGTCGAGGAATGGCCACAGCGCCGAGGAGAACCAGGTGTCGAGCACGTCCTCGTCGCGCGTGATGAAGCCGTCCCGGGGGGTGGGGTCGAGCGCCATCTCGCGGCCCTGCTCGACCGTGATGACTTCCTGCTCGACGAAGAAGCCGAGTTTATGACGGCCTCCTCCTCGGTCTCGGCGACGAACAC